>DATDJP010000082.1:0-8572 GCA_036520475.1 Polyangiaceae bacterium | reverse complement strand
TTCTGATCGTCGCGCGCCGCCGTCCCCGCACCTCGCTCGGCGCGAATTTCAATCGTCCGCCACTGCTGCTCCAACTGCGCCGAACCATGCTCGCCGCGCTATCATTCCCCAACCCATGGACAGCACCTCTTCGGCTCCCTTCGGGCACGTTCACGGGCACGGGCACGTTTACGGGGAGATCTGCGATTTAGGGACAGACCCTAAAGCGTCCGAGTGACTGATATCGGACGGCGTAGTTCCCGACCCATGTCTTCCGCTACTCGTTCGGCCGCAGAGCGCGCGGCGCGAGAAGCGCCGGTCATGAGCACGAAACCATGGAGCAGCTCTGGAAACTCATGGTGCTGAACGCGCACTCCGGCTTCGTGAAGGCGTTCGGCGTAGGCGCGCCCTTCATCGCGCAACGGATCGAAGCCCGACGTGTACACCAGCGCGGGGACGCGCGACACGGTGTCTACCCACAGCGGTGACGCATCCGGATGTGTACGGACGGCATCCCCCAGATAGTGCAAGTAGTACCAGTCGCACATCGCTCGCGTGAGAAAGTAGCGTTCGGCAAAGGTGACGTGCGAAGGGTACCCGCACGTTGCATCGAGCGCCGGATAGATCAGCACCTGCAAAGCCGGCGGCCGCGCGTCGCTTTGCGCATGCAGCGCCACTACGGCGCTGAGGTTGCCGCCGGCGCTGTCGCCAGCAACTGCGATGCGTGCCGGGTCGATACCTAGCTCCTCGGCATGCTCGGCAACGAAACGAAACGCGCTCAAGGCATCTTCGATCGCTGCGGGAAACGGGTGCTCGGGAGCGAGCCGATATTCGATCGAGACGACGCGCGCACGGGCTCCAAGGGCCAAGCGCCGGCAAGCAGCATCGTGCGTCTCGATGCTACCGGTGACGAACCCCCCGCCGTGAATGTAGAGGATCGCCGGTGAAGCGGGTTCGAGCCCCTCTGGCACGTACACTCTCGCAGCAATCGGACCGCTCGTACCCGGCAGCTCACGGTCGTCATGCGCTACTCCGGTTGGCGCCGGTGCGTCGGCAATGAGCACACTGCCCGCCACGCGCCGGCGCGCCTCGGGCGGCGAGAAACGACGCAGATCCGCTTGGCTGTCGAAATCGTCGAGTCGCAACATGGCGGCCAGCTCGGGGTCGAGGCGGCGGCCTTCGACCACTGCGCTGCGTGAGGCTGCGAGCTGCCCTCGAATCCAAGGGATGTCGAGCAGAAATCGCAGCCCCCAGCGCTGAATGGTCGCCCCCAAGCGAGCGAAGGATCCGACGTGTTCTGCCAAGCCTGGTGGTTTTGTATCAGCGCACGCCGAACATCAAGGCGTCGAATCGGTCGCCACGAAAATGCGCCGCCGGCAGCGTGCCCACTCTTAGGCACGCGCCGGCGGCGGGAAACTGGGTGCGCTCTCGTTACACGCGCTCGAGCACGGCCGCGGCGCCGAGACCACCCGCCGCGCAAATGCCGAGCAGCGCCGTGCTCTTGCCCGTCAGCGCCAGCTCGTTGGCCATGGTGGTGACCATGCGCGCGCCGGTCGCTCCGAACGGGTGCCCGATGGCGATCGAGCCGCCGTGGACGTTGAGCTTCTCCACGTCGATTTCGCCGACGGCCTTGTCTTTGCCGAGTCGCTCGCGCGCGAAATGCGGGCTCGCGAGCGCCTTCAGCACGGACAGCACCTGCGCGGCAAACGCTTCGTGGATGTCGACCAGGTCGATGTCCGAGAGCTGCAAACCGGCGCGGTCGAGCGCTTCCGGCATGCACAGGGCCGGGCCAATCAAGAGCTGATCCGACGGATCGACGGCCACGTACGACCAGGAACGGAACGCCGCGAGCGGCGTGTACCCCAGTGCCTTGGCCTTCTCTTCGCTCATCAGCAGGGTGGCGGCAGCGCCGTCGGTGAGCGGGCTCGCGTTGCCGGCCGTGATGGTCCCGTCCTTGGCGAACGCAGCTCGCAGCTTGCCGAGCTTTTCCACGTTGCTATCGGCGCGCACGAGGTTGTCCGTGTACATCCAGCCCTTGGGCGTCTGCACCTTGATCATCTCGCGATCGAAACGGCCCGTGGCCACGGCGCGAGCGGCCCGCTGGTGCGAACGCGCCGCGAACTCGTCGGAGGCTGCGCGCGGGATCTCGTTGCGCTTGGCCATGCGCTCCGCGGCCTCGCCCATCACTTCACCGGTGCTGCGCTCGGCAACCTTCGGCACCTTGGGCAAGACGTCCGTGAGCGGCATCATCTGCATGAGGGCGCCGAGATAGTCCGCGGGCGTGCCCTTGCCGCCGAGCACCAGCGGCCCGAGCTTGTGGACGAGCTTCGGCGGGAACGCGATCGGCGCGTTGCTCGTCGAGTCGGAACCTCCGCAGATCACGACGTCGGCGTCGCCGCGCTCGATGGCCGCGGCCGCGTGCGTGATCGCCTGGAGACCCGAAGCGCACGCGCGCGTCACCGTTTGGCCTTCCACGGACGGCAGCTTGAGCTCGAGCGCGATCTCGCGACCCACGTTGACGGTGAGCGGCGGCAGAATCACGCCGCCCCACACGATGGAATCGATCTCGCGCGCGGGCACGTCGAGCTGCTTGAGCAGCCCTGCGACCGCGAGCGAGCCGAGCGCGATCGTGTCGAGCTCGGTCAGGTCGGTGAAGGCTTTGGCGAACGGCGTGCGCACGCCACCGACCACGACAGCACGACGTCCCTTGGTCGGCTTGGATTCGTTGTTCTTTGCCATGATTTTCCTCGAAAACTAAATATCGTCTTTCACTTGCCCAGGAAGGCGCCGCCGCACACGCGCAGCACCTGGCCCGTGATGCCGGCGCTGCCCGGCTGAGATAGAAACGCTATCGTACGCGCGACGTCTTCGGGCAAGCCGCCCTGAGCGAGCGCCGCCAGGCGACGGCCGACTTCTCGCACCACGGTCGGCACCGCGGCCGTCATGCGCGTTTCGATGAAGCCTGGCGCCACGGCGTTGACCGTGATGCCGCGCTTGGCCAGGTCTCGGCCGAGCTTCTCGGTCATGCCGATCAGGCCGGCCTTGGACGCGCTGTAGTTCGTCTGCCCCGCGTTGCCGGCGATCCCCGCGATCGAGGACAGGCTGACGATGCGCCCGCCATCGCGGAGTCCGCCTTCGAGCAAGCGCTGATTGATGGCGAGCACCGCCGTCAGGTTGATGCCTAGCGCCTGATCCCACTCGCGCTCGGACATGCGCGCGAGCGTGCGATCGCGCGTGACGCCCGCGTTGTGTACGACGACGTCCACGCCGCCGAACTTCTCGTTGACGTAGGCCGCGATACGCTCCGGAGCATCCGCGGCGGATACGTCGCACAGGAGCGGCGAGCCAGCGAGCTCGCGCGCGACGAGGCTGACCGCTGCGTCGTCGTCGGGGCGATCCACGCACACGACGTGGGCGCCTTCCCCGGCGAGCACTCGCGCCGTGGCCTCACCAATGCCGCGGCCGGCGCCCGTGACGAGCGCCACCTTGCGCGCGAGGGGCTGCGTCCAGGGATCTTCGTCGTCCCAACGCGCCGAGGCGCTGACGCGCAGCGGCTGCGAGGTGACGAAGGCGCTCGCGGGCGAGAGGAAGAAACGCAGCGGCGCCGCGAGACGCGCTTCAGCGCCCTCTTCCACGTAGAGCACGTTGGCGGTCGCCCCTTTACGCCCGATCTCCTTGGCGAGGCTGCGATTGAAACCTTCGAGCGCCGAACGCGCCGCGGCTTCGGCAGGCGCCTCTGCGCTCTCCGGCGGGCGCGCCAGAATCACCGAGCGGCCACTCCGCCCGAGCGCGCGCAGCCAAGGCTGATACAGCTCCCAGAGCTGCTTCAAGTCCGAACTGCTCTTCAGGCCGGTCGCATCGAGCACGATGGCGTGCACGCGCTCGCTGCCCGTGAGCTCGCCGTTCAGCAGCTTGACGGGACGCGCGTAGGCCTCGCTCGCCCCTTTGAACGCCGGTAGCAAGGCCTCGTTCTTCAGCCACGGCTCGGCGCCGGCACGCGTGATCGTGCGCGCGATTTCTTCGCCGAGCGCACCCTTGCCGGCCACGAGCACGGCCTTGCCCTCGAGCGGGCGCTCGGGAAGCGGGCCGCGCACGCGAGCGAGCAGTTGCGGAAGCGGAATGGGCAGCTTGGCGCGCGAGATCAGGTTCGACGCGATCTTGTTCTGTCCGAGCGAGACCAACATGTCACTCATGGTTCACCTTTGGCTGTGAAAGATCCGACCAGATAGGCGGGCCCGCCCGGGGCATCCCCCACGAACACGTCTTTGCCGAGCACGTACACGCCGACCTCGTGCGGCAACACGAGCGGCCGCGAGAGCCGAGCGTCGAAGCTCGAGATGGCGTCAACGTCACCGCCGAACAGGTTCTTGTTCAATGCTTCCCAGCACAGCCCGAGCGAACCGAAGCCGTGCAGGATGACGTTCTTGAAACCGGAAGCGCGCGCATAGGGCGCGACCCAGTGGATCGGGTTGAAGTCGCCCGTCAGCTTGGCGAACGCGAGCCCCGCGTCACGACGCAGCCGAGTGCGCTGGATCTCGCGCGCGCCTTCGGGCACGCGCGCCTTCTCTTTCTTGGCTTCCGGAGCGCTCTTCTTGCTCCCGCCATTGCCCGACTTGCTCAGCGGAACGATCGAATAGAAGTCGATGACGAGCGCCTCGGGCGAGCTCTTCGTGCCGGTCGTGACGTGCTGCTCGAGCACGGCGCGCCGCCCGTCGTCGTCTATCTTCTGCAGGTGCGCGCGGACTTCGAGCGGTTCATTGTCCGGGAGACGACCCTGAACCACGACTTTGCAGCCGCCGTTCACGACTCGCAAGAGCGGATACGGCAGACCCTCCAGCGTGCGCGCAAAGGCGGGCATGCACCACGCGGGAAACAGGTGTGGCGGCAACGCGCCGCGGTAGGCACGCGGGTCGCCGCCCATGTAGCGCACGTAGTCGCTCACCAGATCACGCGGCAGCGGGTCCCGCGACCTGTGAATCTCGGGTCCCGGTACCGGGCCGCCGGACGGCGTTACTCCTTGCACCCGCTGTTTGAGAGCCAGAGCCGCGGTGCGCCCGAGGGCCGCAATGACCGGCCCGTGTTGAAGAACATGGCGAGTGGATACCTGCATTGCCTTCCCTTACCAAGTGGTACACGAACCGCTACCATGCGGTAAAGGCACACTCAAGTGCCCATCGCCAATTGGCATATATTTGCCTGAAATATCGATAAACAAACCCGGCCCGCGGACCAACCCGTCCCGAAAGCGTTGCGCGACTGGCTACCATTTGGTAGACAGTGCTCGTGGACAACGCCGAACAGATTCGCGCCGCTGCCACGCATCTGTTTGCGTCCCTCGGCTACGAAGGCACGTCGCTTCAAGCCATCGCCGACAAGGTCGGCGTCACGAAGCAAACACTGCTCTATCACTTCCCGTCCAAGGACGCGCTCAAGCGCGCCGTCCTGGATCACGTCTTTTCTCACTTCCGCGCGCGCCTCCCGCAGATGCTGGAAGCGGTGACCAGCGGGCGCGGTCGCTTCGACGCGCTGACGCGCGAGCTCGTCGAGTTCTTCGAGGGTGATCCGGACCGCGCGCGCTTGATCGTACGCGAGGTGCTCGACAACCCCGACGGCATGCGCCGGCTCATGGGCGACAACTTGCGCCCCTGGATCCTGCTGGTCGGGCAATACATCCGCCAGGGCAAGGACGCCGGCATCATCCACGGCGACGTGGATCCAGAAGCCTACGTGCTGAACGTGATTTCGTCCGTGCTCGCGAACATCGTCGTGCGCCCGGTCTGGCCAAGTGTCGTCGGAGGCGAAATGTCCGACTCACAGGCGAGTGAACGTCAAATGCAGGAGCTGTTTCGGTCCAGCCGAACAGCGCTGTTCGTGCAGCGAGGGCCGCTGCCCCTCGCCCCGCTGAAATAAATTCCGCGGGACCGTACTCCCTGGTTTGGGGCCCGGGCCCCGGACGCTCGAGAATCAGCGACCGAAAATACAACTAAAGAGAGACAGGCCATGAGCAAAAGTCCAATCGGTCACGCCCTTGCGGCACTGAACACCATCGCCGGCAGCGAGCTACTGCACAAGTACGGCTTGTACCAGCCGGCGACCAAGGTCGTGTTTCACGCTTCGCGCAATGGCTTTCGCGCCGCGACCGCGCTCGTGCGCCAGTTCAAGGCGATCGAGAAGCGCGACAACGCGGAGAGGCTACCCGCGCCGGAGAAGAAGAAAGACCTGTTCGATCTCAACATCAGCGACGAGCAGCAGTCGATTCGTGAGATGGCGCAACGCTTTGCCAAAGAGCTGATGCGCGACGCGGCGCCCAAAGCGAACGACGCGTGCACAGCCCCGGAGGGTTTCGCGGCTCAGTTCGCGGAGCTCGGGCTCGCGCAGTTCGCGGTTCCCGAGTCGCTCGGTGGCGCTGCGGCAGAGAGCTCGACCGTGACGCAAGCTCTGGTTGCCGAGGATCTCGCGTGGGGCGACATGGGCCTCGCGCTGGCTGCGCTCGCCCCGATCGGCGTCGCGAACGCGCTCGCACGCTGGGGGTCGGCCGAGCAGCAGTCCCGCTACCTGCAGCCGTTCGCGGGCGAGAATCCGCCGGTCGCCGCGCTCGCCATCACCGAAGCACGGCCTGCGTTCGAGCCCCGCGAGCTGCGCACGCGCGCTCGCCAGGACGGAAGCGGGTTCGCGCTGAGCGGAGAGAAGACGGCCGTGCCGCTCGCCGAGAGCGCCGAGTTCTTCCTCGTGGCCGCCGATCTGCTCGGCAAAGGGCCGCAGCTGTTCATCGTCGAGGCCAACGCTCCGGGCGTGACCGTCCGAGCGGAGCCGAGCATGGGCGTACGCGCCTCGACCTTGGGCAGCGTCAAATTCGAAGAAGTGCGGCTGGCGCACGACGCACTGCTCGGCGGCGCGCCGGGCGCGGTGGACTACGAAGAAGTTCTGAGCCGCTGCTCGATCGGCGCGTGCGCCCTCGCCGTCGGCACCTGCCAGGCGATCCTCGACTACGTGATTCCATACTGCAACGACCGCAAGGCGTTCGGCGAGCCGATCAGCAATCGCCAGGCAGTGGCGTTCATGATCGCCGACATCGCCACCGAGCTCGCGGGCATGCGTCTTTTGACGTGGCGCGCCGCGAGCCGCGCGGAACAAGGGCTGTCATTCCAGCGTGAGGCGTACCTCGCGCGCGTGCTGTGCAGCGAGAAGGGCATGAAGATCGGCACGGACGGCGTGCAGCTGCTCGGTGGCCACGGCTTCACCAAGGAGCACCCCGTCGAGCGCTGGTACCGCGATCTGCGCGCCATCTCCCTCTTGGAGAACGGCCTGCTCGTCTGAGCGACGCACGACGACTTTAGCGAAATAAAGGATAGAGCATGTACCTCGAAATTCCCCGAAAGCTGAGTGCGTTCGTCGATCAGGCCCACCAGGTCGGCGAAAGCGTCTTCCGGCCCATCTCGCGCAAGTACGACCTGGCAGAGCACGAGTATCCGAAGGAGCTCGACATGCTGGCCGCCGCAATGGACGGCATGGCCGAAGGCGACGCGAACATGAACGCCGGCGCCGGCAAGCTCCGTCAGGAGAAGAAGCGCGACGGCGGCGTGCGCAACGGCACGAACATGTCGACCGTGCTGGGCCTGCTCGAGCTGTGCTGGGGTGACGTCGGCCTCGCGCTCACGATTCCGCGGCAGGGCCTGGGCAACGCGGCCATCGCCGCCGTTGCCAACGAAGAGCAGCTCGCGCGCTTCAAGGGCAAGTGGGCCTCGATGGCCATCACCGAGCCGGAGGCGGGCAGCGACTCCGCCTCGATCCGCACGACGGCACGCAAGGACGGCGATCACTACGTCATCAACGGCGAAAAGATCTTCGTCACCGCCGGCGAGCGCTGCGACTGCGTCGTGGTGTGGGCGAGCCTGGATCCGGGAGCCGGACGCGCTGCCATCAAGAGCTTCGTGGTCGAAAAGGGCACGCCAGGCATGGAGGTCGCGCGCCTCGAGCACAAGCTCGGCATCAAGGCCTCGGACACCGCCACGATCCTGTTCAGCGATTGCCGGGTGCCGAAAGAGAACCTGCTCGGCAACCCCGAGATCGACACGAAGCAGGGCTTCGGCGGCGTGATGCAGACCTTCGACAACACGCGCCCCGTCGTGGCCGCCATGGGCATCGGCGTGGCGCGCGCAGCGCTCGAAAGGGCGCGCGAGCTCTTGAAGAAGGAAGGCTTCAGGGCCGCGTACGATCGCAGCATCTGGAACACGAGCTCCGTCGAAGCGGAGCTCTACCGCATGGAAGCCGACCTCGAGGCGGCGCGACTGCTCACGATTCGCGCCGCCTGGATGGCCGACAACGGCCAGCCGAACTCCGTCGAAGCGTCGATGGCGAAAGCCAAGGCCGGACGCACCGCAAACTCGGTCACCTTGCGCTGTGTCGAGCTCTGCGGCGCCATGGGCTACAGCGAGGGCGAGCTGCTCGAGAAGTGGGCGCGCGATTCGAAGATCCTCGACATCTTCGAGGGCACGCAGCAAATCCAGCTGCTCATCATCGCGCGCCGGCTGCTCGGCAAGAGCTCTGCTGAGCTGAAATAGCGCGCGTGCCCACCCCCCGTCCGTGCTCGCGG
>DATDJP010000081.1:0-16549 GCA_036520475.1 Polyangiaceae bacterium | reverse complement strand
TTCGATAATTGCAACGGTCTGCCGGGCGACGGCTGCGAAACGGACTTGCGCAGCGACGCGGCGCATTGCGGCAGCTGTCTGAACGCCTGCAAGACCGGCGCGCTCTGCTCGAGCTCGACGTGCGGCTGCGCTCCCAGCACGCCGAACGACTGCGGCAGCGCCTGCCGCGAGTGCTGCAACGGCTCACAGTGTTCGGACGGCAACGCTTGCACCGTGGAGACTTGCAGCGCGGGCGGCACCTGCACGTCCTCGGCGCCATGCCCCACCGGCAACAAGTGCTGCGGCGGCCAGGGCTGTTACGAGTGCTGCGGCAACGAGGATTGCTTGGGCGGCAAAGTGTGCAGCGGCAACCAGTGCGTCACGCCCACTTGCGAGCTCCCCAACGTGCTCTGCAATGGCCAGTGCGTCAACATCGATACCGATCCGACTCACTGCGGTGGATGCAACAATGCGTGCACTGCCGGCCGCACCTGTCAAAGCCGCGCGTGCGGACCGAAATGGCTGCCCACGCCCCTGCCGCTCCCGGGATTCGTGGCGCGCAGCCGCGCCGCGTTCGCCTGGACCGGCAGCGCGGTGTTCATCTGGGGCGGCGCGAGCTCGTCCACCGTGGAGCTGAATACCGGCGCGTTCTACGATCCCGCGCAGAGCGGCACGGCCGCCTGGTCAACGGTCCCCGTGACCTTGAACACGCCGTCTCCCCGCGTGCTGGCCACGGCCGTATGGACGGGTAGCAGCATCGTCGTGTGGGGCGGCGGCGATCGCGAGGGCAACCAGGATTACAATACCGGGTCCATCTACGACCCGGTGGCAGGCACCTGGACGAAGATGAAAACTGCCGGCGCTCCCTCGCCGCGTCGTGCCGCCCTGGGCATATGGACGGGCACGCGGGTGCTCATTTGGGGCGGCTTCGACAGCGACGGTGACCCTGAGGATCATGCGTACCTTTATGACCCGGTAAGCGACGCCTGGAGCGTGGTCCCCGGCGCGAACGAGCCGGACCCCTCGCTTTATCCAGCGACGGGTTGGTCTGGCACGCACCTGTTCGCGATGGGCGGGCTGGAGTCGGGAGTTTCGAGCAGCGATTTTCGCGTGTACAGCGCGGCGACCAGCAACTGGAGCGCGCCGACGACCCCGACCCTCACCCGCCGGGATGGGGCGTTCGGCGGGTTCGACGGCACGAACTTCGTGGTCTGGGGCGGACGCTCGTTCAACTCGGGCCTCACGACCGGCTTCCGCTACGATCCGTCGGCTACGCCTGCACCGACCTGGACCAGCACGGCGACCACCGACGCGCCCTCAACGCGCTTTATCGTGACCCGCGAGCACGGCTGGGTAGCGCGCATCGCGGCCGGAAAACTGCTCATGCTCGGCGGGTTCGACCCCTTCTTTCCGCGTAGCGACGCGTCCACGCGGCGAGACGGCGCCATCTACAACTCCACCACGAACACCTGGACCAGCGTGCCGGCGTGGGAGTTGGCACACGCCCGGCGTTACCCGGTGGCCGTCTGGATGGGCTCGGAGTTCCTGCTTTGGGGCGGCGAGCACGGCGGAGTGCCCTCGAACACGGGCGAGCGCCTTCTTCCGTGAAGCGCGGCGCCGCTATTTGATCCAATATCGGGCGCGTGAGCGAGATTCGCGGCGCCCTCGACTGGGGCAAATTAGCTCCGCTCGAGCTGCGGGCAAAAACCGTCGCTGACGGAATCTATGCCGGGAGCCACAGAAGCCCGCGGCGCGGCGCCGGCGTGGAGTTCGGCGGGCATCGCGCCTACGTGCCCGGCGACGATCTGCGCTGGCTCGACCGCCACGCGCTGATGCGCCACGGGAGGCTGCTCGTGCGCGAATTCGAGACCGAGACCGATCGCGCGCTCCGGCTCGTACTCGATGGGAGCGCGTCGATGGCGTATCGCAGCCCGCAGGCGCCCGCCGCAAAGCTGGCCTTCGCCGCGGTCCTCGCCGCTGCACTGACGCGCATCGCCGTGGCCGGAGGTGACCCGGTGGCGCTCGATTGGATCGGAGGCGACGAAGTGCGCAGCCTGCCCGCGATGGGCGCCCGGCAGGCCTTCGAACGCGTGGTCGCAGCGCTCGAGAGCGCACGACCTGGCGGCGATCTGCGCGTGGACAACGCCAGCATCGAGCGCGCGCTCGCTCCGATCGCGCGCCGCGCCGGGCGAGGCGCGGTGATCGTGTTTTTCAGCGACCTCGTGGATCTCCCCGAGACGACGCTCGAACGCTTTGCAGCGCTCGCCAGCCGCGACCGCGTGGTCATCGCCGTGCGGGTGCTCGATCCGGTAGAGGCAGAGTTTCCGTTCGAGGGCACGCTCCGCCTGCGCTCGAGTGAAGGCGCACAGCTCGTGGAGACGGACGGCGGGGCCGCGCGCGCGGGCTATCTCGAAGCGCTCGAAGGCATCGCGACCACCTGGCAGGAGCGCCTCTTGCAACGCGGCGGCCGGCTGGTCCGTGCGACCACGACGTCCGACGCCGTGGTCGTCGTGCGTGAGATCTTGCTGGCAGCGGAAGGCGTCGCGGTATGAGCTTCGTCGTCCTGGCAGCGCTGGCCGTGGGTCTCTTGATCGCCGTGCCCGTCGCCGCGCACCTGCTGCGGCGCGGGCGCGCCGAGGAGCAGGAATTTCCGCCCGCCGCGCTCGTGCCCAGCAGGCAAACCGCAGCACGCCAGCGGAGCCGCCTGGAGGACCGCGCGCTACTCGGGCTCCGCGCGCTGATCATCCTCGCGCTCGCGGCGCTGGGAGCGACACCGCTCGTCCAGTGCTCGCGGCTCTCACTGGCACGGAAGGGCGGCGCGTCCGTCGCGATGACTCTCGTGCTCGACGACTCGCACAGCATGCGCGGAGAGCTTTTAGGCGGCGCGTCACGCTGGCAGCGGGCCAAAGAAGGCGCCGAAGAGCTCCTCAGATCCGCGCGGGAGGGCGACGCGGTGGCCATCGTTCTGGGCGGTAAACCGGCGCGCCTGGCGCTCGCGGCCACGACGGACCTGTCCGCCGCGCGCGCTGTTCTGGACGAGCTCGGACCGAGCGACCGCGCGACTGATTTGTCGACCGCCGTCACGATGGCAAGGGCCACGTTGAAGCCGCTCTCCCACACCGACAAGCGCGTGGCCGTACTGAGCGACTTCGCCGATCCCGCAGCGAGCCGACTCGAAGGCATCTGGGCGCCGTTACCAGCCTTGAGTGACGCGAGCGAGAGCTGCGGCATCGCCTCCGCTGAAGTGCGCGGACGGCGCGCGAGCGTGAACGTCAGTTGCACGAGCGCGGACGCAGCCCGCGGGCGCAAGCTCGAAATCGTGGCCGATGAAGCCAGCGCGGGCAGCGTGACGGACGCGGACGGCGGCGCCCGCCGCGCGACCAGTGGCGTGCAGGGCAGCGCTCCGCTCACGCAGCGCGCGGGCAAGCAGAGCGTCACCATCGAGCTCTCGGCGTCCGGTGCACGCTTGGACGCGCGACTCACGGGAGAAGACGCGCTCGAACACGACGACACCGCGCCGGTCGCGCCCGAGGCGAGCGCTTTGCTCGTGGGCGTCGTGACCGACCGGGAAGCGGGAGCCGTGAGCACCGGCGGGCCCACGATCCTGGAGCAAGCGCTGTCGGCGCTCGGCAACGAAGCCGTCGTGCGCCCGCTCTCGCTCGTGCCCGACGAAGCCAAAGACCTCAAAAGCCTCGCGGGGCTGATCCTGGACGACCCGCCGGGTCTCACACCGGAGACGCGCAGCGCCCTTCGGGCCTGGCTCGAGCGCGGCGGCGTGGCGCTCGCGTTTTTGGGTCCAAGAGCGGCCACGGCGCAACTCGGCTCGACGCTCGAGCCGTTCACTCGGGGCGCCGTGCGCTGGGAGCCCACCGACGCCACGCGCGTGCAGGTGACGAACGCCAGCTGGCTCGGCGCGGAATCGGAGAGTCTCGTCGATTTGCGTAACAAGGCGCGCGCTCGCCTGGAAATTCCGGAGCAGGCCGGTAGTCAGGTGCTCGCGCGCTGGAGCGACGGAGAAGCGTTCCTCGTGCAGAGCGCGATCGGGCGTGGGCTCGCACTCAGCGCTTCCCTGCCTTCGTCCGTTCGGCACAGTGATTTCGCGCTGAGGAGCGCCTTTCTCGCCTTGCTCGATCACACGCTCGAGGAGATCCGCAGGCACACCGGGCCGCGCCGCACTCCGGCCGGCATGGCCTGGCAGTTTCCCGAACAAACCCGGCTGGAAATCGTCGGACCCGAAGGTCCCGCGAAGTCGGCGGAGCTCTCCACACTGACGCGCGACGGAGACGGCCAGCGCGACGTGCAATACGTGCCCGCGCTGCGCGGTCGCTACCAGCTCGAAGTCAACGGCGAGCAGCAAGAGCGCGTCGTCGTCCTCGACGCGGACGAGCTGCACGCGCGACCGAACATGCCACCTGCAAATCAGCTGGAACGCCAGGCAGGCGGCGCAGGCGGCGCGATCGATGCATCGTCCGAGCTGGCACTGTTGCTGCTGGCGCTGCTATTCGCCGAGCTGGCTTTCCGCGCGTTCACCCGCGCGCGCCGCGCAACACCTTCGATCAAAGACGAACGCGTGACGCCGCGCGCAGCCGCGTGATATCGGAGCAGCATGCAGCGGCGCGATGTCTGGCACTGGCTCGGTTTGGCAGTGCTGCTCTGTGCGTGTCATTCGCCCGGGCGGTACGGGCACAGCGCACGCTACGCGCCGCTCGGCGACGAAACGGATGCGGCGCGCGGCGCGCAAAGCTACGACGCCCTCGCGCTGAAAGGCTCGCCCGAGGGCATCCAGGGCAAGCGCATCAGCGCGTTCGGGGTGGTCAGGGCGCGCCGCGCAGGCAGGGGCGGCGCGAGCTACGTCACGCTCAGCGTACGGCGTTTGGAGCCGCGAAACCTGTGTGAGACAGCCGACGAAGACTCATGCCGAGTCACGGTCGGCGAGCGAGAGCACTCGGTCGTGCACGCCCACGTGCGCCTGGAGAGCGAAGACGACATCGGCAAAAAGAGCGTCGCGGCCGGCTCGCTCTTGCGGATCGTCGGTGTCGGCGCCGACGAGGTCGATGCCGACGACGGTTCACCCGTGATTCGCGCCACTTATTACCGGCACTGGCCGCGTGACTACTACGCGACGAGCCCCGCCGGCCCGGCTGCGCCCTGAAATTCGCGCGCCGGGTGCGCGCGAGCGGGGCATTCCAAGGCGGCTATGCTAAAAGCCGCGTTGGCATGGCCATTTGGCGTAAGTCTCGCTCCCTCGAAGCCCGCGCACTGGGCCTCTGGATCACCCTCGGATCGTGCGCAGTGGCCACGACTCTGCCAGCCACTGCGGAGGCCGCGCTCGTCGAACGCGTGGTCGCCGTCGTCGGCGAGAAGGCCATCCTGTTCACGGATCTGCGCGAACGGGCGCGGCCCATGTTGCTCCGCGTGCACCAGGAAGTGCCGGTGGGTGCCCAGCGCGCCGCCGCGATCTCGCAAGTGTACAAATTGATGCTGGAGAGCATGATCGACGAGGAGCTCGAGCTGCGCGCCGCGAGCCGCTCGAAGGTGGTCGTGACTGCGCGCGAAATCGACGACGCGCTGGCGCGCATCGCCGCCCAGAACAAGCTCAGCGTCGAACAGGTCGTCGAGGAGGCCACACGCGCGGGACTCACCGAACGCCAGTACCGGAGCGAGCTCCGCCGCCAGGTCATGGAAGCCAAGCTGCTGAATCTCCGTCTGCAAGGTCGCATCCGCGTCACCGACGAGGACACACGCGCCGCGTACCGGCGCATCCTGCTCGAAGAGCGCAAGAAGCAGCGCTTTCGCCCGGCATGGATCACCATCCCCGCGCCGAGCGGAGCCTCGAGCGACGAGCTCGCCCGGCAGCGCAGCCTCGCCGAGAGCATCCTGCATCAAGCCGCGCAGGGCGCGGATTTCGCGGAGCTCGCGCGCCAGCATTCGAACGACGCCCGCACTCGCGACGCCGGCGGCACGCTGGGCTGGATGAAATCGGGACAGCTGCCGGCGATCGTGGATCGCGCCGCGTTGTCGCTGGCAGTCGGCGAGGTCGGTGGCCCGGTCCGGCTCGAAGACCGCTTCGTGATCATCAAAATCGTCGAGCGCGATGCCTCGCAGCTGCCGAGTTACGAGGAAGCTCGCCCGGAGCTGGCGGAGCGTGTGTACATGGAAAAAATGAACAAAGCGCGCCGCCAGTGGCTCGACAGTCTACGGCGGCGGACGCACGTGGACGTTCGTCTGTAGTGCTGTAGCGTCACGGATTGCCGCACAGCGTGCGGTACACGGCGTCGCGCGCCGTGCCGCTCTTGATCAGCCGCTCCGCGACCTTCAGCTCCTCGTCGATCAGCGCACGAAACTCGCGCTGCGGCCGCGCACCCGCGATGCGCCGGCCGTTGACGAAGAACGTCGGGGTACCGCTGACGGCGAGCTTTTCGCCGAGCGCCACGTCACGGAGCACCGCGCTCGCCTGCTCGGCGCGCCGCAACGTCTTTTCTGCGTCCTCGGCGCTCAGGGCCGCGGCGCGGGCGATGTCCAGCAACGCCGGTTCCGACAGATCCGGCGCCGCCTGGAAGAGCACGTCGTGCACCTGCCAGAACTGACGCTCTCCGCGCTGCTCGTACACTTCCATGGCCAGCGCCGCGGCGGGTTTCGCGCGGGGGTGCTGCTCGAGGGGGAAATTCTTCCAAACCAGCCGCAGGGTCTGCGGGTAGCGAGCGAGGAGCGCACGGAGCGTCGGCTGCGCACGCTTGCAATACTCGCACTCGAAGTCCGCAAACTCGACGATCGTCACCAGCGCGTCTTTGGCGCCGCGCGCCGGCGATTTGCCGATTTTCGGACACGCCCGGAGCACCACGTCGGGCCCGAGATTGATCAGGTTCTTCTTGGTGCGAATCAGGTACAGCTTGTTCGGCTCCGTGCCCGAAGCGAGCGTGGCCACAGCGGCGCGCCGCTCGCGTTCGATGATCTGGCGGAGCTCCGCGTACGGCTTGCTGCCTTCGACGCGGAGCCCGTTCACGAACGACGTCGGTGTGCTACGCACGTTGAACTGACCCGCGAGTCGCAGGTCGCGCGCCACGTGTTCGGACGCAGCCGGACTCGAGAGCCACTTCTGCCACTGCGCGCCCTCGATGCCCGCCTGTTCGAGCCACGCCTTGAGCTCGGGAACCGCGGGCGGCCGGTGTGCTGCCGCGACTTGCCCGAGAAAACGCCAAAACGCGTCGTCGCCGGCACCCTGCTGCAGCGTCGCGGCGAAATCGGCCGCTACACGCGCGTGCTCATGCTCCGAGAGCGGCCGATGACGCCAGGCGAGACGCAGCTCGGCCGGCATCTGTCGCTGCAGGCGCAGCAGGTTACGTACGAGCCGGCGCGTGTACGGACACTCCAGGTCGCCGAACACCACCCACGTCACGGGCGCCTCGCGGCGGCCGATCACCGGCACCGTCGCGTCCAGCGGCAGCGGCGACAGCGCGTCCTCGGCTTGCACCCGCAGCGCGCCTTTCGCCGCTGGCGGGCGGCTGGGAAGCGCCTCGGCCTCGGACTCACTCTCCGAACCCGCGTCGCTCGGTGTCTCCGAGTCGAACGGCGGCTCCGTCGGCTCCGTCTCCGTTTCCGGAGGCGGGGGAACCACGGGCGGCGGCAGACCCGTCGCGGAGGGCGCACTCGGCGACATGGCGACGGGAGCGCTCGAGCTGGTAGCCGGGAACACCAAACGCTTGTTGCTCGCCACGCGGTAAGCGAACAAGCCTCCGGCTCCGCCGCACATGAGCAACGCGCCGAGCACGATACACAGCACCACCCACAGACCCGTGGATCCGGAGCGGACGGGTGCAGGCGGCCGCTCCGCTGACGGCCCAGCAAAAGGCACCGGCGCCGGGGACGGCGGCAGCGCGGGGTCAGCCGCGACGGGCGGCACTTCGGGTGCGGGCGGCGCGGAGACAGACACGGGCACCGCAGCTTGCGCCTGACGCGACACGGCTTCGTCAACGGCAGAGGCAGTGACGAGCGCGGCGACTTCGTGGGCCCAGGCGCGCACGTCCGAAGGCCGACCCGCGCTCGAATCTGCGACGGCAGCGTCGAGCAACCGCCGCAAACGCGCGGCGTGTGCTCCGGGGATCGCGGCGACGTCCAGGCGTTGCTCCGCGCGGGCGCGGCGCGCGGCGAGCATTTCCCACGTCAGCACGCCGAACGCGTACACGTCCGACCAGGGCGTCGAACGCGCCGGCGAGGCGCCACGCAGCTCCGGCGCACGATACTCCGCCGGCAAGATGTCACGCGCATAGTGGGGGCTCACGCTCACCCCGAGCTGCCCCAAGCCGAACCCCTCGACGACGGCGCTGCCGCTGCCCGAGGCCGCGATCAGGTCCGCACGCAGGTGGCCGTGCACGACACCCTGGTCGTGGATCGCGCCCAACGCCGAACCGATGCGCTCGACCAGCGTCGCGACGAGCGCGGGGCTCATCCGCGCGCCTCTACTCAGTGCGTCATCCACCGTCTCCGCGCTGAGCGCTCGAAACGCGACGACCCACAGCTCACGGCTCGAGTAGGGCGCGCTCTCCACGCTGGGCGCCAGCGCGCCGGCCCGCGGCATCCGCCCGGCTACCAAAACCGGCGCAAACTCGCCGATGCCCGTCGCGTAGCGACTGGCCCTCCCGAGCACCGCTTCCGGATCCTGGTGCCCTGTGAATCCCGGCAACACCACCAGCCGCGCTCGCAGACTCGGAGGGCCCGCTAGCTCCGTCGCGCGTGCGGTGTACACCGCCGCACCCGCTCCACGCGAGCTGCGAGCGACGGCTTCGAAGCCGCCGAATGAGAACCCTTCCTGAGGCGGCAACGTCACGAGAAGGCGAAACGTAACAGGGGGTTTGCCACTTTGGCACCTTGAACGGAGCCTGCGGCCAGCTTGGCGCTGCCGCGACCATCGCGGCGCCGCGCGTCGAGCCGCAACTCCGGCTTTGCAGCATGGCACGGGCTATGCTCAAAGAGCGCTCGATGTCCTTTGTTCCTGCTTTGCGACTGCTCTTGGCGGCCGCCTTGGCCGCGGTTCTCGTGTTCGGCTCTCGGAGCGCTGACGCGCAGCTCGGCGGCGGCCTGACGATTTCGTTCAACACTCAATCGCTGGATCGCTCCAGAAAGCCATTGAGGAAGGAGTTGCCGTACGCCATCAGCTATCAGGACTGTTTGGACGATAACCGCCTCGAGCTCCAGGTCACCCTCAGCTCTCTACCGGACTCACGCCTCGAGGTGTGGGCCAGCCGTGGCGCCGCTTGCTCCAACCCCGACGAGCGAAACATCAGCGGCGAGTGCTGGGCCGTCTACTCCGCGCGACCAGACGATCTCGTCTGGAACATCAGCTTGTCGCCGCGAAATATCGTCGCGGGCTACCTGGATCCCGACCTCCGTCGCGTCGAAAACGCGGACGTCAGTGTTTGCCAAGCCGGGATCGGTAGCGGCGGACAAGACAGCCTGACGTTCTACGTCATGATGGTCGAAGGCGAGCAAGTGATCGCGCAGGCGGCTCCTTGGGAGACCGTGGTCGACGTGGAACGGCCACGGGCGCCGGAGAACGTGTCAGCCGGCGCGGGAGAGAACCGTCTCATCGTCAAGTGGGGCACATCCAAAGCGCAGGACCGCCAGTCCTATCAACTCTTCTGTGAGCGCGTGGACGGTGGCGACGCAGGCACCGACGACGCCAGCACCGGCGCGGGGGGAACGAGCGGCGGCAGTGGCAACGGCGGTACAAGTGGAGGGTTCGGGGACGACGCGGGCAGCGACGCTGCTACGGACGCGGCCGTGGAGGCCAGCGCCCTCGCGCTCAACCCGCTGCAATTGGGGGATGGCAGCGCGGGCACCGGCGGCACGGGAGGAGTAGAAGGCACGGGCGGTGACGGCGGAACCGATACGGGCGGCGAGGGCGGCGAGGACGACCAGCGCGAGGTCCCGGATCTCAACCTATCGTGCCCGTCGCCGGCTCTCGTGCAGCCCAACCCGCCTAACCGATACCGCTGTGGCTCGGCGACCGCCAATGCCACCGAGGGCGAGACGGACAGACTGGAAAACTTCCAGCTTTACGCGGTCGCGGTCGCTACGGTCGACAAACTAGGTAACATCGGCCCGCTCTCGGAAATCGAGTGCGGCTCGCCCAAGCCGGTCACCGACTTCTTCGAGGCGTACCGCAACGCAGGCGGCGACGCGGGTGGCGGCTTTTGCGCGATTGGCCAGAACCCGCAGTCCGGCGCCCTGGTTTTCATGTTAGGAGCGCTCGTCATGTGGATGGTCCGCCGGAGGCGCGCGCGTTGAGCCGCATGGGTTTCGCTACAGCGTCGGGCCTCACGCTCGCCGCGGCTCTCGTCACCCTCCCCGCTGCCGCCCAAGGCGTCGATGAGTTCGGCGCGTACGGGGGACTAGAGGATCGCAAGCTGCAGGAGTCCGACCAGAGCGCTGCGGTCGAGATCCGCTTCGGACGCTACGTGCCGAACGTGGACGACGAGTTCGACAATGGCGCAACGCCGTACGAGGACATGTTCGGCAACGGCGATCGCTTCCTGTTGGGCGTCGAAGTCGACTGGCAGATGCTCAGGATCCCCTATCTCGGGACCTTGGGACCGGGCCTGGGCTGGGGCATGACGAAGTCGAGCGCCAACTCACCGTTCGAGGACGGTAGCGGCGTGTCCCCACAGAAAACGACGCTCACGATCATGCCGGCGTACCTCGTCGGTGTGCTGCGCGCGGACGTCGTCGCGCGGGAAACCCTGATTCCCCTTGTTCCCTACGCGAAGCTCGGCGTCGGTGGCGCCCTGTGGTGGGTCGGCGACGGCGACGAGACGGCTCGTACGGACGACGGCGTGGTCGGCCGCGGGATCTCATACGGCTACCAGTTCGCTCTCGGCGGCATGCTGCTCCTCGATTTCTTCGACCCGAGCGCGGCCGTGGAGGCGGACAATTCCATCGGCGTCAACAACTCGTACCTGTTCGGCGAGTGGTACTACAGCGATCTGGGCGGCTTCGGCTCCAGCGACAAATTGCAGGTCGGCACCAGCACGTGGATGCTCGGCTTGGCGCTCGAAATCTAGCGCCCCGCGGCTTCGCAGCCGCCCGCCCCGCCCAATTGCCTGCCTCCGAACACTCGCGCCGCAGGCTCAGCGCGCCCGCAGCAGCCGGTTCAAGTGCTTGGCTTCCCAGGCGATCGCGCGATCGTAGTGACGGAACTCGCGCTCGCGGCGATTGAACTCCGGGGTGTGCAAGATCGCACGTCGGCCCACGCGCACCGCGGGGATCACGTGGTGCAGCATCTCGTGGAAAACGATGTACGAGACGAAGTAGCGCGGCACCCACTCGTTATCCAGAACGGGGTGAATGCGGATCAGCCGCTCGATCGCGCTGTAGCTCCCGAGCTTGATGCTGGTGCGGTCCTTGCCGGTGGGTTGCGTGCGGCGGCCCCAGGTGATCAGGACGTCACTCATCGTCCCGCCGAAGTAGCGCTCGTTCAGCTCGTTCTGGATCGCGAGCAGGTCGTGGACCCTGCCCCGAGTGCGCAACGGGCCCGTCACCGGGCGCCAAGCGCGGATGCGGTGGTTGTTGGTCTCGATGAACTCACCAACGATTTGCGACGCTTGGCGGTCCTCGCGCACCACGTACCGAACCAGCGCTTCCACGACGCGCTCCGGGGCGCCGAGGAACATCATGTGAATGCGCACCCGCAAGCGCCCCTTGGACAGCGTGTGGGTCACCATGCGGTGGCGGTTGTCCGTCACCGCGAGCTGAACGGGGCCGCTGAACGCCATCTCGAAACGGCGCTCGAGTGCCTGGCGCGCGCCTTCATGGACGAAAATCTGCGGCCCGAGCGCAACGAACTTGAGAGGAAGCTGCGTGAGGCGCGGGTCCGGAATGCGAACCGCCGCCGGCGCCATACGAGGCGCGAGCGTGCGCGTTGCCTGCCGGCGGCTGAAGCGGCCTACCGGCGCTGAAACCCAAGGAAATCGAACCTGAGCAGGCATCTGACGAACTCGCTCTTGGGACTATGGGACACGATCCAGAGCGTCAAGGAAGTGACCCAAACATAAACGGTTTCAACACGTTGTACTGGCTGAGCGCCGGTTCGACTTTCGCGCGGCTAAGTGCCCGTCCCGCCAGGCCTTCCAGGCCTGCGCCCGGCCTTGGCGCCGGGAAATGGCCCCGAATCTGCCACCGCTCCTCCCACATCATCCCCATACCCTTTCTGCCTGTTATTCGACGGTTACACGCAACTTATCCACAGGCACATGGCCGAAGCGGTTCCAAGCGCGGCGGACGCAGCCTGCTGGCGGTGCTTCGAAACGCGTGAACCACATTGATGTGCACACAGCGGAAGGCGCTCTCCCGTCCACTCCGTCACCACGCGCGCTCGATTCCCCCCGCGTCGACGTACGTGTGCACTGCGCTTCACAGTAGGAGCGCAATGCTCGCTGTGAGCCGGCGCCAGCAGCCAGCCGCTTCAACTGCTCGACGCCGATTCCGTCGCAGCAGTCTTCCCTCAGCTCGGTCGCTGCGCTGGCGGCTTACGCGCCTGCGGCGCTGACTGCGCGCCGTTCACGGCCGGCTTCGCCGCCTCCGGCTTCGCCGCCTCCGCCTTCGCCGCGTCCGCCTTCACGTCTCTCTTCGAGACGTCACTCTTGGAGCCGCCCTCGTTCCCCTTCGACGCATCGGCAACGGCCGCAGCCGCAGCCGGCGCGCCCAGCTTACGCCGGATGCCGTGCTGCTCGAGCAGCTTGGACTCCACACGCTCCATCATTTCCGGGTGCTGCTCGAGGTACGTTCGCGCGTTGTCCCGCCCCTGGCCGATGCGCTCGCCGTCGAGCGAGAACCACGCGCCACTCTTCTGAATGATGTTCGCGTCGCTGCCCATGTCGACCAGCTCGCCGGAGCGGCTAATGCCCTGGCCGTACAGGATGTCGAACTCGACCTCGCGAAAGGGGGCCGCCATCTTGTTTTTGACGACTTTTACGCGGGTTCGGTTGCCCACCACGGCCATGTCCTTGCCGTTCTGAGCGGCTTCTTTGATGGCGCCGATGCGTCGCACGTCGAGCCGGACCGACGAATAAAACTTCAGCGCCTGCCCGCCCGTGGTCGTTTCAGGGCTGCCGAACATGACGCCGATCTTCATGCGAATTTGATTCGTGAAGAAGAACATGCACTGCGAACGCGACACGGACCCCGTGAGCTTGCGGAGCGCCTGGCTCATGAGCCGCGCTTGCAACCCCACGTGCGAGTCCCCCATGTCCCCTTCGATCTCCGCTTTGGGAACGAGCGCCGCCACCGAATCGACCACGATCAGGTCGACCGCGCCAGAGCGCACGAGCATGTCGCCAATCTCGAGCGCTTGCTCGCCGAAATCAGGCTGGCTGATCAGAAGCTCGTCCGTTTTGACGCCGAGCTTGCGTGCGTACGTCACGTCGAGCGCGTGCTCCGCGTCGATGAACGCCGCGACACCGCCCTGCCGCTGCACACTGGCGATAGCGTGCAAGGTGAGCGTGGTTTTACCGCTCGACTCCGGGCCATAAACCTCGATGATGCGACCGCGCGGATACCCGCCGATGCCGAGCGCGACATCCAAACCAATGGATCCGGTCGGAATGACCGCGACCTCACCGCCGATGGCCTCGCCGGGCTTGAGACGCATGATCGCGCCGTCTCCAAACTCTTTTTGCACGCTAGCGATGGCTAGCTCGAGCGCTTTGCCCTTCTGCTTTTCGTCCATGTGCGCCTCTTTAGTCGTGCCCTGCGGCGTGGTCTCGCTCCGTCCGAACACCTGCTTGATACTGCTCGGTTGTTCAGATGTCAATTCGACGGGCCTCGAGCGCGGACGTTTCATGTCCCCCTCAGCGAGTCCCGCCACGGCAAACCGCGCCTCCGCGATGCCGTGGGGTAGAGCTCGGCGATTCTCCCCGCGACGACGGAAGCTTACGCCTGCCGACGGGCCCAGCGAACCGATCGAGAACGCCAAACGCTAGTTGAGGACTCGCTCCGTCGCGATGGCGTGTGCAAACGCATGCTCGGCAACGACGGACGCGAATTCCTCTTGTAACCAGCGCTCCAGCGTCTCGGGCGTGATCTCGACTGCGCTGTCGGCACGGGCCACGCGAGCGCGGAGCCGCTTCTCGAGGGAAGCCTGCAGCGCGTCCGAGTCGAGCACGACAGAAGTCTCCGAGGATTCCATAATGGCCAAACCTAACCACGGGGGTGAACGCTGCAAACGCGACGACCGGGGGGCGCGGGTGCAAGTTGAACACCACGTGCTCTCGCGTAGGCAGCGCTGCCACGCGCATCAATCTCTACGCGACATGCAGCTCGGAAACACTTCTAATTTCGTCGCGTCCTGAACGCACCCACACCTGCGCACTCGTCTCGCGCCAGCTTGGCAAACTGCGGCTTCCTGGTCACTCGGCCGCCCTGTTTCCGCGCAGACCGTCACTGGCCTTCGCAGCCACGCCCACCGAGCGGCTGTGCGCCTTGCGCGAGCCAGTTCAAGAGCGTCGCTTTATTTTCCGCCGAGAGCGGCTCCACCGGCGGATCGATCGTGCTGAATCGAAACGGCATGATGTCGTCGCGCACGACTTCGAACATGCGCTGATGCCGCAGCCGTCCGCTGACGCCATACGGCTGCTGCGTGTCGTCCCACGTCAGCAATGAGAACGGCGCAGACTGCAGCGGCGGCTCTTGATGACAACGCCGGCACACCGTCATCACGCGGTACGCGCTCGGTTCCCTAAAGCGTCGCGAAATAATGGAGCAAGATGGATCACTTACGCGGCCGCCCCCGTCAATGTCACGACCACGCCGTCGCTACGGGCTGAACGGTTACCGCCCCCTGCATCGGAATCTCTCCCGATCCAGTCTCGGAAGAGGCAGCAACTACCATGAGACCGGGGGGGGGCGAGGCCCGAAACGAACTCGCTTGGGCCAGAAGGAGTCGACCAAGCTATCGAACCAACTGATGACGATGGACGCTTCCGGGCCAGCCCGAATTTGATTGAGTGGGCCCTCGGTCCGTAGTGCTAGGCGCTGGCCATCCACGTATGCGTCCAACGATATTTCCCAACAGCCGACACAGTCGCGGCCAAAGGTTTGCAACTCCGAAGCCTCGATCTTCGGAAGCAGCGACTTTATCCACGCGACTGCCTGCGGTTGAACAGCGCCCGCCCAGGTCGTATGGGTGCGTTCGCCCTCAGGCCCCACGTCAAAACGCCAGACGTCACCGTTCGTGTCCAAAACGACACCCCTCGGTGTTGTCAGTTCAAGCAAACGCTGAGAAGGCGCTAACGTCGTTGGCCGTTCCGCGTGCATCAAAACGGCGTCAGGAACGCAATCCACCGATGCGAAGCACGTACCTGGACGATCGTCAGGAAGGAACAGACCGACCATCGCCGCGACGTAACCGATTCGCAAAGCCAAAGTGCCCACCACGTATTCGGAACCTTACAACGTTCGGAACGCGCCCGTCACGGGCCCCGTGAAAACCGTCACTGGCCTTCGCAAGCACGGCCACCGAGCGGCTGTGCGCCCTGCGCGAGCCAGTTCAAGAGCGTCGCTTTATCTTCGGCCGCGAGCGGCTCCACCGGCGGTTCGATCGGGCTGAAGCGAAACGGCATGATGTCGTCGCGCACGACTTCGAACATGCGCTGATGCCGCAGCAGCCCGCTGACGCCATACGGCTGCTGCGTGTCATCCCACGTCAGCAATGAGAACGGCGCAGACTGCAGCGGCGGCTCTTGATGACAACGCCGGCACACCGCTCTTGAACATTCAATGCACTTCAGCGAAGCGAAACCGTTTCGGCCAAAACGAATCTAACAGCGCATCGAACCAAGTCACGATCGTTCTAGCTTCACGTCCCATTCTTAGCTGACGAACATTGCCCTCGTTACGCAGGACGATGCGACGGGAGTCAACGTACGCAGCGATAGTGATAGTGATGAATTCGCAATCGGCACAGTCGCTTCCAACGTCACGCAACTCTGCCGTGTTCACAGTGCGCAGATTGGAATCGATCCAACGAACCGCGTCCTCGTCAACGGAGCCAACCCACCTGTAGTGACGCTCCCCGTTTGCGTCGATATGGAAGCGCCACACATTTCCGTCCACGTCCAGGAGCACGCCGCCGCCACTTGTGCGCTCTAACAGGCCAGCTGCTGGACGAAGACGGGAAGGCCGGGCCGCTACGCCTGCGTCAACCGAACGCAAGGTCGGCGCTGGAGGGTACGCTGGCGCTCGATCGTTCGGTACTAGAATGCCGAGACATGCAAGCACGTATGGCAAGCGTAGACGCACGGTCATCCAGGGTGCCTCCATACTGCCAGGTGTGAGCAGCAATTGCCGGCTAGATTTCGAGAGGCGCAGCACGCCTGTTCGGTTGAACCACGAGCCGTAGCGAGCTGACCCGCTGGACGGATGACGCTCTGCGCAGCCGTCGCCGCCGGTGGCCGCCATCAGGGTCCGCAACGAAACCAATGTCCGCCGGACTCGTTTGGACTGTTGGCACTGCCAACGCTGAGTTCGCCGATCAACGTTGTTCTCGTAGTGCTGCACCGAGCACTTCTTGGTACCGCGT
>DATDJP010000080.1:0-38341 GCA_036520475.1 Polyangiaceae bacterium | reverse complement strand
TGGAACGCTTCGAGGAACGGCTCAACCCATCGGTCAAACTCCCGCTCGTAAGGGTCCTGCTTTGCTACCGCGCTTTGCACGGCGCGCAATGGAGCAAACTCTGGCGCAGATGGAAAGTAAAATCTGTCAGAGTAGTGCTAGTGCGCCGCGATGAAAAATCGCGGCGGCTCGACGCGCTCGCTCTTGCACGCGGCGCAGCGGCTCGGCCGCGCCTTGCGCTCGCGCTTGCGAAACACGTAACCACAGGCGACACAGCGCGCGGGCAGCGCCTCGAGCTTTTGATGCGAGCGCCTGAGTGAACGTTCGAGGTGCTCGAGATGCCCCGCCACCGCTCGCTCTTCGATGCCCACGCGCTGTGACAGCTCGCGCGCGCTCAGCGGCTCCTCGCGGAGGGCGTCCTCGAGCGCGCGTCGGATCGTCTGTCCGCGCGCTTCCGGAGTAGGAGTGCTCATGCGAGCGGCAACGCGGTGTGATCGAGCCGTGCACGCATGTAGTGCATGCGCCAGTCCACACCCAGGATGTCACCGTCGGACAGCGGCTGCCACACGTTCTCTCCGAGCAGCGGCTCGCTCGAGACGATCAAATGGTTCACGCGTCCCGATCGCGACGGCGCCTCGCACTCCGCAGACAAGTTCGCGCATGAGTCGCGGTCGGCGCAGCGCGTCTTGTGCGATGACCAGAAGAGCTCCTTGCCGCCGTGAGCGGCGACCAGCGTTTCGCCATCGGTCGCCATCACCGTGAGCAGCGCGCGCTCACTTCCCGCGTCGCACACCTCGCGCACGGAGCGGAGCGCTGCCCGCAACCCCGCGATGGCTTCGCTCACGGTGCGCCGCTCGATCAGGGGCTTCTGCTTCAAGAGCTCACTCAAGAAAATGAAGAACACGACCTCGCTGTCCGTTTCACCGAGAATGAAGCGACGCAGGCGCGCGTCCACCCGTTCGAGCAGCCGCTCGCGGTACGCCTCGAAATTCGCGATGTCGCCGTTGTGGGCAAACACCCAGCGCCCGTATTGAAACGGATGACAATTGAGCACCGTCTTCGGCCCTTGGGTCGCTTTGCGCACATGCGCCAGCACGGTCTCCGACGACACGACGCCGCTCAGCCGGTGAAAGATCACGTCGCCGAGCGCCGTCTCCGGACTGCGCGTCACGTGCGGCGCGCCGTTGATGTAGTAGGCTACGCCCCACCCGTCGGGATGGGCGTTACTCTGCACTCCGAGAGCATTCTCCGCGACCAGCAGAGAGCGATGCACCTGGCTCGGAATGACGCTCCGAAAGCCGAATAGGCGGCACATGAACGAAAACTTCGGTTCAGTATAGCGCGGCAGCGCAAAGCCTGGCTGATTTCGCGTCATTGCCCTGGTTATTGACGCGCGGGCGTGTGTCGGCGCTCCTCCCCGGTAACCGCCTGCCCCGCCGCGGCGTACACTTCCACGAGGTTTCGGATGAGACGCAGCGCTGACGACGCAGAGAACCCGGTGCACGAGCTCCTGGCGCGCAGGCGTTTCATCCAGCGCGCCGCGGCCGGCACCCTGACCGTGGCGTTCGGCGGCACGCTTTGTTACTTCGCGGACGAGCTCACGGGTACGGCTCGCGCGGACAGCCGCGCCGATGGTCGGCCGCGCCTGCCGCCCGGCCAGCGGGTGCTGCAGCGGCTGAAGCCGATGGGTGGCGACGCCGGTGATGCGAGTCCGGCCGCGTTTCGCTTGCGTGTGCACGGCGCAGTGGAAGAACCGCTGAGCCTCTCGTTTCGAGACCTGCTCGCGCTGCCGCAGGTGGAACGCGCGCTCGACGTGCACTGCGTGACGGGTTGGTCGGTGCTCGGCGCTCGTTTCGGCGGCGTTGCGCTGAAGGAGCTCGCCGCCCGCGCGAAAGCGAAACCGGCCGCGCGCTACGTGATTTTCGAAGCGGCGCATGGCTACACCGCGAATTTACCGCTCCGCGAAGCGCTCAAGCCCAACGTGCTGATCGCTCACCGTCTCGATGGAGCGCCGCTGCCGCGCGCACACGGCGCACCGGTGCGCGCCGTGGTTCCCGACCTGTATTTCTGGAAGAGCGCCAAGTGGCTCACCGGCGTCCGCTTCACGACCCGCGATGAGCCGGGATATTGGGAAACACGTGGCTACCACAATCACGCCGACCCCTGGAAAGAAGAGCGGCACGCATGAACCCGGGCCTGGCGCGCGGCGCAAGCGCTGGAACGCACGACCCTGGCTGCGCGCTTTACATCGGGATGCCGGCTACTTCGCGGTCGGCCTGACGCTCATCTACGCGCTCTCGGGTCTCGCCGTAAATCACATCAAGGATTGGGATCCGAACTTCAATCAGGTGGAGCGGTCGCACCAGCTGACGTTGCCTCTGCCGAGCTCCGACGCTGGAGCCGCGGCGCACGTGCTCTCGAAGCTCGGGATAAAGGAGACGCCGCGCGAGGTCTACCGAGCCAGCGACACGCAGCTCGACATCGTGTTCGACCAGCTCACCCTCCACGTCGATACCGCGAGCGGTCGGGTCCTCGAAGAAGGGCAGAAGCCGCGAGCCTTTCTGCGTCTCGCCAACTGGCTGCACCTGAACCGCGGCAAGAAAGCCTGGACGTACGTGGCGGACGGTTACGCCATCCTGCTCTTGTTCTTGGCCATCTCCGGGCTATTCATGATTCCAGGTCGAAAGGGCCTGCTCGGGCGCGGCGGCGTCGTCGCAGTGCTCGGAGCGGCCGTTCCAGTCCTGTACGTCGTGCTGTCCGGCGGCCCGTGATGCCGCTCGCATCAGAGCGTGCCCACGGCGCCAATGCCCTCTAAGCTTGGCGCATGCGTGCGCCGGCTGCTCTCTTGATCGCGGTTCATCTCGTCGGCTGCGCGCGCGCCGAATCATCCGGCAAAGCCAGGCCGACGCGTGCGGCCAGCGACGCCACCGTGCTTCAGGCACGGAGCTCGGCGGGAGCAACGCCGGGAGCGCCGGCGGTCGACTCCGGCGCGGACCTGCCGTTCATCCACGACGACTTCCCGCGCGCGCTCGCGCAGGCCAAAGCCCAGGACAAGGCGCTGTTCGTCGATGCCTGGGCCCAGTGGTGCCACACCTGCCTGAGCATGCAGCACTATGTCCTCAATCAGCCGGCACTGCTGCCGCTCGCCGGCCGCGTGGTATTCGCTGCCATCGATACGGAGCGCGAGCACAACGCGGGATTTTTGGCGCGTCATGAGGTCTCCGTGTGGCCCACTTTCTTCCTGATCGATCCCGCGAGCGAGCGCGTGCTCGGCTACTGGCCGGGCTCGGCGTCGGTGGGCGAAATGCGCGCGTTCATCGAGAACGGGCTCGAGTCCATGGACGCGCTGCGCGCGGGCGGACTCGCGCCCGATTCACCGCTCGCGCTCCTGCTCAGCGCCAAAGCGGCGCAGGCGCATGGCCAGGACGCGCGCGCCGCGGAGCAATATCTGCGCGTCGTGAACGACGCGCCGCCGGACTTTCGAAGGCGCAACGAGGCGCTGAGCGGCGCGGTGGAGACCCTGTTCCGGCTCGGCCGCGCAAGGCCGTGCGTCGAGTTCGGCCTGCGGCACCTGCGCGAGATCTCGGGCGCGGCTAAACCCGTGGACTATGCCGCCCTCGTCTTCGAATGCACCCAGGGCCTGCCGCCGGGCGAGCGCAAGAAGGCGCGGCTCGTTCTGGTCGAGCGCTTGCGAGAGCTGTCCGACAAACCGTCGCCTGAAATGTCTCCAGATGATCAGGCGGACGCGCTGCACCGCCTCGCGGACGCCCTGCTCGAGCTCGGTGATCGCGACGGCGCGCGCGCAGCCCACGAGCGGCGTCTGACCGTCATGGAACGCGCCGCAGCCAGCGCTCCGTCTCCGGAGGCGGCGGCGACATACGACTACGGTCGCGCGTCGGCCTACCTCGCGCTTGGCCGCGCGGAAGACGCCGTGCGCATGCTGACGGAGCGAGAAAAGCAGCTGCCGAGCTCGTACGAGCCACCGGCGCGTCTGGCGTCCATTCTCGCCGAGCTGAAGCGCTGGCCGGAAGCGCAGGCGGCCGTCGAGCGCGCGCTCGAGCACGCGTACGGTCCGCGCCGGCTGCGGTACCTCGCGTTGAAAGCGCGCATTCACGACGCGCGCGGCGACCGGCAAGCCGTGGTGACCACGCTCGAGGAGGAAGTGAAGAGCCACCAAGCGCTCGGGCGGCAGAACGCCGAGCCGGCGCTAAAAGACGCGCAAAAGCGGCTCAATGAAGCGAAGAAGAAGCTCCGCTGAAGGCGCTACTGGCGCGCGTAGAAGTACAGCGCGGAAGCGTCGCCCTCGCTCACCGTGAAATAGCCGCTGCCGTCGGGGAGGAACGCCAGGGTTTCTCCTTGCGGCTCGAGCGCGAGCGGAATCGGGCACGCTTCCCGCTCCAGCGCACGCGACACGCCAGCGGCGTCGCCGCGCCAAAGGAACGCGGAGCTTTCCGTGCGCAGCGCGACCTCCCCTGCCGGCGATAGATCGCCAGCCGTCACCAGCGCGTCATCTCCGAGCGGCGGCTGCCCGAAGCGGAGCACGGTGACCAGCTCGAGCGCGTTGCCAAACGGCGAGAGCGGCGCACGAGCGCGGTACACGCGTGCGCCGCCAGAAGCCTTGGTGACGAGGATCAGGTCGCCGCTCGGCGGCTCCACGAACAGCGCCTCCGCGTTATGACCCCTGTCCGGATCGGTCTCGCCGCTCGGGCCATCGGGGTATGTGAGCGGGAAGCGTTCGACGTCCGTCAGAACCGCATTGTAGCCGACGTCGGGGTCGATAGCGGGCTCGGTGACGCGATAGACGACCGCCTCTCGGAGCTCGAGCGCGTTGTTTCCGATGTCGGCGACGTACAGACCCGTCGTGCCTGGCTCGCGTCCCGGGCCCGTCGCCAACTCTTCCCAGTCGATGGCCTGAGCGCCGTCGAGCGCGAAAGTGCCGAGATATGTCCCGTCATCCCGAACCGCGAAAATCCGAGCGCTGTCGCCAGAATCGTTGTGCATCCAGAGCACACGCGGATTGCTGCGACTGACCGCGAGCCCCGAGATTTCGTCGAGCTCTTCAGCCGAGAGGCGGCCCCGCTCGACGGGCGCGGCGAACGTCGGGCACTCGGGCAGAACCTGTCCGTCGGCCTGATCGGGTGCGGCATCCTGCTCGGAACCCGCGTCCGCGTCGTGGTTCGCATCCGCGTCGTGGTTCGCATCCGCGTCGTGACCCGCGTCGTGCGCGGGCGGGCCGGCAGACCGCGGACCATCGTCCGAGCAGCCCGTCGTGATGCAGAGCCCCATCCCAATCGCCCAGAGTGCGCGCATCATGAGAGCAGAGAGCGCGCAATCTGTGAGATTTGAATCTCGTCCGTCCCCCCGTAGATTTGCAGCACCTTGGCGTCACGACACAACTGCTCGACTTGATACTCGGCCATGTAGCCGTTACCCCCGAAGAGCTGCACGGCCTCGAGCGCGACTTCCATCGCGGCCTGCGCGGTGTAGAGCTTGCACGCCGAAGCCTCCGCGAGCGTCATCTTCTTTCCGGCGCGCGCAAGCTCTATCTGTCGGAACACGATGTTCTGGATGTTCGTGCGAGCGACCTCCATCTTCGCGAGCTTCAACTGAATCAGCTGAAATTCGCCGATGGGGCGGCCGAACTGCACGCGCGTCTTTGCATACTCGACGCTCAAGCGCAAACACTGTTCGACGATGCCGAGCGCCATCGCGGCCACCCCGGTGCGCTCCGCGGTGAACGTGTCTTTTGCGCCGGCGCGGTACTCGGCATCCTCGGTTTCCCCGAGCAGCCGATCGCGAGAAGCCCGCACGTTTTCGAGGAAGAGCTCGCCGGTCGGCGACGAATGCAGCCCCATCTTGCGGAGCGCCTTCGACTGCTCGAGCCCCGGCATGCCGCGGTCCAGCACGAAGCTCAGCACCTTTCGCCCGCGCGGCTCGGTTCCGTCGTCGAGCTTGCAGATGAACACGATGGTGTCGGCGTGGGGCCCGTTCGTGATGAACGTCTTGTTGCCATTCAGAATGTAGTCGTCGCCGTCGCGCCGCGCGCTGGACGTCATGGCCCCGAATGCGTCCGAGCCGGATCCCGGCTCGGTGATGGCCCACGCGCCGATCTTCTCCAGGGTCAGCAGATCCAGGGCCCAGCGCCGCTTTTGCGCCACGGTGCCGCGCGTCATGATCGTGCCGGCGGTGAGGCCGACGCTCACGCCGAGCGCGGTGACCATCCCCGGGCAAAAACGCGAGAGCTCGATCACCGGCAGCACACGCAGCGCCGGGTCGTCCCGCGGTCCAGCCTTCGGCTCCGCTCCCTCGCTGGTCCCTGCGTCCGGACTACCGTCGCGCGCGATCTGGCGCTCGAAGTTGCGTTTCGCCATGTCCGCGAGCCCAAACGTCGCAAACAATTTCCGAAGCACGGCATACGGCGGGAGGTTTCCGTGCTCGAGCTCCTGCAAGTTCGGCTCGATCTCCTGCGCGACGAAACGCCGAACCATGTCGCGCACCGCCAACTCGGTCTCGTTCCATTCGATCATCGCCGTTCCTCGCCTGGGGCTGCTAAATCTAGCATACGAGATTCTATGGCCCTGGCGGACGGCGAGTACTTGATTTCGGCGCACAGCGACGGCTTGCCTCTCGACCGTGCCGTGCGCGCGCTCTTTGACCAGGGCAGCTGGTCGCAGGTTCGAAATTTCATTCGGACGGGCAAGATTCGCGTCAACGGCGAGGTGGTGACCGACCCTGGCAGGCGCGTGCGCGGCGGCGATCGAGTCGCGATCCGGGCGGCCGCGCCCCGGGCTCGCGCGCCCGGTGCTCTCGCACCCGAGGCGCTCGTGTACGTCGATGCGCACCTCGTGGTCGCCGTGAAACCCGCCGGCATGATGAGCGTGCCCTACGAAGACGAGCGCGATACCTTCGCCGACGCCGTGCGTCGCGTGCTCGAGAAGCGCGCGGACCGCGCGCTGCAACCCCTCGGCGTCGTGCACCGCATCGACAAGGAGACCTCGGGGCTGCTCGTGTTCACGCGCCGCGCGAGCGCGAAACGCAATCTGGAGCAGCAATTTCGCGTCCACTCGGTGCGGCGCATCTACCTGGCACTCGCGCACGGACAAGCCCCTTCGCGCACGCTCCGCTCGCGCATCGTGCGCGACCGCGGGGACGGCGTGCGAGGCTCGACGCGGCATCCGACTCTCGGACAGCTCGCCGTCACGCACGTCAAGCGGCTGGAGGAGCTACGCGGCGCGAGCCTTCTGGAGTGCCGCCTGGAGACCGGGCGCACCCATCAGATTCGCATCCATCTTGCCGAAGCGGGCCATCCGTTGCTCGGCGAAAAGGTCTACCTGCGAAGCTACTCCGGCCCGCTCATCGCCGCGCCGCGGCTCATGCTGCACGCCCAGACGCTCGGCTTCGAGCACCCTGTGACCGGCCAAGCGCTCGATTTCTCGATGGATCCGCCTAAAGATTTCCAGGCGGCCCTGCGCGAGCTTCGGCCTTGAACCCCCACGGCGGTTTCGGTACCTTTGCTTTTGGGAACCGGGGACAGCTTACGCTCGCACCACGCCCGGTGAGTCCGTATCACCTCCCGCCCGCCGGCGCCTCAAGCGTGCATCGGCGGACGGCTACGCCCCGGGCGTGCCGGTAACGCCTCCGAGAACGGGGGCGATTTCGGAGCGGGACACGGGACTCGAACCCGTGACCCCAAGCTTGGGAAGCTTGTGCTCTACCAACTGAGCTAGTCCCGCGTGGTGCGTCAGAGAGTGTAGTCGCCCGCGCTGCGCTCGGGAAGGGTCATGCGCGCGTACGGCAACTTCGCATAGTTGCTGCCCGAGTTCACATGGCCGCAGCCGCGCCTTGACCGCGATTGCCTGCGTCGGTAAAAATTCCCTGCGCGGCGCGACGGTTCGAAATATGAAAAAAGCAAAGATAACCTCAGCTTGTGAATGCCAGGCCCGACTCGGGGCCGAGTTGAACGAGAACAAGCAGGTGATCGCGGGGTTTGCGCGCGATCTTCGACGTAAACAAACCCTCCCCGCGCCGGCGCATTCAATCGGGGCACACAAACAAATATTCGACGTGGCATGGGCGTGCCCGTTCTGCACGCGAAACACGTTGCGCCCGTTCGACACGAGCGGCCTTGCGTGGACCCCCGTCGAGGCAACTCAACCAGCAGCACGTTAACCCACTCGGGAACTCGTGAGGTCGTGTACCCGCTCTCCCTTTTCACCCGTCCTGCTCGTGAGCGCGCTCACACAGGTTCCAGCGAGGTCTAGCCCATGTCGCACGTCGCCATGAATGAGATGAGCGTGAGACCCCCTCCCTACCTCACGTCCCACGACGCGGCGCGGCTCGCCAGCGTCAGCCCGTCCACGGTGCTGTCGTGGGTGAACCGAGGACTCTTACCGGCGCACCGTACGCCCGGCGGGCACCGACGTATCGAGCGTCAAGCGCTCGCGCGCTTCCTGCGCGAACATGCCATGCCCGTACCGCCCGACCTGGCAAGCATCAGCCGCTTGCTGGTGATGGACACGGACGCCGCGTTCCTGCGCGGGGTAAGGCGCCTGCTCAATCGCGCCGCCCCCGAGCTCAGCGTCGAAACGGGAGAAGGCGCGATCGACGGACTGCTCAAGATCGGCGTGTTCCAGCCGGACGCCGTGATCCTGGATGCGCTGCTACCCGAAGTCGACGCGGTCGAAATCTGCCGGCGCGTGCGCCAAAACCCGAATACCGCCAACATCCTGGTGATTCCGGTCGCGAGCCATCCCACCCCGACGACGCGCGCAGCGTTCGTGGAAGCGGGCGCCTCCGAGCTGCTGATGAAGCCGCTGGACGCCGCGGCGCTGCTGGGAGCGCTGGGGCTCGAATCGAACGCCTCCTGGGACGAAGCGAGCGGCTCCGACCTGAGGTCCTCCGATCAAAACGAGTCTTGATACAGCTTCAGCAGGTCGTCGCGCGTGCACGGTCGCGGGTTCCCGCGGTGGCAGGCGTCTTCGAACGCCTTGTCTGCCAACTGCGGCAGCTGTGCGTCCGTGACACCCAGCTGCTGTAAGCCGCTCGGTAGCCCTACTTGCGTGCGCAACCGTCGCACGATGGCGGCTGTGCTCTGCGCCGCGTCCGCGCCGAGCAACCGCCCGAGCTCACGCACGCGTTCCGGAACCGCTGCTTCGTTGAACTCGAGCACCGCCGGCAGACACAGGGCGTTGGCGAGCCCGTGGTGAAGCCCGCACTCGCTCGATAGCGGGTGCGCCAGCGAGTGGCACGCGCCGAGCCCCTTTTGAAACGCCACCGCGCCCATCATGGCCGCCTTCATCATGGCGCCCCGGGCTTCCATGTCGTCGCCTTGCTCACAAGCCGTGGCGAGATGACGCGCGACGAGCTCGACCCCGGCGTAGGCGATCGCGTCCGCCATCGGATGGTCCCCCTGGGCGAGATAGGCCTCCACGCAGTGCGTGAGCGCGTCGAAGCCCGTCGCGGCGGTGGTGCGCGCCGGCATGGATCGCGTCAGCTGCGGATCCAGTATCGCGAGCTTCGCCAGCAGCGCGGGCGCGAAAATCACAGTCTTGCGATTCGTGGAGCGGACAGTCACGACGCCGGCGCGCCCGACTTCGCTACCGGTCCCCGCGGTCGTCGGCACGGTGATGAGCGGCGGGAGATCGTTCGGAATGTGACGGCCGCCGTCGATCGCGTCGTCCAGCTCCTCGAATGGCAGCGCACAGCGCGCGCGCAGCGCGATCAGCTTGCCGGCATCCATCGGTGAGCCGCCCCCGATGCAAATGACACCGTCGGCACGGAAGCCCGCGTAGGCGTGCGCGCCGCCCTCGATGTTCGCCTCCGTGGGATTGCCATCGATGCCGGCGTACACGCTGGCCTCGACGCCGGCAGCCGTAAGCGATGCCGTGATTGGCAGGCACAGGCCCGCGTGCTCCACGCCCGGGTCCGTTACGATGAGCGCGCGGGTCATCCCGAGCGCGCGCGCCTCGTCACCGACGCGGCGGCTTTCCCCAACGCCGAACACGATGCGTGTCGGAAAACTCCAGATGGCGGTCATATCACCTCGAAATAGCGCGAAAGCTCCCAGTCCGTCACGGCTCTCTCGTAGCACTCCGCCTCCCACTCGCGAGTGAGCGCGTAGTGATCGACGAAATCCTGCCCGAAGATCTGGGGAACGACGCGGCTCGCACGGAAACGAGCGAGCGCGTCGCGCAGAGTGCGCGGCAGCGCCAGCGGCCCGCTGTCTCCGGGATCGCCCCGCGTCTCAGGGGGTAACTCGAGCTCCTGCTCGATGCCCCAGAGGCCAGCGCCGAGACAGCCGGCGATCGCGAGGTACGGGTTCATGTCGGCCGCCGTCTGCCGGTACTCGACGCGCAGCGCGTCGCCGTCATTCATGCCCACCACGCGCACGGCACAGGTCCTATTTTCGACGCCCCAGGCGGAGACGAGCGGCGCCCACACCCCCGGGACGTAGCGCTTGTAGCTGTTGATGGTCGGCGAATAGACGAGCGTGAGGTCCTGCATCAGCGCCAGCTGCCCGGCGATGTACTGCTGCATGACACGCGACATACCGCGCGGCGCACGCGCGTCGAAAAAGGCGCTCTCTTTCCCTCGCCACAAACTCTGATGCAAGTGCCCGCTGCAGCCGGGAAGGGCGGCGTTCCACTTGGCCATGAAGGTCACGCTCAGGCCGTGGCGATGTGCGATTTGCTTGACGGCGCTCTTGAACAGCGCGGCCTTGTCCGCCGCGCGCAGAGCGTCGTCGTAGCGCAACGCCGCCTCGTACACGCCGGGGCCCGTCTCGGTGTGCAGCGCTTCGATCTCGATGTCGAACTCGAGCAGCTCTTGCATGAGGTCACGGGTGAGGTCCGCGTCCTGCCCCGAACGCACCCAGCTGTATCCAAACATGCCCGGGTCGAGCGGCTGCAGATCGCGAAAGCCCTTGGCAGTGAGCGAGTCGCGCGTCTCCTTGAACAAGAAAAACTCGTATTCCGCGCCAAATTTGGCGGTAAACCCGAGCTTCTGCGCGCGCTCTATCATGCGCCGGCAGAGCGACCGCGGGCAGGCTGGGTGTGGCCCGCCGTCTCCGCTGCGAAAGTCGCAGAGCAGCGCCGCGACCTTGGGCTCCCACGGGATCATGCGCAGCGTGCTCGGATCGAGGACGGCCAGCGTGTCCGGATAGCCCGTGTGCCAGCCGGTGACTTTGGCGTTCGCGTAGAGCACGTCGCTGACGTCCCAGCCGAAGATCACGTCGCAGAAGCCGAAGCCCTTCTCCAGCATGGAGCGCAGCTTGTCGAGCGTCACGTACTTGCCGCGCAGCACGCCATCGATGTCGAAACCGCCGACCTTCACGCGCAGGACGCCAGCGGCAGCCAGCTTGCGGGCAATCTCCGCGCTCGCCTTCACACCCCCTGACGCGCCTTTCGTGCCGGATCGGTGCGTGGCTTCGTCCGGACGGCGGCGCGCTCTCGCGCGCGTTTTGCGCAGGCCCATACGACGTTTCTAATCGTCGCGGCGACCGGCCGCCAGCGGCACGTGAATGCGAAACTCCGACCCTTTCCCGGGGGCGCTGTCCACGTCGATGAAACCACCTGCCTGTCGCACGATCCCGTACACGGTCGACAGCCCGAGACCCGTGCCCTGCCCTGCCGCCTTGGTCGTGAAGAAGGGCTCGAAGATGCGCGCACGCGTCGCGCTATCCATCCCCGTCCCCGTGTCCGAAACGGAGAGCAACAGCCACTCACCCGCGCGGCTCGCTGGCCGTGTCCGCGCCTCGTAGCGGCAGCGCTCGAGACGCACCTGGATCGTACCCGAGGAGGCGATGGCGTCGCGCGCGTTCAGCAGCAAATTCAGCAGGACTTGATGCAGCTGCGCCGGACCCATCCACACGCTGCCGGCGTCCGGATTTTCTGCGAAATGGACGTGAATATCGGGGTTGCTCATGCGCGCCACCAGGCCCACTGCCTCGGTCACGACCCGATTCGGCTCGGTCAACCTGGCGTGCGCCTCCCCACCGCGGCTGAACGTCAGGAGCTGGCGAGTCACCTCACTGGCGCGTCGCGCCGCTGCGTCCGCGCCGTCCAGAGCCTCGGCCAGCGCCGCGGGATCGCCGGCCTGCGCCCGCGCCATACTCAGGCTGCCCTGGATGATCGCGAGCAAGTTGTTGAAGTCGTGGGCGACACTGCCGGCCAAACGCCCGAGCGACTCCATGCGGCTCGTACGGTTCAGCTCAGCCTCCAGGTGCTTGCGCTCGGTGATGTCCCTGAAGCACACGAAGTTCGCGAGCCCGTCGTCGAGCGGGACGCGACACGCGGAGGTTTCGACGACCAGCGCCGAGCCGTCACGGCGTAGATAGATCTCCTCTTCGGGTCCGCAGCGGCCCGCGCGTCCTAGCTCCGCGATGCGCTCGCTCACGGCGCGCCGCTGGTCTGGGTGCACGAAATCGAGCCAGGGATTGCCGACGATCTCGTCCGCCGAATTGTACCCGAGCATCCGCAATCCAGCGGCGTTGATGTACAGCAGCACGCCGTTGCGGTGCACCGCGATGGCGTCGGTCGCGTCGTCGACCAGCGTGCGAAATCGGCGTTCCGATGCTTCGAAGGCGTCCGCCGCGAGCGCCCGTTCCGTCAGGTCTTCGATGACGACCGTGAACGCGCAAACGTCGGCGCCCGCCCCGAGGGGCATGACGTGCAACCGCCAATGTCCGTCCCGTTCCAGGAGTGGTGCTCGAGCCACTTCCACCGTCGCGTGCAGTCCACAGACGGCGCGCTCCACGGCGGCGCGACCGGATGCATCGGTCAGCACGAATGTCTCGCCTTCGAACTCCTCCGGCTCGCGCGGCGGGGTCGCCCAGCTCGCCAGGGTACCGTTCACCGCCAGGCAGCGGCCATCCGTTGCGACGATGGCGACGCCGGTAGGTGCGTGCTGCAACGCTCGACACACGAGCCTGGCGCTGCTTCGAAGGGGGTCATCGGTCATCGCGCACGCGGGAAAAGCGATACACGAGTGCCACGAGCCCAGCCACCATCAAAAGTCCGGCGAGCCACACGGCGCGCAGCGGACCGAGCGTGAACACTCGGCTATTTTCAGCGGCATAACGCTGATCCGCCAAGGTCACGAGCACGCTAGCTCCCAGCAGGGCCAGCGCCGGCCAGGTGTGCTGACCGAACAGCGCCTGCAGGCGGGTCAGGCCGCGTTGCACGACCGCCGGCCCTGCTGGTGCCCGACTGGCCTGCGGCGCGGGCAGTGGACTCGCAAGCTCGGGGCCGGCGAGTGACGCCGCGGGGCGAGGACTCGCGAGGCGCGCCCCTACCGGTACGGACCGGGCGATCCGCGGCTCACTGGAGACCTGCACGCGCGGCTCACTGGAGACCTGCACGCGCGGCTCGCTGGAGACGCGCTCCGGCGCTGCCGGCGAGGTCGGAGATGGCGCCGGCGGCGCCGGACTGGCAAGCGGCACCCGCTCGGGGCTCGGGTAGCCGGAGAGCCCGGGGATGCTGCGCCGTGCATCGGCCAGCTGCTCCGCGTCGAGCTCGAGCGCGACGGCAGCAGAAGGCAAATCGAACTCCAGCTCCATCGCTTCTGCGGGCGGAGCGCTCACGCGCACTGACGAACGCACGTGGCTTCCCGACGGCCGCACCTCCAGATCGGGAATCACCGCTTCGGGCGCCGGCCGGGCCGCGCGCTCGCTACGACTCTGGAGCGCAAGCGCAAGCTCGCGCCAGAACTCAGTCACGCGTGCAAAGCGATCCTTGGGATCGAGCGCGAGCGCGCGCAGAAACACGGCTTCGACCGCCGCGCTGACCTCCACTCCCTCCTGGCGAGGCGTGGGCCGGCGCTCGGGGTCGAGCACTGTCGCCATCATGGCACTGCGATCGCCATCGATGACGAGATGTCCCGACAGCGCTTCGACCATCGAGAGCGCCAGGCCCCACACGTCGGTCCACGGCCCGGTTTCACCGAAACGCTTCGGCAACCATTGCTCGGGAGCTCCGTACGCCGGAGTGAACGGTCCCGGCTCGAGAGGTGCTCCGCTGACACGACCCGCGGCCTGACTCGCGACGCTTCGGGCCTTGGCGATGCCGAAGTCGAGCACCTTGACGATCTGTTCTCCGGCCACGCGCGCGACGATGATATTTTCAGGCTTCAGATCGCAGTGCACGATCGACACCTCGCCGTCGGCACCCTGGAAGCGATGCGCGCGATCGAGCGCCTGCGCGACCGGCGTCAGAAGCTCGAACAATTCCGGTAGAAGGAGCGCCTGCGTGTGCTCGCGGCGCTCGGCGGCGATCGCGTCGAGCGTTTGCCCATCGAGCCATTCGAGCGCAATGAACGGAACGAAGCGACCGGCCGTGCTGACGAAGGCATCGACGTGCAGCGGGCGAACGATGTTCGAAATGCTCGCCGAGAGCCGGAACAGGAGCTCCGCTTCCGCACGAAACTGACCGAGGAAGATCCGCTGCTGCGCGGGCCCGAGCTGTTCGGGGATCTTCAGGCACTTGAGCGCCACCGGCGCGCGAAAGCCGGTGTGGTACGCGCGGTACACCACGCCGAAGCCACCTTCAGCGACGGGCGCTTCGACCCGGAACGCGCCTGCCAGCACGCTTCCGACGATTCCGAAGACGTCTTCAGGCATCATGAAGCACCCGGGGCGACGAGAAGCAGCCTATCACTCTTTCCGACGCTGAAGACCGAACGCTTGCGCCAAGAACGGAGAACCCTTGACGACGATCCACGAACCGTTGCCACGCAAACCCGACGCGTTCACCGGCGTGCGCGCGCTGTTCGGGGCTGCCCGTTTCTTGCTGCGATCCCCGGCACTGTGGCCGCACTCACTGGTTCCCGGCGTCGTCCTGTGTTTGCTCGTGGCGCTCAGCGCGTGGCTGTCTTTCAGCTGGTTCGGCCCCTTGCTCGGCGGTCTCGTGAGCGGTCCGGATACCTGGTACGAACGGCTCGGTGGTGAGGCCTTGCACTACCTGGGCGCCATCCTGGCGACCGTATTCGGCGCGCTGCTCGCGCTCGCCATCACACCCCCCTTGTGCGGCCCAGTGCTCGAACGCCTGGTCGTTGCGCAGGAGCGAGCACTGGGCGTCCCGGAGCGAGCGCCGCTCGGCTTCTTCAAAGAGATTCTGTGCGGCGTGCGTGCGCAGGCCTGCGCCGCGCTCTTCGCGCTGCCGCTCCTCAGCCTGCTCTGGATCGCCGATTTCCTCTTGCCCGCGGCGGCGATCGTGACGGTTCCTGGCAAGTTCCTGGTGGCGGCGCTGGCGCTCGCCTGGAACCTGTTCGATTACCCGCTCACGCTCCGTGGAGTGCGCATACGCGAACGCGTGCGGCTCGTGGCGCGCCACAAGCTGTTCAGCGTCGGCTTCGGCGCCGCGTTCGCGCTGCTGTTCTTGTTGCCTTGTTGCGCCGTGCTGCTCTTGCCCGTCGGCGTGGTCGCTGCGACGCGCAGCGTGTGGACTATCTTGCTGCACGATCCCACGCTTCTACCGCATATCAGCCGTCCGGGCAGCCCGGCCTCCGGCGGCCACTAACCGTCATCCGCTGCCGACGGCGATGCCGAGTTGACGTCGCAAGCTGAAATAGCGTTCGCTCGCGACGAACGCGATCAGGTCCTTCATGAGCTCACCGAGCTCGCCCTCTTCCGGCTCGAGCAGAGAGCGCGCGCTCAGCAGATCGCCCGACAAAAGCAGCCCGACACGACAGGCCGTCTTCTCCGTCGCCGCGCTCCAGCGTTGCAGGTTCGTGCGCCCGCCCTCCTCGACGAAGCGCAGGAAATGGCCGCGCAGCGTGTCGATCTGCTGCGGCTGCAGCACCGGCTCGATGGCCCTGGCCAGCGGCTCCACGCGGCGCTTCACGTCTTCCGCTATCGGCAGGCCCGGCTTGCCGATGGTCAGCGCTGCCAGAAATAGGTCTTCCAGGTCCGGCACCGCGCTGAACAAGGTCTTGATGAAGTGCTCACTCCGGTACCAGGACAGGTGGCGGCCGACGAGAAATGCGTGTTCGAGCGGCGAACGGCGAGACAGCACGCGCTGCCCGATGACAGTGAGCGGCGGTACACCCGGAATGTGCTCGTAGCCGACGTCGCGCGCCTTCTCGACGTAGATCGGGGGCAGTGGCAGGCCCACGATGGCCGCGCCCCACGCCATGGCGCGCACCGCCGTGATCGTGGACGACGCCGGATCCTGCCGCGCGTCCGGCGCGGGTTGATGCAGCTGGCCGTCGCGGCGCAGCGCCGTCACTCTGCCGAGCAGCACCGCGGGCGCAATCACGCCGAAGATCTGGCCCGTGAGCAGCTCCTCCTCGGGATGAAACAAGTATTCGTGAAAGCTCGTCGGCGAAACACTGGCCCGCGGCGACAGCAAGGCGCGCGGCCGGTGCTCCTCGAACAGCGCGCTCTGTTCGGCATCGGCCGCGCCCAGCGCGACCAGCGCTTGTGCGACACACCAGCGCCGATCGACGTCTCCGCGCGCCGAGTAGATCGCGTACAGGGCGCGCAGCGGGTCCGGCCGCGTCGGGTTCCTGCGCAAGCTACGCCAGCACTCCTCCGGATCTTCTTCGGAACGGCTCGCGGCCGCCTCGACATCCGATAGGTCCACTTCCACGTTGATCGACGCTTGCGCGCGCCGGAGCTCCGTCTCGAGCTCCGCCACACGCCCTTCGAGCTGCTCGATACGCTTCAGGAGCAGCGCCCGGCCCGCGTCCCCAGCGGCTTCCACTTGCAGCGGCGCCAAGGACCCTGCCGGCTCCTCGTAATGCTCGACTATCCGCACTTTGTGGCGGATCTGATACGCCGCCAGCATGGCCTGCTCGAGGCGCAGCAGGCGCTGCCGGTCGAGGCCCAGGTTGTCCGCCGCTTTCTCGAGTCGTGCGCGCTCGTCGGCGGTGATGACCCCATCCGCCAGCGCCTCGGCGAACAAGTCTTCGTACTGTGATTCGAGCGGGCCCAGACCGAGGGCACCGCTGATCTCACCCGGCGTAAAGCCGGCTCCGTGCTCGAACGTACTCGGTTCGCCGCTAGCCCCACTCATGCTGCTTCGCCTCCGAGCTTCGACTATAGCCGGTCCTGTCGATGAACGGTCCGCCCTCTCTGAAGGTCCAGGCTCTCCGGGCGCTGCTCGTGGGCGGCATCTGCGCGGGCGGAGGCTGTGCAAAGCCGGCGTCGTTTGCCGCGCCCTCCGCCGCCACGACACCGGCCGTGTCCCGGTCTCAAGCGTTGGCGGAGCCACGCGCGACACGCGCCGCCCCCGCGCGTCCCATCGCCGAGAGCACTGCGAGCGCCGCGCTTGCGACCGAGATCAGCGGCGCCACCGCAAACGCGGCTGAGTCAGAGCCGCACCCTGCGCCGCCCATCGAGCTCAGTACCGAGATGCCGTACAAGCTGTACGAGCGGGTGATCCCAGCGGGGGAAGTGTACGCAGCCGGTCTCGAAGAAGAGCTGGCGCGCTGGAACCTGGGCGGCAGCGGGGACCCCGCGCATCCCGCGAACCGCGTGGGCTTTCATCCGGGGACGCGCGTGATCGTCGATTTGCCGCATCCGCCGCGGCGGCTCCCGGAGCGGACGCCGCGCGACCGGCGGAGCGGCAAACCGCGCCCCGTGCTGAGCCAGGAAAGCTTGCTGGCCCAAGCGCGCAAGTACGGCTACTGGCCGTTCCGCCTTTGCTTCGAGGAGGCTGCCAGCGCAGATCGCGCGGTCAAAGGCGGCGCCACCCAGATGCGCGTGCGAATCGGAGCGAACGGGCGTGTCCAGCAAACACGCGTGCTCCAGAGCGAGCTCACTGACGCGGATGTGCCTCCCTGTCTGGCTCGGCGCTTCGAGCGACTCCGCTTCACGCCCGCCCCTGCTCGCTCCTTCGATACGACGTTCGAGATCGAGCTCTATCCCGGCGACGCGCCCCTGCCGCGTCGACAACATCCGAAGCAGGCGCCGGCAGCGCTCCAGGAGAACCCGGGGCAGTTACTGCCCGCACGCATCCACACCGCTCTTCAAACCGAAGAGCAGGCCATCGAACGCTGTTTCGCGGACGCGCTCGCCCGCGACGAGAAGCTCTGGGGTCGGCTCGAGCTGCGCCTCGAGCTCAGCGCAGGCGGGAGCTGCACGCAGATCGCCGAGCACGATAGCCGCTTTCCCGACCGCGCCGCGGTCGAGTGTGTCGTGGACGCGCTCCGCCGGGTGCGATTTCCGGAGCCTGCAGGCGGTCCACTGCGCTTCATTCAAGCCTGGCGAGTCGGCCACTTACAGCCAATTCCTGAAGTGAATCCGTAAGGGATGACCAGGCTGCGCCGGCGCGCGTTTTGAGGCGAAAGCGAGCCGAAACCTACGCCTCGAGCGTCTCACGCACAGGGTTATGCCGCGAGCGGCGTGACACGCTCTTGGCCCAGATCCGGAGCTTCGCTGAAAGGTTGGTCTCTCCCCATGCATCTTCGTTCAAATTCGAAACTCTCTATCGCCATCCTGCTGTGCGCTTTTGGAGGCGCAGCGGTCGGTTGCCAGGCCGAGGCCTCTGTTCAGGGCAATGTCGACACACCCCCGCCCCCGCCGCCTCCCCCGCCGCCCGACCAGGATGGTGACGGCATTCTCGACGCGGACGACAAGTGCGCCTCCGAAAAGGAAGACGGGAAGCCCCCGGCGCCGAACGACGGCTGCCCCAACACCGACGAAGACGGCGACGGCGTGCCGAACGCGAGCGACAAGTGCCCGACCGAGCCGGAAACCGTCAACGAGTTCGAGGACGAGGACGGCTGCCCCGACAAGAAGCCGCTGGTTCAGCTGGTGGGCACGGAGGTGCGCATCAATCAGAAGATCCAGTTCAAGCACGACTCCGCTGCCATCGAGCCGGACTCCGCGCCCATTCTCGACGCCGTCGCGGCCATCCTGAAGGAGCACGCCGACATCCAGCTCGTGGAGGTCAGCGGGCACGCCTCGAAAGAGGGCGACGCCAATCACAACAAGGCCCTGACGCAGAAGCGCGTCGACTCCGTGGTCAAGGCGCTGGCCGAGCGCGGCGTGCCGAAGAACCGCTTCATCGCGCAAGGCTACGGCTTCTACTGCCTGATCGACGAGGGCACGGAGGAGGCCAACCACGAGAAGAACCGGCGCGTGGAGTTCAAGATCCTGCAGCGCGGCGGCAAGAACACGGACCGGGAGCGCGGCTGCGAAATCGCCGAAAAAGCCGGCATCAAGCCCCGCGCGTTCGGCGCCGCGAAGCCCATGAAGGACGCCGTCAAGGGCGCCGTCGGGGACGCGAAGGCGGCGGACAAGAAGGCCGAGGGCGCCGGTGACGCCAAAGCCGCTTCGAAGAAGCCCGCGCCCATCAAGGACATGAGCGCGCCGTCGGTACCCGGCCCCACGCCGACTCCGACCCCCGCTCCGAAGTGATCCGCTCGCCCCGGCGATGAACACAAGCAGGACTCGGGCTATACAGCCCTGTGGCCCGGGTTCTGCTGCTGCTCCTGATCGTCCCGCTGCTCGACCTCGCGGTCTTGGTGTGGCTCGGACGATCCTTCGGCTTTTGGCCCACCGTGACCTTCACCTTCGTGACTGGGGTCATCGGCGCGGCCCTCGCCAAACGTGGAGGGCTGCGCGTCTGGCGTGAGTTTCGCGTGGCTCTCGAGCACATGAAACCGCCCGAGCGCGGCGTACTGGACGGCGCGCTGGTGCTGGTTGGCGCAGTGCTGCTCATGCTGCCGGGCATTCTCAGCGACGTGGCCGGGCTGCTGCTCTTGATTCCCATCACGCGCGCCTGGCTCGCGCGTCCCATCAAACGCGCCGTCGATCGGCGCCTGCAGACCGGCCAGCTCAGCGTCATGAACGCGGCTTGGTCGGGCCAGGAAGGCCCGCAAGGCGTGTGGCGCGGGCCGCGCGCGGGCGAAGTCGTCGTCACCGACGGCGAGAGCGGCGGTGACGACGCGGCGGCGACGCCAGCGCCGCCACGTCTGAAAGAACGGAACTGAGTTTTAGCCCGGTCCCGCGTCGCGTGGCGCGCCGCCGTCCGCAGGGCAGGTCGTGATGCCCGGAATCGTGCCGCCGTCCGCGCCGAAGCGCGGGGTGCAGTAGCCGGCGCGGCGGTAGCGGTTTCGGAGGCTCGACGGTAACGAGAGGCAGACCATATCGGAATGACCGCAGTCGCGATTGCAGTCACACAAGCGGTTGCACAAGCCTTGGTCACCCACCCCCGCACCGCCGTTGTCCTCGATGATGGACAGCGGGAACAAGCAGCCCGCCTCCGCGCGTCCGGGGGACGTCGGCCCGCCCCAGCCGCACCCCGGAACGCCGCCGTACGTGCAGAACTCCGTGCACCAGCTCGTGAGCACAACCTCCTCATCGACGAGGCTGATGCAGACTCCCCGGCAGTCATCCTCGGTGCCGGCCTCCTCGTCCGCAGGCGTACACGCTTCGCCGACGGACTTACCCGGCTCGCGCGTGCTGCTACAGAAGCCGGTCAGGGGGTCGCAGAACAGCCCGGGGCCGCAATCACTGTCCGCGCCGCATTGAGGCAGGCAGGCAGGGATGATGAGCAGGCACTCGCCATCTATGCATACGTGGCCTCGCTCGCACTCTGGGTCGCCATCGGCGTTCTCGAGACAGGGAATGTCCGTACCACCAAACAAGGGGCCACAGGTCAGATCCGGGCGCCGGTGACACTTCTCGGTCTGCCCGAACTCACAGGGCAGCACGCAGTACGGCGCCGGCGCAGCGTCAGTGCCGAAGTTCAAACACAGCGCACCGGGCGCGAACGATTCGCAGAACTCGTCGCCGCCGGTCTCCGGATCCGAGCAGTCTGCCGTGCAGTAGCCGCCTGCCGGCCCCACGCCGCCGAACTCGCCGGACTCCGCGGTGACGCAGCGCAGGCCCTCACCGCAGTCGTTGTCGGTGGTGCACGACCGCGCAAGATTCGTATCGAGATTGCCGCCGTCGCTTCCGCCGCGACCTCCACGCCCGCCGTTCCCCGCGCCACCTTCCAGGATCGTGCCGGTCCCGCCGGGATTGCCGTTCCCGTCGTCGTCTCCCCCGCACGCATACAGGCCGCTCGATGCCGCAAACGCGATCGCCCCCGCTGCGATCCAAGGCGAAAGTCGTCTCATCTGGGAAGCCTCCTGGGCTGCTCTGGGCAGCGCGGTAAGCGGTGGGATGACGCCACACCGAGACCGCATCCTAGCAAGCCTTCCGCCAGAAGCCGAGTCAGCCGCCGGCGCAGTGCGTCGAGTCGTCGCAGAAACACGCCGTTTTCGAGGTCGAGCGCCTCGAAACGGCCCAGAAGCTGTGCCCCCCATGCAATGAAGAAACTCGGTGGGTCGACAGGGATTCGAACCCTGGACCAATGGATTAAAAATCCACTGCTCTAACCGGCTGAGCTATCGACCCGGTTCACCGTGACCGGCGATGGGACGGTGGTCTACGCGGATCGCGACTTCGGAACAAGGCCTTAGTTGCCTCGGAGCCCCCGCTTCGAGTCACCCGACGGGCCCGAGCTGCGTCAGCACCGGCGCGATCTGCTTCTTCAAAGAAGCTTCCAGCTCCGGCAGGGCTGCACCGGCGCTGAACAACGCAAAACTCAGGTACTCGTACAGCATCTGCTTCAGTACATTCTCGGCGTCGGCACCAGAAGCAACGAGCACCGCGTTCTCCGCCACTCGCTCCGCGTCGAGCGAACCCGCCGGGTCCGGTCCGGCGCCGCGAAAGAGGATGTCGTAGACGCCAGCGCCTACCGCAAACGAGGCCATGCTGGCGCGCACCTCTTCGCCTTTGTGCGCGGCATCTGCGCCCGCGAGCAGGCTGCGGAGCGCGGCGTTGGCGCTCTCCACCAGCGCCACGGGTCCGCCGGACAGGCGCGGCGGCAAGAGCTGCAAGTGCTTCGACTGAAGCAGCGTGTAGACGCGCTTCGTGGTCTCGAACTCGCCGAGGCCGGTCACACGCCCGAGCTCCTCGATGTTCCGTTTGCCGTCCACGACTCGCCAGACTGCGGCAAATTCCTGACCGGGCGCAGCGCGCCCTTCGGAGTGAACCGGCACGTAGTCGCTGGTCGGGATTTTCTGGCGAAAATACCGGAGCTCGTCCAGGCGCGTGACACCGTCCATGAGCAGCACGTTGGCGCTCACGGCATGCCGAGACGCAAGGCGCGCTTCGTCGAACCCGTCGAGGAAGAAGAACGTGCCGTCACCGACAGTCAAGGCCGCGAACACCACTTCCTCGACCTGTTTGCCGATGTAGAAATAGATCTGCTCTTGCGTCAAAACGCCCAGCTCCACGGCGCACTCTCCAAAACGCTTGCCAGCCGTATGACTCTCGCGCACTCGCTCGAGCTCCTCGTCGCGGAGCGCGCCGTACTTGTAGAGCACGGCTCCGAGGCGCTCCTCTTCGCGCGTCGTGACTGCGCCGACGATCTTTCCGGAGTCGAAAAAGATCGAACGCGAGGTCTCGCCGTCGAGCACGGCCAGCTCGCCGCGCCAGCCCGTCTGTGCGACGAGCGCGAGCACGTCGCACAGCGCCGCCGGCGCCGTGATCTCGCCGGCGAGCCGCACCACGGCGCCGTCCTCCGCGTCGCGTCGGCCGTCCTCACCCGTGTAACGGAGAAACGCTACATGGGCGGGCGCGGGGAGCAGCCGGAACGCGCCGGTCCGCGCGCGCATGCGCTGACTGGCCACGACGCCGATCGGATGCGCCACGCCCTGCGCGTCGATGCGCACGAGCTCGTCCCGGGCGTCCTTCATCGATCGCCCAGGGTAGCACGCCCATCACCGCAGCTCTGCGACCGTTTCGCCGAACATGCGCTCGAGCCCCGACAAAATCGTATCGGTCGGCGTCACTTTCGTGCCGTCCAGCGCCATGACCGCCTCTGCGCCGTCCGGCAAAGCCAGCACGAGCTCCACCGGACACGGACCCGGCGACGCTTCCAGCAGGCTCCGCAGCGCGACGAAATCCTCACGCACGGTGCGGCGCGCGTCGAGACGGATCGAGACGGATCGAGTGGCCTTGAGCACGGCGTCGGCCAGGAGCTCGACGCTGTCGACCAGGAGCGTCGGTTCACGCTCGTCGTCCGGCTCGTCCGTCATCGGAAAGCTCACCTTTCCGGAGATCAAGACCGCCTCGCCACGCGTCAGGAAATGCGCATACGTCTCGATGCGATCGCCGCGCAGCTTTGCTTTGACGCGCCCGTACAGATCCTCAATCTCGAAGAAGGCGGCCTTGCCGCCCGCACCGCCGCGAAACAGCCGCTCCTGGTAGTTCTCGACCATGCCGGCAACCGACACGGCGCTCCAGGGTTTCTCGCCGGCGAGCTTCAGGCTCGAGGTGACGCCGAGCCGACCCAGCTTGTTGCCATAACGAAAGAGCGGATGCCCGCTGACGTAGCAGCCGAGCGCGGCCTTCTCGCGGCGCAGCAGCTCGAGCTTGTCCCACTCGGCAGCGGTCGGATATTCGTCGAGCGTGCGCGTGCCGCTCTCGGCTCCGTTCGACGCGCGCTCGAACATGCCGAAGAGCGTGGTCTGTCCACATTCGCGGTCGCGGCTGGCGCTGCGCGAGCGCTCGAGCGCCTGGTCGATGGCGGCGAAGGCGCGCGCACGGCTGATGCCCATGGGGTTCAGCGCGGCATCGAACGCGCCGCATTGCACCAGCGACTCGAACACGCCGCGATTCAGCCGCTTGTTGTCCACGCGCGAAGCAAAGTCGAACAAGTCACGGAATGGGCCGCCTGCCGTGCGCACCTCGAACATGGTCTCGAGCGCCGCACCGCCCACACCGCGCACCGCGCCCAGGCCGAAGCGAATTTGCGGACCATAGCGGTCCCGGAGCCGCCCCGGCCCGCGCGCAGGCCCTGCGCCCTTGGGATGGGCGTACACGACGGTGAAGTCGGTATCGCTCGCGTTGATGTCGGGCGGCAGCACGCTCACTCCCCAGGCGCGCGCCTCGGCGATCGTGCGCACCACTTTTTCGATCTTGTCCTTGTCTGCCGTGAGCGTGGCGGCGAAAAACTCGGTCGGGTAGTGCGCCTTCAGGTACCCCGTCTGGTACGTGACGAGGGCGTAAGCCGCGGAGTGGCTCTTGTTGAAGCCGTAAGCCGCGAACCCCTCCACCTCTTTGAAGATCGCCAGCGCTTGCTCCGAAGAGACGCCGTTTTTCACGGAGCCTTCCACGAAGATCTGCTGCTGGCGCGCCATCTCCTCGGCTTTCTTCTTGCCCATCGCCCGGCGCAACAGGTCGGCGCCGCCGAGGGAGAAGCCGGCCAGGTGCTGCGCGATCTGCATCACCTGCTCCTGATAGACGGGCACCCCGTACGTGGGCTTCAGCACTTCATCGACCAGGACGTGCAGCTTGCGGATGGGTTTTCGGCCGTGTTTACCGCCGATGAAGTCGTCGATCATCCCGGTGCCGAGCGGCCCGGGACGGTACAGCGCGACGGCCGCCACGATGTCCTCGAAGCAGTCGGGTCGAAGGCCGCGCAAGAGCTGCTGCATGCCGGACGACTCGAGCTGGAAGACGCCCGTCGTGTCGCCGCTCGAAATCAGCGTGTACGTGTCGCGGTCGTCGAGCGGCACGGCGCTCAAATCGAGCGGCGCGTCACGCCGGTCGGGTCGCTCGTTGACGAGCCGCTGAGCGATGTCGATGACGGTCAGCGTCTTCAGGCCGAGGAAGTCGAACTTCACGAGCCCCGCGGCTTCGACGTCGTCCTTGTCGTACTGAGTGATGATGGCGGCGTCGCTCGTGAAACACGGCACGTGATCGGTGAGCGGACCCTCGCTGATCACGACGCCAGCGGCGTGCATGCCCGCGTGACGCGTCAACCCCTCGAGCTTCTTGGCCTGCGCGATCAGCTCGCGCACCGTCTCGTCCGAGTCGTGCAGCGCCTTGAGCTTGGGCTCGACCTCGAGCGCCTCGTCGATCGTGCACATCTTGCCCTGGCCCTTTTCGGGAACCAGGCTGGCGATGCGCTGCGCCTCCGGCGCCGGCATGCCCATGGCACGCGCGACGTCCTTGATCACGCTGCGCGCTTTCAAGTTCTGATACGTCGCGATCTGCCCGACGCTCTCTTTGCCGTAGCGCTCGGCGACGTACGCGATCACCTCGTCGCGCCGCGCCATGCAGAAATCGACGTCGAAATCCGGCATGCTGACGCGCTCGGGGTTCAAGAAGCGCTCGAACAACAGGTTGTAGGGGAGCGGGTCGATCTCGGTGATGCCGAGCGAGTACGCGACCAGCGATCCGGCGCCGGAGCCGCGGCCGGGACCGACGGGAATGCCGCGCGCTTTGGCCTCGCGGATGAAGTCCCAGACGATCAGAAAGTAGCCCGGGTAACGCATGCCGACGATCACGTCGAGCTCGCGTTTCAGCCGCTCGCGGTACACCGCCTCGTCGAAGCTTCGCCCTACTCTTTGGAAGCTCTCGAAGCGCGCGACCAGGCCTTCTTCCGAGACGTGCCGGAAGTAGCTCTCCGTGTCGTAGCCTTCCGGCACGGGGAAGTGCGGCAGCATCACCTGGCCGAGGCCGAGATCGAGGCCCGAGCACATCTCCGCCACCGCGAGCGTGTTCTTGATGGCGTCGGGATGAGCCGCGAAGGCCAGCGCCATCTCCTCCGGACTCTTCAGGTACATCTCGAAGCTGCCGTGGTGTGCAGGCAGCGCCTCGGCATACGTCTTCCCCTGGCGCACACAGTCCAGGTAGAGCTGCGCCTGACCGTCGTCCTTTCCGAGGAAGTGCACGTCGTTGGTCGCCACGATCGGCAGCTGCAAACGCCGCGCCGCTTGCACCAGAATGTCGTTGACCACGACCTGCTCCGGTAACCCGTGGTCCTGGAGCTCCACGAACAGCGATCCCTTGTCGAGGAGCTCGGACATGCGGCCGAGGATCGCGTCGCCCTGCTCGGCGCCGTACTCCATGACGCGCTGGGCGGCCACGCCGCCGAGGCACCCCGTGAGCGCGACGAGGCCTCGCGATCGCCCCTCGAGCTGGTCGAGCCGGACGCTCGGAGTGGTGTCGAGCGCCGGCCGCGTGTACCCCTCGGAGACCAGCCGAATCAGGTTCTTGTAGCCCTCTTTATTGGCAGCCAGGAGCACGAGGTGGTCGACCACGCCGCGTCCGTCGTCGCGCGCCACGTTCAGCTCACAGCCCAGGATCGGCTGAATGCCGGCGCTTCTGCAGCTGTTGTAGTGCCGTACCGCTCCGAACATGTTCGCATGGTCGGTAATGGCGACGGCCGGCATACCCAGCGTCTTCGAGCGCGCCGCGAGCGCGCCGACCTTCACGGTACTGACGAGGAACGAGTACTGGGTATGAACGTGGAGGTGGACGAACTCCATGTCGCCCCGTGACTACCATGGGGCGAGCGCTCCGGCTTGCTCTTCGAAGTCCGCCGAGAAGCGCAGCCAAGCTGCTTGATTCTTTCACCTTTCAGCGCGCGGGCGGCCGTTTTTTGGCAGACCCTCCTCGCGAACCTTTGAAGCCCACGCCGCCGCGCCCCGTCTATCTGCACCGTGGCGCGGAGTAGTTGTCGATGAACAGCAAGGTCGAGACGACTCTCGCGAAACCTTGCGCTCGAGTGGCGATCTGGACTACCGCTGGCCGGGGACCTTTCGTGCTCTGCTCGCGCCACCTTCTGCAGAACTCGTCATAGGGAGGATCCGAAAATATGTCTCGTCGCTCTGCTTACATCATCGTACTCGGTGCCGTTCTTGCTGGCCCGCTCGTTTCTGGTTGCCGCGTGTCGGCCTCGACCGGTGGCAGCGGAGAGAGTGAGCCCACTACACCCGAACCTGCGCCGGCTCCCGAGCCCGCTCCCGAGCCCACGCCCGAGCCAGCGCCGCAGGTCAAGAGCACTGCCGCCGTCAAGGGCGACAGCGTGTCGATCCCCGGTAACATCGTGTTCGACACCGGCCAAGCGACGCTCCAGCAAGGCGCCGGGAGCGAGGTCGTGCTCGATCAGCTGCTGCTCTTTCTGAATGAGAATCCGCAGGTCACGAAGCTTCGCATCGAAGGTCACACGGACAACGTCGGCAAGCAGCCGGACAACGAAAAGCTGAGCGGCGAGCGCGCGCTCACCATCAAGCGCTATCTGGTCGACAAGGGCGTCGCGAAGGAGCGCTTGCTCGCGGTCGGCTTCGGCCAAAACAAGCCCGTCGCCGACAACGCCACGGAGGCGGGTCGCGCCCAGAATCGCCGCACCGAGTTCAAAATTGCAGAGCTCGGCGGCAGAAAATACATGGGCCGCGATCCAACGGCCGGCGGCAAGGTATTCGACCTCTAGAATCGGCAGCGACGATCCCGGCCCTCCGCGGCGCCGGGATCGTGCTTCTGGTTCGACCCCCCGCCGAGCGATTCGGGGGAAGCACGGCTGTTGCTCACGTGCCATGCAGCCGGCTGGAAGTGCTATGACGTCGCCGCATGAGCCGCTCGGCCGCACTGCTCTTGGTCACTGGTTGCGCTTTCCTGTTTTTGGCCTGCGATCGCAAGCCGACGGATGTGCGTGAATGGCGCGCGAGCGATCACGATCACACAGCGGAGCCGAATAGCGCTCAGGCGGCCCCGCAAGCCAGCGCAGGCGCAGGCGGCGGTGACGACCATGGAGTCGACGAAGTCACGATCGTCGCTTGGAAGCAGAACTGCGTGCGCTGCCACGGCGTCGTGGGCCGAGGCGACGGCGTCGAAGGCGCGTCCGTGAGCGCCAGCGATCTATCTCGTCCTGAGTGGCAAGCCAGCGTCACGGATGCGCAAATTGCAGCGACCATTCAGAACGGCAAGGGCGCCATGCCGGCCTTTCCACTGCCGAGCTCGACGATCACCGGGCTCGTGCGGCTCGTGCGCTTGCTCAACGTTCAACCACCCGCCGCTGCGCCGGCAGCGGGCGCGCCAAGCCCAGCGGGCGACGGCGGCGCGCCCCCTGCGACGGCTGAGCGCGAATGACAGGTCGACCAGAGACCGACGAATCGACCCCTTGGCGCGCGCGTTTGGCGCGCCTCTTGTTGTTTGCAGGCGTGGCCACTGCCATCGTGATGTCATGGCCAGCGGTTCCCCGCGAGCAGGTCTTGGTGTTTCGTCTGGAAGAACGGGAGCTCGTGCAGGCGCTCCGGGCAACATGGTCGGCGCCCGGACGTGGGGAGCCCGAGGGCGGTGTCACGCTGCATTTTTCCGACGTGCCGCCCCGAACGGTCCGACACGTCGTCTCCCTGCCCAACGGAACCTACGTGCTCGATATCTCGATTCAGCGCGCCGAAGGCCCGCGCTCCGCCCAGACACACACGAAGGCACGCGATTCAGTTGCGGTAGAGGCCCCTAGCAGGGTAGGCAGCGAGCTACGGCAAGAGCCACCCACGACAACCTACGTCCGCCGCGTTAACCTCGCGGGCGGCGAGACGGTCATACGCCTTTGAGCCAGAGCCCGACAGTGACTCATCCCTCCCCTCCCTCGGAGATCGCGACACGCGCCACGGCTTCGAGCGAAGCCGCGCCCGACGAGCTGATGCTGGTCGTGATCACCGGACAGGCGCGCGGGCAGAAGAAACGTCTGGGCGAGCGCCTGCGTATCGGGAAAGCGACGGACAACGATCTGGTCCTGCCAGACGACACGGTCTCGCGACATCATTGTGAGCTTGAACGCGGACCGGGAGGGATCGTCGTGCGGGACTTGGGGTCGACCAACCATACGCGCGTTGGCCGGACCACCGTGCGCGAAGCAACCATCGAGCCGGGAGCGACATTGACTGTGGGCAACGTGGAAATCATTTTACGAAGCGAACCGAACCGCGCGCACATCCTGCCGAGCGAGGAGCCCCGCTTCGGCGAAGTCCTCGGACCGAGCTTGGCGATGCGTACTATCTTCGGCGTGCTCGAGCGCATCGCGCCGACGGACGCCGCCGTGCTCATCGAAGGCGAGACCGGCACGGGCAAGGACGTGGTCGCTCGTTCGATCCACGCCAGGAGCCCGCGCAAGGACCAGCCGTTCGTGGTCGTGGATTGCGGAGCGGTCAGCTACAACCTGATCGAAAGCGAGCTGTTCGGGCACGAACGCGGCGCCTTCACCGGAGCCGTGAACGCGCGCCAGGGCGCGTTCGAGCTGGCCGCCAGAGGCACTGTATTTCTGGACGAGGTCGGAGAGCTACCGATCGACGTCCAACCCAAGCTCTTGCGCGTGCTCGAGTCCGGCGAGTTCCGGCGCGTGGGCGGCAACAAGACAATGCGCGCCGAAGCGCGCATCGTCGCCGCTACCAAGCGCAACCTGAAAGACGAGGTCGAGCGCGGCAAGTTCCGCGAGGACCTCTACTTCCGCCTGGCCGTCGTGCCGGTCACCGTGCCACCCTTGCGCTCGCGGCGTGAAGACATCCCTGCGCTGGTCGATCACTTCATCGAGATCGCCAAGCGGCGTGACCCCACCGCTTCCGACATCACGCTCAGCCGGGAGACCGTGAGCGCGCTGAGCGCGCACGATTGGCCGGGCAACGTCCGCGAGCTTCGAAACGTGCTCGACCGCGCCATCTACATCGCGACGGCGAGCGGGGATCGCGAGCTACGGCTGATCGATCTGCCCGTTTCACCGAGCGCCGCCGGCGCGCGCCAGCGCGACCAGCAAGCGTTGGTGTTCGATGCCACCAAGAGCTATCGCGAGACGCGCGCCGTGTTCGAAGCCGACTTCGAGCGCCGCTACGTCTCCTGGCTGCTCGAACGCCACGACGGCAACATCAGCGCGGCCGCACGCGAGGCCAAGATGGACCGCAAACATCTCTACGACCTCGCACGCAAACACGGCCTGCGCGGAGAGCGTAGCTAGACGCTCGGGATCAGAACTCGCCGCTGGCGCCGAGCGATCCCAGGAACACCCACGTGTCGTCCGGCTTCGCGCCGCCCCAGGTGAATTCCTCCAGGTTCGTTTTCACGACGTCCAGGCTGAACCCCAAGGACAGCTTCAAGAGCGCGCCCAGCACGCGATCACCGGGGCGACCGTGCCAGCTCGCGAGGATGCGCCCGCCCAGGAGGTAGCTCTTTAGCGGCGACAGCTCGCGATCGCCCGTCCAGTACTGTCCGCGCGGCCCTAGCTCGGGCTCACCGCCGGTGTAGTCGTCGCTCCAAAACAGCGCGCCGGTCTGCGAGTAGAAGCGACCGTGCGCGAGCACGCGCAGCCACGGAAACAGATAACGCTCGGCTTCGAGCTCGTACGTCATGCTCAAGAGGTCCCAGGTGTCGCGGTAGCCGCGCACCCCGAGCCCGAACGCGGTCTTGAGGGGACGCAGGTAGTACTTTCCGCGCAGCGCGAGCGCGGCACGAAAGCGATTGTCCGGATGATTCTCGAGCGCCTCGAGACCCGTGGGCGTGATCACCACGCTGCGGTACGGGTTCTCCAAAAATCCGTGCTGGAGCGCGCCGGTGGCCACGACCTGTGTCGCCAGTACGGGGGTCCAGGTCTGCGTCCAGGCGACCTGATAGTTATCCAGATCGATGTCGCGAGCTCGCCGATCTCGAGCATCGGTGAAGCAACCCTGCGAGTCATCGAGCGCCACGCGCGCGCTCGGCGCCAGCGTGCTCGCATACGCGCTCGTGCACACGCGATCGAAGCCGCGCGCGTACGACAGCTCGATCTGCGTGTTCTTCTGTAAAAAGTCGGTGCCCGCCGAGACGGTGATCGCGTTCGAACGGTAGTCGCTCTCCGTACCGTACGAGTACGCAGCACCGAGGTGCGTCCCCTTGCGCGTGATGCGGAACCCGCCGTGCGCGATGTGGCGTTGATCGGAGAAAGACGTGGCCGACGACACGACGTCGACGATGCCCTGACTGAGCGGGCCCGCCTTCACGGACTCGGTCGCCCCAGTGACGATGTCCGCCTCGTAGCCGGCGTTGACCGACAACCAGTCCGTGGGATTGACGGCCAGGTTGAGCGCCGGCGTCAACACCGTCAACTTGCTCTCGGGCGACGGCTCCACGAAGACCGTCGTGCGCGCGTCGAGCACGACCACCTGAGCAGCGGCGTGAAACGCCCCGAGCAGGACGATCAGGCCTGCGCGTCGCGCGGCTCGGGAAGCAGAGGAACGCGTGCGTTCGAGCATCAGTTGCAGCCGCAGCCGCCCCCTTGGACCGAACCGCCCCCATACGAACCCTCACGATTGTCGAGCGCGTGCTGCACGGCTTCGTCCTCGCCGGCTTCACCTTCGAATTGCATCACCGGATCGGCCAGCACGGCGCGCTGCTCGGGTCGCACCGTGGCGCAGCCCGCGCCGAACAGCGCGAGCCAGAGAGAGAGCATCAGAGTCTTGCGAACGAGAGTCATGGTGTGCCTCAGAAGTAGCTGCCGAGCCCGCCCAGATAAGTCTGCACGTTGTCGTAGGAGTCCGAAGTGAACAGCACCATGTTCGTAGCTTCGAGCCGGAGCAGAATGCGCCAGCGCAAAGACACGAGCAGGCCGCCTCCAGCCCGTGCGTGGAAAGTGGAGCGCGCGCTCCGGATGAATTCGTCCTTCGGCTCCTCGCGCATGCCGCCGGCGCCGATATGCACGAACGGCGCGATCGCCCAGTCCGGCGCCAGGTTCAAGGTGCCTCCCGCGCCGTAGATGATGCGCTGCCCCTCGCTGTGAAGCGCGAGTCCGATATACGGCTCGATGGCGATCGCCGGCGCCAGGACCAACGCGGGCTTCAGCTCCACGTAGCCGTCGCCGTCATTCACACCGCCCGTCAGCGCCAGACCGCCGCGCGCTTCTTGCAGCGCGGGCGGCGCGAAAAATCCAGGTTTGGACGGCGCGTCGTCGGCGTCGGGATCGACGGCCAGCGGCTCGACCGTGTCACCGAGCACGTACCCCATGCGACCGTCCGGGAGCGTGACTTGCAGCCAAAACCCCGCTCCCTCGCGGTTCTCGATGAGCAGCGTCTCACCCCGCTCTGCGCGGTAGATCACGCGGTGCGAGACGCCCGGGCCGGAGCGCAGCTCCGTCTCGGCGACGATCACGCGCGCGAACGCGTCGACCTCCTCGGGATCCTCTGCAGCGCGCACGGCGACACTGGTCAAGAGCCCGAATGCAGCGCAGCTTGCGGCGATGACGGTCTTCATTGCGTCGAGAAGTTGGTCGCCCATTCGCGGATCAAATCGGCTTCGGGGCTGTCTTCCTCGAAGATGACGCGAGGGTGCGTGGCAATGCCTGTCGGCTTCGCGAAGAGCGCCGCGCGATTCACGTCGCGGTTCATCTTCGCCTGAGCGCGTTGATAGTTCTGCTGCGCTTGGCCGGGAATCGCGACGCCCGATGGAACGATGTCGCCAGTGCATCCGTCCGCGACCAGCGGCGAGTAGTCCACCAGGCGGTACGACGTCTGCGTGTGGTGACAGCTCGCGCTCGACTCGCCTGCGCCATTGCCGCCGCCGCAGCTCTGCTGAAAGATCATGGGCTCCACGCGACAGTAGAAGAAGCTCGCATCGAAGATCACGTCCGGGACACTAAAGTCCTCGCCCGGATCGACCGTTTCATTGCAGCCGAGAGCGACGAGCAGAAGCACCACCGTGGCGAGCTTCCAACTCCTCTTGTCTCGAACCGAACGCCCACGCGAGAAACGCAAGCCGTACGCTTCAGCGAGCACGACGTCACGCTAACAAACGCGCTCGAACAACGCGAGCAGGACGTCAGCAGCAAACGCCGCTGGGTCCGCCCAGAACAAGCGCCTAAGTGCGGGGCGCTCGCCAAAGGTCACACCTATTACTGCCGCTCTCAAGGAAGAGCTTGATGACGGAGCGCCAACTCGACTAACTCTTTGGCCCTGCCGATCCCCCTGTGGCATGCTCCCCTACACTATCCCACCTCGTCAGCGGTAGTCTTTCTGAAGATTCCGCGGACGCGTGGGCCACTCGGGAAACGAGACGCACGAGCCGGCTCTTGGACGCCTGCCAAACGCCGCAAACCCAGGAAATAGCCCTGTAAGCTCTACGGAGACCGCGAGAATGAAGCTGAATGTGTGGTACCTGGTCGCATTGATTCCGCTCGCGTTGCTCGTATCGAGCGGCGCATTCGGCGCGCAGCTGGCGGTTCTGGGGCTGACCTTGGGTATCTTCTTCGGCACACTGTCGCTGCGCAGGCCAACGCCCGGCGATGCGACCTCCACACACCCCGGCCACTGATCCCCTCCTGGACCCCGACGGCCCGCTGTCGAGCGGTCGTAGGGCGGGGAGTGCTCTGAGCCCCAAGCTAAAGGGCGTCGAAGACCTGACGCTGCACGACTTGGAGGCGCTGCGGCTAATTCTGCGCGGCACGTCCGTCATCGACTGGCACCGGCTCAATTTCGTGAACGACGAGGCGATCGCGCGCTTCGTTCGTACCTACGAGCTCGATCTCCACAGCGAGGACGACCAGAGCTTCCTCGAGCACGTCAAGCGCGAGTCCATCAGCTTTCTGCGTCGCAACTTCGCGTTCGCCATTCCGAAGCCGGTCGAAAACGCCTCGTTGGGCGAGCTCCTGCTGATGGCGTCGGGGCGCGGGCACCGGCAGCTGTGCGCCTGCACGATCCTCAAGATCATTCACATCATCAATCACATGGCCGGGCGCGAGCTGCTATTTCGCCTGCCGGTCAGCGATCGCGATCTGTTTCATCTCGTCGAAGAGAAGGTTTATCGCGTCGTCGGTACGATGCTCAGCGAAGGCTTTCCGATCACCGAGTTCATCGGTGGCCGGAAAAATCTCGACTCCACGTACATGAAGCTGCTCTCGAAGCAGGAAGCGACGGCTGCTGCGCTCTACGACAAGCTGCGCTTTCGCATCGTGACCCGGTCGCGCGATCACATCCTGCCGGTCCTCAGCTATCTGAGCGAGCAGCTGTTCCCGTTCAACTACGCGGTGCCCGGCGAAAGCACCAACACCATTTTTCACTTTCGCAGCTACTGCGAGAAGAACCCCCATCTGCGCAAGCTCCTCGACAAGCTGCAGGGTGCCGAGGACGACGAGTTGATCCCGGTGGACAACCGTTTCAGCGCCCCGAACTACCGGGTGATTCATTTCGTCACGGACGTGCCGGTGCGCGTGCCGCCCCACATCATGGAGCTCGCACCGCCGGGTTCGGAGCTGCTCGGTCCCATCGTCTACATGCTGTGCGAGTTCCAACTGCTCGACGCCGAGAGCGACGCCGCCAACGAAGGCGGGGACGCGAGCCACGACGCCTACAAGCAGCGGCAGCGGCAGGCGATTTTCCGGCGCTTGCGCATCGGCGGCCGCGACCCGAAACGTTAGCCCGGGCAGGAGTTTTCTGCCGCGGACGCGGCCCCTGCCAGTGCCCATGCCCGACGGCGGCCGATGGCCTGACATTTTTCTTCTGTGGGCAGCCGTCGCGAACAGCAAATTCGGCGATTTTGACGCACAAATGCGCTACTAAGGGCCGCTATGCGCATCCACGCCGCCAAGGTTCCGCAAATCGCAGCCGAAATGGTCAATGCCCTGGTCAGCGGCAAGGACATCGAGTGCGAGGCGCCCAAAGAGGTGCAACTCGACGTCGAGGCGGTGCTGCATCAGTACATCCGCGACGAAGAAGAGGTCAGCACCAAGGCCCGCGATCTCGCCCAAGCGCGGAGCCTGCCCTCCACCGATCTCGGCAAGCTCAAGAAGCTGATCGCCGATCAACGCAAGTTCAAGCTCGGCGATGACGCCGTGGACTACATACTCGACCAGCTCGTCGAGATGCTCATGCACTCGCACAACGTCGAGGAAATTTTTGCGGAGGACTACGAGCTCCGCCGCAAGATGCGCGAACCGCTGCGGCGTCAGGTAACGGCCGAGGAAGAGCTGCAAGCCGAGGTCCGACAACGGCTGAAGCACGTGCAGGAGGGGACGAGCCTCTGGGAAGTCGAATACCGGCGCATGATGGACGACATCAAACGCCGTAAGGGCCTGTAGGCGCGGACCTCGGCCAAAGTCTGCTACGGCACGCGATGGATTTCAGAGCGCTTTTGGGCAGCGCCCGCAGCCTGGACGGTGACGGCTCATGAAGAGCATGACCGGATTCGGCATCGGAGAATCGCCGCTCGGGCGAGGGCGGCTCTTGCTCGAGCTGCGTTCGTTGAATCACCGCTTCCTCGAGGTGCGCGTGCGCTTGCCGCCGGAGCTGTTCGATCAGAGCTCGTTTCTGGAGCAGCTCGCGCGCGAAAAGCTGACGCGCGGCCGCTTCGACATCTCGGTGCGCCTCGAAGGAGAAGCGTTGCCTCCGCCCACGTTCGGCGTGGATCGCGTGCGCGCCGCCTATCGCGCGCTCCTGACGCTGCGCGACGAGCTGGCACCGGGCACGGACGTCCCGCTCACTGCCGTCACGAGCTTGCCAGACGTCGTCACGCTGACGACTTACGACGCGGAGCCGGTGCGCGCCGCCCTGCGCACCGCGCTGCACTCCGCCAACGCACGGCTTTCCGTCATGCGCGAGCAAGAGGGCGAAGCGCTCGCGCGCGAGCTCGGTCAGCGTCTACAGAACGCGCGCGTCTTTCAGCAGAGCATCGCCGCCGGCTGCGCGGCGCGCGTCGAAGCCTATCGCACGCGCCTGCGCGAACGGCTCGAACGGCTGCTGGCCGACGCGACCATCCGCCTCGAGCCGCACCGCCTGGAGGTCGAGGTCGCGATCCTGGCGGATCGCAGCGACGTGACGGAGGAGCTCGTGCGGCTGGACAGTCATTTCGTACAGCTAGGACGCCTGCTCGACTCTTCGGACGCGATCGGGCGCCGCCTGGAGTTTCTGCTGCAGGAGGTGTCACGCGAAGCGCATACCATCGGCGCGAAGAGCCAGGACGCGGCGCTCTCTCACCTCGTCGTGGAGCTCAAGGCCGAGATCGAACGCATGCGCGAACAGGTGCAAAATGTCGAGTAGCGCGAGCGAGACGCCGCTCTTACTGATCGTGTCGTCACCATCCGGCGCGGGCAAGACCACGCTCACCACGCGCCTGATGCAACAAGTCCCAGCGCTGTATTTCAGCGTCTCTCACACCACGCGCAAGCCCCGCGCGGCCGAACAGGACGGTCGCGAATATCACTTCGTGAGCCGCGAGACCTTCGAGAAGTTGATCGAGCTCGACGAGTTCTTGGAGTGGGCGGAGGTGCACGGCAACCTGTACGGCACCTCGCGCGCAGAGGTCACGCGGCGCTCCGCCGCGCGCGGCATCATCTTCGACGTCGATCATCAGGGCGCGCGGCAAATCAAGAGCGCGGATCCTAGAGCCGTCACCGTCTTCATTCTTCCGCCGAGCATGGAGCTCCTCGAACAACGCTTGCGCGGCCGCGCCAGCGAGGACGAAGCCACGGTGCAGCGGCGCTTCGCCGTCGCGCGCGAAGAGATCGCGCACTACGGCATGTTCGATTACCTGCTCGTGAACGAGAACCTCGACGAGGCGACGGCGCAGCTGATCTCGATTTTTCGTGCCGAAGAGTGCCGCCGCCAGCGCACCGCGCGCGCGGCCGAACGCATGCTCGCCGAGAGCCGCCGCCTGACCTCGGGCGGCAATGGAGACAAGCAGCCATGAGCACCCTCGGCGTGATCGGCGGCAGTGGCATTTACGACATCGCGGGCCTCAGCCAGCTCGAGGAGCTCGTCATTTCGACGCCGTTCGGCGCGCCCAGCGACGCGCTGATTCGCGGGCGCCTCGGCGACACGACGCTGCTCTTTCTGCCGCGGCACGGCCGGGGCCACCGCATCGCGCCCACGGCCATCAACTACCGCGCCAACATCTGCGCGCTGAAGCTGGCCGGCGCCGAGCAGGTGATCAGCCTGTCCGCCGTCGGCTCGATGCGCGAGGACATTCACCCCGGCGACGTGGTCATCGTCGATCAGTACATCGACATGACGAAGCAGCGGGTGAGCACGTTTTTCGACGCGGGCGTCGTCGCCCACGTCGCCATGAGTCACCCGGTGTGTCCGAACCTCTCCGCGGCGCTGGCTCGCGCTGCCGGGCGCGCCGGAGGACGAGTGATCTCGGGCGGCAGCTACGTCTGCATCGAAGGTCCGCAATTTTCCAGCAAAGCCGAAAGTCTCGTGTACCGATCCTGGGGCGTCAGCGTGATCGGCATGACGGCGCTGCCGGAAGCGAAGCTCGCGCGTGAGGCGCAGCTGCCGTACGCCACCCTCGCGCTCGCAACGGACTACGATTGCTGGCATGAAAGCGAAGAGCCAGTGAGCGTGGACGCGATTTTGCGCGTCCTCCACGAAAACGCTGACCTTGCCAAGCGCACGGTCAGCGAGTTAGTCCGCGATCTCCCGACGGCCGCCGGAAGCCCCGCCGCGCGCGCCCTCGATCATGCCATCATCACCTCCCCTACAGCCATCACCCCAGAGGCGCGCGCTCGGCTCGGCTGGCTGATTGGGCCCTATCTCGAGAAACATCATCCCGCATGACTCACGAAAATTCTTCTCCCGTGCTGATCGTCGGCTCCATGGCCTTCGACGACTTGGAGCTCCCGAGCGGCAACGCCAAGGACGTCGTCGGAGGGTCGGCGACGTACGCTGCGATCGCCGCGAGCCTGTTCGCGCCCGTGCGCGCCGTTGCCGTCGTCGGCGACGACTTCCCCGACGCGGTCCTGAAAGATCTCAGCGGCCGCGGCGTCGACGTGAGCGGCGTCGAGCGCGCCGCCGGCAAGACCTTCCGCTGGGCCGGGCGCTACTCGGAGAACCTCGCGTCACGCGTGACGCTCGACACGCAGCTCAACGTATTTGCTGACTTCAGCCCCAAGCTGCCCGCGCGTTTCAAAGACAGCCCCTTCGTGCTGCTCGGCAACATCCACCCTGCACTGCAGCTGGACGTCCTCAGCCAGATCCAGAATCCGCGGTTCGTGGCCGCGGACACCATGAACTTCTGGATCAGCGGCGAGCGCAAGGCGCTCGGAGACGTCCTGAAGCGCATCGACACCCTCGTCATCAACGATGAAGAGCTGCGCGAGCTCGCGGAGATCCACAATATCAAACGCGCGGCCGCCGCGGTGCGCGCGCTCGGGCCCAAGCGGCTCGTGGTCAAGCGCGGCGAGTACGGCTCGATGCTCTTCGACGAGCACGGAGTATTTTTCGTGCCGGCATTCCCGCTGGAAGACGAAGTCGATCCCACGGGCGCCGGCGACAGCTTCGCGGGCGGCCTCCTCGGTTGCCTCGCCAGCTCCGCCTCGCTCGATGGTCAGGCCCTGCGCCGCGCGCTCATGATGGCATCCGCGGTCGCGTCCTTCTGCGTCGAAGGAGTCGGCACGAAGCAGCTCACGAGCATCAGCCGCGAGCTCGTCCTGAGCCGTCTCGAAAGCCTCCGCTCCCTCGTCCACCTCGAAGTCGCCTAGAGCCGAGGGTGCACCCGCTCGCCGACGCTTTGTAACGGCTCGCGACGGCCTCGAGCGTCGCTGATTTTACCGCCAAGCCGCGAGAGTCGGGCGAAGTTCGCCACGATTTTTTGGGTTCCTCGCAGGGCTTCGCTGCGCGGACATCCAAA
>DATDJP010000079.1:0-18126 GCA_036520475.1 Polyangiaceae bacterium | reverse complement strand
CTCGCGCTGGGTGAGCTCTCGGCGGAGGTCGAGTCGACCCTCGACAGCGTGCGAAAGGAGCGCGAAGCTCTCGCTCGGGAGCTCGCGCGCATCGACGGCGTGAGCACGACACCCAGCCAGGCGAACTTCATCTGGTTCCGCACACGGCGGCCTGCAGAAGACGTGTTTCAGGGGCTGATGGAGCGGCAGATCCTCGTGCGCAGCTTTCACGGTCGCGGAGGTCGCCTCAAGCACCAGCTGCGCGTCACCATCGGTACCGCCGAGGAAAATTCCGCCTTTCTGCAGGCCTTGCGCGAGGTCGTGTGACGCTTCTGGCGCGGGCAGCGCTCTCGTGTGTCGGAGCGATGCTGCTATGCTGCGGCGTCTCTGCGTGCAGCTCCAGCGGAGAAGTGACGCGCCTGGTACGCGGGCAACCCGTACCCGGACGTTACATCAGCGTCGCCGCCTACGCGTCCTATGCGCGCGGCGCGTACCTGGAGTCGCACGGCGACCTGCAAGGGGCGGGCGTGGCATACGAACAGGCCGCCCGCTTCGACGATCGGAGCGCGGAGGTCTGGACCAAAATTGCGGACCTCCGCTGTCGCGGCGGCGACCGCAGCGCGCAGGCTGCGTACGACGAGGCGCGCCGTCTCGATGCTGCGTACGAGCCGATCTGGCGAAGTCGCGCCGAGTGCGAGCTCCGGCGCGGCGCCCCCCGCGCGGCTCTGCGCCATGCGCTGCACGCGCTCACGCTCGATCCAAACCAGGAAGAAACCAGCCTGCTGCTCGTCCGCATCTACGAGCGACTGGGGATGACCCGCGACGCGGAGCGGTACCTGGACGGCTGGGTGGCGCGCGCGCCGCGCTCCGTCCTGGCCTTGAAAACGCTGCTGGAATTCGCGCACGAGCGCAGCGACGGCGCGCGCGCCGAACACGCGCAGGCAGCGCTACGCCTGCTCCGATCGCAGCGCAAGGACGTGCTCGACCTCACACGCCGGGATCGGTTTTACGACATCGATCGTGCCCTTGAGCGCGGTGAGCTCGCACGAGCTCGCGAGCTTTCGGTGCTGGCGTCGGTGACCAGCGGCGTGCTCGCCGTGCGCGCCGCGGCGCTCGGCGCGAGTCAGCTCGCCGCGAGACAGGCTGCGCTCGTCCTCGCAGCCGATCCCTCGGACGCCGATGCGCGCATCGCGCTGCTCGTGGCAGCGGACCTGAGCGGTGACACACCGCTATTCGAGCGCGGGCTCACCCGTGCGGCTTTGGACGCACCTGTGCCGAGCGCCCTGGCAGCACGCCTGATGGCCGAGCTACTCGCGCGCCGCGTCGGTGCAGGCGCCGCCAACGCTTGGCTCGGCGCCTATGGCGGCCTGCCAGCGCCCCGCGACGCGCTCGAGCGAGCCCTCGACGTACGCCGACTCGACGCCGCCGAGTGAGCTCGGGCGGCGCGCGTCGCACCCTCCTCTTCTACGGCGCGCCGTCCGCGCCCGCGTCGCGAGTAGGCCGCGCCGCCCACTCCTTGCGCTCGAAGCTCAGCTCGAAGTCGAGCTCCAGCGTCGCGTTCGGCGCGAGCCGTACCTTCTTTTCGGCAACGGCCGACAGCGCAGGCAAGAGCGTATTGACGGTCACCTCACCCGCGGGCACCCCGGCGATCTCGTAACGGCCGTCCAGGCCGGTGACGTCGAAGGTCGCGAACTTCAGCACGTATACGTCGGCGTGCATGCTGTCGTGGAAGTTGTCCTTGAGCGCGTAGCGCCCGGGCTGCTCGGGATAGAGCCGGATCGCGTCTCCCCCGGGGACCAGCACCAGCTCGGCGAGAGCACGCGCTCCCACCAGGCGAGGCATGTAGCTCTTCGTGTCTTTGTTCACGACCTCGAAGCGCTGGCCGAAGGTCGAGGCCAGCGTCCTCGCATCCCAGGCGCAGCCCCGCGCCTCCACCACCTTTGCGGGCTCGCGCGGCGGCACGTAACCCTCGTAGCCGGTCGCCGTCACGAGGACGTCGGCGAGCGAGCGCTGCATCCCTTCGCGGAATAGCGGTCCGTACATGTCGCGCGTCAGAGTGCAACCACGCGGCACCTCGAGCGCCGCGTCCACGGGCGCGCGGTCCCCCTTCATGCGCACCGTGCCGCGGATGGTGCCGGTCGGGCCGCTGTACACCGGCCGTCGCTTGGGATTCACGGCACTCGCGACGCGTTCGGCAGGGATGGGAACGCCGCGAGCCAGCGCGGACGCCGACGGCCGGCCAGCATCCGCGTGCGTCGTGCTCGCGCTGGCTGACGGCGCGTCGCTTTGCGCCGTCGTTTCCGCGCGCTTGCAGGCCATGGCAGTCGTGAACAAAAGCATCGGCAAGAGCGCGCTCTGACGCATGTCAAAAGCGTAGTGTCACGCCCTTTAGGTAACAATCGTTTCGGGGGCCTTGCACGAACGCGCCAGCGCAGCAAACGTGCCCGGCTATCGCCGACCCGCGAAGCGGCTGTTTCGCCTAGGCGACGGCTCGTGTAGCGTGGGAGTTGGCTCCGGCGCTCGCCGGCGCGCGTTTCATGCTGACTTTTCGGGAGGTGGTCAGTTGAGCCGCATCGCACTCTGGACCACGTTGCTTTCTTCTGCTGTCGCCCTTCACCTGAGCTCGTGCAAGAAGGAGCCGAAGGAAACCCAAGTAGCTCCCGCGCCGGCCCCCACGCCGTCGGGCGCAGCTCAGGGGCCCGCGATGCTTTCCGGCAGCCCGGTACATTCGGTCGGCCAGACCGCGCCGGCGCTCGACTACAAGCTGACGCTTCTGACCGTCAAAGAATGCAAGGTTAAGTATTACTTTCAGCCCAAGAAGGGCAACATCAAGCTGGGCGCAGAAGTCGTCATCGAAGGCGCCGCGGAGCGCCAGGTTCCCGTGAACCCGTTCTACGCTCAGCTCGCAGACGGCGACGGGGAGACATACGCCAGCACCTTCGCCGGCTGCGAGCCGGAGCTGAAGTCCGCTCAAGTCTCGAGCGGGACCGAAGCACGGGGCTGGATCAGCTTCGAAATTCCGGAGAAAGCTCGCGGCCTCAAGTTCACTTACGCGCCGTTCGTGATTGGACGCGGCAAGCAAGAAGTGAAGTTCGACCTGGGGCGTTAGCCTCGCACAGAGATGCTTCGAAAGCCTACGTAGTCGTGGACGTTGACGTGATCGTGAACGTCCGACGCTGACGCTGACGACTGTTCAAGTCCTGCGGAGCTTGGTGAGCATGAACACAACGCTTTCCAGCAGCTTGGTAGCCATCCAGGCGCTGGAGACCGAACCTACTTCGCGATCGGTCCTGATTCGGCGCGTCTCGTTTCGTCAGCGACAGCGACCACGACCGCGACCGCGACTACGCCAGAACGATTTCCACCTCTGCGCGAGCCCTTGGCTTCGATGTCACGCTATCGAGGCTCAGCGCCCGGGTCTCAGCACTGCGCTGACGGCGACGTCCAGCGACGTGCCCGGTACGATGCCGAGCAAGAGCACCAGAACGGCGGCGATGACCAGCGCCGTGGCGACGTACCCCGATTGCATCGGCGTCGCGATGGGCGCGCCGGGGATCGGCTCGCGCATGTACATGTAGACCATCACGCGCAGGTAGTAGTACGCGCCGATGATGCTGTTCAAAAGGCCGATAATCGTGAGCGCATAGAGCTCGGCATCGATCGCCGCCTGAAAGATGTAGAGCTTCGCGAAGAAGCCGGCGGTCGGGGGAATACCGGCGAGCGACAACAGAAACAGCGAAAAAGCCAGCGCCGCAGCCGGATGACGCCGCCCGATGCCAGCGAGATCCTCGTAGCTCACGGCTTCCGCGCCGCGCCGGCCGCACAGAATCAGCGCACCGAACGCGCCGGCGGTCGAAACCGTGTACGCGAGCAGGTAAAAGAGCATGCTCGCCTCGCCTTGCTCGGAGCCCATCGTCGCGACCAGGCCAACCAGGACGTAGCCCGCGTGTGCGATCGAGGAGTACGCGAGCATCCGTTTGACCGACTCTTGCCGACCCGCGATCAAGTTCGCGACCGTCATGGTCAGCACGGCCATCACCGCGAAGGCCGGCGGCCAGCCCGCTCCCCAGCTCATCAGCCGTTCGTCACCGAACGCGATGAGCATCATGCGAAGCAGCGTGGCGAAGGCGGCGCTCTTCACCGCCACGGCCATGTACGTGGTGGTGGGCGTGGGCGCTCCCTCATAGGCGTCGGGCGTCCACATGTGGAACGGCACAGCGCTCACCTTGAAGGCCAACCCCGCGATCACCAGCACCAGCGCGACCAGCACCGCGGGCGCGCTCACCGTCGAGTCACTCTGACCAATCGTCGCCACGGCCTGTCCGATACCGGCGAGATCCGTGTGACCCGTCGCGCCATACAGAATGGCGCCACCGAACAACATCACAGAGGCCGCGAAGCTCCCGAGCAGGAAGTACTTGAGCGAGGCCTCGGCGGCGCGAGCGCTCCCGCGGCGCAGCCCGATCAAACAGTACACGCCGAGAGACATGGTCTCGAGCCCGATGAACAGAGTCAGCAGATCGCCGGCCGCCGCCAGCGCGATCGCGCCGACGGTGGACAGCAGCAAGAGCGGGAAAAACTCGCCCCGGTCGATGTCGTGCTCGGGCAAATAGCCGCCAGCGAGCAGCGCGGCGAGCGCCCCGCCCAGGCACAGCGTGAAGCTGAAAAACGCCGTGAAGCGGTCGACGAGCAGGTACGGCGCCAGCGCTTCGACTCCTGGAAGCTGCTCGGGTCCAATCAACCAGACGGCGACGCTGAGCACGGCGCCTGCGAACAGCACCACGGCCGCGCCGAGTGACAACTCCGGGGCGCGGCCGGCTCCCGCGTCGACCACGATTCCTTCGCCGCTCACACCGTGCAGGGCGGCAGGCTTTCCGAAAGCCTCGGCCAGCATCAAGAGCAGCGCGCCGATGCCCACTACCAGGATCGGCGAGATGCCGAGGATCACGTTGCTGGTCATGGCTACTTGGCCTCCGCCGCGGCGACTGCGCTACCACCGGCAGCGGCTGTATCCAGGCGCGCCTGCCGCTCAGCGGGCGATTCGGGATAGCCCTGCTCGAGCGGGCCACCCGACAGAGGCCGGAGCGTCGCTTTGGTCGAGTTCGGGTCCATCTCCGTGTACGCGTTGCGGCCTTCCTTGTAGCGCTCCAGTACGACGCTCACGCCATCGCGCATGCGCGACAAGAACACCTCCGGGAAGAGCCCGATCACGAAAATGAGCGCGATCAGCGGCGCGAGCGCCAGCGTTTCGCGCACGTTCACGTCGCTGAGCCCCTTGTTCTTGGGGTTGCTCAGCGGTCCAAAGAACATCTTCTGTACGACGCTCAACATGTAGACGGCCGCCAGAATCACGCCGGCCGAAGCGAGCACGGCTTGCAGCTGTGCGTGTGAGCCGAGCGGCAGGGAAACGAAGGTGCCCATGATGATCATGAACTCGCCGACGAACCCGTTCGTACCGGGCACTCCCACGCTCGACATCGTCACGATCACGAACAGCGCCGCGTAGACGGGCATCACCTTGGCGAGGCCGCCGAACTCACGCAACTGTCGCGTGTGCCTGCGGTCGTAAACCACACCGACGAGCAAAAAGAGCGCGCCGGTGGAGATGCCGTGATTGATCATTTGCAAGATCGCGCCCTCGATGCCCGCGCGCGTGGCGGCGAACAGGCCGAGCATCACGAAGCCCATGTGCGCGACCGACGAGTAGGCCACCAGCCGCTTCACGTCGTCCTGCTTCCAGGCCACGAGGGCGCCGTAGAGAATGCCACCGGCGATCGCCACGCCCGCCAGATTCGCGCCCGCGGTCCAGGCGACGCCCGCGAACATGCCCATGCAGAAGCGGATGTAGCCGTACGTGCCGAGCTTGAGCAGCACCGCGGCCAGGATGATCGAGCCGCCCGTTGGAGCTTGCACGTGTGCGTCCGGCAACCACGTGTGCAGCGGAAACATCGGCACCTTGATCACGAACGCCAGGGCGAAGCCCGCGAAACACAGCCAGGCCGCCGTGCGCGGGAGCACCAGGCGGCTCAGCGCCAGGTAGTCGAAGCTCGGAAAACCCGCGAGCTCCTGGTGCGTCCACACCATGTACAGAATGGCCGCCAGCATCATCATGCTGCCCGCCATCGTGTAGAGGAAGAACTTGTACGCGGCCTTGACCTTCTCGGCCCCGCCCCACACGCCGATCAGGATGATCATCGGCACCAGCATCAGCTCCCAGAACACGTAGAACAGGAACAGATCGAGCGCCACGAACGCGCCCAGCATGGCGCCATGGAGCAGCAGGTAGGCGAAGCACAAATCCTTGGTGCGCTCGCGGATCGAACCGAACGAGACGTACGCCGCGATCGGCGTGGTCAAGGTCGAGAGCAACACGAGCCAGACGCTGACGCCGTCCACCGCCACGTGATAGCGAATGCCGAAGCTCGGCAGCCAATCCGTTACGAATTGGAAGTGCCAGCCGCGCGCCATCGGGACGCCCAGCAGGAACAGCGATGCGACGAAATCGAGCGCGAGCACGCCGAGCGTGAAGCGCCGCAGTAGCTCGGGCGTTTGCCGGGGCAAGAACAGAATGGCAAGCGCCCCGACGATCGGCAAAAACACGATCAGGTTGAGCAAACCCGGCCATTCCTCGGACGGCGCCTCACCCGCCGCAGCCGCACCCGCGGCCGCAGGCGCCCCCGGCCACAGGCCAATCACGAGCGCGGTGACCAGCACACCGACGATGCCGATGCCGACGCGCTCGAGCGTGCTCTGCCGGCGCGGGATGAGAAGGCCGGCGATGAAGACCGCGATGTACGGCCAGACCTCGAACAAAGCTTTGGCGACGGGGCTCATGGCTGTTTCTGCTGTAGGGCGCGCAGCACGCGTTGTGCAGCGTCGTCGGGAAGGGCAGGTCGCGTCGGCTCCCCTGCTGCTGGATTGCCTCGCAGGCGTCCGTCGGCGCCGCGCTCGACACGAATGGCCGTACCCGCTTGCCCGCGTGAGGCATCGGGCTTGGGCCGTTCGACGGTGTAATCTTCGGTGTCCGTACGGCCGAAGGCGTTTCTGACCTCGAGCTTCACGACGCGCCGTTCGCCAGTCTTCAGCTCGAGGGTCGCCTCGGTCTGATTGCCGAATTCCTTCGAGTCCCACTCGCCGTCGCCGTTCACGTCCCAGCGGTAGGCGTAGCCGAGGCCCGGTGTGGCGTTCAGCGTGTACTGGCCGCTCGCGGCGTTGCCCTCCACTTTGGCGCTGGCATGCGGTGCGACCAGGAACCAGCCCACGCCGCCGACGCCGAGGACCATGACCGCTGCGTACGCTTGAACCCGCCCGGTCTGAAAGACGCGCAGCACCGTGCCGCTGGCAGCGACCGTGAAGCTCGTGAGGCGCGCCACCACGCCGTCCACTACCCAGCGATCGAACCAGAGCGAGAACTCGGCCAGCGAATCGACGGCGCCGATCACGGTCTCCTCATACAGCTCGTCGATGCGCCACTTTTCGTAGACCAGACGGTGAAGGCCCGGCATGCGCTCGACCAGCGCGCGCGCAGGCGCGCCATTTTGCATGAGATAGACCCAGTACGCCGCCCCCACCCCCAGCGCGAACGCCAAGAAGCCGGGCACGAGCAGCGGCAGCTCGAGCTCCTTGGCGTTCGGCAGCACGCGCACGCCCGCCTCCGCGGACTTGAACACCGGCATCAGCCAGTCGTCGAGCGGATGAAAGTGGAACACAGCGTGTGCGTTCAGCACACCCGCGACGATCGCGAAGAAGCCGAGGATCGCCAGCGGCAGCGTCATTTGCCACGGCGACTCGGTCGGTCGCGGCCCTTCGAGCGGCTCGTTGTGCCCGTGGTGAGCGTGCGCGTGGTCCTCGTGATGATGGTGCGCGGGTTCCTTCCAGTTCGGCACGATCGCCCAGCCGCGGAACTCACCGAAGAAGATGCCGATCACGAGGCGCGTCATGTAGAACGCCGTCATCACGGCACCGAGCACGCCGAGCGTGTAGAGCAGCGGCCCGCCCCAGGAGGGCCACTCGAAGAGCGTGATTTGTCGCGCGCCGGAGCCCAATTGACCGCCGCCCGGCGTCGCGACGCTCGACGTGTAGGCCTTGAACAGGATCTCGTCCTTGGAGAAAAACCCACTCGTTAGCGGCAAGCCCACAATCGCCGCCCAGGACGCGGCAAACGTCCAGAACGTGACTGGCATGAACCGCCGCATGCCGCCCATGTGGCGCATGTCTTGAGAGCCGTCCGTGTCGTGGATGCGCTTGTGAATTTGATAAATGACGGAACCGGCGCCGAGAAAGAGGCAGGCCTTGAAGAACGCGTGCGTCAGCACGTGAAAGAAACCGGCGGAGAACGCACCGACGCCAACACCCAGAAACATGTAGCCGAGCTGGCTGACGGTCGAGTACGCGAGCACCTTCTTGATATCGTTCTGGACGAAGGCGATCGTCGCAGCGAACACGGCGGTGACCGCGCCGATCAACGCGACCGTGAACATGGCCGCTGGGCTCAGCACGAACACGCCCGCCATGCGGCACACCAGGTACACGCCCGCGGTCACCATCGTGGCGGCGTGGATCAGCGCGCTGACGGGCGTAGGACCGGCCATCGCATCCGGCAGCCAGACGTAGAGCGGGATCTGCGCGCTCTTCCCCGCGCAGCCCAGGAACAGCGCGAGACCGACGAGCGTCGCCGCGCTCACGCGCCGCGGCTCGTTGACAGCGGCTGCCCAGCTTTCGGGCAGAATTTGCGCGAGTGGAACGTGCGAGCCGAACGGCCAGACCTGCACCGGCTGGAGCAGGTTACTGCCCGCATTGTCGATGCCCTTCCAATCGAGCGCACCCACGTAATAGAGGAGCAGCCCCATCGCGACCAGCAGCCCGAAGTCTCCGATGCGATTGGCGATGAACGCCTTCTTGCCCGCGGCGGCGTTGGCCTCGACGTCGTACCAGAAGCCGATCAAGAGGTAGCTGCACAGGCCGACCCCTTCCCAGCCGACGAAGAGTACCGGCAGGCTGTCTCCGAGGATCAGCACCAGCATCGAGAAGATGAACAGGTTCAGATACGCGAAGAAGCGGTGATAGCCGGGGTCTTCGGCCATGTACTTCGTGGAGTACAGGTGGATCAGAAAGCCGACGCCGGTGACGATCAGCGCCATCGTGCCGCTCAGCGCGTCCAGCGACAGCGCGAACTCGATTGGGATGCTGCCGGTGTCGTGTCGCGTCGACACCGTGAGCCATTGCCACCCGTGCCAGTACACCCGACCGGCCTGCTCGCCGTCCTGCAGTTGCTGGAGCGACACGAAGGCAGCGACGCTCGCGAGGAACGACGCGCCGATGGCCACGAGCGCCATCAACGTCACGGCCTCTTTGCCGAGCCGCTTGCCGAAGACGCCGTTCACGAAGGCGCCGAGCAATGGCAGCGCCACGATCACGAACAGAAGGGTGAAGTCCTTCGCTGGAAACAGCACGTGGAGCAAATTCATGGGTTCAGTGCTTCAGCGTATCGGCTTCGTCACTGTGAACAGTGCCACGAAGCCGGTAGAACGAGAGAACGATGGCGAGCCCGACGGCGGCTTCGGCAGCGGCCACCGCGATGATGAAGAACGCGAACATCTGTCCGTTCATGTTGCCGCCGTGCACGTGGTTGTAAGCGACGAGCGCGACGTTGACGGCGTTCAGCATCAATTCGATGCTCATGAGCTGGACGAGCACGTTGCGGCGCACCAGAAAGCCGAACGCGCCGATCGTGAACAGGATCGCCGAGAGCGCGACGTAGTGTTCGACCTCCTGACCGATCATCGGGGCCCCTCTCCAAGCACTGCGGGCGCCGCGTCGCCGAGCGGACGGCCTGCGTCACGCGGGTGAATCGGTCCGTGAAACAGGCGCTGTGTCAGGCTCGCGCCGGTTCGCACGGCTTTCTTCTTCTGCTGCGGGGCGCGCGCCACGGCGATGGCGCCGACCACGGCCACGATCAGCAGCGCCGTCGCGAGCTCGAAAGGCACGATGCCCCGCGTGAACAACAAGCCGCCCACCGCTTCGGCCGTACCGTGCGTCGGGCTCACCGCACCGAGCGGGGTCGGCTGCGCATTACTGGCAGCGAGGAGCACCATCCCGAGCACCGCGAGCACGAGCAACAGCCCGGCGCCGAGCGCACGCGCCACGCGCGCCTTGCCGAGGCCGACCTCCTTCGGAGTCGCATCCGGCCCAAGCAACATGACCACGAACACGAACAGGACGACGACCGCGCCGGCGTACACGATCAGCTGAATGGCCGCGAGAAACTGGGCATTGAGCTTCAGGAACAAGCCCGCGATGCCGAGGATGGTCGCGAGCAGCCCGACCGCGCAACGAATCGGGCTCTTGGCGCCGACCGTGACCAGCGCGCCGACCAGACTGAGCAGCGCGCACACCGTAAAGAAGACGGCTGTAACGCTCATGTGGTCCTCCCCGAAGCAAGGCCGAGCGAAAGGCGGCCGGTTTGAGACTTGCCCCCCGTACGTACGTAGTCCTCGAGGTTCTTTCGGTACTTTCTGACGAACGCCAGCGCCGGTTGCGCCGCGCCATCGCCGAACGCGCAGATGGTGTTGCCGGTAATGTCGCTCGCGATCCGCGAGATCTGATCCAGCTCCTCGATGCTGCCCTTGCCGGCCACGATCTTGTCGAGGATACGCTCGATCCAGCCGCAGCCTTCACGGCACGGCGTGCACTGCCCGCACGACTCGTGCCGGTAGAACCGCATCAAGTTGTGGATGGCCAGCACCGGGTCTGCCGCGTCGCTGAGCACGATCGCGCAGCACGTGCCGAGCATGCTCCCGACGCCGCGGAACGTGTCCACTCCGAGCGGCAAATCCAGGATGCTCTTGCCGTTGTAGGGCTCGAAGCGCGGATCGCCGGGGACGTTCACGATTTCGTCGGGCAGGTGCACCGGACATGACGAGCCGCCCGGCACCACCCCGATCATCTGGCGATCGTCGAGGATGCCGCCGCCGAGGTCGTAGATGAGCTCACGCAACGTGAGGCCGACGCAGGCTTCGTAAATCCCTGGGCGCTTGACGTGCCCGCTGACGCCGAACAGCCGCGCGCCGCCGTCATTGAAGTCGTGCAGAGCGCTCAGACGACTGAACGCGTCGCCGCCGACCTCGAGCGCCGTCGGGACGATGGCGATCGTCTCCACGTTGTTCACGGTCGTCGGACAGCCGAAGGCGCCGTATTGAGCCGGGAACGGCGGCTTCAGGCGCGGCTCACCGCGCCGGCCCTCGAGCGAGTTGAGCAGCGCCGTCTCCTCGCCGCAGATGTACGCGCCGGCCCCCGTGTGAACGTGAATTTGAAATGGGTAGCCTTTTCCGAACGGCGAATCCCCGAGATAGCCCTGCTCGCGACACTCCGCGATGGCCGCGTTCAGGCGTGCTTTGGAGAGGTGCAACTCGTCGCGCACGTAGATGTAGCAAGCGTGCGCTCCCATCGCGTACGCGGCGATCATGCAGCCTTCCAGCAGCGAGTGCGGATTGCGCTCCATGATCGTGCGATCTTTGAAGGTGCCCGGCTCGCCCTCGTCGGCGTTGATCACGAGGTAACACGGCTTTTTGCCGTCCTTCGGCATGAAGCTCCACTTCGTGCCGCAGTCGAAGCCCGCGCCGCCGCGACCGCGGATGTGCGCCTTCTTGACCTCGTCGATCAGCGCGTCGCGCGCCATGCCGAGCGCTTTGCGAACGCTGCGATAGCCGCCCGCCTGCTCGTACGCGGCGAGCCTCCAGCTGTCCGGCTTCGTGTAGGAATGCGTGAGGTATTTGGTGAGTTTCAGCATCGCATCACGTTGAGGCTCGCGCGCGCCTCAGCCCTCGTAAAGCAGGCGCTCCAGGATTCGATCGACTTCTTCGACGGAGAGATTCTCGAAGTAGTCTTTGTTCACTTGCATCACGGGCGCGGTGCCGCACGCGGCCAGGCACTCTGCCGTGCGCAGCGTGACTCGGCCGTCCTTCGTGGTTTCGCCGGCGTGAATGCCGAGTTTCTTCTCGCAGTGCCGCAAGAGCTCGTCACTGCCCCGAAGCGCACACGAGAGCGTTCGGCACACCCAAACCTGATGCTTGCCGGGCGGCTTCTGATTGAACAGCGTGTAGAACGTGACCACGCCTTTGACGTGCGCGCTGCTCAGCTCCAGCCGCTGAGCCACGAATTCCACGACCGCATCGCTCACCCAGTTGTCGTTCGCCTCCTGGCACAGGTGAAGCACCGGGATGCATGCAGCCATTTTGTTCGGATAACGCGAGAGGATCGCTTCGAGCTCCCGCTCCCGTTCCGCGCTCAAGGCGAATGCCATGTAGAAGGTGTCCGTATTTCGTGTGGGCGTTTACCGGAACAAGCAGTGAATCCGTGGCGCTTGCCGGACGATCGAGGAGGCCCGAGACCCGAGGGCGAGCGAACCGTAGTGAGCCGCAAAGCGGGGTGTCAAGGGCGCGCAGCTGGGCGTCGCGAGAACGCTACGAAGCGCCCGTGTAGGCGGAGTACCGCTCACGCGCTCCCGCGTGGAAGGCCCGCATCAGACTTGAGAATAGCGACGAAGCCCGTGTAGGCTGAGATCCCCCGAGGTCATGTGCGCCGCGGGACCGGAGGTGACGAGTGTTTTGCCCGAACTGTGGGACGCAGAATCCCGATACGGCCACGACTTGCTCCAAATGCGGGTTCAACCTGAAGGGAGCCGCCGCACCCAAGTTCAAGGGCACGATGCTCATGATGAATGCGCCCCCGGGCGGACCCCGTCCTCCAGGCGCTTCAGCGCCCAATCAACCCGGCGCGGCTCCGCCACCCGGCGCAGCGCCGCCGCCCGGAGCACCCCCCGGCGCCATGCCAGGCGCGCCCCCTGCCGGACCTCAACCCGGCGCAGGTCGCGCAGCCATGAAGGGCACGATGCTCGGTGTAGCCCCTCCCGCACCCGGCGCGCCCATTCCACCCGCTGGAGCACCGGCTGGCCCCGGCATGCCACCCCACGGAGCGGGAATGCCGCCCGCAGGTGGTGGTTTTCCCCCGGCAGCAGCCGGTGGGGCGCAAAGGCCGCCCGCGGCGGGCGGAGGATACGGTGGACCGGTCAATCCGCTCGGCGGCACCATGGTCGCAGATCCGGGCTCGATGGGCATGAACCCAGGATATGGGCAGCCTCCCGGCCAGCCACAGGCCCCGAGTCCCTACGGCGCTCCTCCTGGCCAACACGGCGCTCCTCCTGGCCAACACGGCGCTCCTCAGCCGCCGGGCTATGGCGGCCCTCCCCCGCCCGCATTCGGCGCACCCGAAGGGTACGGCGGCGCTTCACCCGGCGGTCCGCCTCCCGGCTTCGCACCGAATCCGTATGGGTCGCCCAATGCACCCGTCGACGGCGCTCCCCACTTCGGGCTTCAGCCGATGGGCGGCGGTATGGGTCCTGGCGCGGCGCCGATCGTGCCGACGGGCGCGGCTGCCATGGGCCAACGTGGGGCGCATGGTCCGGTAGGTAACCTGCGCAATCCGATCGTCGTGACCCTGCTCGGGTTCATCTGCTTTCCGTATCTGGCGTTCGTGATGTGGTCCACCGTGAACGAGCTCAAGGCGTTCACGCAGCGAGACGACATCAATCCCATCATGTTCTTCGTGCCGATCCTGAACATTCTCTTGTTCTGGCAGCTGCCGGAGAAGGTGCTGGAAGCCAAACAGCGCGCGGGCATCGGAAACCCGCAGGTGGTGCACCCGGTGCTGTACCTGCTCCTCTGGCCCTACTTCTTCACCACCGATCTGAATGAGATCTTTCTGGCCGCTGGCGCCCAGCCGCCCCCGGCGTAGGCCGTTCATCACGCGCCTTTTCAAACGCATCCTCGTCCTCGGACTTCTGGCGCTGCCGATCGCGACGGCGATGGCCACCGATTTGCCACTCTGCCCGCTGGCAGGAATCTTCGGCATTCCCTGCCCGGGTTGCGGCCTGTCGCGCGCGAGCTTGGCAGCGTTGCGCGGTGATTTCTCCACCGCGTTGCAGCTTCACCCGCTCGTATTCTGGGTGGCGCCCGTCTACGTATTTCTCGTCGGCGGCCTCGTCTTCGGCTACGTGCGCGGCACGCCGCCCGCGAGCGCTCACCCCGAAGCACCGGACGATCGAGCGTGGCAGCGCAAGCTCCTGCTCGGTCGAGCCACGAGCGCAATCGCCGGTATCACGATCGCGCTCTTGCTCGGCGTCTGGGTAGCGCGGTTTTTCGGCTTGTTCGGCGGCCCCGTGCCCGTAAAGCGGATCCAGGGTCGGCGAACCGAGGCGTCACACGTTGAAACGGAAGTGCATCACGTCGCCGTCGCGCACGACGTAGTCCTTGCCGACGATCGCGAGCTTGCCCGCTTCCCGGCATTTGGCCTCGCTTCCGAGCGCCACTAGGTCTTCCCAACGGATGACCTCGGCTTTGATGAAGCCGCGCTCGAAGTCGGAGTGGATCACGCCCGCTGCTTGCGGCGCGGTCCAGCCCGCTCGAATCGTCCACGCGCGCACCTCCTTTTCGCCAGCGGTCAGGTACGTGATGAGCCCCAAGAGCTCGTAGCCCGTCTGGATCACCCGGTTCAAACCCGGTTCGCTGAGGCCGACACTCGCCAGAAACTCGGGCCGCTCCTCGGGCAACAGCTCGGCGATTTGCGCCTCGAGGGCGGCGCAAATCGGCACTACCTTGGCGCCCTCCGCTTTCGCGAGCTCTCGAAGAGCGGCGTAGTGCGAGTTCTTGTTCAAGTCTGCCAGCGACTCTTCATCGACGTTGGCGACGTAAAAGACCGGCTTGGCCGTGAGCAGCTGCAGATCGCGCATGGCGAGCTGCTCCTTCTCGGAATCGAACGTCAAGGAGCGCACGGGCTTGCCCTGATCGAGATGCCCGGAGAGCCGCTCACACACCGTGACCGCGAGCCGTTCGACGGGATCCCCGCCCTTGGCCTGCTTGCGCGCGCGATCGAGACGCTTGGTCACCGTGTCTAGATCTTTGAGACACAGCTCCGTGTCGATCGTTTCCACGTCGGCTCGCGGGTCTATCCGCCCCTCGACGTGCGTGACGTTCGGGTCGGCGAAGCAACGCACTACGTGCGCGACCGCGTCCACTTCACGAATGTGAGAAAGAAACTGATTGCCGAGACCCTCGCCCTTGGACGCACCGCGCACCAGGCCGGCAATATCCACGAAACGAATGCTGGTCGGCATCGTGCGCTCGGGCTTGAAAATCCGGCTCAGCTGCTCGAGCCGCGGATCGGGCACCGGCACGATGCCGACGTTGGGCTCGATCGTGCAAAACGGAAAATTCTGGGCCTCGGCCTTGGCGCTCGAAAGCGAGTTGAAGAGCGTGCTCTTGCCGACGTTCGGAAGTCCTACGATGCCGCACGAGAAACCCATTTTATTACCTATCGCCGTTTGACAGCCGCGTACTCACGCCCGGAAACGGCCGCTACTTAGCATCATTGAACTGCAAGTGCAGTGCCGTAGCGGACACTAGCGGCTGTTCGGCCGGATACGCCGCGAGTTGCAGGCGCGCCCTGCGAAAATCGCTTCTGGGGCCGCGCGGGCTTTGAGCTATATAGCGAGCCCCCGTCGCCATCGCATACGGCGTCGCGAGAATCGGAAGAGCTCAATCATGGACATGTCGTTCAGCCCCGAAGAGAACGCATTTCGCGAGGAAGTGCGCACCTGGATTCGGTCGGCCATGCCGCCACACATTCGCGCCAAGGCGGAAGTGGATGCCAGCTTCGAGTCCAAGGAGACGATGGAGTGGCACAAGATCCTGGCCAAGAAGGGCTGGATCGCTCCCAATTGGCCCCAGGAGTACGGCGGCACCGGCTGGGACGTCGCCCGCCGTTTCATCTTCACCGAGGAGCTCGAGCTCTCGGGTGCCCCGCAGTTGAGCCCGTTCGGCCTGGTCATGGTGGGGCCGCTCATCATGCAATTCGGCAACGAGAAGCAGAAGCAGCGTTTCTTACCGAAGATCGCTTCGGGCGAGGAAGTGTGGTGCCAGGGGTACAGCGAGCCGAACGCGGGCAGCGATCTCGCGTCGCTGCAGCTGCGCGCCGAAGACAAGGGCGATCATTTCGTGCTCAACGGGCAGAAGACTTGGACGACGTACGCGCAGTACGCCGACTGGATCTTCGTGCTCGCCCGCACCGATCCGAAAGTAAAAAAACAATCCGGCATCAGCTTCATCCTGTGCGACATGAAAACGCCCGGGGTAACGGTCAAGCCGTTTTTGACCACGGGCAATACCCACGCGTTCTGTGAGACGTGGTTCGAGAACGTCGAGGTGCCGAAAGAGAACCTCGTTGGCGAGCAGAACATGGGCTGGACCTATGCCAAGGCGCTGCTCGGACACGAGCGCACCCTGCTGGCGGGCATCGGCGGCTCGGCGCGCACCATCGTACGGATCAAGCGCATCGCCGCCGAGACGCTCTCTGGCGGAAAACCACTGCTCGAGGACCCGCTCGTGCGCGCCAAGATCGCCGCGCTCGAGATCAAGCTCGAAGCCCTGAAGATGGCGAATTACCGCGCCGTCGCCGGCGCACAGCTCGGCCATGCGCCGGGCCCGGAATCGAGCATTTTGAAGCTGCGTGGCACGGAGATCCAGCAAGAGTGCTTCGATCTCGCGATGCAGGTCATGGGCTACGATTCGCTGTCCTGGTTCAACGAGCCGGGCGTCGTGCCGGCGCGCGAACAATGGGTGCCTTCGACCTTCAACTACCTGCGCGCCGCCACCATCTACGGCGGCTCCAATGAGATTCAGAAGAACATCATCGCCAAGTACATCCTTGGTCTGCCCGGCTGATACGGAGAGAGCGTCATGAATTTCGATTTGACCGATGACCAGAAGATGCTGGTCGAGACCGTACAGTCCTTCGTCAAGAAAGATTCACCCGTCGAGCGCATGCGCCGTCTCCGCAGCGATCCCATCGCCTGGGAGAAGACGGTATGGAAGCAGATGGGCGAGCTGGGCTGGCTGGGCGTGATGTTCCCGGAGAGCGTCGGCGGCCTCGGCATGAGCTTCGTGGAAGCCGGCCTGATCATCGAACAGCTCGGCACGACTTTGGTGCCGGAGCCGTACCTGCCCTCGGTGGTGCTCGCCGGCACCGCCCTTTCGCGCGCAGGCAGCGCCGAGCAACAGGAACGCTGGCTCGCGCCCATGCTGGCCGGCGATACTTCGCTCGCGCTCGGCTTCAGCGAAGAACAGAGTCGCTTCGACGTCACGAACGTGCGCACGCGCGCCGAGAAGAGCGGCGCGAAGTACACGCTGCGCGGCGCCAAGCGCTTCGTCTTGAACGGCCACGCCGCCGATCAGATCATCGTCTCCGCGCGCACATCGGGCGACGAGCTCGACGCCAAGGGCGTGTCTCTGTTCGTGCTGGACCGTGCGCAGCCTGGCTTGAAAATCCGGCCGGTCGATTGCATGGACAGCAAGAAGGCGGCGCTGCTCGAGCTGGATGGCGTCGAGGTCGAAAAGGACCGTCTGCTGGGCGCCGAGGGCGAAGCAGGACCGCTACTGGATCTGATCCACGACTACGGCGCCGCGGCGGCCTGTGCCGAAGGCTCCGGGGTGATGCAGACCGTGCTCATGATGACGCGCAACTACCTGACGGAGCGCAAGCAGTTCGGCGTCGCCATCGGGACGTTTCAGGCCCTGCAGCACCGCGCAGTCGACATGTTCGTGGAGACGGAGCTCGCCAAGAGCACTGCCATCCTGGCCATGCTCAAGGTTTCGGACGAAAATCCCGAGGAACGGCGGCGCGCTATCTCCGCGGCCAAGACCCAGCTCGGCGTCAGCGGCGGTTTCGTGGTGCGTCAGGGCACGCAACTGCACGGCGGCATCGGCGTGACCGACGAACACGACGTGGGCCTCTACTTCAAGCGCATGCAGATCCTGAGCACGCTCTTTGGCGACGACGTCTTTCACACCCGTCGCTTCGCCAGCCTGTCGACGTTCACGAAGAACATCCAGGCCGCCTAGAGCGCATTCGGCACAAGCTAGAGCCGCGACCCCGGCTTCTGCGCACGCCGCTTTCGCGGTCGGCCGCGACGGCGCCGGACCTCCTTCTCGATGAGCGCGCTCTGAACCCCCAAAAAATCTGCGGCGAACCTGGCGACTTCTTGGCGCCGTGGCGGCAAAAAATAGTGCGAGCGCGAGGCCCCGCGGCGTTCAGAGT
>DATDJP010000078.1:0-76494 GCA_036520475.1 Polyangiaceae bacterium | reverse complement strand
ATCGGATCCCCGGCGCCGACGCAGAGCGCGGCACCCTCCGTGCGTGAGCGGTGCAGGAACTCGTATCGCACGCGTGTCTTACCCATGCCAGCAGCTGCGGTGACGAGCACCACGCGTGCGGCGCTCTCCTCGACACACTCGCTGAACGCGGCGCCGAGCGTCGCCAGCTCCCAATCGCGGCCGACGCAGGTCGTGGGCCGTCCCAGCAGCACACGCTCGCCGCTCGGCGTCGGGCGCTCGCTGACGAGCAGGCGGTTTTCGACCACGAAGCGGCTCTCGAGCAGACCGATGCTAGCGGCGTCGACACGAATATCACCGGCGGACGCCAGCTCGAGCAGGTGCGCGGTGCGCTGCACCGCTTCTCCGATCGAAACTCGGTCCCCCACGACCGCGCGTCCGGTCGCCAGGGCCATGCAAAAATTCGGGATGAGAGGGCGCAACGCCAGCGCGGTGCGCGCAGCTGCCAGCGCCAGATCCGCCGCTTGTCCGCCCGACGAGAACGTGGCGATCAAACAGCCATTCGCGAGCAGCTCTAGCCGGCCGCCGCGCTTCACCGCGATCGCCCGCAGCTGCTCGTGGTTCGGCATCAAGCCGGCGTTGTCGGTCTCGCTGGCGTCGCCTTGCTCGTTGTGCTGCAGTGTCGCGGTGAGCACGCACAGCACGCGCTGCTCGCGATGGGTGAGCACGGGCTGGGGTGGGCGCGACGAGATCTTTCGGATGACCTCCGACGGGTGTAGCGCAGTCAGAGCGGCTGCCACGGCTCCTGCATCCCGCGGCCTGTCCGCGGGCTCGCGCGACAGCATGGCCTGCACCAAGCGCTCGAGTCCGCGCGGGACGTCGGCGCGCAGGTTGCGAACGCGCGGTGCGTCTTCGAACACGATCTTGGCGAGGATTGCCATGATCTGATCGCCTGCGAATGGCGGCGTGCCGGCGAGGCATTCGTACAGCACGCAGCCGAGCGAGAACACGTCGGTGCGGGCATCGAGGTTGGACCCGCCGCGCGCCTGCTCGGGAGACATGTAGCTCGGAGTCCCCATGATCGCGCCGGTGCTGGTGATGCTGGAGCGCGCGGCGTCGATGAAGCGCGCCAGCCCCAGGTCGAGAATTTTCGGCTTGCTCGTGTCGCGGTCCACCAGCCAAAGGTTCGAGGGCTTGATGTCGCGGTGGATGACGCCGTGTTGGTGGGCGATGGCGAGACTGGTCGCGATCTTGGTGGCGAGCGTGATCGTGTCCTCGATGCGCAACTTGCCGCGCGCGAGCCGCGCGTCGAGGTCTTCACCGTTCAGCCACTCGGTGGCCAGAAAGGGTTGACCGCCCTTCAGCACGCCGAAATCGATGTAGCGTACGAAGCCCGGAGCATCGAGCCGCGCCAGGAGCTCGGCTTCGCGCTTGAAGCGCTGGATATGCTCCGGGTGCAGCTGCTTCAGCAGCTTGACGGCGACCAGACGCCCCTGCGCCCTGTCGTGGGCCTGGTAGACGGTGCCGATCCCTCCCGATGCTGCGATTTTCAGCAGTTCGAAGCGATTGGCGACGACCGTCCCCACCTGCAGCACCTCTCAGGCATACAGCCGTTGCTGGCCGGTTTGAAGCGTCGGCGCGGCGCCAGCAGGCCGAAAAAGCGTCTACAGCGCGCAGGGAGTGGGATCGGGTAAGCTGCGTGCCGAATCCGGCTGACGCATGGCTCGCAAACGCTACTTGATCGTCGGCGACGGAGCGGCCGGGATCACTGCGGCCGAGACGCTCCGCCGTATTGACCCGCACGCCACAATCGGGATCTTCAGCGACGAAGCCAACCCGGGCTACTACCGTGCCGCGCTCACGAACTACCTGCTCGGCGAGCTGCGTGAGGATCAGCTCTGGTGCGTGGGCCCCGAGTTCTACGAAGCGCGCAAGATCCATCGCGTGTTTGCGCGGGTCACCCACGTGGACGTGGCGCGCCGCGAGATCTGGGACAGCGCCAACAGCGCGGCGCTGCCTTACGACGAGCTCTTGATCGCCGCGGGCGCCCGTCCCAGAGCGCCGACGTTTCCCGGAGCGGACCTACCCGGGGTCATGACCTTCCGCACATTGCAGGACGCGCAGCGCGTGATGGAGCGGCTGCGGATGCAGAGCGTGCAAACGGCCGCCGTGCTCGGCGGCGGACCGCTCGGACTGGAATTGGCCCACGGTCTGCACGAGCGTGGAGTCAAGGTGACGATAGTCGAGCGCAGCAGCCGATTCATGCCGCGCGTACTGGACGAAACCGCGTCTCATCTATTGACCGTCCGGCTCCGTCAAGGCGGCATCGACGTCATTCAGGGGGAACAGGTCGCGCGCGCCTTCCCCGCCGCGAATGGGACGGTGGGGGCGATCGGCACCGACGCCGGGCGGACGATTCGCTGCGACTTGCTTTGCGTAGCGCTCGGCGTGGTGCCGAACAGCGAGCTGCTGGCGGGCGCTGGTGTGCCGCTCTCGAGTGAGGGCGCCGTGCAGGTCGACCGGCGGATGCAGACGCCGGTGGCCGGAATTTGGGCAGCTGGCGACTGTGCGAGCGTGCAGGGGGAAGTGTTGCAACTGTGGGAGCCGGCGCGCCTTCAGGGTCAGATCGCAGGGCAAAACATGGCAGGGCAGAACGCGCTTTATCGCACGGGGTCGTTTTATTTCGCGACGCGCCTCTTCGATCTCGATTTCGCCAGCGCGGGTACCACGGTGGAAGCGGAGGGGGCTGCAGACGTCGTGGTCGACATGCCGCGCGGCACGGGAGCGATCGCGTACCGCAAGCTCGTATTCAAAGACGGACGACTCGCGGGCGCCTTGCTGCTGGGTCAACGGCAAGCGCGCGTGCGGAGCGTGGGGCGCAGCTTGAAGCGTCTAATTGATTCGGGTCTCGACGTCCGAGCCGTGCGCGACCGGCTGCTCGACCCGGGTTTTTTCCTGGACGGCTGGCTCGACGCCAAAAAGCTCCTGGCGCCCCCGCCGCGCAGCGCCGGCACGCAGGTCTTGGCAGCCGCCAAGGTGCGGGGCACGCAAGCCCTGGATTTTGGCAAGAGCGCGGCGGCGTTCGCGACGGCGCAAGTGCCGCTCGCGCCCGCGGCGGACGGGACGCTCGCGCTGCCGTCGATGAACCTGCAGGGAGCGGTCGGAACCGTCGCGCTGCCGAGCTCGGCGTTTGCGGCGCTCGGCACGGCGATGCTGGGCGGTGGAGGTCGGGGAACGCGGGTACTGTCGATCGGTTTACACGCGGAGGCGCCCGCGCCCGCGGCGCCCCCGGCTGCTGCGCTCCACGCCGAGCTGTCGCTGAATGGCCAGCGCCGCGCGCTGAGCCAGTGGCCCGTTCGCTTGGGTCGCGGGCCGGAGTGCGAAGTGCGATTGAGTGACCCGAGCGTCGCCCTCTTGCACGCCGAAATCGTATACGCGAGTGCTAGCCTCTACTTGCGAGACATGGGTGCGCGCGGCGGCACATGGGTCAATGGAGCCGCAGTGAGCTCCGCGCAGCGCTTGCACGACGGCGACTGCATCCGGCTCGGCAGCACGGATCTGCTGCTGCACGCCGCCTCGCTATGCCGTGAGCCGGAGCGGACCCAGCTGGGCGCCCCGGCACCGCGCCTCGAGCTCCGCTCGGGGGCGGCCCGCGGTTTGAGTTTCGCGCTGAGTGAGCGCGCCTGCGTGGTCGGCCGCGCCGCAGAGTGCGAGATCCGCATCGACGAGCTCGGGCTCGCCCCGCGCCACGCGCGGATTCGCGGCAGCGCGACGCAGCACTGGGTCTCGGATCTGGGCAGCGAGCTCGGCACGTTCCTCGCGGGACGGCGGCTCGCTTCCGGAGAGGAGCTCGAGCTGCAGGAGAACGCGCCGCTCCGGCTGGGCGGCGTCGAGGCGATCTACACGCGTGCGCCGCGTGCGCTGCACACGCTGCTGCTGGGGGCGCGCGCGCGGGTCGTGGTGTTCTCCGGCGCCGAGCAGGGTCAGAGCATCGCGCTCGGAACGAGAGCGCGTATCGGAGGGCAGCCCGGGAGCGAGCTGTGCGTGAGCGGCCTGGCGCCGCAGCAGCTCGAGATCGTGAGCGATGGGCGCGCGTTCTGGGCGAAGGATCTCGCAGGAGGCATGTTTCGCTCGGGCGCCCCTCTGGGCTCCGACTATCAGCTGCTGGCGCATGGTGACCTGCTCCTCGGACCTGCGGGCGTCATGCTGCGTTTCGAGGAGCTCGAGTGACGCCCCAGGAACAGAGCTTCGCGGCGCGCGTGGAGGCGCAGACGCTGGCGTGTATCGGCTGCAACGATTGCCTGCTGTCTTGCCCGCTGCCCCAGGCGCGCGGCGTGTCCATCGGCGAGCTCAACGCTGCCGTGCACGCTCCCAGCTTGAGCGCCAGCAACGTGGCGAGCTTCGTGGCCGCGTGCACGCAATGTCAACAGTGCGTGCCGGTTTGCCCGGCGGACTTGAGCCGCGCGGACATGGTGCTCTTCAACAAGTTCAAGCTCGAGGACAGCGTCCCCGACCACGAGCTCCTGCTCTCGGCGCGCACCGTCACTTTGCCATCCGGCTTGTGGCTGGACGATCTGTCGCAGCGCCTTCTGCACCTGGAATTGTTCGCGCGCGTGGAGCCGCGCGTGCTGCGTCGCATGCTGCTCCGCTCCACCTTGCGTTTTCTCGTGCCGGGCGAGCAGCTGTGCGGTGAAGGCGAGTTCTACGAACGCCTGGCCGTCGTGCTGAGCGGCGCGGTCGAACAAATTTGCCAGCTGCCGAACGGTCAGCAGATGCAGAGCGTGCGGCTCGCTGCCGGCGGATTTTTCGGGGAAATGGGCGTGATGGGCGGACTGCCCGAGAGCTCCGGAGCCCGCGCCCTCGAGCCCTCGGTCGTGCTGGAAGTGCCGAAGCTCGCGGTGCTGCGGATGGCGGAGCAGGCGGCCGGTTTCGGCGAGCTGATGGTCAGCTTGTACGCGCGCCGCGCGCTCTGGACGTACACGCAGAGCCCCGGCGCGCTGGGATCGCTCAGTGAAGCCAGCCTGCGCGAGCTCGTCAACGGCGCCGCGCTGTGCTCACTATTGCCCGGAGAGCCGTTGTTCCGGCAGGGCGAGCCGCCCGCGGATTTCTACCTGGTACACAGCGGCTTTCTGCGCGTGCGCGTCCAGGATGCGTCCGGGGATCGCGTGCTCGTCTATCTGCACGAGGGCGAGCTGTTCGGCGCGCTCGCGATCTTGCAGCGTGAGCCGGCGCAGCCGTACTCAGTCGAAGCCGCCACGCGGGCGCAGGTGGTGCGCTTCTCCGGCGAGGTCCTGGGGCGCGTGCTCGCGCGCGAGCCGCACGCGCAGCAGCCCTTGCTCCACGCCGCGTACGCGGCCGAGCGGATGGCGCGCGCCAGGCACCTGGGCATGCTGCCGCAGGCGCGTGACAGCGGTGGCTTCGAGCGCACGAGCCAGCTGAGCGATCGCATTTCCAGTCAGTCCCTGGTCGAGGAGGGTCTGGCGGGCGGTCGAGAGCTCTTGGTCGTCGATCAGAACTTGTGTACGAGCTGCGGGAACTGCATCGCCGCGTGCGAACGCCGCCACGGCTACAGCAGGCTCGAGCTGCGCGGTATCCAGGTCGACAACTACCTGTTTCCGACCGCCTGCCGGCACTGCGCCGATCCCGCGTGTCTGCTCTGCAACGTGAACGGCATCGTGCGCACGGCCAGCGGCGAGATCAAGATCGTCGAGGAGAACTGCATCGGCTGCGGCGCGTGCGCCGAGCGCTGCCCGTACGACAATATTCAAATGCATCCGCTGGCGAAGCCGAGCAAGAGCTGGGTGTTCAGCCTGCTAGATCTGCTGGTGTCGGGCGAGTCACGCCGGCAGGCGCTCGAGGCCATCGATCCCAAGGTTCAGAAGATCGCGGTCAAGTGCGACCTGTGTGCAGACCACGCCGACTACGCGTGCGTCACCGGCTGTCCCGTCGGCGCTGCGTTTCGGGTGGATCCGCGCGTCGTCCTCGCGTTGGTTCGTGAATGAATCGGTCGCTCCGTCTCGCTCGTCACAGGGGCCTCTTGGAGCGGCACTGGCCCTGGCTCGTGTGCGCCGTGCTCGGGACGCTGGCCCTGGGCGTCGTACTCGTCGCGCTCGGCTCCGGCGTGCTCGCGGAGTACTCGGACTTTCTGAGCTCGACCTTGCGCGGGTACACGCCGCTGGGCGTCGTGCTCGGACTTGCGAGCGTGGCGCTGCTCGCCATCGTGACCCTCTACTCGCTGCGCCGGCGCGCGCTCCAGGAGCACCTGCCCGCGACGCTGGCCTCGTGGCTCTGGGCTCACGTGTACCTCGGCCTGTTCGCGCTGGTCACGGCCTGCGCGCACGCTGGGTTCGGCGCGTTCAGTCTGCAGCTTTCGACGGGCAAACTGCTGCTCGCGAGTCTCGTGCTCCTGGTCGGTAGCGGGCTCGTGTGGCGCCTCGTGTACGCCTTCGTACCGAGGATTGCCCAGCAAAGCGTCGGCAACTACTCGGTGCGCGCGAGCGAAGAGCTCGCCGCGCGCAGCCTCGTCGAAATCGAGAAGCAGGTCGCCGGACGCTCGGCGTCGGTGCACGAGCTGAAACGGCGTCTGCTCGATGCGCCGCTGTCCGCTGGCGAATTTCAGCAATTGAGCGCAGCGATCCCGCGTGAAGAGTGGCCGGTCGCGAGTGAGCTCTCGCGGCTCGTCCAGACCCACAGCGAGCTCATGGCTCGCGCGCACAAGCAGCAGCGCTTCACGCGGCTTCTGCAGCGCTGGCGCGTGCTGCACGTGCCGTTCGTGTTGGTCGTGCTGGCGCTCCTCCCGCTGCACGTGCTGCTGGCGTACGACGTCCCGGCGCGCCTCGTCGAGCCCGGCGCGATCCCAGGGGTGACGCTGGGCGGGTTCGAGAAGGCCGACGCGTGCGAGCGCTGTCACGAGAGCATCGTGCGGCAGTGGCGTACCTCGATGCACGCCCGCGCCATGACCAGCCCGCTCATGATCGCGCAGACCAATCAAGTCGTCGCGCGCGTCTTCCAGGGGAACGCCCAGGACCCGACCGCGAAGATTTGCGTCAACTGCCACGGGCCGCTCGGTGCGACGCTCACGAGCTCGGCCAGCTTGCCGCTGGTCGCCGAAAATCTGGGTGACGACACGCTCGTCAACGAGGGCGTGTCGTGCGCGGTCTGCCACCAGTGGCGCGGCACTTCGAACACGGGCGGCGCAGGGCTCGCGAGCTTCGCCACGGGACTCAGCGCGGGGCGCACGTATTTCGGGCCGATCGCCGACCCGGTGGCCAACGCTTTTCACCGCAGTGAGCAGAGCGCGCTGTTCGCGACACCGGAGGAGCTTTGCCGCAACTGTCACGCGGTGCAGCTCGACAAGAACGGCGACGGCCAGTTCGTCAAAGGCACGGACCTGGTGCTGCAGACCTTGTTCGACGAGTGGCGGGACTACGCCAAGGCCGGCGGCGCGAGCTGCACGGCGTGCCACATGCCCGTCGTGGCGGAGCGACGCGCCGCCGAGAGCGCGTCGATTCCCTTCGAGCAGGATCAGGAAGCGCCGGCGCGCACGGTGCACGATCATTCGTTCGTTGGCGTCGATCATCCGCTCGACGTCCCCGAGCGGGACGACCCGCAGCGCGAAGCGCGAGCGGCGTTGCTGCGGCGCGCGGCGACGCTCGAGCTGCTGCCGAGCAGCGTAGTGCTCGACAAGGAGCAGCTCGGTTTCGAGGTTCGGGTCACGAACTCCGGAACCGGTCACTACTTGCCCGGAGGCTTCGCGTTCGTGCGCCAGATGTGGCTCGAGGTCTCGGTGACGGACGCGGGCGGCGCGCTGCGCGCCGCATCCGGCGTGCTCGGGCAGCACACGGACGATCTGTGCGACGCGAACATCCTGGGCGACGCCACGAATCCCATGAACGAGCTCATGGTCGGATGCAACGGGGCGGACCCGCTGCTCGTCAATCTGCAGCAGCAGCTCGTGGATCGCGTGGAGGCGCAGCGCGACGAGCAGGGCGCGCCCGTGCTCGATGAGCGGCAACAAGTGAAGCTGAAGAAGGCCGAGGGTGCGCAGGAAGTCGTCTTGCAGTACCTCGATGGCGGCCCGGTGGCGCGCGTCCGGCCGTTCGACAAGCGGCCGCTGACGCCGCTCGTGCCCGGAGAAACGCGCGCGTTCGCCTATCGCTTCGCGGCGAGTGCGGGCTCGCTCGCCGGTGGCGCGCTCAAGGTGCGGCTCCTGTTTCGCGCCGTGCCTCCCTACATGGTGCGCGCGCTCGCCAGGGCTCAGCCGGCGGGGGAAACGCCGCAGCTCGCGCCGCTGATCGGCAACCTCTCCGTCCACGAGATGGCGTCGGTGACGCAAGCCTTGCCGTAATAGTGGTAATTCCGGGGACATGCCTGTCGGATCGACTCCCCTTCGTGCCGTTCGCCGCTCACTCGTCCCCGCGCTCCTCAGCGCCGCTTGCGCGAGCTCCTCGCCGCCGCGCGCGGAGACGCCCAGCGCGCCGAAGCCACCCGACAGCTCCGCGCAGGCGGGCGCGCCGCTCGCGCTCCCGACTCCCGCTGATGCAGACGCGTTCGTGGCGCAAGTCAACACCGAGCTCAAAGAGCTCTGGAGCGACGCAGAACGCATCAACTGGGTCAAGGCGACTTACATCACGGACGACACCGAGAAGCTCGCGGCCGAGGCGCAAGAGCGCGTGATGGAGTATCTGATGCGGCGGATCAAAGAGGCGCGCCGCTTCGATGGTCTCGCGCTTTCAGCCGACACCGCGCGTAGCCTGTACCTGCTCAAGTACTCCGCCGGCTTGCCCGCTCCGGCAGACGCGGGCGAACGCGCGGAGCTGGCGGAAATTGCCTCGAAGATGGAGAGCGTGTACGGCAAGGGCAAGTACTGCTCTGCCAAATTGAAAGGGCGCGGCAAGGACAAGGCGTCGAGCTGCCTCGATCTCGGCGAGCTCAGCGACGTGCTCGCGACCAGCCGCGACGCGGATCTGCTGCTCGAAGTCTGGCGCGGCTGGCACACGGTCTCGGTGCCGATGCGACCGCTCTACCGTCGCTTCGTCGAGCTCGGCAACAAGGGCGCGCGCGACCTCGGCTTCCGCGACATGGGGGAAATCTGGACGGCGCGCTACGACATGAGCTCGCAGGCGTTCGTGCGCGAGATGGAGCGACTGTACGAAGAGGTGAAACCGCTCTACGAAGACCTGCACTGCTACGTGCGAGCGAAGCTCCGTAAGCGCTACGGAGCCGACAAAATCGGCGAAAAAGCGCCGATTCCGGCGCACCTGCTCGGTAACATGTGGGCGCAGGAATGGGCGAACCTCTATCCGCTGGTCGAGCCGTTTCCGGGCAAAGGTCAGCCGGACATCACACGGCGCCTGGTCGCGAAACAGTACGATGCGCACAAACTCGTGCGGCTCGGCGAACAGTTCTTCGTTTCGCTCGGCCTCGATCCGCTACCGAACACCTTCTGGCAGCGCAGTTTGTTCGAAAAACCGCGTGACCGCGAGGTCGTGTGTCACGCGAGCGCATGGGACGTCGACATGAGCGGAGACCTGCGCATCAAGATGTGCATTCAGGTCAACCACGAAGACCTGGTGACGATCCACCACGAGCTCGGGCACAACTACTACTTCCACTATTACAATCACCGGCCGCCGCTGTTTCAGGCAGGCGCGAACGACGGGTTCCACGAAGGCATCGGTGACACGTTGGCGCTCAGCGTGACTCCGGAATACCTGGCCAAGGTCGGCGTCTTCGAGCGCGCTCCCGCGGTCAGCGCCGAAGCGGACGTCAACTTGCTCATGCAGCGCGCGCTGGAGGGCATCGCGTTCTTGCCCTTCGGCAAGCTCATCGATCAGTGGCGCTGGGACGTGTTCAGCGGCAAGACCCCGCCCGAGGCCTACAACGCCGCCTGGTGGCAGCTACGCAAGAAGTACCAAGGCGTGGACGCCCCGAGCGCGCGCACCGAGCAGGACTTCGACCCGGGCGCCAAGTATCACATCCCGGCGAACGTCCCTTATACGCGCTATTTCATCGCCCGCATTCTGCAGTATCAGTTCCACCGCGGGCTCTGTAAGGTCGCGGGTCACACGGGACCGCTGCATCGCTGCAGCATCCACGGAAACGAGGCGGCGGGGGCAAAGCTCAAGGCACTGCTGGCCCTGGGCGCGAGCAAATCCTGGCCTGAAGCGCTCCGCGAGATGACCGGTGAATCCAAAATGGATGCGACGGCGATCATTGATTACTATCGGCCATTGACCGAGTGGCTCAGAGCGCAGAACGCGTCTTCGGTCTGCGGTTGGGAATGAGCGCTCCACAGGCAGCATGAGCTTCCAACGCATCAGTAGTCGCTTGAGAGTGGGCCGTCCGCTGGTCGTGGATGCGGACACTGGCGCGTCGTTCCGCGCGCGTGGCGTCGGGCTCGACTCCCCGGGCGCGCTCGGGGTGCTGCTGCGGCAGCGGCCGCAGGAGGTGCTCGACCACTACCGCGCGGAGGTGCGCAGTCAGGTCGACGTGCTGTGCGCGCTGACCGCGGACACGACGCCGCGCGCGCTGGCTGAAGTGGGCATGGAGCACCGCTCCGCGATGCTCACGGGGCTGGCCGTCGAACTCGCTCTGGAAGCCGCCGCGGAGAGCACCAAGCCCGTCGCCGTCGCCGGCGTGTTGGGGTCGGAGATGGTGAGCCCGATGGCATCGGGTCGACTCGGTGAGGAGCTGGGCGAGCATGCCGAGCGCTTGAAGGCCGCCGGGTGTGAGCTGCTGCTCGCGCGCGGTCAGGGCTCACGGCTCGAGCTAATGGCGTCCGTCGCTGCGGCTGCAGGCACGGAGCTGCCGACCTGGGCGGTCGTGGAGTGCCTTCCGAACGGGGAGATCGTGACGGGGGGCGCGCTCTTGCCGCTGCTCGCTCCGCTGCAAGACGCCGGCGCGAGCGTCCTGTTGCTCGAAGTGTCCTCGATCGAAACGGCCTTCGCTCGCCTGGAAGAGCTGACTGCGGCGCTCGCCGCGCAGCTCCACCCGACTGGCCTTGCGCCCGGCGTTCTGCTCGCGGCAGGCGTTGCCAGCGTGCGCGGGTTCCCGGACGAAGACAGCGATCCGCTGCGCTGGGTGCAGGGCGCCCTCGACCTCGAGGCGCGCGGCTGCCGGGTGATCGGCGGCGGCGCGGGTACCACGGAATCGCACACCGCCGCGCTGGCGCGCGCCCTGGGTGCGCTGCATCCCACGATGCGCGCGATTGCACCGGATTCAGGCTGAGCGCCGCAACAATCCCGGTGACAATCCCGGGGGGCGGCCTTATAGCGACCTGGCCCGGCTCCGCCCGCCCGAAGACTCACTAATACAGTATGGCTACCGCCGTTCAGCAATCCGACTACGAGCCGATCCAGGACGCGGAGGACCTGTGCCGGGTGTTTCGCGCCGCCGAAAAGCCGCCCAGCGAGTGGCGCATCGGCGCGGAGGCCGAGAAGTTCGGCGTGGACGCGAATACGGGCGCACCCATCTCTTACGATGGCGCTCGCGGGGTGCTGCGCATTTTCTCTTCGTTGATCGAGGCGCACGGCTGGCAGCCCGAACGCGAGCAGCAAGACGGGCCGATCATCGCGCTACTACGCGGCAGCGCGTCGGTCACCCTGGAACCCGGTGCTCAGCTCGAGCTGAGCGGCGCCGCGCTCCCCGACATCCACGCCATCTGTGCGGAGTCACGCGGACACTTGCAGGAGCTGCGCGCCATCTCCGACGAGATGAACCTGCTCTGGCTCGGCGTCGGCTTTCATCCGCTGGCACATCAGGATCAGCTGCCGTGGGTCCCGAAGCAACGCTACGCGGTCATGCGCAGCTATTTGCCGACACGCGGCTCGGGCGCGCTCGACATGATGCGTCGCACCGCGACGGTGCAGGCCAACTTCGACTACGCGAACGAAGAGGACGCGCTGCGCAAGCTGCAGGTGTCGCTGCGCCTGTCGCCGCTGGCCCACGTCATCCTGGCGAATTCGCCCTTTTACGAGGGCAAGCTCAGCGGTAAAAAGAGCATTCGCGGCGAGGTCTGGCTGCACATGGACCCACAGCGTTCGGGTTTGATCCCGTCGCTCTGGACCGCTCAGCGGCCTCGCTATCGCGACTACGTGGAATGGGCGCTCGACGCCGGCATGTTCCTGTTCAAGCGCGGCGCGCGCGTGTACTCGAACACGGGCCAGACGTTCCGCGACTTCCTCGCGAACGGGTACGAGGGAGAGCGCGCGACGCACGCCGACTGGAAGCTCCACTTGAACACGCTCTTTCCGGAGGCGCGTTTGAAGAGCACGCTCGAGGTGCGCAGCGTCGACTCGCTGCCCACGGATCTCGGGTGTGCGCTGCCGGCCTTGTTCACGGGCATCCTGTACGACGAGCAGGCGCTTGCCGAAGCGGAGGAGCTCTTGCGGCCGCTGAGCTACGAGGCGGTCGAGCGCGCACGTCCCGAGTTGATCAAAAAGGGATTGAGCGCGGAGCTCGGGGGTCAGAGCGCGCGTGTCCTGGCCGAGCGCGTTCTGGAGATCGCCACGGGGGGGCTGTCGCGCCGCCGGCGGCTCTCCGCGGAAGGGCGCGACGAGACCATTCACCTGTCGCGGGTGACGCAGCTGGTCGCGGCTGGCAAGACGCCCGCCGACGTTCTGGTCGAGGGTCTCGACAACGAAGACCCCGATTTGCATCGCGAAATCCTGGCCCGCACCCGGCTCTAGCTCCGCAAACCGCGCTGTTCGCGGCGTGCTTGTTGCGCCTGCGGATATTTCGTGTACGAATCATCTGTAGGCGAAACAAAATGCGCGCCACGCCGCGCGCGGAGGGTGCGAGCCATGTTCCAGCCGTTCACCGAAGAGCACGAACAGTTTCGTAAGACGGTGCGCTCGTTCGTCGAGAAGGAGATCAGCCCCTTCGCCGACGACTGGGAAGCGGCGAAGGACTTCCCGAGCGAGCTCTTCAAGAAGGCAGGCAGCCTCGGCCTGTTCGGCGCGCACTACCCCGAGGACAAGGGTGGAGCCGGCGGGGACTACTGGTTCAGCGTGGCGAAGGCGCAAGAGCTGCCGCGCGGCCGCAGCGCGGGCGTGACGATGGCGTTGCTCGTTCAGAGCGACATGGCCACGCCCGTGATCGGCGATCTCGGCACGCCCGAGCAAATCGAAGAGTTTCTCAAGCCGGCGCTCGCCGGCGAGCGCATCGCCGCCATCGGCGTCTCAGAGCCCGGCGCTGGCAGCGACGTGGCAGGCATCAAGACGCACGCGCGCAAGGACGGCGGCGACTATGTCATCAACGGCCAGAAGACCTTCATCACGAACGGCACGCGCGCGAGCTTCGTCACGTTGCTCACGAAGACCGAGCCGGATCGAGGCGCCCACGGCTGCACGTTCTTCCTCGTGCCCACGGACACCAAGGGCTTTCGCGTCGGCAATCGCCTCAACAAGATCGGCAACCACGCCTCCGACACTGCCGAGCTGTTCTTCGACGACATGCGGATACCGGAGCGCTACCGGCTCGGTCAAGAGAACATGGGGTTCATGTATCTCATGCAGAACTTCCAGTCCGAACGGCTGATCGGCGCAGTCAGCGGCGTGGCCGGATGCCGGCTCGCGGTCGACTATTCACGCATCTACGGGCAGGAGCGGCACGCGTTCGGAAAGCCGATCATCAAGCGCGAGCTCTGGCAGCACAAGTTCGTCGACATGTACACGCGCATCGAGATGGCAGAAGCGTTCGTCGACAAGGTCGTCGACCACTACAACGAAGACAAGTACGTCAAGCAGGGCGACGTCAGCTTCGAGACGGTGAAGCTGATCAGCATGGCCAAGATCGTGGCGGGCGAGCTGGTCAGCTACGTGATGGATACGTGCCTGCAGTTCCACGGCGGCTGGGGCTACATCGAAGAGTACCCGATCGCGCGCGCCTGGCGCGACTCGCGCCTGCTCCGCATCGGCGGCGGCACGAGCGAGACCATGTCGTACTACCTCGCCAAGCTGATGGGGCTTTAGCGCAGCTTTCCGTCACGCTACCAGGCCGCGTGGCGCGGCGAGTCGGCGGAGCGGGGCCACCCGCGAGCACTCCTCCTCCCCATATCAGTCCCACGTCGCGTTGCCGATGCGCCACTGCTCCCAGGGCCCGGCTTGGGCCGCGCGCGCGCGCAGCATGCCGGCATAGTCACCCGTATATCCGTACTCCGCGGAAACGAACGCGCCGCTGGCGCGCGAGATGATGTAGCTCCCGACCAGGTAAAACCGCTCCCAGTCACCGATCGTGGCCTGGCCGGGTCGCGCGCGCATCATGCCGGCGTAGTCACCTCCGAAACCGATCTCCGTCGACACGAAGGCGCCGTTCACGATCGACTTGATCGCTTTGCCACCGTGGTAGTCGTCGCAAAGAAAGAACCTTTCGAAGCTGCCGACGCGTGTCGCGCGCGCGCGCAGCATGCCGGCGGCATTACCCGGGAAGCCGATCTCGGTGGACACGAAGAAGCCCGTCGGGACGGACTGAATGAAGTGCGGCCCAGTGCACGTCAAACGATGGTTCTTGACCGCGTCTGGACTGGCCGTCCCTTCATTCGCCAGCGCTTCCGAATCGGACGCCGTCTCCGAGTCATCGACCTCTGCCGTGCACCCCGCCAGAAAGAGCACACACGCCAGACACGCACCGACTGAACTCTGCTTCATCATATTTACTCCACTCCCTCGCGGTTACCCCCGCATCGAGCGCACGAGAGCAGGGTTCATGCCGCGGGAAGAAGGGCGCGTATTCGGCGGCTTTCGGCCAGGCTCCCGCCCGAGTCCCGCCGCGCCGCAACCGCGCTTCGCAACCGCGGGTTGCGCGTGCAAACCACGCTCGTCGCCCGGCATCTACGACTTCCGCGGCGCGCGCACGGCGTACCTCCAGCACGCCACGTGGCTGACCGTGGCGCCGCGCCGGCGCGTGCTACTCGAAGGGATAGGCGCTCCGAGAAGCGCGTATCATGAGCCATGGCGAGCGTGACCCCGCGTCGAAGGACACCGGCGCCACCGTTCCTGTTCCTGGGTGCGGGCTTCGGCACGAGTCGAAAATGCCTCGAATGTCAGCTCTGCTTCGAGCGGGTCGCCACCGCCGAGGAGCGCGCCAGCATCGAGCAGCTCCTCCCGCCCGCGCTCGGTTACGTCAAGAGCTGGAGCGAGCGCGTGCTGAATTTCGGCAGTGACGACGCGCTCGAGTGGCACGTCAGCGGCGATCAGGATGCGGAGCCAACTCGGCAGGATTGGACGGCGTTCTGCGAAGACTTCGAGCGCCGGATGAGCGCCGTTCATCGCATCGTACCCATTGCACTGGTGCTCAAAGACGACGACGGCACGTACGGGCGCAGGCTCTCGAGCTGGCACCATGCGTCGCTCCGCGAGGTGGCGAAGCGCTTTCACGAGACCTCGCTGGCTGAGATCGCGCCGGGCGAGGAGCTCGCGGCCGTGTGCCTCTCGATCCTGACGATGGTCGCCTCGTCAAAGCGGGCGAGGAACGCGCTCACGTCAGCGTCGCGCGATCGGCTCGCGGAGTGGAGCGCGCGCGTGGCGGTCTCGTGCGATCGCGTCCCGGGCGAGAGCCTCGTCAACGGAGTATTGACCGTGCTCGCTGACGAGCCGCTCCAGCCGGCGCTCATCGAGGCACTGTTTCGGCACCCGACGCGACAGCTCGTCGCGCGGCTCGGCAGCGGCGTGCTGATTGAGCGAGCACGCGCTTTGCTCCGGAACGCGAGCTCCGAAGACGCCGAAGAAGTCCTGAGCACGGTGGGCGCATGGATGGATCTGGACGTCGCTGCCGCGCTCGCAATAGGCGACGAGCTGCTCGCGCTGCCTGCCGGACCGATCGAGGCAGCAGTCGCCCAGCAATCGCGGCTAGCGCGACGAGCAATGGCCGCGAAGGAGCTCGTACGCACGAAGTCGCCGTCGTTGACGCTGTACCGTCACGCTCAATATCTGATGGAGGTCGGCGCCGCGGAACGGGCTCGCTGCTGCGTGGAGCTCGCGACACGATTTCCCGAACCCGTGCCGCTCGTGTACGGCGCGGCCGTGCGCGTGCTCGGTCTCTGCGGAGAGCCGGAAAGAGCAGAGGCACTCGCCGCGTCGCAGCTCGTGCAAGACGCGGGCGTCGAGAACTCCTACGTGTACTACGACGTCGCACGCTATTACGCAGACGCGGGGCGGTTACCCGAAGCGCTGGAGCAACTGCGCCGGTACGTCGCCGATTGTCCGAGCCACGCCAGCATGATCGCGTACGACCCGCGCGTCGCCGCCGTGCGCGCGTTACCCGAGTTCACCGCGCTCTTCGGTCCGCACTCATCCGCACCGGCTCGGTAGCTACCGAGCTACTCGTCAGAACGTGGCCAGGAGACGCGCGAGCTTGAAGGCTCGCATCGGCAAGCTGCGCTGCGCGCCGCGGTACAGCACGTAGCCCGCGCCCAGTGTCACGACGGCGGCGCCGATGCCGGCGGCGCCCACGCCGACCAGGAGCGGATGCTGGCGCGCGAAGCACTTGAACGACTTCAGCGAGAACTCGCGGCCCTCCGGCAGCGCGCCCGAGCCATCACCTGCCTGCGGCGTCTCCGTGGAGTAGGCGCGACCATTGGTGCGCTGGTGGGCGGCGCCGCTTTCCTCGAGCCGTTGTTCAGTCATGGTTCCCTCTCTGTGCACCGCGTCCACGCGGGCGGCTTTGCTTGAATCGCGCGGCGGGCTGCAAGCGCGAACTGACGATAGTAACACGTTCAGCGCGCGCGACACTTCAGTCAACGCGAGCAAGCATCAGAGAAGTGTCATGTGCACTCACGCGAGTGCGCGCGCAGCACGCTCGCGCAAATTTTCTGCTTTCGAGTGCGGCTTCACAGTGCGGCTTCACAGTGCGGCAGATTACGCAAGAAGCCGCACTGTGTGGCAGCCTTGCGTGCCACGCGCGTCAGCAGCGCGCGTCAGGCAGCGCGCGCAAGGCGGATCTTGTCCGTCTGTCCAGAGCGGTAAAACTGACGCAATACGGCGCGCCCTGCGCGCACGTCGCGCTCGAACAAGAGCCGCGCGATGAAGCGTGCCGCGAGCTCATTGGCCAGCCGGTAGCGCGCGCCTGCTTCGCTGCTTTCCGGGTGTAGAAAACGCACCTTCTCGTACAGCTGACCGTGCAAACGGCGCGCGCGTTCTCTGCCGAAACGAGGCGCGGACAGGGCAGCGACCACGAACTTGTCGACTTCTGCCTGGAGCTCTAGCTCGAGCTGCGTTGCAGGTAGACCAACCCGGGCGCGCTCCGAAATGTAGACGAAATGACTGACCGCCTCGATCAGCTGTAGCCAGGTGTCGGTCGCGTATTCACGCGGATGCGCCGTTTCGACGCTCCTCGGCAGGACGACCGCGATTTGCAGATCGTCGCCCTCTTGACGTATCAGGACTGTTTCGCGGTCGTCATCGTCGCCGAGCCGAACGAACTCCACGATGTTGGGCGCTTGCTCGAGTCCGTAAAAGTCTTCGATCCTTCGCTGAACCTTGCGCAGTGTGGCGCTGTGCATAGACGGCTCAGTGCAGGGTGCGATCGCCGCGCAGCGGCATGAGGCCACGCGCGAACAGGCCTTGCGCGAGCTCTTGAGAACCCGTCTTGAGCCAACGCTCGTACAGCTTCAGCATCGCGCGATCCGAGCGCGCGGAGTTTACGTGGATGCCGTCGGCGATCCGGCTCAACAGCTCCACGAACATCGGGAAGTTCGCCGACAGCTCGCGGAACAAGTCCGGTGTCGTCGGTTCCGACGGCACAGCGGCCGTGACGCCGCGCAGCATGGCGGCAGCGCTGTCGTACGCGCGCGCGCCGAGCGCGTTCACGTAACTTCTGGCGACGCCGCGCGTGTCCAGGTGATCGCCGAAGAAACCGGTCACGTACAGCACGCCGTCTCCGAGCACGCGCAACCGCTCGAAGCGCTCGGGCCCGCTGAGCTGCATGGCTTCCTGAAGGAGTAAGGTGAGCGGCCGACACAGGGTTTCCCCGGTCAGCTGGTCGGGCCGCGCGTAGTCGGTGAGAAGCGCGACCAGGTACGTCTCTGCGGCGCTGGTGGCCTCGTAAGCGTGGGCGCGAATCGCGTCCTGAACCACGTCTCGGAAGAACTGGCTCAGGTTGCTCGACAGCTCGATGTCAGGGTGCGGATCCGAACTCATGGCAAGGACTCTCCTGCTGGCGGTAGAAGCGAGCCGCGTGCCGCTGGCACGTCGGCCGCGGGGGGCTCAGGGTTCGGCGGCGCTCCGCGATACCGCTTCCCCGAGATGGGCGCCGGGGGAGCGGATGACTACGGTCAGGCGTCGAACGTGGTGCTCCGAGCACTACACCAACAGGATACGGTCAGCTGCGTGGCCGCTCCATTTCCTGAGGCGTTTCGTGGCGTCGGTAACGGCGTTTCTTAGCCATCGAGCGCGACGGCTGCTAAGCGCCGCGCGCAAAAATAGGCGCAAGAGCTGCCTTGGGCTCCGCTGCCGGTGGAACACGGCTGCCGGGTCCCAGCCCGAGCACCGGATGCATCAGCAGCGCTAAATCGTCGTGTTTACAGCGAAATATACGATAGTGGGCGGCCCGCTTGACTCTGCCAGAAGCGGCGCTATCTTCCGTCGCCGCTGTTAGCACTCGTCTAGGGTGAGTGCTAACAGCTCGGACCAACGTTCTGGTCGGGGCTCGCTTGCCGGGATGCGGCGGGCGCCTCGGGCGGGGACAACGGAACGGGCCCCGAAGTTCTGGGCCTACAGCCAACGACAGAAGTCACTAGGAGCACAGCCATGAAGATACGGCCTCTGCAGGACCGCGTGATCGTCAAGCGCGTCAAAGAAGAAGAGAAGACCAAGGGCGGAATTATCATCCCCGACTCGGCGAAAGAGAAGCCGATCGAGGGCGAAGTCATCGCCGTCGGCAATGGCAAGGTGCAGGAGGACGGGAAGGTTCGTCCGCTCGACATCAAGGCGGGCGACCGCGTGCTGTTCGGAAAGTACGCCGGCACCGAGGTGAAGATCGAGGGCGAGGAACATCTGATTTTGCGCGAAGACGACATCCTCGGCGTCATCGAGAAGTGATCAAAGGAGCTAACAGATGAGTGCCAAGGAAATCGTTTACCAGGAACAGGCCCGTAATTACATCCTCGCCGGCGTCAACGCGCTAGCGGATGCAGTCAAAGTGACCCTCGGCCCCAAGGGCCGCAACGTGGTCCTCGAGAAGAGCTTTGGTTCGCCCACCGTCACCAAGGACGGCGTGACCGTGGCCAAGGAAATCGAGCTCGAGAACAAGTTCGAGAACATGGGTGCGCAGATGGTGCGCGAGGTCGCGTCGAAGACGAGCGACGTCGCCGGCGACGGCACCACCACCGCCACGGTCCTCGCGCAGGCGATTTTCCGCGAGGGCTCCAAGCTCGTCGCTGCGGGCCACAACCCCATGGAGATCAAGCGCGGCATCGACAAGGCCGTAGAGGCCGTCGTGGGTGAGCTGAAGAAGCAGGCCAAGTCGACGAAAGACCCGAACGAGATCGCACAGGTCGGCACGATCAGCGCCAACGGTGACGAGACCATCGGCAAGCTCCTCAGCGAGGCCATGGAGAAGGTCGGCAAGGAAGGCGTGATCACCGTCGAAGAGGCGAAGAGCTCGGAGACGACGCTGGACGTGGTCGAAGGTATGCAGTTCGACCGCGGCTACCTCTCGCCGTACTTCGTCACGGACCCGGAGCGCATGGAGACCTCGCTCGAGGATGCTTACATCCTGCTCAGCGAGAAGAAGATCAGCAACATGAAGGATCTTCTGCCGGTGCTGGAAGCGATTGCGCGTCAGCAGAAGCCGCTCCTGATCGTGGCCGAGGACATCGAAGGCGAAGCCCTGGCGACCCTGGTCGTCAACAAGCTGCGCGGCACGCTGTCCTGCGCCGCCGTCAAGGCACCAGGCTTCGGTGATCGCCGCAAGGAGATGCTGAAGGACATCGCGACGCTGACCGGCGGTCAGGTGATCGCGGAAGAGCTCGGCCTCAAGCTCGAGAACGTGACCATCACCGATCTCGGTCAGGCCAAGCGCGTGAAGATCGACAAGGACAACACCACGATCGTCGATGGTGCTGGCAAGAAGGACAAGATCAAGGCTCGCCAGAACGAGATCCGCGGCCAGATCGAGAACACCACCAGCGACTACGACCGCGAGAAGCTCCAGGAGCGCCTCGCCAAGCTCGTGGGCGGCGTGGCGGTGATCAAGGTCGGCGCGGCCACCGAGACCGAGATGAAGGAGAAGAAGGCCCGCGTCGAAGACGCGCTGCACGCGACTCGCGCGGCCGTCGAAGAGGGCATCGTGCCGGGCGGCGGCGTCGCGCTGCTGCGCGGCCAGAAGGCGCTCGAGGGCCTCCAGGTCAACGACGAGCAGCGTGTCGGCGTGAACATCATCCGCCGCGCTCTCGAAGAGCCGCTCCGCCAGATCGTGCAGAACGCCGGCGAAGAGGGCTCGATCGTGGTCCAGAAGGTGCGCGAAGGCACGGGCAACTTCGGCTTCAACGCTGCCACCAGCAAGTACTCCGACCTGGTGGCTGACGGCGTCATCGACCCCGTCAAGGTGGTGCGTTCGGCTCTGCAGAACGCGGCCAGCGTTGCAGGCCTGATGCTCACGACCGAGGCGCTGGTTGCCGAGAAGCCGAAAGAAGAGAAGGCGGCAGCGGGCGGACACTCCCACGGCCCCGGCGACTTCTGATCGAACCAGACGCTAACGGGCCTCGGCTCGACAGCACGTGGACGGCGGGTTCCCCTGGAGCCCGCCGTTTGCTTTTGTGCACGATCCGCGCTTATGTACGCGGCGGACAAACGCCATGCCCTCCCGTTCAGTTTTGGCCTCGCTGATCGGCCTGGCCGCTCTGACGGCCGGCTGCACCAAGGATCCGGAATACGAGGAGTGCATCGGAGACCGCCCTGCGTTTCTCGTGCGTGTGAGCGCGAGGGCGGAGAGCTTGCCGGACGACACGCGCTTGAAGGTGCAGTACGGGGCGGGCGAAGAGGAGTACTTGCTGGAGCAGCCTCCCGACGCCCCCGAGGTGGTGTTCTGCACTTTGCTTTCACGACAAGTGGACGCGGGATCCATGATCGAAGTGGAAGCGGGTGCGCCGGTACAAGAGCTCTTGTGTGAGCTCTGGACACAGGGAGCCGCCACGCTGACGGTGCGCGCCACCGGCTACCCCGCTCAGGAGCTCAACTTACGAGCGGAGCGCAACGAGTGCGGCATCGAGACGGTCGACTACCACGTGGTGCTCGAGCGCGCCGACGCCGGCGGCTAGAGCTTGCGTACGAGCACAGCCGCTTGGCTCAGGGAGGAGGAGGGCCGGAGCTGAGATCGACGGCGGGGCCGAAGGAGCGCAGCGCTGCGCGCTCGTGGGTGTAATCACCGTCCACCATGCCCTCTGCCTCGAGCAGCGCGATGCCGACTTCCGGGCAAAACACGGTCTTGACCTTCTTTTGTACGGGCGCGCGCGCCTGCTCGACGGTTTCGAGGCAGCCCGTGAACTTGCCCGCCGGCACCTCGATGGCGCGGTTGGTGGTCACCAGCTGGACTTCGCCGAATTGCCCTTGCCAGGTGCGGCCCGCGACGAGCGGCGGCTTCAGTAGATGCCCGCCGGTCGCGTGCCGGATTCCGTCGCTGCCCAGGTCGAGGCGCTGAATGCGGCTGCCCGAGCCGAGCTCTGCCAGGTTCTCACGCGGCCGGCGCACGCGCAGCATCAGCACGCCCCGCTCCGCGCTGTCCTCCGACGAGGTCTCGTAAGCGTACACGGTGTCGTTGGTGAGCGGCATGTAGCGGAACACGTCCGAGGTTGGCGCGGCGGGCCCGTCTGGGGTTTCGGCTGGGCGCTGCGAAGCGCAGGCGCTGGCCAGAAGCGCCCACAGCGCGAACGATACGCGGAGAAACCTCATGGCTTCGAATAGACGTATATCGTCAAGAACACCAGCAGGGCGACCGCCAGCGCCAGGAGGTACTTGAGGAGGGGATCGGGGTCGATACGCCGCCGGAGCTCGAGCGCGGCCTCGCGCACTGCTGGGTCGGTGGTCCGCGCGGCGAGCGCCGGCGCTTCACGTCGAACCTGCGCGTAGGCGCCGTTCTCGAACGCGCGCACCAACAGATCGAGCTCAGGATCTGCCGGAAAGCTTTGGATAAACAGCGGCCGATACCAGCCGCGTTCGTTCACCTCCGGGCGGATCGGCGGAGGCGAGCGGCGTTCGGCGCGGCGCTTCTTCTTCCGTCGCTTCTTCTTCGGTGGAGCCGGCGCTGCCGCGCTCGTGTCGTCGGGGGTCGAGTCGCTCATCTAGAACTGAAAATAGACGAAAGGGACCGCTTGTGCGCTAGCCATCTCACGGAGCGCCAGCGCAACGCAGAACAAAGCCAGGCCCTGCGCGGGCGCCGGCAGGGCCGTGAAGCCCTGCCGTGCCCGTAAGTACCAGCTCTCCGGCGCCCAGTGGCTGGAAAGACCCAGGGCCAGGACCGCGAGCACGCCCGGGTGCAAATTCGGGTGAAAGGTCGTTCCGGTGCCGAGCTGCGTGAACATCAGACCGGCGTGGGAAAAGCTCTCGGCGCGAAAAAAAATCCAGGCCGCGGTGACGAAGTGAAAGGTGAGCAGCGTCGCGATCGCGCGCGCGACGAGCCGCGGCCCTGCGCTGGGGCGGGGCGCGCGTCGAGCTCGATACGCGCGGGTGACGGCGAGGGCCAGGCCATGCAGCCCGCCCCAGGCGACGAACGTCCAGTTCGCGCCGTGCCAGAGACCACCGAGCAGCATCGTGATCATCAAGTTGACGTAGGTGCGGAGCGGGCCTTTGCGGTTGCCGCCGAGCGGGATGTACAAGTAGTCGCGCAGCCACGTCGACAGCGAGATGTGCCAGCGCCGCCAGAACTCGACGATGTCCCGGGACTTGTAGGGTGCATCGAAGTTCTTCGGAAAGCGCACGCCGAGCAAGAGCGCCGATCCGATGGCGATGTCCGTGTACCCGGAGAAGTCGCAATAGATCTGCACGGCGTAGCCGAGCGCTGCCGCGTAACACTCGAGCGCCGAATACGAAAGTGGTGCGCCGAACACGCGGTCGACCAGGTTCAGCGCCAGGTAGTCGCCGATAGCGATCTTTTTGAGTAGGCCAGCAGCGATCAAGAACAGCGCTTCGGCGCCTTCGCCGCTGTGCCAGCGCGGCTTGCCGGCGAGCTGCGGCAAGAGGTCGCGCGGGCGTATGATGGGACCTGCCACCAGGTGCGGGAAAAACGCCACGAAGCCGAGGTATTCGAGGTAGCTCGGGTGCGGCTCGATGTCGCCGCGGTAGATGTCGATGACGTAGCTCATCGACTCGAACGTGAAGAAGCTGATGCCTACCGGTAGCGCGAGCCGCAGCGCGACCTCCGGAGGGTGAAATCCGAGCGCGTGCAGGGCGGCGCGCGCGGACTCGACACCGAAGTCGAAGTACTTGAAGAGCGCGAGCACGCCCAAATTCATGACCACGGTCGCGATCAGCCAAAGCTTGCGTCGCGCCCGAGTCGGTGCGCGGGCGATGGCGTTGCCGAGCAACCAGTCGGCCGTGGACGAGCCCCAGATGAGCGGCAAAAATCGGTAGTCCCAGTGCGCGTAGAAGACGTAGCTGGCGCCGAGGATGAAGAGCAGGCGCAGCTTCTGTGCGCGCAGCAGGAGATACGAGAGCAGCAGCGTGGACAGCAGTGCTCCGGCGCCGACGGCGGTCAACGCCGGAATGGGCACACCGAGCGCGCGCAGCGCGAGGCTCAGCGGATCGAGCCCGCTGTGTTCGTAGCTGAGCCACGCGAGCGGCGCGACGTTCACGAGCAGCGCCGCCGTCGTCGGCACCGGCCCGGGTCCGTGCGTACGATTCGCGCGATACCAGAGCAGTGCCGTCACGGCGAGCGCCAGCGCCGCCGCGAACACGCCCGGCGCGGTCGGCCGCGCTAGCACGTAGCCTGCGAGCGCAGACCACGGCAGCACCAGCGCCCAGCGCCGGCTCACGAGCAGCCAGGAAATCGCGAATACGATCGCGAAGAACTGGGCGTACAGGGCGGTGTTGAAGAGCACGGCCGGGCCCACCTCGTAGCATTGATTGCCGCGCCTGGCGCCAGCGTCACTTTGCCCGGCGGGCCAAGCTTCGTGAAATAGTTTTGCGAATCCGTTGCGGAGTCGCTTCCTGGGTTGACGGCTCGGCGCTCGTACTCAACGCTTCGTGAAGCATGCTCAGAAGAATGGTCGTCGGCTTCGTGAAGGGCGCGCTCGTCGGAGCGCTCATGGCGCTGGCCTGGAGCCAAGTCTTCGGGGGCGAGTTCGTGGGCTTCATGTCCTATGTGATCGCCATTTTGACGGGCTCGCTGACGGGTCTTCTGGCTGGCAAGCCGCTCTGGGCCAAGGGCGCGCTCGTCGAGGGGTTGCTGAAGGGCGCGGTCGGCGGTCTGGTGGGCGGCGCCGGGCTGTACGCCATGGACAAGTGGCTGCGCGTGAGCCTGGACCTGGGACCGGTCGGCTCCGGCATGCTCGGAGACGTGGCCGCGTTCGCGCTCATGGCGATCGCGCTCGCGATTGGCGTCGTGTTCGAGCTCGACAACACCGGCGTGGAGCTCACCGTCGACGACAGCCGCGCGCGGGTCGCGCCGGAGAGCGCGCGCATCGCGACGGACAACGTCGAGCTGGAAGAGCTCGAAGCGCCAGAGCCGCGCGCGGGCCACGCGCGCCAGAAGCACTGAACGCCTCGCGAGACTCGCGTGCCTCCTGCAAGGATTGCTCTGTGGGTGTTCAGCCTGGGCGGCTTGGCGCTGCTCGCGCGCAGTCTGCTCGGCGAGCCCCCGCCTCTGTGGCTCGCGATCAGCGTGCTGCTCGCGTACGTCGTGTTCGCCACGGTCGGCGTGATCTTTCCGCAGCTCGAGATGTACGGAGACGTGCTCTGGCGTGGCAGCAGCGACGTGGCTCTGACCTTCGACGATGGTCCGCATCCAGAGACGACGCGACGCGTGCTCCGGGTGCTCGCCGAACGGGGTCAGCGGGCGACCTTCTTCGTGGTGGGCCGCAAGGTGGCGCTCTATCCCGACGTGGTGAAGGAAATTCACGATGCCGGCCACGCGCTCGGATTACACGGGTATCTGCACGATCGGCTGTTCTCGTTCAAGTCGCCCCAGGCCGTGCGCGCCGACATCGAGCGCACCCAGGAGGCCGTGGCAGCGGCCTGTGGCCAGCGGCCGACGCTGTTTCGGCCGCCCATCGGGCACGTGAGCTCGCGTACCGCGCGCGGCGCGCGCCTCGCGGGGGTGACGCTCGTGGCGTGGTCGCTGCGCGTCTTCGACGGTGTGGGCAAGCCCAGCCCCGAACGCGTGTTGGCGCGCGTCGCCCGCGGCCTCCGCCCGGGCGCGATCGTGCTGCTTCACGACGCTGCAGAGCGCGAGGATTTCGTGCCGACGTCGATCGACGCGCTCCCGGACATCCTCGAGCTCATCCGGGCACGGGGTCTGTCCTGTCTCGGTGTGGACGAGCTCATCGCTCGCGAACACGCCGGGTCAAAACGAGACGCCGACGAGCCGCGTGATGCCGAAGGCGATCAAGAGCGCCAGCATGCCGAGCGCCACGGTAAATAGCATCTGAGCAAAATTCCAGCCGCTGACTTCCGGCGCTTCGTACACGCCGGGTGCGTCGCCAATCTTCTTCTTGCTGCCGGTGGCTTTCTTGAGCAGCTCGAGCGCGGTTTTGTGGGTTTGGCCGGTTTTTTGCGCGTGTTCTGTCAGAAGCTCGCTGCGCTTCGCGGACACGCCGCCGAGCAGCATCCACCAGATCGCCGGTTCGATGGCCTCGTGGAGCGCGCGGCTCAGGCTGCGATGCGGTACGATGCACGACGCGCTACAGTACTTGCACGTCTGAAGGCTGCCTTTGCCCTCCAGCGTGAGCGGCGCGCCGCACGAGCAGCAGTTCACCGTCATGGCTGCGCCGGCGGGCGCGCTGAGCTGCGCCTTCGGGCGATCGCTGCGCGCGTCGTCGGACACCACCGCGAGCAGCTCGGGATAGAGGGCGCGCGCGCCGTCGGCCACGCGGAACGTCGCGCGATCGCCGCAGCTGGGGCAGGCGCTCTGGCACGTCCCCTGACCCGTCGCGCTGACGTGCACGAGCACGCTGCACTTCTGACAGACGGGGTGACCGGGAGCCGCGTGGAACGACAATGGTCCGCTGTCGAAGTCGTCGAACGTCCGCGTGTCGCCGACGCGCGCATGCGGATTGTCCGAGCCGATCCAGATAGCGGGGTGAGGGTTGCGACCTTCAGGTGCCGGCCCTGCGAGATCACCAACGGCGTGGGCGAACTCGAGCGCGGGGCGCCAGTTGTCGTTGTCGAAGCGTTGCCGAAGGCCGCAGTGAGCACACTCGACGGCCCCGTCCGCGTCGAGCGAGTCGAGCGGCGCCAAAAAACGGCACGAATTGCAGGTAAAGCCCGCGCGCACCGCCACCCAGAACTGATCGGAAGGGGTGGCCGGCGCGGCCGCGCGCACCGCGGCCAGCGGCTGGTGGCACACGTCGCAGGCGGTGCCCTGAGCCGGCGCCACCACGCCACATCGCCGGCACACACTCACGGATACCGACTGCATCCTGCCGCAGCATAGCCCGGGAAGCGCGACGGACGAATGTTCATTCCGACACGCCGCGAGTGGCCTTAGGATGAGCGCGTGGATTTCATCTCCGTCGGGGGCGAGGCGCGCGGCTTCATCGCCATCGGGCAGCACGCGACGGGGGTCATCGCGTTTGGTCAGATTGCGACTGGAGTGATCGCAGTCGGGCAGGTGGCGCGCGGCTGTTTCGCGCTCGGGCAGGTGGCGCTCGGTTTCATCGGCTGGGGGCAGGCCGGCTTCGGTGTGCTGCATGCCGTGGGGATGCTCGGCGCAGGAGGGCGTGGGTTCGGCATCGTGCTGCGTTTGGTGCCGGCGCTGGGCAAGAAGCGCGAGCCGCCTGCGTTGACGTCACCAGACCGCGTCTACGCGGGGGAGCCGGGCTGGCTCGAGCTCGACTTGTTCCATGATGGGCAGAACCTCGGGCTCGGCTCCGGGGGCCAGCGCTGGCCGATCAAGCTTCATCGCCAGTTGATCGGGGATGCGACGCGCCTCACGCTGAATGGTCCGCGTCACGTCTGGGCGTACGTGACCAAGTTCGGGCAAACGCTGGTCTGCGAACGCCTGGTGCACGAGCCGCCTCGCCCCTATGAAGTACCCGGGTGGTACGCGATGGGCGTCTTCCAGTTCATGGGACTGCTCGCCTTGGCCTCTGCCTGGTGGCTGGGAGTCGGCAACGAGCTCATGCAACTGTTCGCCGAAATGTTCGGGATCGACGCGCCCACGGCTGCGCTCTGAGCGTCACGGAGACCAGTTGAAGTCGTACCAGCCGGTGGGCGGTCGATTGGCGCGTGTCCAGTTGTAACGCTGGATCTGGTAGAGGATGATGCTGTCTCTCCACGACCAGAGGCGGCTCCGGCACCACGGAAAGTCGATGTTGCACAAGCTGGGACCGAGATACTTTCCGCCGTCGGACTTGGCGACAGCGCGCGCTTCCGGTTCCGTGAGCAGAGCCTGCGTCCGTCCCTCCGCGAACTCGACCACGAACAACTCCCGCTCGTTCCAGGTGCGGTCGTAACTGAACGCCCCGAGCGCCTGCACGAATACGCTCCACGCCAACAGGGCGCCGTACAGCACGCGTGACAGGGGTCTGGCCAGCACGTCGTCCAGCACGGGCAGCATGAACAGCGCCAGAAACGGCATTACGTCGAGCCAGGGTCGGTAGCCGTAGGACCAGCCGCCCCACCAGTCGAACCACTTGCATTGCAGCGCCATCGTCAGGGCCACGCCGGCGACGAGCGGCCTGAACGCGATCAGGCGCTGCGTGCGCCAGATACGCAGCATGCCCCAGAACGACAGCACGAACACCGGAGAGAAGACCAGGAGGCCGCGCGAAGGGCTCAAAAGGAGGCCGCGCAGGCCCTTGAGCACAGGCGTCTGCCAGAGATCGGGGGAGCCGGTCTTCTCCAGCGCCAGATCGTGCCCCACGAGCTCCTGCGCGAAAGTGATGGGGCTACCGAAGAAATGAAAATTGTACACAGCGATCACGAGCGGCAGGGGCGCTGCGCCGAGCAAGAAATAGCTGGCGTTTTTGCGCTGATATACGAGCAAATACACGAGCACGGCGAGCAGGAAGATCGCGGAGGTGGCGCGCGTCGCCACGGCCGCGCCGAACGCCAAGCCCGCGAGTAGCGCCGCGTTGCGCTCGCGCAGAGGACCCAGCAGGAAGTACGCCCCCAGCATCAGGAAGAACTGGTTTACCGATTGCTGCCACAAGCTCTGGCTGGAGATCGCCCACACGCAGCTGCCGGCGCCATAGGCGATCGCGACGAGGAGCGCATTGCGCCGGCTCGACCAGCGGAGAGCCAGCAAGAACAGGAGCGTGGCGCTGCCCGCGATGAATAGCGACCCCTGAAGCTTCCCGACGGCGAGCTTCAAATTGAACTCGTAGGGGGCCGTGCGATCGATGGCTCGAACGGTCGCCGCGAGCGGCAAGAGCAGCATGCCGGGGATCGGGCCGAAGGTGCTCACGTACACCCTTTGAACAGACGACTCGATCAGGAAGTACCTGGGCCCGTTGAAGACGAGATGACCCGACGCGCGCCACTCCTCGGCGCTCTTCCCAGCGAAGCGCTCCTGCCAGCGGTTGACGCGGAACTCGTCGTGGACCTGCAGCGGCGGCTTGGAGCGCCACTTGAACAATTGCGGATGGCGGTCCGGGTGAAAGGACGTCTTGCCTGTTTCCAGGAGCTCGAAGGGTGTGCTGATGCTGACGTAGGTGTCCCCCTCCACCATCTCCGTCCAGTTGGCGTGGTAGAGCACGACCAGGCCCGCGAATAGCAGCCACGCCAGGGCACGAGTGGAAATCTTCAAAATGCGGCGGCAGCTTATCGACGCGAGGTGGCTCTCGCAATGGTCTGTCAGTGGTCTGCCGGCGGCAGGTCGATCACGAAGCACGCCCCGCGCCCGTGTGTCGGCTGAAGCTGGATCGTTCCGCCCGCGGCTTCGACGAGCCCGCGACACACCGCCAGGCCCAGGCCCGTTCCTTTGCCGGTCTCCTTGGTCGTGACGAAGGGCTCGAACAGGCGCGCCTGGATCGCAGGATCGACGCCAGGGCCCGTGTCCATCACGCTCAGGCGCAAGCTTGCTTCGACGCGCTCTGCGTGCACACGGATGATGCCGCCGGCTTCGCACGCGTCGGCGGCGTTGAGCAGCAGATTGAGCAAGACCTGCACGAGATGCTCGTGGCTGAGCGCGACCAGCGGCAGCTGCGGCGCGATCTGCGTGATGATCTCGACCTGTCGGGCGACGCGTTGCGGCGCCACGAGCGCCACCGTGTCGTGCACCGCCGCAGAGACGTCACCGGGCACGCTCGCGGCGGCGTCGCTCGCGCTCGGACGCGCGAACTGCAAGAGGTCGCGCAAGATGCGGTTGATGCGCTCCGTTTCGCGGCGCATGCGCGAGAGAAAGTCGCGCTCTTCGTGCGGCTCGAGTCCCCCGGCCAGGAGCAGATCCAAAAGGCCGATGATGGCGGCGATCGGGTTGCCGATCTCGTGCGCCAGACCCGCCGAAAGGCGCCCCACGGAAGCGAGCCGCTCCGAGCGAACCAGCCGCTGCTGCGTCTCCTCCAGAGAGCGCGTGGTGCGCTCGACCTCCGCGATTTTCTTGCGCAGCGACTCTTCCTCGGCGAGCAGTCGCTCGGTCATCGTCTTCAAGCTGTTGCCGAGCTCGGCGAGCTCGCGTACGCCGCTGCGCGGGACCTCGAGCCTTCGAGCGCCGGACGCCACGCGCTCGGCGGCGCGGGACAGGGCGTCGAGCGGACGGACGATGAGACGCGTCAGCGCGAAGTAGGACATCACCAGGAGCACGAGCGCGACCAGTCCCGTGTACAGCGCCAGCAAGCGAATCAGGGGCGCGCTGCCGGTGCTCTCGCTGCGAACCAGCGTCGCGACCGTGCCGCGGGCGTCTGGCACCACGACGGCCAGCGCGCGGCCCTGGCTTCCTTTCACTTCATTGACGGTGGCTTCGCGCGCGTCGAAAAGTGGGAGCAGCGCGGCGAGTGCGTCCGGCTCTCCGGCTCGCACGACGACGCGTCCACCCGGGTCGTACATCACGATGCCGAGGACCTCCGCGCTCTCTGCGGTGCGCGCGACGAGCAGCGCTAGCTCGGACAGCCCGCGATGGGCCCGCGCCTCGACCACCTGGCCGGCGATGGCGCGTCCGAGGGCACGCGCATGCGCCACCTGGACGCGCCGGAGCGAGACGCTCGTGTACGTCGCGACCGCGAAAAACAGCGGCAGAAACGCCAGCAGCAGCAGCGCCCCGAGCAAAAGTAAGATCTGGAGCCTTAGCCCGAGTTTCATGGCGTGCGAGTACAGGAAAGTCGCTTCGAGGCGAAGGGGCGTGCGGCGAGCGCTCCGGCAGTCTACTGAAAACTGGGCCGAAACGCCGCGAGCCTGATAGCGCCGGCATGGAATGGATCCATGGGTCCGCGCAACGCTCGCCATCCAGCACGCGCTGAGCCGTGGCTCCGGGCTCGCGTTGAGCGTCGCGCTAGCCGTGTACCTGGTGTACTGGGCGGCCGCGACTCCGCCGCCGCTCGCCAGTCTGCTGGCGGCCGGGGTGCTCGTGGTCTCCACCTTGCTGCGGCTGGCGCGGCGCTGGCGAGGGCTCCTCCAGGAACACGCGCGGCGCCTCGATCTCGAGCTGTTCAGTCACCTGGTCGTAATGGCCTACGCGCTGGTGCTGCAGGCTCCTGGCGGCCTACACGGCCCGTTCTACTCGGGCATTTATGCGTTGATGATGGTCGCGGCGGCCTTCTCGGAGCCGGTCGTTGCGTTCGCGACGCTGGGCTTCGCGGTGCTCCTCGAGGCCGCCATCGTGCGCTGGGCATCGGGCGTGGACGGCTCGCTCGACCTGTATGCGCACACGGCGCTCCTGGGGTTGTTCACGGTGCTCAACATGCTGGTGTTTCGCGCCGAAATCGCGCGGGTTCGCAAGCTGTCGCGGCTGCGCATCGAGAGCGAGATCGAGCGGATGAAGGAGGCCGCGCGCTCCTATCGTTTGCTCGGCGCTCCGAGCACTCCGAGCCTGACCACGACGGGCGACCGGCGCGTGATGGCTCCAAAAGACGACGAAGCGCGCTTGCTGCGCTCCGGTGTCGATGAGATCCACCAGGCGCTGCAATTTGCGCTGGGCCTGCTCCGGCGCTCACTGGGCCTGCGCACGGCGCTCTTGCTCGGGCTCGATGCCACCCAGACCAAGCTGCACATTCAGGAGCTCTCGACGGAGCACGACGGCATCAACCCGGGACCCTTCCGGGCGCAAGACGGCATGTTTGCGGCCGCGCTCAGTCAGGCAGCGCCGGTCAGCTGGTGTGGGGCGAAAGCGGGTCAACACGCCAGCTACTACGCGAGCAAACCGGCGATCGGGGCGGTCTGCGCCGTGCCTGCGCTGGACCACGGGCAGCCGCGCGGCGTACTGGTCGTGGATCGTGAGGCGCTCGAGCCGTTCAGCGCGCGCGAGCAGGAGTTGCTCGTCGCCGCGACCCGCTTCATCTTGCGCGCCATCGAGAACGAGCGATTGTTCGTGCAGCTCGAGCGCGCCAAGAGCGAACAGGGCAAGCTGTACCGCGCCGCGGAGTTACTCTCCGCCGCCACCACCGAGGCGGGCGTGATCGACGCGGCCGTCAGCAGCGCGCGCGAGTTCGCGGCGTTCGACTTCGCGGCGTTCACGCTGTTCGATCGCAGCCTGGGCGAGCACGAGATTTGCGCCGTGAGCGGCAGCAACGTCGAAGGGCTGCTCGGGCAGCGTTTTCGTCACAATTCAGGCCTGGTTTCCATGGTCGTCGCCAACCGCCACCCCTTGCCTTACCGCGGCGACTATGACCGCGAGCGTCAGGTGGTGTTCACGCGTCGGCTGCTGCCGCCGTCGATGCCGTCTTTGCTCGTGCTCCCGCTGCTCGTGCACGAGCGCGCGCTCGGTACCCTGGTGCTCGGCTCCCAGCGCCGCGCCGCGTTCGGCGACGCCGTGCGCCCGACCTTGGAGGTTCTCGCGAGCCACATCGCCGTATCACTCGCCAATGCGCGCATGCTCAAGCGTCTGGAAGAGCTCGCCACCACCGACGGTCTCACCGCCCTGCTCAACAAGCGCGCGCTCTTGGACGTGGCGGCTCAGAAAATCAAGAGCGCCAGCCGCTTCAAGAAGCCGCTCAGCGTGCTGGTCTGCGACATCGATCACTTCAAGAAGGTCAACGACACGTACGGCCACGACGTCGGCGACGTCGTGATTCGGGGCTTCGCCGACGTGCTCCGCAAGGTCAAACGCGACACCGACGTGGTCGGCCGCTTCGGTGGCGAGGAGTTCGTCGTGGTCTGCGAAGAGACGGATGAACGCGGCGCGCTGCAGCTCGCCGAACGCATTCGCACCGAGCTCGAAGCGAGCAGCTTCAAGGTGGACGCCGCGGTGCTGCGCGTGACATGCTCGCTCGGCGTGGCCACGTTCCCGAACGCCGCACGCAGCTGGGATGCGCTGTTCAAGGCGACGGACGAAGCGCTCTACGCGTCCAAGCGCGGCGGTCGAAACCGCGCCACGGCCTGGTCTCCCAAGCTGTCCGGCTGCGCGGCGTAACAATGGGCGTGGCGCGCTCCGATCGCTTTCCGCCGGGCATTCCGTACATCGTCGGCAACGAGGGCGCCGAGCGCTTCAGCTACTACGGGATGCGGGCCATCCTGTACGTGTACTTGACCGCTCTGTACACGAGCTTCGTCGCGGAGACGTCGTTGCCTTTGGAGGTGACGGGCGCTGCCAGGGCCAAGGCGACCTCGGTCACCCATTTGTTCATGGCCGGCGTGTACGCCTTTCCCATGATCGGCGCGGTGCTCGCCGATCGCTGGCTCGGCAAGTACGCGGTGATCCTGGGCGTCTCCGCCTTGTACTGCGCCGGGCACGCGGTGCTAGCCGTGGCGGGACGTCTGGCCGTGATGGGCGACTACGCGGCAGCCGAGCAGGGCATGTACCTCGGCTTGTCCCTGGTCGCGCTCGGTACAGGTGGGATCAAGCCGTGTGTCTCGGCGAACGTCGGCGATCAATTCAGCGACGAGAACGCCCACCTGGTCAGCAAGGTCTACCAGATCTTCTACTTCATCATCAATTTCGGCTCCTTCTTCTCGACGCTCATCACGCCCTATCTGTACGCCGAGTACGGCCCAGAAATCGCGTTCGGCGTGCCCGGCATCATGATGGGCATCGCGACGCTCGTCTTCTGGCTCGGTCGCGAGCGCTTCACGCGCATTCCGCCGCGACCCGGTGGACGCGTCGGCGCGTTCGACTTCGCGTCCTCCACCTTGCTCTTCGCTCCGGTAGTGGCGTTGATCGCGGCGGTGTTCGTGTTCGGGGACGCGTTCAAGCCCGCGCGCGCCGACGGTATGAGCGCGGCGGCGTTTTACTGGGACTACGTCACGCGCTACCTGTCGCACCTGGGCCGGCACTCGTGGCCTTACTTCGCGCTGGCGTTCGCGCTCGCCGCGCTCGGGCTATGGCTCTTCCGCGCGCGCCAGAAGCAGCTGGCGGACGATGGCTTTTTGGCGGTGCTGCTCTACTCCTTTCAGGAGCGAAAGCGCCGCGAGCCCGGCGCGAGCTGGTTTGCGCCCGCGCGCCTGCGTTTCGGCGAAGAAGCGGCGGAGGGGCCGCCCGCGGTGCTGCGGATACTCGTCGTGTTCTCGATGACCAGCGTGTTCTGGGCGCTGTTCGATCAGCACGCGTCGACCTGGGTCGATCAGGCGAGACAGCTCGACCGGACGCTCTCGGTGCCGATCTGGAGCGGCCGCTTCGTGCTCTTTGCCACGGTGCTGCTCGCGTTGTTCGGGGGCGCGCGCTTGATTCTGTGGGTGATGAACCGGTCCTTTCCGCGCGCCTGGCAGAACCTGTTCTTCGGCGCGCTGGCGCTGGCCGCCGCGGCGGCCGTTGCCGTCGACGTCAGTCGCGGGGAGTGGCTCACCTTCGAGCTCAAGGCCGCGCAGCTCCAGGCGCTGAACCCGCTCATGGTCATGATGATCATCCCGCTCATGAACTGGGCGGTGTATCGCCCGCTCGAGCGCCGCGGCATGGCGGTGAAGCCGCTGGTGCGGATGACGGCGGGCATGTTCCTGGCGGCGCTGGCGTTCGCGGTGGCCGCGCTGCTGCAGGCGCGCGTCGAGGAGCTCGCGGCGCAGGGAGCGCGCGTGCACGCAGCGTGGCAAGTGCCGCAGTACTGGCTCATGACGACGTCGGAAGTGCTGGTCTCGATCACCGGCCTCGAGTTCGCGTACACGCAGGCCCCCCGCCGTATGAAGTCCACGATCATGGGCTTTTGGCTGCTGGGCGTCACGTTCGGCAACGTGCTCGTCGCGTTCTTGTCGCCGCTTCAGACGATCCTCAGCCAGAGCGAGTTCTTCTGGGTGTTCACGGCGCTCATGGCGGCGGCTGCCGGCGCGTTCGCGGCGCTGGCCTACACGTACAAGGGCAAGACGTACCTGCAGCAGAGCGCCAAGCCGTGAGCGGCGCCGTCAGCGAATCCAGCGAAACTGCATGCCAGCGGCAGTCGCTGCGAGGCCGTCGGCGTCCTCGCGATCGCCAATGACCAAGCAGTGCTCCGGAGACACGCCGAGCCTGCGCGCGGCGGAGAGAAAGCCATCCGGATGCGGCTTGAGGCGCCGCGGGCCGTCGAGCTCGCCGCTCGCCACCACCGTGTCGAACAGCGCCGAGTGCCCGAGCGCGTCGAGCTTGCGCGTGGCGGGGTAGTCGCTCACCAGCGCCGTGCGCCCGCCCTGCTGCTTGAACGCCGCGATCTCCTCGAGCAGAGCCGCACGACGAAATAGGCGGATCCATTTGCCCGGTCGCTCGATCATCCACTCCGTGACGCAGCGCTCGACGTGCTCTTGCTCTTGCTCGAGTGCCTTCGCGGTGCGCTCCAGCTGCAGGCGATACGGGCACGGCACTTCGTCGCGCAGCTCGGCGCGAATGCGCTCCTGCTCCTCGCGGAAGTGCCGCAAGGTGCGTACCACGTGCAGGCCCGTCAGGCCGAGCTCCGCGGCCATGGCGAGCCGCACCCAGAGCGCGCGGTAGAGCGTGCCGTCGAAGTCTACGAGCCAGGCCTGAACCGACATGAGGCGCGCCACTATAGCGCGTCTCGGTCGAGCCGCCGGCCTCAGTCTGTGTAACTACGCCGATAAGTGGTGATGGCGTTCTTCCACTTGCGGTCGTTGTTATTGTAGTTCAGCCAGCTATCGGGCTGTGGGGTCGAGCAGGCGGTCGCCGCCTGGTTGAAAAAGTCGTAAGCGCAGGTCGGCGCTCCGGCCGCCACGTACTGCGGGTGCATGCAGTTGCCCGCGAGCTGATACGGACAGCCCCAGGTGGGCGGATAGCCGGAGCACGCGCGCTGAGCGGGCGCGATCCAGTTCACTCCCGCGATGCCCTCGAACTGCGCGCCCAGGCAGAACGCAACGACGGGTGGCTCCGTGAACATGTTGCCGTAGAACGCGGCCTCCTGGAGCGGGAACGTCCCGGACGGCCCGATCGCGGCATGCGGCGAGCGCATCTCGATCAGGATGTGTTCGCCGCTACCGTTGGTGAGCGCGGCGAGACACGCGCTGACGAGCTCCTGGCAATCGTTGTCGCAGCTGCCCGTCTTCCAATGCGGAACCAGGCCGACGCCGCCGCTCAAGGTGACCAGCGCTCCGTTGTGATCTTGGACACGGATCGAGTCGCCGTTCGGCAGCGCGCAGCGCACGAGGTACTTGGCCACTTCCGCGTACTCTGCGCGCATGAGGCCGGTCTGTGCGCTCAGCAGGCCGTCGGGTGTACCGGTGCACGAAACATCCTGCTCCTTGCCCGTGCAGTCGACGCTGAGCCCATTCACGAGGGCGATGCTGTCCCGGGTGACGAGGCCGTTGATCGTCTCGACGCCGTTCGTTAAGCGGAGGCCGTTCGTCAAGCGGAGGCCGTTCACGGAGCGGAGGCCGTTCGTCAAGCGGAGGCCGTTCACGGAGCGGAGGCCATTCAGCGTGATCTCTTTGATGGGGCCCGTGCCGCCCGTTCCGCCGCCTCCAGGGAGGATGCCCGAGCAATCAGGTGGAACGGCCGCGGCGAGCATGGCAACTGCGACGAGAGCACTTTGCTGCAACATGACGTCTCCTCTGGCACCTTCAGCCACGCATGTTCGTTCAGTGTATGGCCGCCTGCCGCGACCGAGCGGCAGGAATGCCAAACTAAACCAACCCGCCACGTATACCACGTTTCTAAGTCGAAACGCGGAGTCGGTCGAGCTCGTCTCGATGCGTGTCCGTTGACCGACGCTTGGCCGCCGCTCGGACAGCTCCACGAAAATCTTACAGGCTGGGTGCTCAGGATCTATACGCTTGACGCCAGCGGAGGCGCTCATGCGCGTGAAGAACCGCTCCTGTGTCGGAAGCGCGCACCGCACCGGTCCGGGACCGCGCGGGCCATCGATATGGCGCGCGCCCGCGTGAGCTCGGGAAGCTACTGAGACGCGAGTTTTGAAGTGCGCCTTGACCACGCGGACGCGCCCGGTGCGCTTGCCGGTTGACGCGGACCGGCGCGCATTTTTTCGGGCAGACTCCGGGCTCACTAAACGGTGTAGCAACGCGCAGTGTTGCGAAGGAGAAATGCCGATGGCTCGATGGCAACGTCTCGTACGAAACCCCAACCTGGTGTGTCAGGCGCTCCTCGCGCTCGCGCTCGCGGTGGTCCCGGCGTGCGGCGACGATTCGTCGGATGACGATGGCGCTGCCGGACGCGGCGGTTCGGGTCGCGGAGGCTCCAGCGGGCGCGGTGGCTCGAGCGGCGGCGCAGGAACCGGGGGGCTCGCCGGAAGCGGCGGCGGCAACGCCGGTACGGGCGGCGGCAACGCGGGCACGGGTGGCGGCAACGCAGGCACGGGCGGCAGCAGTGCCGGGAACGGAGGCAAAGCAGGCAGCGGCGGCAATGCGGGATCCCCGGGCAACGTGGGCGAAGGTCAGAAGATAGCGGCGAACATGTGCGCCAGTTGCCACACCCAGGACCTCACTGGCATGACGACCCCGATCACGGGCAGCGTGTACCCACGCAACTTGACCCCGCATGCGACGGGAATCGCGGACTGGACCGACGAGCAGATCACGCGCGCCGTGCGTGAAGGTCGCGACAGGGAAGGCGACACGCTCTGCTTCATGACGCGTTTCGACACCACCGCGATCAGGGACGATGAAATGCGCGACCTGATCGCGTACCTGCGTAGCCTGACGCCCGTCGATCGAGCCATACCGAGCAGCAGCTGCGACTAGCCGGCGTCGAGCAGACGCAAACCGACGGGTAGCTCCTCACCGAAGCTCTCGAGCCGTTCGGCGTCTTCCACGGGCACGTACTCCGTGACAGCGCGGATGAAGTCCGCGCGCGCGCCTACCTGTTCGAGCCGTTTCTGCACCTCGGCGCGGACGCTTGGCGAGACGTCGCGGGCGCGATCGCCCGTGATGCGCGCCAGTTGCATGGCGGCGCGCGGGGCGCTCGGCATCTCCTCCCACTTCTCGCGCAAGAGGTGATCGAGCAGCCGTTCGGCGGCAGCGGGTGAGATGACGTGATGCGCGCTGGCGTACGACGGAACGCGCGCGCCGATGCGGCCGATGGCGGCCCATAGCCGCGGATCGCGCGCCGTCCAGGTGCGTTCGAGCACATAGCGCGCGAGCTCCGAGCGCTGCTCGGCCGGGACGCGTTCGAGCCACGAGGCGAGCTCCAGGAGCTCGTCGAGCGCTTGCGGCTTGAACGATTTGGGTTTCGGAAGCTTCAGCTCCGCCGGGGCAAGGAAGGGATCGAGCAGCTGGCGCATGGCGACCTGCGCCGCCTCCGATAGCCCTCCGGCCATGCGCCGCCAGGCGATGAAAAACTGCTGCCAGCCGCGCGCCTCTTGCGGAAAGGCCAGGCCCTCTTGGAACAGCGGCTGCACCAGCGCGACGCGCCCTGGATCGAGCGGGTGACCGAAACCGGGGCGCAAGCAATAGCCAGAGAGCATCCAGTACACGCGTTCGTGATCGACGGAGCGCCGGCGTGCGCGGTGCTTCGGCGCGAGCACGTCGAACAGCGCGCGTGTGACATCGACGTTCCAGGTGGCGCGCTCGCCGAGCAGGCGCTCGAGCTCACGCAGCAGGTCCTTCGTCTCGCGCGGTTTCACGTCGCTGCGGCCCTTGCCGAACACGCGCTGAATGGCCTCGAAGGCCGCTTCCAGACGTTGTCCGCCCGAGCGCGCCGTGCGCGGCGGAGCTTCGGAGCCGGCGGTGCTACGCCGATCGAGCGCCGGTTCATTGCCGCGCAGCTCGAAAGCGAGACGGAAGCGGCGCGGCGGCGAGTGACCCGTCTCGACGCACGCGAGCTCCAGGGTGCCGAGCGCAGTCAGCTCTCCTTCGAGCACGACGGGGATCTCGGCTTCGAGCTCGGCCGTGGCCAGCGTTTCGCTCTCGAACGACGTGGCGACGGGTGGCAGGCGCTCGAACGCATCGCTGCCCACGCTGACGATTTGGCCGGGCGCGTGCACCGGTCCGGAATCGGCCGCGAACAGCTCGAAGCGGACGGGGCGGCCGAGCTTCAGCGCCATGGGGCGCGTGGTGACGTGTCTTTCGCCTTCCTGGGAGCCGCGTGGCACCACGCACACGGCGCGGCTCTGTGCCGCGGCGCCCTCGACGCCGAGGTAGTAGCCGTGCGCCGATCCGCCGCTGATGCGCACGCCGTGGCCACTCAGCGCCAGGCCGTACACGAGCGCGCCGCGCGCGACGGCGAGATCGGGATGAGGCTGTTCCAGGACCGAGAGCGGTGGGCCCCCCCAGCTCGCGATCTCGTCGCGCACGCGCCGTGCGATCTCTTCCGAGCGGAACACGCCGCCATTGAGCAGGAGTGCGCGCGGGCCTTTCGCCTCCGGGGCGTGCCGCGAGAAAAACGTGACCAGGTGGCGGGTGATCGCCGGATCTTGCTCGTACGGTAGGCCGAACGCGACGATGGCGGTGCGGCGGCGCTCGGGCGCCGCGTTGCGATCCACGTGCGGGAAGAAACCTTCGAGCACGATCTGCCGCACTTCGTCGCGCGACAGGCGCGTGGTCAGCGTGCGCCCGACGAGACTCGAGCCGCTCGCGAGCAAATGAATCGCAACGTCGGCGGGTGCGTCGGGCGCGAGTAGCTGCTCCTTGGCGCTGCGACAGGCGAGCACCAGCTCCGAGAAGCGCGTGGCATCCAACCGTTCGGGCGGCGGCACGAGGCGCGCTTCGCAGGTGTGCGCCAGCGCCAAGTCCATGTTGTCGCCTCCGAGCAGGAGATGCCGACCCACGGCCACGCGCGCGACGGCGAGTGCGCCGCTCGGCGAGCGCTCCAGGCGGATCAACGTCAAGTCCGTGGTGCCGCCGCCCACGTCGCAAACCAGCACCAGCGCGCTCGGATCCGAGCCGAGGATCTGCGCGAGCTCGCCCTCGCCCGCGCGCTGCATGTAATCGTAGAAGGCCGCCTGCGGTTCCTCGAGCAGGCGGACGTGCAGGCCCGCCTGGCTCGCCGCGCGCACGGTCAACTCGCGGGCCACCTGATCGAACGAAGCGGGCACCGTCAGCACGACTTGTTGATGCTCGAGCCGCTCTTTGGGAAACGCCGCGTTGTACGCGCGCCGCACGTGCAAGAGGATGCGCTGGCTCGCTTCGACGGGAGAAATGCGCGGAACGTCGCTGCCCTCGTGTTCGCCCCAGGGCAGGATCGCGGCGCTCCGATCGACGCGCGCGTGCGAGAGCCAACTCTTCGCGGACGCGATCGATCGGCGTGGCAGCTCCTGGCCGCGCCGCCTCGCGTACTCGCCGACTATCCAGGGTGCGTCGTCCCACGGATCGTATACCGTCTCCGTGCCGAGGGGCGCATACAGATGCGACGCCAAGAGCGGGCGCGCGGCCTGCTCGTTCGCCGACACGAGCTGCGGGATGGCGAACACCTGCGGCTCGGCCTGCTCGTCGCGCTCCGCCCAGGCGACGACCGTGTGCGTCGTGCCGAGGTCGATGCCGACGATGCGCTCGGACGACATTTAGCTGGCTTGTCGCACGCTGAGCTCGATTTTCCAGCGCTCGTCCGGCAAAAGCGGCTCGAGCGGGACGGCTTCGAGCAGCAAGGTGCCGATCGCCGTGACCGACGCACGGAGCCGCACCGGCACCACGTCGCCCTGCGTGCGGCCTTCTGCCGGCAAGGTGATTTCGATGGGCGACAGCTCTTCGAGCTCACCCGGCTTCCAGCGCTCGAGCTCGCTGCCGGCCGTGTCCTCGCGGCGCACGCTCGATCCGAAAAAGCGAAAGCGCACGGGCTCTCCGACGACGACGCCGAGCTCATGCGGCGGCAGCTCGGCGTCACTGCCCTCGTCGATCCCGAACGGCGCCACGCACAAGGCGATGATCGGCGGTTCGACGCCAGGGACGGCCGGCATCGGGCTCTCGATGCCGACGTAGTACGCGCGCGCGCTGCCGCCGCGAATGCGCAGCCCTCTCCCGCGCCGCACCAGCCCGAAGTACGCGGCGCCGCGCGCGACCGCGAGATCCGGATCTTCGCCGGGGAGCACGCGCGCAGGCGGCGCGCCGTCAGCGGCGAGCCAGGCGTTGAGCGTCGTGAGCAGGCGCTGGCGCAGCTCGGGCGCTTTCACGACGCCGCCGTTGAAGAGCACTGCCGTCGGGTGGAGCAGCTGTCCAGCGGCGCCTGCGCCTGGCAGATTCGCGGCAGCGCCGGCCTGCCGGGTCAAAAACGCCGCGAGGTGTTTGGTGATGGCCGCGTCCGCGGCGTACGGCAGACCAATTTGCGTGAGCGCGCTGCGGGCGCGCGTTTGCGGCCGGGCGGAGGCGTCCACTTCGGGGAAGAAGCCTTGAATCAGGCTGCGTTCGACGTCCTCTCGCGTCAGCTCGCTGCGGATGGCGTTTCCGAGCAGCGCCGAGCCTTTGCCGGCGATCACGACCGGCATGGTGGCCACGTCGGGCCCTGCGAGCAGGCGCTCCTTCGCCAGCCGGCAGCTGTAAGACAGCGCGGCCATCTGCCAGCGATCGAGGTCGTGATCGACGAGCTTCTGCCGCACGACGTGGGCCAGGGTGAGGTCCATGTTGTCGCCGCCGAGCAAGATGTGATCGCCGACCGCGACGCGGTGAAGCTCCAGGCTGCCGTCCTGTTCGAGCGCGGCGATCGCGGAGAAATCCGTGGTGCCACCGCCGATGTCGATCACGAGCACCAGGTCCCCGGGCTTCAGTAAGTCGCGCCAGGTGTCGCGGTGCGCATCCAGCCAGGCGTAGACGGCAGCCTGAGGCTCCTCGAGCAAGCTGAGGTTCTCGATACCAGCGGCATATGCGGCCTCCACCGTCAGCTCGCGCGCGGCGGCATCGAACGAGGCCGGCACTGCGAGCACCACTTCCTGCTCGGCGAGCAAGAGACCGTCAGCGCGCGCGGCGTGCTCCGCTTGCCAAGCTTCCGCCAGGTGATCGAGGTAGCGGAACGAGGCTTCGACGGGCGAGATCTTCTCGACATCCGCAGGCGCTCCGAGCGGCAGTACGGGAGCGCGGCGATCGATACCCGTGTGGGACAGCCAACTCTTGGCGCTCGAGACCACGCGTGTCGGCGCCTCGGCGCTGCGCGCGCGGGCGTACTCCCCGACGGCGAAGCGCCGGTCTTCGTCCCAGGGGAGCGCCAGAGCACCCTCGCTTTCGTGCGCAAAATAGATGAATGACGGCAAGAGCGCGCGAGCCTGCACGCTGCCGGGACTGACGAGCTGCGGAACCTCCAGCACCCTGGGACGCGCCGCGTCATCGCCGAGCGCCTCCGCCGCGAGCGCCGAGTGCGTCGTGCCCAGGTCGATCCCAATCACGTACTTGGCGGTGGGGTCGGTCACAGCTCCACCTCCGCCGGCGCGAGCACGCTGGGATCGTGGTCGCCGACGAGCTCAGGCAAGGTCAGCGACGCGGCGCGCCAGCCCTTGTGGCGCAGCACACCGCGGTACGGTCCGCTGCCCTGTACATCGCCCAGGAGCTTGACGGACTTGGCATCGAAGCTCGGCTCGAGCTCGATGCGTGCCCCTTCGGCTTCGCTCCGGATCGGCGCGACGTCGCCGACACCGCGGAGCGCCTTGCGACAGCCTTCGTGCACCACGCGCGCGGCCGCGCCCACCTCGGCGTCCCCGAACGCGCTCACGTCTTGCTGAATGAAATCGATGAAGCGCCCTTCGCGCTGCAGAAGAGAGAGCAGCTGTAGCGCGGCGCTGCCGTTGGCCGCTTTTACCGGCGCAGGCCAGGACGGCGGCTCCGCGAGCTCCTGCGGAGCGGGCGCCTTCGGCTCCGGGGCGGGCAGCGCGGGCAAGCCCTGCCGCGCGCGCTCGACGTGTGCGGCGAACTCCGGATCGAACAGCACGCGGAAGAACACCACCCAACACAACCACAAACGCATGACGAACGAGGGATGCGATGCAGGCTCCATGTCATTCCTTCGCGCGGCCGAAGATTTTCGAATGCGGCGGGACGGATCGCACGATCCAGACATTGCCGCCGACGGTCGAGCGTTCGCCGATCACGGTGTCCCCGCCCAGTATCGTCGCGCCCGAGTAGATCGTCACGTTGTCTTCCAGGGTCGGGTGGCGTTTGGGGCCGAGCTTGCCGCCCTCGAGGTCGGAGCGTCGCGTGCTGAGCGCGCCCAGGGTCACGCCTTGATAGATCTTCACGTTGTTGCCGATGTGCGTGGTCTCGCCGATCACCACTCCCGTTCCGTGATCGATGAAGAAGCGCTCACCGATGCGCGCCCCCGGGTGGATGTCTATGCCCGTTCGACCGTGCGCGTAGGACGAGATGATGCGCGGGATCATCGGCACGTGCTCGTTGTAAAGGACGTGTGCGACGCGGTACGCGGTGATCGCCTCGATGGCGGGATAGCTGAAGATGATCTCCTCGATGCTGGTCGCGGCGGGGTCGCCTTCGTACGCGGCCAACACGTCGCCGTTCAGCATGCGGCGGATCTCGGGCAGCTGGCGCAGGAGCCGCAGCACGACGTCCTCGCTGAACGTGGGCGCGCGCTCCAGGCAGCGCCGCGCGCCTTCCTCGTAGGTCACTGCGCGGCCGATCTGTTCGCTCAGAAGTTCGCACCCCGGGTAGAGGTGTTCGCCCAGCGAGTAGCGCAGGTTGTCGTGATTCAGCGACCGGGTACTGAAAAAACCCAGGTAAATAGCAGCCTTGATGTGATTGAACGCCTCGATCACAGCGCGCTTGTTGGGCAGGGCCGCGCTTTCGAGATTGTTGATGCACTCGGGGCCCGAATAGCTGGTCACGACTTCGTCGATGGCCTGCTCGAGCTCGCGCGTTTTGTGGAGTGGACGCGGCATGGGCGATAGTTCTCGAAAAACGGCCGGGCGACGACAGCCGCCGGTTGGCCTGGGACGTCCTGTATATAGTCTGTCGTCTGCCCGTGGCCCACCCGGCGCTCCGTGGAGCGAACGGTTGCAGCGGCGTCGCCGCGTGAGCATCATCGGGCCATGCCGGCTCCCGATCCGAAGGCCGTTGGCCCTGCCGAACCTGCGGACGCGGGGGCGGCAGGCAGCTCCGAAGCCGAAAAAGACCGCAGCGCGGGCGGTGAGCAGAGCGCGGCGGAGGACCTCGCGGCGGGCCTGGACTTGATGGTGCGCGCGGCGCGCAAGGCCCTGAAAAACATCGAGCCGGCGCGCATCGAGGAGCTCGGAAAGCGCGCGATGCGCAGCGTCGAAACCCTCGATCGCAAGGCCGTGAGCGAGCTGGGCAAGAAGGCGGCCAAGAACCTGGATCCGCGGCGCATCGAGGAAGTGGCGGAGGAGGCGGGGCGCGAGCTGATGAGCGTCATCGAGCGCGTGGCGGAGCGCGTCGAAGACATGCTCGGCCCGCGCGAGCCGGCCAAAAAGCCGAGCGCGACGCCACCCGCCGACGGAGAGGGCGGCAGCAGCGCCCAGACCAAACCGCGCGTGCGCGTGGACGACGGCTCGGGCTGATCAGTGGTGAAGGCTCGGGCCGGTGTGTTACGAGCTTTGCCACATGCCCTCTGACGCGCTGCTCGAATTTCCCGGGATCCGTCTGGAAGTCATCGAGGACCTGTCGCCTGCACACGAGGACGGTTTTCTCCGGCTCCGGCGCCGGCGCTACGTCGCGCACTACCCGGACGGTTCGAAGAGCGAGCCTTTCGCCTACGACCAGGTCGATCGCAAGGCGATGGACGCCGTCGTGATCGCGGCGCACTACGTCGAGGCAGAAGCGCGCTACGTCTTCCTGCGCAGCTCGGTCCGACCCCCCGTCGCTACGCGCGATCGGCGGCCGCTCGCCGAGCCCGATCGGGGCGGCGCGTTGTGGGAGCTTCCGGCGGGCCTGGTCGAGCCTGATGAATGGAGCGTCGACGGCCTGCCGCGCTGCGCCCGCCGCGAGCTCTTGGAGGAGATCGGCTTCGACGTCGCGCTCGCGGATCTGAAGCGGCTCGGTCCGAACACTTATCCGGCGCCCGGCGTGATCGGCGAGCGACACATCTACTTCGAAGTGAGCGTGGATCCGGCCGAGCGCGAGGAGCCCGAGCTGGATGGCTCGGCGCTGGAGCAGTTCGGCGTCGTGGTCGCCGTGAGACTCGAGCGCGCGCTCGAGCTGTGCAGGTCCGGCGAAATCGAGGACGCCAAGACGGAGGTGGCGCTGCGGCGCCTGCACGAGAGGCTCACATGAGCGTGCCGCGCGTGATCGTCGTCTCGAAGCGCACTCCCTATCAACGCTACGTGGAACAGGAGCGCGATCCGCGCGCGGTTCGCCTGCTGCGCAAGCGCGACCCGAGCGTGGCCCACTGGCCCGAGGCCGACCGCGAGCACTCACGCACGCTGGAAGAGGTCGAGCGCGTGCTCGATCGCATGGGCGCGCGCGTCGCCGTCGTTCACCGGGCCAACGCGGCCTTCGATACGTCGGACGCGGCGCTGGTCGTCGCGGTCGGCGGTGACGGCACGCTGCTCTCAGCGTCCCACAACGTCGCGAGCGTGCCAATCCTGGGAGTGAACAGCGCGCCGCGTTACAGCGTCGGTTTCTTTTGCGCCGGGTCACGCCGCGGCCTCGGCGCGACCCTCGCGAAAGCACTCGACGGCAAGCTGCCGAAGCTGCGTTTGACGCGCATGAGCGTGAGCGTGGAGGGACGTGTGCAGTCGCGGCGCGTGCTGAACGAAGCCTTGTTTTCGCATGCGTCGCCCGCGGCGACCACGCGCTACTCCGTGCGCTACGGGCGTATCAAGGAAGAGCAGCGCTCGAGCGGTTTTTGGATTGGGCCCGCAGCCGGTTCCACTGCAGCGCAACGCTCGGCTGGGGGGCGCGTGCTGCCGCTCGGCTCGAAATCGCTGCAGCTCGTGGTACGCGAGCCGTACCAGTACTTCGGAAAACGCTATCGCCTGCTCAGCGTGATCGTGAAATCCGACACGTCGCTGAAGGTGCAGAGCACCATGCACGACGCCTCGCTCTATCTGGATGGCCCCTCGAAGCAGATCCCGGTGCGGCTCGGCGACGTGGTCGAGTTCGCCGAGTCGACCGAGCCGCTCACCTTGCTCGGCCTACGCGAGCGCCTGCGATCCTAAGTACGTCGGCCCGGAATTACATTACGGGTCGTCGTACGTCAGGAACAGGAAAGGTACCGAGGCCAGATTGGTGCGTGCAGAGGGTTTGCGGCGCCCTTGCCCCGTCAGGGGCGCCGCAAACCCGGAACGCACCAGTGGGCCGAGGTACTAGCGTGGTGCCGAAGCGGCTCAGCGGGCGCGGCTGAACGCGCTCTTGCCCGAGTAGATCTGAGCGTCGTCGAGCTCGTCGGCGATGCGCAGGAGCTGATTGTATTTGGCGACGCGATCGCTCCGGCTCAGGCTGCCGGTCTTGATCTGGCCGGCGTTCGTCGCGACGGCCAGGTCGGCGATGAAGGCGTCCTCGGTCTCGCCGGAGCGGTGCGAAATGACGGACGTATAGCCCGCGTTCGCGGCCAGGCGAATGGTGTCGAGCGTCTCCGTCAGCGTCCCGATCTGGTTCAGCTTGATGAGCACGGAGTTCGCCACCTGCTTCTGAATGCCCTGTTCGAGGCGGATCCGGTTCGTGACGAACAAGTCGTCGCCCACGAGCTGTACGGCCTTGCCGAGCCGATCGGTAAGCAGCTTCCAGCCCTCCCAGTCGTCTTCGTCCAGGCCGTCCTCGATGCTCACGATCGGGTACTTCGCGGCCAGCTGGGCGTACACCTCGACCAGCTCCGCGGCGGAGTGCGGCCGCTTGTCGAACGTGTACTTGCCGTCGCTGTAGAACTCGCTGGCGGCCGCGTCGAGCGCGAGCGCCACGTCCTTGCCTGGCTCGTAACCGGCGGCGGAGATCGCCGCGATGATGCGCTGGATCGCCTCTTCGTTCGAAGCAAGACGGGGCGCGAAGCCGCCTTCGTCGCCGACGGCGGTCGTCAGACCGTCCTTCTTCAAGTTCGCCTTCAGCGCATGGAAGACCTCGGTGCCGGCGCGCAGCGCTTCCGCGAAAGTCGGCAGGCCGAGCGGGACGACCATGAACTCCTGTACTTCGAGGCCATTGTCGGCGTGCTGTCCGCCGTTGAGGATGTTCATCAGGGGCGTTGGCAGCACGCGCGCCTGCACGCCGCCGAGGTAACGCCAGAGCGGCAGACCGACCGCGTCGGCGGCGGCGCGCGCAGTGGCCATGGACACGGCGAGGATGGCGTTGGCGCCGAGCTTCGACTTGTTGGGCGTGCCGTCGAGCTCGAGCATGCGTTCATCGACGCCCACCTGGTCGAGCGAGGAGAGCCCGACCAAAGCCGGCGCGATCTTGTCCACGACGTTGGCGACTGCCTGACTGACGCCTCTCCCGAGGTAGCGCTTCTTGTCCCCGTCCCGCAGCTCGTTCGCCTCGTGCTCGCCGGTGGACGCTCCGCTCGGGACTGCGGCACGGCCGAAGCCGGTTTCGGTCTGGACCTCGGCCTCGACCGTGGGATTACCCCGGGAGTCGAGAATTTCGCGCGCGCTGACGTGGAGGATCTCCGGCATTCCCGCGCGTTTATCACGGTTGTCGGGCGCGCAATAGCCGGCGCCGGCGCGCCCGCCTGGCTCGCCCGGATCGCTAGGGCGAGGTGTTCACGTTCAGGATGTAGGGAAAGGTCGGCTTCTGCCCTTCGCTCGTGACGCGGACGTAATACGTGCCCGCGCTCAGGCCGGTCTCCTCGACCCGCGAGCAGAAGGAAGACCGGGTGTCGCCGTTCTGTTTGCGCACCATTCCCGCACCGTCCAGGATCTCGAGGCGACTATCGAGCAGGTACTTGGCGCAGGCACCGTCGCCGAGGTCGAAGGTTTCGGCGAGGAGCCGCGTGTGTCCCGCCGGCAGCGCAATCGAGAACACGTCGACGTCGTCGGGCGTGGAGATGGAGGCAAAGAATGGGTAACCCGTGTACGGATCGGCCTGTCCAATGCTGCCGTTCGGCTCAGTCTCATCCGACTCGAGCACACACGTGGCGCTACAGCCATCGAGCGATTGTGAGTTGCCGTCGTCGCACGCCTCGGTGCCGTCGCGATGCCCATCGCCACACTGGATGGCACGCGACGCGACGGACAGGCTGTAGCCGCCGGCGCTCGCGCTGCCCGTCCCGTCCACGACGATGAAGACGGTCTGATTCTGCATGATGGGAACGCGCAACAGGTCGCGCGCCTGAAAGCCGCTGTCCGTCTGCGCGCAGCCGATCTCGCTGGCATCCGTGGCGCATGTGCTCCGCACGGAGAGCGTGAAATCGGTAGCCGAATCCGAGCGCAGCTCGGCCGCGAGGACACCCGCGTGGGCCGCCGTGAACCGGTACACGACTTCCGGACCGCTCGTGACGTCCGACGGCAAGCAACTGCCGCGCAGTTGGGCGGCGTGTTGAAACGTCTCGCCGTCCACTCGTGCCGGATCGCTCAAGGTCTCGAGCGCAGTGCACGAATTCGCGCAGGCTGCGGTGCAGTCGCTATCGTCACAATCGAGGTCCCCATCGCCGTCCTGGTCCCTCGTGCCGTCCGTGCAGTTCTCGTCGCCAGTGCATTGACTCGTGTCGAGGCGGCACATGGTCGTGCAGCGCAAACTGCCGGTATCGAAGCCGAACGTCTGGCAAGTGTCGCCAGCGAAGTCCGTGCCGTCGCAGCTCTCGGTTCCGCTCTGCACGTCGTCACCACACACGCCGGGGTTGCCGCCGCTGCCGCCCGTGCCTGCAGCGCCCGCGCTACCTGCAGCGCCCGCGCTACCTGCCGTGCCCGCGCTACCTGCCGTGCCCGCGCTGCCCGCATCCGTCCCGGCGCTTCCGGCGCTGCTACCGCCATTGCCGTTGCCGCTGCCCGCGTTGCTGCCGGCGCTGCCGCCACTCGCGCCGGCCCCCGAGCCTCCCGCGCCACGCTGCGGTCGCTCGTCCTCACCGGAGCAGTGCAGCGACACCGCGCCAGTGAGCAGCAGCCAGACGACGCTGGGTACACGCGCAGGCCGGGACCAAAAGCGCGATGCGCGGTCCAGAACTACTCGGCGGGCGGACAGGAATAGGTGATTTGCCAAGCGTTCAACGTCGCAGTGGAGCGCTGGTCCGTCGTCGGTCGGACGGAAGCTTCGAGCTCAAGATAGCGCATCCACGCCGCGTCGGCTCCGAGCAACTGGAAAAGATCGACCGGGCAGGGCGCGGGGCCGCTCAGCTGACAACGCTGCGTGTCCGGCGAGGCCTGGGCCGTGGCGAGATCCACGAACGTGGCAGCGGCCAGCGCCGCTTCCGTGTCTGCGGTGCGCGCCCGAAAGCGCACTGAAGAGTCACCGGGTGTGCTGCTGTCGTATGCCAAAAAGCTCCACTGAGTCTTGCCACCCGCCGGGCACACGCCGTCGTAGGTCTGCCGATACGGGTTCGGCTGAAGCAGGGTCGAGCAGCCGAACGTGGCTTCGAGCCGGGCGCTGGCGAGCGCTCCCGCCGCCGCGCAGGTTTCGGGGCACAGCTGGATGGAGCTGGGTGAGGCGTTGTCGTCGAAGTACCAGCCCGAGCCGCATTGCTGAGCGCGGCTGCGGCGCGCGAGCGGCGTGACGGTCGCTCCGGAGGTCAGGGTCACTTGCGCCGTGGTGGAAACGTTCCCACCGCTGGGCAGCGGAAGCGTGCAGCTCAGGTCGCGGCGCGTGATCGACACCAGGGCGCTCCGCAGGTCGGCGGAGACGCTCGTGCCGTTCTCGCTGTCGAGGACGAACGCTTCGCCCGTGCCGCCGCGCGCGGCCAGCTCGTGCAGCGAGGCAGTCTCCGCCCCTTGCAGCGCGACTGCGTAGGTACGAACGCCGTGGTCCAGGTACGCGCGCTCGACGTCGAGCGTCAGCGCTGCGCGCGTGGCCTGTGAATCGCCGGTCACGCAGGCGCTGGGTTCACCCTGACTGACGAACACCACGGCAGTGGCGGAATCCGGCGCGTTCTGCGCCACGGCCCACGCCAGCGCTCCGCGCAGGGCGGGCGCGCTGGCGGCGGATCCTTCCGGAACCTGGGCGCCGAGCGCGGCGAGCAGCGCCGCCTCCTGGGTATCGGCCGGCGCAGGGCTCGCGCTCAGCGCGCCGGGCGGCACGAGCGGCGCCTCGCAAGGCGCTACGTCGCACGTCGCCTGACCGCACCCATTCCCGCCGGCGGAGCTCGGCAGCGGAAACAGCTCGAGCGCGACCTGCATACCAGCGAGCTCCGGCCCGGCGAAGAAGCTCGCCAGCGCCTGTGTCGCGATGGTCCAGCGATCGCCCGTGGCCATGGCGCCGGACTTGTCGAGCACGAGCAGCACGCGCGCCGCTTTGGCAAAGCCCTCGCTGCTCGCTCGCCCGCAGCTGGGAGCGCCGCAGCTCGCGCTCGCCGCATAGATGGACCAGTTGTCCCCGCAGGCGCACTCGTCGACGTGGCCAGCGCCCGGTGGATTCACCACCAGCTCATCGCCGTCCGCGAGGCCAGGACACGTCACGGTGACGCACTCGCCGGCGGGAATTGCGCTGCTCACTGTGCAGGTGCCGCGCGCCCGCGAAAGGTCCGGCGTGCACGAGGGATACTGGGAAGCGCTCGCTGCGAAGAACGCCACACGTGCACCCGCCGGCGCCGGTGCGGTGCCGTGGTTGCACACGGGCACCTGGCCGCCGCCGCAGGGAACTCCGAGTGCCAGGTCAGGCAGGGTGGCGCACGCGGTCTGGGTCTGCCCCGGCGTCCACGCCGTACATTGGCCGCTGCCGTCACCGCAGCTCGCGTTGCACGTGCTCGCGACGCGATCCACGCAGCGCTGGGTCCATTCCCGCGCCGTGCTCCCTGCTTCTCGCTCACACATGTAGTCGCGCCAGCCGACACAGTTGGCGTCGTTCCAGTTGCCGACCGACGGATACATTTCCGCGCAGTCTTCGTCGTCGGTGTTGTTCGGTTCGCCCTCGGACCACGACGTGAACGTGGCGGGCTGTCCGTCAGCCCAGACGAACGCGTTTTCCGCTGCGGGCGGCCGGTCGTTCGCGCCGATCCACGTGCCGTTGTCCGACAGAATCAGGCTTGCCACGAAGTCGTTCTCCGCGCGCGACTCGATCTTGACCAGATCCCAGCCGGCGCCGCGTGCGCGGCATGCGTCGCGCGCGGCCCGCCAGTCCGTGCTCTCCGTGTTCAAGTAGTAGCAGGAGCCGTTCGGCCCTCGCACTTCACCTGGGCCGCACGCGCAGGTCTGGGCGCCGCACAGCGAGCCGACGAGGCTAACGCAGGTCGCGTCCCAGCTGTCGCTGCAGCAGCTCGGCCGATTCTGGCAAACACTAGCCGTGCACTGGCCGCAGGTCACGTCCAGCTTGACGCCGGCAGCGCACACGTCGTGCGCGCACGCGCCCGCTTCGCAGCAAGTCGGATCCTGCGCACAGATGGCCGCCACGCATGGGTCGCAGGTCGAGGACAGACGCGACCCGACCGTGCACTTGTCGTGTGCACACGCGGGCGTGGTCGCGACGTTGCTGCAGCCGTGGTTGAGCTGGCAATCGGCGCCGCTGCGGCACGGCTCGCGCCAAGCGCGGCGGCTAGCGCCGTCGGGGTAAGCGTCGCTGGCACCCGCTTGCCAATCGAAGATCGCCGCGCCCGGATTGGCGACGATGACGCCCGGTGGCTCCTCGGAGTAGCTATGGCAAAACGGGTCGCACGGATTGTTACGGCATTGCTCCGGCTGGGACAGCGCGAGCGCGGAGAATTTGCTCTCGTCGGCGAGAATTTCTTCGCTTAGCACGCCGTCGGTGCACTCGCCCCACACGCCCGCCAGGCAGAGCTGCGTGCCCTTGAAGCAGCTCGCGACGTTGCCGTGTCGGGCGAGGGTCACTCCGCAGCGCCGCTGTGAGCCGTCCGCGCAGCGCGGTCGATCTCCCGGGCCACTGCCGCCGTTCCCGCCAGCGCCGCTGTGTCCCGGGGGCAGATCTTTTTCCCCGCAGGCGGCCAGCAGCGCCACCAGCAGCAAGCTGAAAACTTGCTGCCAGGCACGAAGAGGCCAACGGGGACGGGGTGTTGTGGCTGTCATGGGCGCGCGTCGTGGGCCGGGGACAGGGCGCACTCCGGCCACTGCACGCTCATGCCTCGGGCGCCGCGCCTCGCCAAGGGGAAAGCAGGGGCCGCGGCCAGCGCGCGGTCTCGCCGAGCGCGCCCGCAGTCGGCCGCTCCCGCGAATGTACGGAAATTACTCGATTCGTTCGCGTTCGCGGGCGCGCCGCTCCCCCGCGCGACGCCCGAGACGCGACGTTCCCGATGCCCTCCGCGTGTTCAGGTCGGGGCGAGCGCGTCCCAGACGCGGGCCTCGCGGAAGATGCGTACGAGCTCGCCGTCGATGTGCCCGTCCTTGACCTCGAAGCCCAGGATGTCGAGCGCCTTTTCGAGAGGGACTGCGCGCTTGTACGGCCTGTCGTTGGCGGTCAGCGCGTCGAAGATGTCGCTCACGGTCATCATCTTGGACTGCAGCGGGATCTCTTCCGCGCGCATTCGGTTCGGGTAGCCCGTGCCGTTCAGGCGCTCGTGGTGCGCGCCGGCGATCAGCGGCACGCGGGAGAACGTGTGACCCCAGGGGATCTTCGACAAGAACCGGTAGGTGTGCGACACGTGGCTGCGAATTTCGTCGAACTCTTCGGCGGTCAGCGAGCCGCGCGTCACGCTCAGCGCCTTTACCTCGTCGGCGCTGAGCAGCGCGGCGAGCTCGCCGTCCCAGCGCACGTACGATTGCCGTCCGAGATCCGCGATGCGCTGGAAGTCGCCGGCTGCGAGCACCGTCGGCTCGTTGGCGTGCTCGATCGTCTGCCACGCGGCGTCGAGCTCGGCGCGGCGCTCCGCGAGCTCGGCGTCGAGCTCGGCGAGGGCGGGAGCGCTCGCGCCGCGTTGCACGGCGCGCAGCTTGCGCGACAGGACGTCGAGCTCGAGCCCGCGGTATACCCACTCGAGCCGTCCGCGGATCGACTGCAGATCATGCGGGTAGAGCTTCTTGGCTTTGATGAGCACGTGCTCGCGCACGCCGATCTTGCCGAAATCGTGCAGCAGCGAGGCGTACTGGATTTCGTCGATGTCCTCGCGTTTCCAGCGTACCTCCCGGTAGGGCCCGACGTCGGCGCGTTCGAGCGCGCGCGCCAGGCACACGGTGAGGTCCGCGACGCGGCGTGAGTGGCCGCTGGTCGTCGGATCGCGGGCCTCGATGGCGTCCACCGAAGCGCGCACGAAACCGTCGAAGATGGAGCGGATTTCCTCGTAAAGGATGGCGTTTTCCAGCGAAATGCCGGCCTGTGCGGCGAGCGTGGCGAGCAGCTCCTCGCTGCGCTTGTCGAAGGGAATGACGTGCTCCTCGACGTCGCTCGGGTCGAGGAGCTTGTGGCTGCGCTCACGCTTCTTGTTGATGAGCTGCAGCACGCCGATCACCTGTCCCTGGCTTGACACGAGGGGCGTGCACAGCATGCTCTTGGTGCGATAGCCGACCTTCTCGTCGAACGAGCGATCGAAGCCGAACAGCGATTTTTCGTTCATGTCGTACACATCGTCGATGCGTACGGTCTTCTTCTCGAGCGCCACGTAGCCCGCCATGCTGCGCGGGCTGATCGGCATCGTGAACTCACGCGAATCGAACGAGACCGAGTCGTTCTGGCTGAGCTTGAAATGCAGCAGGCGCGAGCGCAGGTCGAGGGCGTCGCCTTCGACGACGTAGATGCTGCCAGCGTCGGCGCCGGTGACGAAGCGCGCCTTCTCGAGGATCAGCCCGAGCAGCTTGTCGATGTCGCGCTCGGTGGTGATAGCGCGCGCGATCTCGAGCAGCTCGCCGAGCTCGTATTGATAGCGATCCATCCAGCGGCCGCGGCTCTCGCTGCGCCCGCGTGCCTCCATCAGCTCGAAGGCCTGGTGGAGCGCGACCAGGAGCTCCCGCGCATCGGGCTCTCTGGGCAAGAGCGCAGACAGGCCGCGGTGTAATGCGCGCCCCAGATCCGGATCGCGCGGTCTGCCGAGGATCACCAGTCGCAGCTCGGAGCCCGCGAGCTTTCCGAGGAACGGCTCCAGCACGTCGCGCCCGTTGTCCCACACGCACGCCGGCAGGATCACCACGGCGAACTCGAGGCGGCGTACCAGCAGCAGCAACGGATGGGGGCGATGCAGCTGCAGGCCGGCCAGCTCGCGTTGCGTGACGACGAGCTCGCTGACGCGGTCCAGGGTCTCGAGCGTGGCCTCGGCGGCCGAGCTCAACGCCAGGGGTTTCATGCGGCAGTCGAGCCGCTGCCCCCGCCTGCTTCCGGGGGCACGCTGCGCGACTCCTCGTCGTTCGGAGGCTCTCCCGGGTCCGTGGCCGGTTCCGGATTCGGTAGGCGCGCGCGATTGACGGCGGCGCGCGCGTCGCGCGTGAACCGCTCGGCGCGGCGTTCCTGCGACAGCCGGGCCAGCTCCGCGTCGCGCTTCTCGTACGCCACGATGATGCGCTGCACGAGCGGATGCCGCACGACGTCCACGTCGGTGAAGCTGCAGAAGCCGATGCCTTCCACCTCGCTCAAGAGGTCGCGCGCTTCGCGGAGTCCGCTGCGCGCGCCAGCGGGCAAGTCGCTCTGGGTGATGTCGCCGGTGACCACGGCCTTCGAGGAGAAGCCGAGGCGCGTCAAAAACATGCGCATCTGCTCGCTGGTAGCGTTCTGTGCTTCGTCGAGGATCACGAAGGACTCGTTGAGCGTGCGACCGCGCATGAACGCCAGCGGCGCCACTTCGATCTGCCCGCGTTCGCGCATCTGCTCGATCCGCTCGAAATCGAGCATGTCGTTGAGCGCGTCGTACAGAGGCCGCAGGTAGGGATTGACCTTTTCCGCGAGGTCGCCCGGCAAGAAACCGAGCTTTTCGCCGGCCTCGACCGCGGGCCGCGTCAAGATGATGCGCTTGACCTTCTTTTGCAGCATGGCGCTGACCGCCATGGCCATCGCGAGGTAGGTCTTGCCGGTTCCCGCCGGCCCGATGCCGAACGTGAGATCACGCGTGCGGATGGTCTCGATGTATCGACGCTGGGCCTGCGTCTTCGGCGCGACGGAGCGGCGGCGCGGCGACAAGGTGATGGTCTCGTCGAGCAGCTCGACCAAGGTCGCGCTCGGATCCCCACGTAGCTCGCGCACGGAGCGCGCCACGTCGTCAGAGCCGATCTCGTAGCCCTTGCCGACGAGCTCCGCTGCGTCGCTCAGGAAGCGCTCCGCGACACGCACGGACGACTCTTCTCCAGCGATGTGGATGGTGTTGCCCCGCAAACTGACGTCGGCTCCGCTTTGCCGGGCCACTTCGCTGAGCAACTTCATTTGCGGGCCGGAGAGCGCCAGCAGAACCTGAGTACTTTCGACCTCGATGCGGGCGCGAACCGGCGCTTCAGTTTTCTGCAAACGGGTGCTCCAGGCGCCACAGCATAAACCGGGAGCCGTGCGGACGCACCCGCCGGCTCACGGAATCCGCTGCAGGCACCCGGTCAGGGGGCTGTAACGCCCTTGGCGCCTCGCTTGGCGAAGTAAGCGCGCAGGGTGTCCCGCGCGAGCTGCGGGCCTTTGATGTGCCAGCTCGGCGTATTCACGACCAAAGCGGACACGGCGACCTCCGGCTTTTCGGCGGGCGCGAAGCCGACGAACCATGTGTAGTGGCGATTCTCCTTCTCCCGCGTGAGGGTTCCGGTTTTTCCGGCGACGCTCACGCTACCCAAGAAGGCGCGACCCTTGTCGTCATGGAAGGATTTGTATGCCGAGCCCTGACTGACGGTCTGCAGCATCATTTCCGTGAGCTCGCGCGCCGTGGCGGGTCGCACCGCGCGGCGTAGAACGGTCGGGGGACGGCGGTCGTCCCAGATCTTTTCCGTGCCGTTGTAGACCGCCTGAATCAACCGTGGCTCGAGCGCGACTCCCCCGTTGGCGACCGTCTGCGCCAGGGTTGCGGCGGCGAGCGGGGACAAGCTCGTATGCCAGAAGCCCGCTGCAGCCCGCGCGAACTCTAGCGGCTCTGTCGGAATGTCGACTCGTGGCGCTTCGTTCGGAAGCACGAACGGCACGGGGGCACCGAAACCGAACGCGCCGGCGGACGCGGTCAGGTCCTCCGGCGTCAGGTGCTTTTGAGCCAGACGTCCAAACACGACGTTCAAGCTGCGGCCCATTGCGCTGGCGAGCGTCGCACACCATTTGTCTCGCTCGGGATCCTCGACGAGCTCGCTCGCGGCGATGCGGCTTCGCCCTCCGTGGTAACACTGCTCGCTGGACGCTTGGAGATCGCCGCGTTCGACGAGGGCCGCCCCGGTCACGACCTTGAAGATGCTGGCCGCAGGCGCTTCTGCGCGGACGTTGACGTCGAACTTCGGGCCTTCGTTCACGTAGCTGGCGTACGCGAGCAGACGGCCGGTTTTGACCTCCATGAGCACCACGCCGCCCTCGGGGATGCGGTAGCGCTTCATCTGGGAGAGGGCTGCGCGCTGCACGTCCGGATCCAGCGTCAGCTCCGCGACGCGACCGTTCGGCAGCGGAGCCGTGACACGGCGCGGGCGCAGGCTGAGCCGCTGCATGTCGAGGCCGTCGAGCGACGGCAGCTCGAGCTCCGGGCTGACGCGCCGCTGGAGCTTCCCGAGCGGGTCCTTGAGGTTGATGCTGCCGCGGACCACCGGCACGAGAGCGAGGATGATCCCCACTGCCGCGCCCACACCAACCCATCTGCTCCACGGTCGCATCGCCTGCCGAGTTACCGGGGTCGCGCGCGTTAGGCCAAAAAAAGCGGGGACACTCCCGCACCCCAGGTACCTCGGCCCACGTGCGTTCCGGGTTTGCGGCGCCCCTGACGGGGCGAGGGCGCCGCAAACCCTCGGCACGCACCAATCTGGCCTCGATTGTTTTCCTGTTCCTGACGCGGCGGCCGGCTGGGTAGCCCGTTACGCAGGCAGGGCGCGAATGACGCGGTACCTACAGTGACCTAGCTGTGGACAAGTGCGTCCGGCGCGTTCGGCTCTGACGCGAGAAGGCGTGAATTTCTTCTGCGTTTGCGCCACGGTAACACGGGCGCGTCCGAGACTGTCCGGGGCGGCGAGAAGCGTTCTCGCGATTCGTGAAAATCCCCCCTCACGTCCGCTCGGAGGTGGTCGTTCATGGAAGGTGTGACCAGCTGGCGGTTTGGGTTCGAAGGCGCTTCCGAAAACGAGGGTGGACGTGTCGCGTGAGATTGCTAGAGTAATGTTCGTGCAAGTTGTGCTCCGTAAGCTTGGTCGGGGCTCGCGGGCTGTGACCGGACGACTCGTCCGTGCACCGCGCAAGGGCTCGGTAGTCGTGATCGAGTTTTCGGACGGCATGCACGAGTACGTGACCACGCCGGTGAAGCGTGTGTTGCGTCTTGCCGCACGCGATGTGTTCTACATCGAGACCGTGAACAGCCGTTACCGCCTTGAAGTGCGCGACCGTGAGCGCGCCCTCGAGGACGCTTCGAGCGGCTGACACCATACGACGGTACGTGTACAGCGACCCCTGCGGGTCGTTTACGTCAGGAACAAGACCGGTACTATCACTGGCGTTGCGCGCCGGAAGACAGTAGGGTCCGCCGCGGCATCGTACGGGTGAGCTCGTTCACGCGTCGAGGATCGCCGCCACTTCCCTCTCCGACAGAACAGCGCGAGTGATACACGATGGGACGCTTCGACAGTAGAAACTCCAGCAAGATGACCCGCCGCAAGCGCCAGCGTAAGAAGAAGGATCGCGCCAAGCGTCGCGTCGAGTCCGCGCGCGCGGAGAAGACGAAGAAGCCCAAGAGCAAGTCCAGCAAGTAGCTCGCGTAGCTCTCTGCTTCGCGGCGGGCTACTTTGTCCGCTACCCCGAAACGGCTCGACGCTTTAGTGGATCGTCTTCGACGGGAAGTGCGCGTCGCGGGCTTCGGGGCGCTGCACGAGGACCTGTTCGCCGAACAGGCCGATATCTCCCGCGATGCGCTGCTCGCGCACGAGCTGCCAGCCTTCGTCGTCGCGCCAAGTCTGGGCGATGCGCGTGGAGCGCAGCGAGCCTTCGCTCATGCGCATCCAGGCGACGTCGACCAGGACCAGCGCCTGACGCGGCTCCTTCATCGATAGGCCGGCGAGCTCGACGTCGAGCACGCGCAGCTCCTTGCCCCACTCGGCGCGTCGCTCCAGAAACGGCGCGCGCGCTCCGGTCGCCGTGTGGCCGATCGCGACGTCCATGCGCCCGAAGCGCGCGGCGAGGTTCAGCTCGCGCGCAGCGTCGGTGGCGCGCGCGGCCGGCGTTTGAGGCGCCAGGCACGCGCTCAGCGCTAACGCGCCGGCGAAGAGCACGAAGGCCGCACTTTTTCGGAGCATGCCGGTTTCTAGCAGCGCTCCGCGGACCCGGACAAAAAGCGCGACCGGATTTCTCAGAACTGCGACGACACGACGAGGTAGTTCTGCCAGCCCGGCGCTTCGTCGTCGATGCCGCGCGCGAGCCCCCAGCGAATGGTGCCGCCGACGTGGTAGCCGAGCACCACCTCGAACCAGAGCTCCCCGCCCACCCCCAGGTGATACGCGGAAAAGGGATCATCCAGGTCCATCACGTCGTACGCGCCGCCGTAGTCGGCGAACAGCGCGCCGCTCACCGTGCGCAAGAATGCCGGCAGCGTGCTCACTCCGCGATCGACGTAGGCGATCGGAAAGCGGTACTCGGCGTTGAGCAGGTTGTAGTGCGAGCCAATGAACTGGGCCGGCGCGTAACCGCGCAGCACGAACGCGCCCTGGCGGAGTCCGCTCGTGAAACCGTCGAGTATCGGCAGGCCGTCGACGTAGCCGCCGGTCGCGTAGAGCCCGCGCCGCGCAAAGCTACCGACGGCGGCCCCGCCGGACAGCGCCGCCGCGAGCACGTGGTGGCGCAGCCAGGGCATCGGTAAGTAGCCGGCGAGCACGCCGCTGAAAGCGCTCAACGTCGAATCGCTGCCGATGGCGGGGTCGGCCACGTCCGCCGCGAGCGACAGCGCGAAGCCCTTCTCCGCGCTGATGCCGAAGGCCGTTCCTTCGACGTTCGAGTACACGTAGCCGAGCCGCAGCAGTCCGAGGAAACCCTGGTCGGGATCGATGGTCACCGTCGAGTAAGGGTCGGCGCGCGTGCCCACCGGAAGGTGCGCGTTGAATTCGGCGACCGTGTACGTGAGCGACGCGCTCTGAAAATCGAACTCGCCGGGCATGCTGAACGAAACGCCGGTGGTGACGCCGGTCAGGTATTCGCGCACCACCGGCTGCACGTCGCCGTACACGTAGCCGCGGCGCGGCGCCGAGGAGCGGAACGCGCCGAGGTGAAAATCGAACGGCAACTGGCGGTAGGCGTAGTCCAGCGACGCCGCGGGCTCGCCCGGCTCCTCGGTGTCGATCGTCACCGACGCCCCGAAGGCGTGCAAGCCGACCGCGTCCGAGCCCGTGGTCGAAATCTTGAACAAATCGCCGCCGAACGTACCGGCGCCGGTGGTGTAGTCCAGCTCGTAGGCGTACGGGCGCAGCGTGGTCAGCGGATTGTAGCGTCGCGCGCGAAATCGCCGTGCTGCGGGCTCGGGCGGCGCTGGCGGGCGCGCCGCCGCGTCCTCTGCCGGCAGCCAGCGCGCGCGCGCGACGGGTAGCGAAAACACGTCGAAGCCCTGGTGCGTGTACCCGACGTAGAACAGCGTCGTCCCGTCCGGAGCCGGCTCCGGCATGTACGCGCCGTGCACCACGTTGCTGACCTGATGCAGCGTCGCGGTCTCGAAATCGTAGGCGTACAGGTTCGAGATGCCCGTGCGGTCGGAGGCGAAGTACAGGGTGCGTCCGTCGCGCGCCCACGCCGGCTGCTGATCGAGCGCACGGTCGTGCGTCAGCTGAATGAAGCGGCCGGACGCGACGTCCACCACGCGGATGTCCCGATAGCCGCCGCGCGTCCAGGCGCTGTAAGCCACGCGCTTGCCATCCGGGGAGAAGCGCGGAGTGTACGCCTGCTCGTACTCGGCGCTGGGCACGAGGCGTCGCTCGCGGCCGAGCTCGCCGTCCGCACCGAGCTCGGCGATGCGCAGGGTGCTCGTCCCCGCATGATTGGTGACGTAGACGACGGCGCGGCCGTCCGGGCTCACGTCGGGGTCCCGCGCGCGCCGGCCGATGGTGAGCCGCTGCCGGTCCTTGTCGAGACCGCGCGGCGCGCGAATCCCGCGTGGCAGCCGAAACAGGTCGTTGAAATAGTATCGGCGCCGCGACGGCGCGACGCTAGTGAAGATCAGATTGCACGCGGGATCGAAGCTCGCGACGGCGCCAGCGGTGCGCGTGACGATCTCGGTTTCGTCTTCGAGAGCGCGCGTGCGCGACGCCAGCGGCACGCGGTAAAGGCCGATGGTCCTGTGGCCGTCGTCGGCGTAGTACAAAAGCTCCTCGCGCGCAGAGTTCCTCGCGCACGCCGGCACGAAGCGCGGTGAAGCCACGACTTGTCCGCGATGCGTGAGGCGCGTCCCCTCGCGTAGCCCGCGCCGCTCCACGGCCGCGACCTGAGCCGTGTACTTGTCACGCAGGTGCCGCTGCCAGCCCGCGAATAGCTCGGGGTAGGTGCGCCCGGTGGCGCGCCGGATCGAACGATTGATGCCCCAGGGAATCGGGTTTTGCCCGTAGTCGCTGGCGACGGCCGCGAACGTGTCGGGCCCGTACACCGTCTGGATCCAGTCGATGAAATGCCCGCCGTACAGGTACCAGAGGTTGCCTCCCGGCCAGCGCCGAGCGGGGTGGCTGATCTGATCGAGCGACGCGAGGTTGTTTGCCAGCAGATCGGCGCGCAGGAACATGTCCACCTGCGTCGAGCGCACTCTGCCGCCGCTCGAGTGCTCGCTTTCCATGGCGACCGCCAGACCTTCGAGGATCCAGCGCGGCTGAGCCTGATTCGGGGCGAACGATTTGCCGAGCACTGCGTTCACGAGCGCGGGGAGGCCGGTCGTGTTGTCCGCGTGCAGCACGTGCGTGTGCTCGTGCGTGAGCAGCATGCTCAGCCAGTCGTCGTAGTCTCCGAGCACGGACATGTCGTCGGGCGAGGACACGAACAAGCGGATCGTGTTGTAGGGCAGCGCCGTGGCCGAGCCGTTGGCCGCGTCGGTGTAATCCGTAACGACGATTTGCGTGAGCTCCGTCGGCGTCCAGTCGAGCTGCGGCGACAGACGCGCGTGGATGACCTCGGCCAGGTTCGCGACGCGCTGCGCGACGCGCTCGAGCCCGGAGTGGTAATGCACCCGAAAGCGCGGCGTCTCGAGCGTGTACCAATCCAGATACGGATCGCCCGCGCGCGCCGAGCGCCCGAACGCGAGCACGCATGCGGCCACCAAGAGCGCCGCAAAACGGCGCCTCACAGATCGTCGTGGAAGAGCGGTTCGCGGTTGCGAACGTACCGATATACGAGCTGGCGCCCTTCGGGTGAGATCTGCGTGAACTGCGCGCCGAAACCGGGCGGCGCGTCGGCACCGGAATGGGGCATGTCACGCGTCCAGCGCACGACGCCTGCTGCCTCGAACTCGTATCCACCCGGCATGGAGACCTTGATGAACACGTCCTGCCCAATTTCCGGGATCTGGTAGGTGGCGATGAAGATGCCACCCGAGTCGATCACGTCGTTGCCGCTCAGCCCCTTGTAGAAGTTGGTGGCGCTGTGCGCGCCGAGCTCTGCTTCGACGCGAATGGTGCCGTCCCGCACGGGCAGAGGCGCTTGGCCCGGCGCGCCGGCGGGTGCAGGTGCAGGTGGCGGCTGCCACGCCGGAGCGGCTGCAGCAGCGAGAGGCGCCATGTTCGGCATGGCAGGTTGCGCGTGCGTCGGAGCGTACTGCTGCGCGTATTCCATGGCGGGCTGCTGCTGGACCTGCGGCTGCGCGTATTCCATGGCGGGCGGCTGCTGCTGGACCTGCGGCTGCGCGTAGGGCGCCGGCTGCGCGTAGGGCGCCGGCTGCTGCGCGTAGGGCGCCGCTGCCGGCTGTCCATAACCCCCGCCCTGAGGGTAGGCGCCGCCATATTGCTGAGGGGCGGCCGGCGATGGCTGAGTGGGTGGTGCGTGTCGCGCTTGCTGCGCAGCACCTGGATCGAGGGCGACGGTGCCGGCGAACGCAGCCGCTTGGTTCTGCGGAAATGGTGGGGGACCCGCGGGCGGCGCCTGGGCTGCACTCTGACCGATCGAGTGCACGAGGCTCAGCGAGCTCGCGATTGCCTCCATGGCTTGCTCGATAGCGGGATGGGCGATCGGCTGCGACTGCAGCATCGCGAGCGCGCGACGCACTGCAGTAAGTGCGAGCGGTCCGCTCTCCGCGATCGAAGCACCCTGTGAGGTTTCGATGCGGTGCAGAGCACTCATCGCATGTGCGATCGGCTCAGCCACATCCATGACTTGCGGCGGTACGCCCGGGCTCTGCAAGGCGGCTAGCCCGTGGGCAAGATTTTCTCGAGCGCTGCGCGCAAGGCTCATGGGATCGTTCATCCATTTCCCTCCGGGGGTTGTCACTCTAGCATTGCATCGCCAGTGACGAGAGCGGCGACTTCGGGTCCCGAAAACGGCCCCTCGTCGGTCTCGGCGTTCACGGTCGCCTGCTCGATGGCGAGGGCGCCGTCTCCGGTGCGGATGACGACCCGGGCGGCTGGGGGGCCAGGCAATGTGGCGGCTTCCCCCGGGTAGAGCGCACGCGGGTAGTCGTTCGTCTCGGAAGCTTCCGTAACGAACAAGCGCACGCCACGGATCTCGAGCGCCAGCCCCGGCACGGGAGACAACGCGCGAATTCGCCGCAGGATGCGAGCCGTGGACCAGTCCCACGCGACCTTGAGCTGCTCCTCTTCGGGCTCCGGCGCCCAGGTCGCTTGACGCTCCTCCTGGTCGCGCTCGGTCGGCGTTTCTCCGCGCGCAAAGGCCGCCACGGTTTCTCGCAGCAGCCGCAGGCTCGGACGATCGAGAGCGCGCGCGAGCTGCCACCCATTGCGCTGCCCGATGACGAGCCGCTCGACCGCCAAGATCGCACCGCGATCGAACTCGGCGGTGAGCCGATGCACGGTCGCGCCGGTCTCCGCGTCGCCCGCGTCGATGGCCCAAAAGTACGGGTTCGGCCCGCGATGACGGGGCAGGAGGGACGGATGCGCGCCAATGCCGCCGAGGGGGGGCCTGGCCAACCACGCGGCGGGCAGGCGACGTGGCCAAAACCAGCTGACGAGGAGTTGCGGCGCCGACGTCTGCCAGGCTGCTTCGATCTGGCTGTCGAGCTCAAACCCGAGCTCCGCGGCGTCGAGGACTCGGTTCGGAAGCAGCCGCGCTAGCCGGGCTCGGCCAGGGCTCGGCAGCGCCGGCAGGACGGCGAAAACGAGGTCGTGTCCGTCCCGGGCCAGCAGGTAAGCGCCGAGCGGCAGGCCGAAATAGGCGATGCGGAGGGGGGGAGGCTCAGTCACGCCGCTGACTCCGGCGCGGCGTCACGCGAGGCCGCAGAAGGGGCCGAAAAGTTGTGTAGGCGAGCGGCGGCCTGCTACCTCCGCGAGCATGGAACCTGGCGCAAAGGTTCGGGCTTTCCGGCCCGCGCTGAGGGCAGGGGCGAACCGCTTCGATCCTGTCGCAGCGCACAGGCCCGTGTTGGTCTTCGAAGACGTGCACAAGGCCTACCGCGCCGATGCACCCGTGTTGAAGGGGCTTTCACTCGAAATCCAGCGCGGGGAGTTCGTGTTCATCACTGGACCGTCGGGTGCGGGAAAGAGCACCTTGCTCCGTCTATTGTATGCGGCCGAGCCCGTCGACAGTGGCCGGATTCTATTTTTGGGCCGCGAGATTGGCCGGCTCAGCCGGGATTCGGTGCCTTTCTTGCGCCGCAACATCGGCATCGTGTTCCAGGATTTCAAGCTCGTGCCCAACTGGTCCGTGCTCGAGAACGTCGCGCTGCCACTGGAAGTGCTCGGTGTGAACACGAAGTTGACCCGGCAGCGCGTCGGCGACGCGCTCGAGCGGGTCGGTCTCGACGGCCGCGGCGCGGAAATGGCTGCGACGTTGTCCGGCGGCGAGCAGCAGCGAGTCGCCATCGCGCGCGCGATCGTGGGCGAACCTGCGCTGCTCCTGGCCGACGAGCCGACGGGCAACCTCGATCCACAGCTCGCCGTCGATATTCTCGGCCTGTTCGAGGACATTCACGAAACCGGGGTGACGGTGTTGTTTGCCACCCACGATCGCTCATTGCTCGACGTGCGTCCGCGCCGTGTGCTCGTCCTCGACGAGGGCCGGGCCAGTGACATTCCTACGGGCCTCGACGACCCGTCCACGCTGGATCGCCATGTTGCGTGAGGGGAGCCGGTGACGCCGGTCGAGCGAGCCTGGCGGGGCGGTCGAAACGACTGGCGCTTGCACGTGCTCAGCGTGTTTTCCGTGGCCGTGGCGTTCGTGTGCTTGGCGTCCGCGCTGCTTCTGGTGGTGAACGTCGACGCCGTCCGTGACCGCTGGTCGCGCACCGGCCGCGCGTCCGTTTACCTGAAGGCGTCTGCGACGCCGGAGCAGATCACGTCGCTCGAGAAGGCCCTGCGCGCGACGGACGGAGTGACCGACGTCCGGAACGTGTCGGCCGACCAGGCGCGCCGCGAGCTCGGCGGGTTCACCAGCGACGAGACCCTGCTGGGTGCGCTCCCCGTCGAAGCCTTCCCCGCTTCGCTCGAGGTCGCCCTGCGCGACGACCTCGCCGTGTCACGGCTCGAAAAACTATCCGCTCAGTTGAGCCAGCTCCCCGCAGTAGAAAGTGTGGAGACGTATCAAGCCTGGAGTGAACGGCTCGCGGCGCTGCTCGCGGGCGGCGTCACCGCAGCGGGGATCCTCGCGCTGGTCGTGTTCGCTGCCGTCATCAGCGTCGTTTCTTCGACCATTCGCCTGAGTCTGCAGCGCCGGCGCGTCGAGGTCGAAGTGCTGAAACTGGTGGGCGCGACGGACGCCTACGTGCGGCGTCCCTTCGTGCTCGAGGGAGCGGCCCAAGGTGCCAGCGGTGCGCTCCTGGCCATTGCGCTGCTCGCCGTGCTGTACGCCGTGGTGCACAGTCGCTTCGATGAGCGGCTGGCTCTGCTCATCGGTAGCGGACCCAGCTTTCTGCCTTGGTATCTCGCGCTTTCGATCGTCGCGGTCGGTGCGGCGCTGGGCGCCGTGGCTGCGCACACGAGCATTCGCAAACTCCTGGTCGTGTAGTGAAGCGCCGGGTATCGTTCGCTCTATTGTGCTGTGCGGCGTCCGCCGCTGCGCTGCCCAACTCTGCGGACGGCGACGCCGAGCGCGATACGCTGGCTGCCGTCGCGGCCGCACCGTTGCCGTCGACGCCCGAGGGGATCGACCGCGAGCTGGCCGCGATCGAGCGCGACGAGCGCGCACTTCGCAAGCGCCTCGAAGCGGCTGCCACCGAGTCCGAGCTGGTCCGCGGCCGGACGATCGTGCGCGGACGCGCCTACGTCCGGGCCGCACGCGCTGGTCTCTTGCCCGTCGGCGCAGGCTTTCAAGCGCTCGTCGAGCACGCTTCCAAGCTCGAGCGCCTGCAGCGGGCGCTCAAACGCGACCTGGATCGCACGCAGGCGCTGGCGCGGCAACGGATCGCCATCGGCGGGCAGCTGCGGGCGCTCGAGGTCAGGCGTGGTCCATTGCAAGTGCAGGCGCAGGCCATGACCGAGGCGCGCACCGCGTTGATGTCCGCGCAAGATCGACGGCTCGCCTTCGAGCGCGCGTTCGAGGACGGCGACGCTTCGGAGCATACGGCGATTTACGGCTCCGGAATCGGTCCTGCGGATCCCGCTGAGCTTCTCGACGGCTTCGCGTCGTTGAAAGGGCGCTTGCCGTTTCCTCTGTCCGGTAGAAGTGAGGTGCAAACGGCGCGCCGCGCCGACGGACTGGGTCTCGAGATGCGCGCACCGCGGGGCACACCGGTACGCGCGGTCCACGCTGGCCGCATCGCTTTTGCCGATCTGTACGCGGACTACGGCAAGACCATCATCGTCGATCACGGCCAGCAGCACTACAGCGTCAGCGCCAACCTCGAAGAGTTCTCGGTCCGCGTCGGAGACGACGTCGCAGCGGGGACACGCATCGGCTCTGTAGCGGCCCGTGGTTCGGGCGGCGTGCTGTACTTCGAGATTCGGATCGGCAGCGAGAACGTCGATCCGGCGCCCTGGTTCGGGATTTGACCCCGCCCATTCATTCAGCACGCAACGCGCGCGCGAAGCGGGCCGATACCTGGGTCAAGCGCGGGTTTTCCGCGTCGAGCCCACAGGAGATCGCCCCATGGCAACGCGAGTTCAGTCCACAGGTCCCGGCACCGGAGTCGTGACGACAGACACGGCGCCGCGCGTGACTCCCAGTCCGGCGCGCCCCTTCAAGCAGGTCATGCAAGCGGGGGCTCGCGCGATGATCGACGGCGCGGACGCAGCGGTGAGAAAGCTGCCTGGCGGTCCGATCCTCGCGGCCGCAGTGCGTCCGGGCGGATCGAGCTCACTGGGCTATTCGGGCTCGATTCACCGGGCGGAGGGCCCGGCGGGGACCGCGGCCGAGGGGCCTTCGGGGGCGCCGGGTATCGAAGGCACGCTCTCGCAGAACGCAGACATGAATTTGTACTACCTGGAGCTGCAGGAGCGGATCAGCGCGGAAAGCCGCGAGTACAGCGCACTATCCAACGTGCTGAAGGCACGTCACGATACGGTGAAGAACGCCATCGGCAATCTTCGCTAGGCTGGAAACCCTGAGTAGTTAGACTACCACCATGGGCATCGACGGTATCGGCAAGCCTCCCGCACCTGGGCCGGTAGACCCGGCCGCGGCCACGAGCGCGAAGACGGGAGCAACCTTCGAAGCGACGGCAGGCGCAAAGGCCGAGTCCGCCTCGGGAAGCGACGCGCTCAGCCGTCTGCGCAGCGGTCAGATCTCCACCGATGAATACCTCGAGGATCGCATCGACCACGCCGTGGGGCATTTGACGGCGCAACTTTCGCCCGAACAACTGCAGTTCGTCAAAGACACGCTGCGCGAGCAGCTCAGCCAGGATCCCGTATTGGTCGAGCTAGCGCGGCGCGCGACGACGTAGCAAATCTTCGAGATCGACGTTCGCCGCGCGAAGCTGCTATCCGGAGAGAGGATGGCTCGGTTCCGGCGCAACCGCTTCCCGCCGCTCGTTGCGCTGGCCGAGCTCGAGCCCGGTACTGTGGGCATAGAACGAGCCGGTGCGCTCGTTCCCCCCCTGCTCGAGGCGCGCCGCGTCGGTGTGCGCACCCTGGAGGGCTGGCTGGTCTCGGCGGACGTGTTCCGCGACGTCGTGCGTTCCGCGCTGCCGCCGGCGCACGATCCGGCGACTTTGCTGCGCATCATTCACCGTCCCGCCGGGCTGGAGCGCGCCGCGCGCGCTCGCGAGCGTCTCTTGAGCGTGGCATTGCCCGAGCCGCTGACGGATGAGCTGGCGCTGCTGTGGGATGCCTTGCAGGGCGTTGCCCCCTGGGGCCTTCGCGCGCGCGCGAGCTTCACCTGTGCCGATCCGACCATCGCCGCGCTGGCGAGCCTCGAGGGTGAGCTCGTCGGCTTGCGTGGGGCTCACGCACTGCAAGACGCGGTGCGCAAGCTCTGGGCGGCGTGCGTGTATGCCGACACGTTGCAGGTCCTGCGCGCCCACAAGATCCGGGATCTTGCCGTGGCCATCCTGATCGAGCCACTGACGCCCGTGATCGCCTCGGGGACGGTGCTGACGGAAGACCCTGCCCAACCGCTTCACCCGGTCGATACCGCGCAGGCGTCTCTGGACGGGCGGACGCCGCGCCGGGCGTCGGGGCACGTGGTGTGTGCCGCGCTTGGCCTCGGTTCTCCGGTGATCGAGGGGGCCGCTGCGTACGATCTGGTGCGGCTTTCGCCGAGTGGGGAGCTCGTCGAAGCGCGCATCGCGGCGAAGACGCAGCAGTGCGTGGTGACGGAGCAGGGTGTCTGCGCGATGGCCGTTCCGCACGCCAAGGCCGTGCGCCCTGCGCTCTGCCAACAGGCGCAGGAACAGCTGCTCGACGCGGTGAACAAGCTCGAGTCGCTCGGGCCCGGCGCGCGCAAGCTCGATTTTCTGGAGCTGCACGGCGGGGAGGTGTGCGTGACGGCCGTCGAGCGCACCTACGGGACGGGTTGGCCCGAGGGCGGCACCGCCACGACCGTGTGGTCGCGAGCCGCGCTCAGCGAGTCGCTGCCGGGGGTCCCCTCGCCGCTGACTGGCTCGCTCGCGGAGATGTTCGAAGAAGGAGAGCTGCGCGAGACGCTCCACGGGCTCGGCTGCAAAGTGCCCCGCGGGGGAGCGCTCGTGCGGCGTGTCCACGGCCGGTACTACGCGAACCTCAGCTTACTCGCGCCCGCGCTCTGCGAGCTCCCGGGCATCGAAGCGGCGGCGCTGGCCGGGGTCGTGGGCTCCGAAGCGGCCCAGGCTTTGCGCTTCCAGTCGGAGCGCGGCTCGGGCGCGAGCACGCTCGCCCGTTTACCGGTCGCTGCGGCACGCCTGCTGGCGCTGCAGCGCACCGTCGCTGACGAGGTGCAGAGCTTCGAGCGTGACGCGCAGCAGCAGCGGCGCTGGCTGGCGGAGATGGAACTGGCCATTTTGCCGGACGACGCGCTGAAGACCACGCTGCTCGAGACGTACGATCTCACTCAGAGCACCGGGCGTTTGCTCTTGACCTCGAGTCTGCTGGTGCTGGCGTCGCACACCGGCTTGAAGGCGGTGCTGGCGCGCTCCACGCCGGTGCAGGCGGAGCGCCTGACACAGCGGGTCACGAGCGGCGTCGGCGATCTGGACAGCGCGGCGCTCGGCGTCGCGTTGGCTCACGTGACGGCGATCGCGGAGAAGGATGCGCCAGCGCGAGAGCGCTTGCTCAAGAGCCCGCTGCCCGCGCCGCAGGAGCTGCCCGCTGGGCCGACGCGCCGGGCTCTCCAGCAGTTTTTGGATGCGTATGGCGAGCGCGCCATCCGCGAGTCCGAGTTGATGACCGCGCGCTTCGCCGAGGCCCCGGAGCCCGTGTTGGCCATGATCGCCGCCGGCCTGGCAGACGAGGCAGTGGACCCCGATCAGCGGCTGTCGCTGGCGCGCGTGCAGGCGGACCGCGAGCTCGCGGCGCTCGAAGCGCGCCTGCCTTACGTGGAAAAGACGCTCGTGCGCGCGCTGCTCTCGCGATCTCGCATCTTCATCCGCTTGCGCGAGCACATGCGCATCTGGATGGCTCGTACGCTGAACATGCTGCGCATCGTGACCCTGGACGTGGACCGGCGCTTGCGACGACTCGACTCGAGCTTGACCCCGGGCGCGGCGTTTTTCTGCACGTTCGACGAGCTGGTGAGCGCCGTCGGCAGCTATCGCGTCGACCTCGGGCCGCTCATCCGTTTGCGCCGGGACAGCTACGCGCGTCACGCGCAGCGCTTGGATCCGCTCGAGACGTTCGTGGGCCGCCCCGGGCCGCTCCCGCTGCCGCCGCTGGGCAGCGTCGTGTTGCACGGCGCCGGCTGCAGCCCCGGCGTCGTCACGGGCCGCGCGCGGCTGGTCGGGCCGCGCGGAGTCGGCATCGCGGCCGCGCGCAGGGGTGAGATCCTGGTGATGCGCAGCCTCGACGTGGCCTTGGCCCCGTTGTTTCTCCTGGCTGGAGGTCTGGTCTGCGAGACGGGCGGCGTGCTGTCACACGGCGCCGTTCTGGCTCGCGAATATGGGCTACCCGCCGTCGCGGGTGTGCCCTCTGCCACGACCACCGTGCAGGACGGCGAGCGGCTGCGGGTCGACGGCGATCGGGGTGTAGTGGAACGGCTGGACGCGTGACAGCGCCAAAGCGCCGCTGGATAGTCGACGTCGAGCGCGCCCTGCTCGGCGAGATCGTAGAGCGCATGAACGGCGGAGGACGACAGGCCGTCGCGCAGGGCCGCGTGTTCGTCGACGACCAGCGCATCGCCGATCCGAGTCACGTGCTGCAGCGCGGCGCGCGAGTGGAGATCTACGCGGAGCGCCGCGTCCAGGGCGAGGTGCAGATCTTGGCCGAGCACACCAGCCTCGTCGTGGTCTACAAGCCCGCGTTGCTCGCTACGGAGCCGGACAAGAGCGGTGCTGACCTGACGCTGCTCAGCGAAGCCGCTCGCCTGCTCGGGTGCCCCGTGCGAGAGCTGCACGCGCTGTCTCGGCTCGACGTTGGCGTGAGCGGTGTCGTGCTGCTCGCCCGGCGCCGCTCGCAAGCACGCATCGAGCCGCCGCGCGCCCACCTTCGGCGCTACGTCGCGATCGCCGAAGCCGCTCCGGCGGGGCCCCGCGGCAGCTGGACGAGCGCCATCGAGCGCGGCGCGCGGGGACCGCAAGCGGCAGAGACTCGTTACGCGGTGGTGCGCGCGCTGTCAGCCAGTGGTGTCTCGGCTGGCCCTGCTCGGCCCGCGCTCGCGCCCGCGTTGCTCGCGCTCGCGCCCGTGACGGGCAGAGCTCATCAGCTGCGCATTCACGCGGCGCGCGCTGGTGCCGCGCTGCTGGGCGACCGTGCGCACGGAGGCAGCGCGCGGCTGCTTGCGGCGGATGGCCACGTGGTCGAGCTGCAGCGCGTCGCACTGCACGCGGTGTCCATCGTGGTTACGCCGGCGACAGGCGCCGCGTTTCAGGCTCGCTCGCCAGCGCCGCTGGAGCTCCTCCAGCTCTGGCAAGACCTGGGCGGAGAGGATTCGGACTTCGGTCGGGCCGAGCAGGAGAACCTTGCGGACAAGCCGGGCGGAGTGGCGTAAACCCGGGGCGTGTCACGCCGTTTCGCCACAGTGATCTGCGCCGCGCTCCTCGCCGCCGCTTGCTCCGGTGCTCGCTACAGTACGCGAGAGGAGCTGAACCCGGGGGTGACGGTGCCCACGCCGATCGCGGAGGGCAAACGCGGCGAACCCACGTTACCGCGGCGAACCCCCGTCGATGCGGGCGCACCGGTACGCGCGGTCAGCACGCTGCCCGATCCGCAGCCGCTGCGCAGCAACCGGCAGTGGCAGTACGACATCCTCTACGAGCGGGGCCGGCTCCGCGTGGTGCGCGTGGAGGGCCTGCGGTTCCCACGGCCCGTGGTGACCGCTCGCGAAATGGGGCGCTACGCCATCGAGCTCTGGATCGGAGCCGAGCTCGTCGAACGCGTGCGCTTCGATTTTCCGCTGCTGGGAGCTGAAGATCCCTCAGCCATGAACGAGCGCGGAGCGCTCAAGCAGACTCCCAGCCTGGCAGCGACGACCACCGTCACGCGGCGGGTGCTCGTGCCCGCCAGCCCACGCGCGACGCGGGCGCTGCTCATCGACCGAGCGACCGGTGACAGCCAGCCCCTGCCCTGGCCCCCCGACTCGCCGCTGGCGGCAGTTCGGCTCACGGAACACGCCAGCGAGCCCCCCGACTCAGGCCGCGACTAGGCCCTGCGCGGCCCGGTGAAAGGTAGCGCGACGGGTCCGCTTCATGCGACGCTGGGCCCGAAATGAAGTGCGAGGCTTGCGGGCACGACAACGTTGAGGGGGCTCGCTTTTGCGCCCGCTGCGGTGCGCTGTTGCCCATGGAGCACAACGAAGAAAATCCCATGATCGGCCAGCTGATCGGGGGCCGCTACCGCATCACGGGCGTGCTCGGTGAGGGCGGCATGGGGGTCGTCTACGTCGGCGAGCAGCAGATGGGATCGACAATCCGCAAGGTCGCGGTCAAGACGCTCCATCCGCACCTCTCCAAAGATCCCTCGGTGCTCGCACGCTTCCATCGCGAGTGCGGCACGGTCGCGCAGCTCGAGCATCCGAACACCATCAAGTTTTACGATTTCGGGGCGACCGCCGACGGCACGCTCTACATCGCGATGGAGTTCGTCGCCGGCAAACCACTGAATCAGGTGATCGAAGCCAGTGGCGCGCTGCCTGGTGAGCGGGCCCTCAAGATCCTCCGTCAGATTTGCGGCGCGCTCGAAGAGGCGCACGGACAGGGCATCGTGCACCGCGACCTGAAGCCGGAGAACGTGATCCTCACGGATCGCGCCGGGGAGGCCGACTTCGTCAAAGTGCTCGACTTCGGCATCGCGGCCCGCACCGAGTCCGCGGACGCCCAGAAAGAGCAGAAGCTCACCCAGCAGGGCATGGTGCTCGGTACGCCGCCGTACATGAGCCCCGAGCAGTTCACGGGCAAGGCGCTCGACAAGCGCAGTGACATCTATTCGCTCGGCGTCATGGCCTACGAAATGCTCACCGGGAAGCTGCCCTTCGAAGCGGACACGCCCTGGGAGTGGGCGACGCAGCACATGACCGTCCAGCCGAAGCCCTTCGAAGTGACGGCGCCGAGCGCGGCCGTGCCGGAAGGGATGCGGCGCGCCATCCTGCGTGCCCTCTCGAAGAACCACAATGAGCGTCAAGAGTCCGCGCGCCAGTTCTACGCGGAGCTCGCCGGAGCCAACCCCCTCACCGCCGAGCGCGCCATGCAAGGTGGCAGCACTGGCACCGCTGCCATGGAGCGCGCACCGGAGTTCGCAGGTGGCGTGAACCCGACGGCCGGCATGCCTCCTGCCGGCTACGCCCCTCCCCCCGTGCACGCGGCGGTTGCGCATGCCGTCCCGACGCCGGCGCGGCCCTCGGGCGGCGGCGGTAAGGGCCTGATTATCGGCCTGGCGGCTGCGGGAGGCGTGCTGTTGATTGCGATCCTGATCGTGGTGGCGAGCTCGCTCAAGCCGGAGGCGGACGAGCCGCTGACGAATCCGCTGACGAGCAACTCGGGAGTCGCCACGATCGCGCCGCAAGTCGAGGTGCCCGATACGGGAGCAGTCGTCGCGGCGAACGACATCGACGCGGGCACGCCAGTGGCCGAAAATTCCACGCCACAACCGACTCAGAAGCCGACCGTCCAGCCGAAGCAGAAGCCCAAAACTGAAACTCCCAAGCAGCCAGTGCCTGCGGTCGCGGGAGCCGCGGCCTGTGATGCCTGCCTCTCGGCGGCGCAGGGCGGCAATATTCAGGGGGCCGCGGCCAACTTCAATCGCTGCGACGACCCGAGCAAGAAGCAGCGCTGCCGGAACATCGCCGTCGGCAAGGCCCCCGGTCTGGTCCAGGCGGCGGCCTTCAACGGCAACTGCGGGCAAGCGCGAGCCTTGAACGCTGCGGCTCGCGCCATGGGCGGTCGCGACATGATGCCGGCGGGCGCGTGCAAATAGCCAAGTGCCGGAATTCGTGACTTTTCGGCGACACTTAGGCAGTAAGTGTGAATTTTTTGCAACACCGTTCCCTTGACTCCACGCCGGGGGTCGGCCTAGATCGGCCAGGTCGTCGCTGACGACGTTGCCTCATGTCTCGGTTCCGAGTCGCCCACGCGCGAGAAACGCACCGCCAAGGTAATTCAGCTGCGATGAAGACCAGGTTGACCTGGCCCGAGCTTCTGCGAACGCAAGAGCTCAAGGGCCTTTGGGTGGCGCTCGACAACTGTCGCTACGACGCCGCCACGCTGCAGCCCATCGAGGGCGACGTCGTGGACGCGGACGAGGAGTTGGCAGAGCTGTGCAGCCGCATGCGAGAAACGGGGCGAAGCTCGTGCGCTATCTTGTTCTGTGACGACGACGTGTTCGTCGAGAGTCGCACGGCGGTCGAGGGGGCGCGCCCCTCCGAGCGCAGCGGTGTTGGCCATTAGGCCACGTCCTCTGGCGCGCTGAGCTCGCCGCGACGCGCAGTTAGCGCCGCAGGATCGGCTTCAGCACGACTTTGCCGTTTTTCACGACCACGTCGAAGTCGATGCGCCGGTTGGCGTGTTTTTCGCGAAGCTTCGCTTCGGCGTCGCGCAGCGAGCGCGCCAGTTTGTCGAGCGAGACGTTGCCGCGCTCGTTGTTCTTGAGCTTCACGTCAATCAAACGGGCGTGGAGCTCGCGCAAGCGTTCCTCGGAGAGCGCCGCCTGGGCGCCCTCGGCTCTGGGACGGGCTGCAGCGCGCTGCGCCACGGGCGCACCGCCCGTGGACGACGCCGCGGCTGCGGGAGCTGGCAGTGGGCGCGGCGCGCTGTCGCCCGATTTACTGGCGCCGGCCGCTGTTGAGGGCACAGGGGATGCCGCGGTGCGCCGGGGTGGAGGAGGAGGCGGATGACCGGGGCGCGGCGCGTGCGGCGGTGCTGGTGGCCGGCCGGCGCGGGCCGCCGCGGGCACGGCTGGAGCCTGCGGCGGGCGTGGGCTGCCATCGAAGAAACCCATATCCAGATCCAGCGTGTCCAGCGTTAACCGTGTCGAAGGGGCCGGCGCGGCTTCGGAGGTGGGCGCCTGTGCGGCGCTCGCGGCCTCGACCGAGCCGGGCGCGCCGGACTCACTCACGCTGTCGTCTCCCACCGCTTTCCGATAGAGACCGGCGCGCCGCCGCGCGGCGATGGTCATCAGGGCCGAGCCCTTGACGATGCGCTCCGCCCGCGCGAGGTGACGGCGGTAAGTGCCGTTCTCGATTTCGCGGCAGATGCGATGCCAGTACTGCTGGAAGGTGTTGTAGCGCTGGATCAGAGTCTGGAGCTTGAAGCGCCGCGCGGTGTTGCGGATGTGCTCGCGACGCAGCGTCCAGATCCGCCGATCGACGTCCTTGCGCGCGACCGAGGGTTCCAGTTTTTCGAAGCCGAGGAAGTACTGCTCGTACAACGCGCGCAAGCGCTCGATCCGGACTTCGAGCTCTCCGAGCTGGACGTCGAGCTCCTCGCCGGTCAACGGAGCGTCATTCTCCCAGAGGGGTGATCTTCAAATTGTCGAAGCACAGCGGCACTTCCCAATTGTTGAAGCCAAAGTGTTCGTGCCCGGGGCCCTTGAGTGGATTGGGATCGGCCAAGCTCAGGATTTCGATGTCATCCACGAACCAGCGCACGGTCTTGCCGTCGGTGCGCTCTACCTTGAAGTGATAAGTCTGATGCGGCCGAACGGGGCGCGCTCGTAAGTCGGACGAGGCGGGGTCCACTTTGATTTCGGGGCGGTCTTTGGCGTGCTCGTCGATGCGCGCCAGCACGTGAAACCCGTTACGCCAGCCGCCGAAGATCGTGAGGTAACTCGAGGCGTTCGTGTAAGACACGGAAGTAGCGGAGCTTTTCCCGTCCCCCCAGAACTCCGCCTTGATGTCCCCTTGTGGGGAGCTGCTGCTCGCCTCGAACTCGACGCGCGCGTTCGTTGGAATGCGCGCCCTGAGCCAGACCGGGTGATTGCGAGCCCCGCGCACGCAGAGCCGCCCGCCCTCGATGCGCCAGGCCTGCGCCGTCGTGCTCCAGTTTGGCCCGAGCTCCGCGCGTTCGAACGCGTCGCTGAACACCTCCCGAATTTTCGCCAAAGGCGGGGCGGCAGTCGGCTGCGTTGGCGGGTTTTGCTGCTCGGCCAGCTGACCCCCTTCGGCACGCCGCTTGGCCCGGCGCGGCTCCGTGTCGGGATCGACCGGCCGCTCTCCCGGTGGTCGCAGGCGTTGCGGAAGGCTCCGGCGTGTCTGCGGCACGGTGCGGATGGGTTCCGGCGTGATGGCACGGCCTGCGTCGGCGCTCCCCTTGCTGTCCGTCGGCACGCACCCGCCCGCGCTCACGAGCGTGAGCAAAACAAAACCTCGAGCAATCACGGCGGCGATGCTAGCACACGGCCCGCTCGTCAACGCTGGGCCAAGGTCGCGGCGCCCAGCGCGCAATCTGGGGTCCGCGGGGGCGCGCCAACGCACGACATGCATCCGATCCTGTTCGAGATCCCGCTGCCCGCTCTCAAGGTCCAAGCGTGGCCGCTGCTCGGCATCGTGGCGGTGTGCGGGGTGGCGCTCGGGGCCTACGGCTGGCGCCAGCGCGCGCGTGATTTGTGGCGCACCGGCGCAGGCGTTGCAGTGGTGGCGGCGCTGCTCGCCTGGCTGCTGCGGAGCCGCACCTACACGATCGAACCGCTGCCGGTCTACAGCTACGGTGCGCTTCTGTGTCTGTCCCTGGTCGTCGGTTGGGTGCTGACGTCCGGGCTCGGCCAGCAACGCGGCATGGATCGCGCGCGGCTCGCGAACGTGTTCCTGATCAGCCTGTTTGCGGCGCTCGCGGGCGCACGGCTGCTCTACGTCTTCACGAACTGGCGGGAGTTTCCCTCCTTCGCGGAGGCTCTGGCGCTGCGTCGCGGGGGCTTCGTCGCGTACGGCGGCTTTCTGGGCGGCTTCCTCGGCGCGTGGCTGTACCTCCGCCGAAGCCCGTGGCGGTTCGCGCGCTGGGCCGACGTCGCGGCACCCAGCGTGGCGCTCGGCATCGTGCTCACACGCATCGGCTGTTATCTGTTCGGGTGCGACTTCGGCAAACCCCTGGCGACCGGTGCCCCGGAGTGGCTGCAGGCGCTCGGCGTTTTTCCGCGTTGGCCGGCTAGCAGTCTGGGTGCGGGCTCCCCGGCGTGGCTGCACCACGTCGATCACCGCGGCTTGCCGCCGCACGCCCCCGCCTCCCTGCCAGTGCATCCCACGCAGCTGTACGAGGCGCTGGCGGGTGTGGGTGTGTTCCTGCTCCTGCTGCATGTCAGGAAACGCCAGCGCTTCGACGGCCAGATGCTCCTGACCTGCACCATCGCCTACGGTTGGGCGCGCTTCTGCATCGAAACACTGCGGGATGATCCGGAGCGGGGCTTGTTCGGCCCCTCACTACCGGCTCATTGGTACGTCGGGAGCGCGCTCCTCGCGTTCGCGATCGCGTACGCCACAGGTCCCGCGCGCTCCATCGCTGCCAGCGCGCTCCGCCAGGGCACACGTATTCTGGCGCTAGTTCCCGCGGTTCTCGCGTTCGTCGTGCTCGCCCCGCGTGGCGCGGGCACCGGCGCCGTGCTCCAGCTCTCCACGTCGCAGTGGGTTGCCTTCGCGACCACGGCGCTCGCGACGTGGGCCTGGACGCGCCACCTGCCGAGCGCGACGCCGCGCGGGGCCGGCTAGGGTCTGTCCCTGAATTCCTTTCCGAAACGTGCCCGTGAACGTGCCCGTGAACGTGCCCGAAAGGCGCAACTTCGAGCACGGCAGAGCCGAAGAAGGCACATGGCGCTCGATCATGACCGACTGGATGTCTAGCAGC
>DATDJP010000077.1:0-46925 GCA_036520475.1 Polyangiaceae bacterium | reverse complement strand
CGGGCTGCTGGCCGCCAGCTTGTCGAGCTCGACGTCGATCTCCTGCATGCCGGCTTCCGTGTACATGCGGTCTTCGAGCAGGTCGTAGCCGCCGCGCGACGGGTGCATCTTGTCCCAGTTGTTCCCCCAGGGGATGAAGCGGCCACCGCCCTCGAGCGCCAGGTGCTTCGGACTGCTCGGATCGACGATCACCCACTTCATGGTCGTCGGCGCCTTGGTCGTGAAGGTGTGCAAGGTGCCGGAGCTGTCACTGCAGCTCACTGCGGCTCCGTCGGCGTTGCCGCACAGGCGATACGCGTACGCCGTGCCCGGCTTCAAGCCGGTGACCCAGTCGCGAATCTGCGTCGGTTGCGAGTTGGCGGCGAAACGCCGACGCGGCGTCCTGTGCACCCAGGTCCAGTCACTGAGCGCGCTCTCTTTGACTTCGTACCAGTACGTGGCCGGCTGCTCGTACGTCTGGATGACGCCATTCAGATGGGCCCAATAGCGACCGACGTCCTTGTTTGGGTCGATCTGCACCGTCATCACGCAGCCGTACAGCGTCGTCGCTGCTGCAAGCCCAGCCGCTGCCGCGAGGCCGGTCGACAACATTGCTTTCAAGTTCAACTTCATCTTCCATCACTCCCTCTTCGGGCAAGCTCCGGCCCGATCGCGACGCCCCTAGCGGCGCCACGTGGTTCCTCGTTATCGTAGTTACTCCGCTCTAAGGCAGGCGCGGCGGACAGCTGCCGCTGCGAATCGCGGGACCGTAATCGCGCTGCACCTGGTACCACGCTTCGTACAGGATGCAGCCGTTTGGGCACGCTTCGCCGAGCACGCGGCCATCGAACTGGCCGATCCAGCCCTGAGCCGTGCCGTCGTTGCAGACGTTGCTGATGAGCCGGCGCACGTCGCCGAACGGGAACGTCTCGCCGACGATGACCGGCTTCTGCGAAGTTTGCGACAGCGTGCGCGCCAGATCGATCATCTCTTGCCCGTCGCTGTCCGGGTAGAGGTGCGGGCTGATGATGTCGAGCTCCTGCATCACGGAAGCGTGGTTGAACATCGGATACGGGCCGCCGACGGTGATCAGGTGGCGCGTGTCGTTCGGGAAGAACGACGTGAAGCGGATGGCGTGCTTCATCTTTTGCGTCCAGTCGCGCGCGATATCCGGCAAGGGACGCGCTCCCGGCTCGGCCGTGATGAACTGCACGTAGCAGGTGCCGTGCGTGCCGAGTTCCGGGTTCGAGCCGTAGGTGCAATAGCCGTCCGACTGCGCCCCCGTGTACCGACCCCAGCCGGAGTCCCAGCGCGAACTGCCGGGAACGGCGGGCTCGTTGATCAGATCCAGCGAGAACACGCCGGGACTATTCGCCACCGCACCGGCCACCGAGTTCCACCACAACGCCTGGCTCTCCCAGCGTTCGGCTTCGTGCTGCGCGAGCACCCAGGCAGGATTGTCCTTGGGGTAGAAGTAACCGAGGCCCGTGATCATGAAATAGAGCTGGCGATCTTCGGCCTTTTCTACCACGCGCAGCAGGCGCGCGAGCGCTTCGCGGTTGGGCGTCGTGGCATCGAGCAGAAATTCGTGAAACTGCAGGTGCAGTCGCACCACGTTGAGCGTTCCTGCCGGCCGCGCGCTGCTGGCCGCCAGCTTGTCGAGCTCCACGTCGATCTCCTGCATGCCCGCTTCCGTGTACATGCGATCCTCGAGCAGGTCGTAGCCGCCACGCGTCGGGTGCATCTTTGCCCAGTTGTTCCCCCAGGGCACGAAGCGACCGCCGCCCTGCAGCGCCAGGTGCTTCGGACTGCTCGGGTCGACGATCACCCACTTCATGGTCGTCGGGGCCTTGGTCGTGAAGGTGTGCAGGGTGCCGGAGCTGTCGCTGCAGCTCACGGCCGCGCCGTCAGCGCTGCCGCACAGGCGATACGCGTACGCCGTGCCCGGCTTCAGACCGGTGACCCAGTCGCGAATCTGCGTCGGCTGCGAGTTGGCGGCAAAACGCCGCCTCGGCGTCCGGTGCGCCCAGGTCCAGTCAGTGAGCGCGTTCTCTTTGACTTCGTACCAGTACGTGGCCGGCTGCGCGTACGTCTGGACGACGCCATTGAGATGCGCCCAGTAGCGTCCCACGTCCTTGGCCGGGTCGATCTGGACGGTGATCACGCAGCCGTACAGGGTCGTTGCGGCCGCCAACCCGGCTGCTGCCGCGAGGCCGGCAGACACCATCGATCGCAAGTTCAACTTCATGTCAGGCTCCCTTCGGGCAAGCTTTGCCCGATCGCGCGCGCCGAACAGCGCCGCGTTCACATCGTTTTCAATCGTCGCACTTCGTTACAGCAGCGGAATCATCGCCGCGGCGAAGCGGGCACCAGCGATCGCCTGAGAGGCGTCGTTCAGGTGCACTCCATCCTTCGTCGTCAGGTCCTTCGTGACGATCATGGCGGAGCGCGACAGCTGCCCCGTGACGGTCGCCTGCGCATCCTGAACCATCTGCCAGTAGCCCAGCGCCTCCGGATCGGTGCTGTTGGTCGGACCGATCTGCGCGTGCACGGCCGGGATGTCGCCGAACTCGTCGCGAAAAAAATCGACGACCTGGCGGTACCGTGCAGGCCACTGGGTCGCAAAGCTCGGGTCGTTGAAGTAGCTCGCCCAGTTCACCTCGGCTTCGCCTTGATGGAAGAAAAACCCGCGAATGCGTGCGCGCCGGCCGCTCTTATCCTTGATACCGCGGGCGTTTTCGATGCATTCGCGCGTCAAGCTGTGGCGAAGTTTGCCATCGAGCACGTGGGTGGAAGAAATCTTGCTCGGCAGCCATTCGGAAATCGACGTGGCGCCGAGCGCGCAGTTCAGGGTCACCACGGTGCGCCCCGTCGTGACGGCCTGCAAAGCCGCGCGAATCTCCGGGTCCGGGCCGTTGTAGCCACCGGTCTCCGTGAAACCGACCATATTCGATTGTCCGGCCAGGATGTACAGGTCGATGGGGCCCGTCAGCGTGCCGGCGGCGAGTTGCGCGCCGAACATGTGCATCTGGCGACTGTCGCTATTCAAGCTGGCGGTGAGCCATGACCCGATCGCCGTCGTGTACGGCTTCGAGGTCGCGGACGCCTCTCGCGCCAGCGCGTACTGCAAGGCCTGACGAATGAACGCGCGGTGCTCGAGGTTCGTCTTGTACTCGTTGGCGCTAGCCATGGCCACGAGCTCCGCCGGAGTGTGCGGGAACACCACTTGCGCCGACGCCGGACGCGAAAATGCTGCAGTCACCCCAAAAAGCACGAATAGTCCAGTGGCTAACTTCAAGGTTCTTCCTCCTCGGATTTCCCTATAGCCGTGCCCGGCGCGCGCGGCTCGGTTTGTCGCGATCACGACTGTTCACGCCGCGCCTCGAGGGGGCCGACCCCATCGGCCAGCGCCCTTCGAGGCTTGAGCGCGCGGTCAATCCGTGAGGCTGCCGCCGTTCCTGCAGTCCCCGTTGTTGATCGCTGACCAGCGAGCGTGCGTATAGACCCCCCAGCCGACTTCCTTCCAGATCGTCACACGCACACAGGCTGCGGGCGCGTTGACGGACTGCACGGCGCTGATGGCCGCTCTGGCCTGACTGGCATACTTCGAGTTCAGCGCCTCGTTGTACTCGGCCTGACCGAAACCGGCGTAGCTGAAGTTCGGCACGCTCTGCTTCATGAGGTTGAGCACACAGGCTCCGTCATCCTTACAAATTATCTTGAGCACGCCCAAGAGCTGCGCCGACGGTGTTCTCTTGAACGTCACGTAAATAGCCGGCCAGGAGCCCTCGCGTCCGGCAGTGAACACGGCATCTTCCTGGTTCAATGCGCAGCCCACCGACAACGCCGACAACACCGACATCCCCAGAACCGCTACCAACGCTTTTTTCTTCATGATTCATGTCCTTCCGTGCACGCGTGCACCCCTTCGTGACGGACCCGCCGAGCGCGAGCCGTCTCCAGCTCCCGGCGCGTCAGCAACAGTCGTTCCATGCAAAAAATGCGCAAATAGCGCGCGGTCGTGCCCGCACGCTCCGATTCCGACTGCAATCGGAGAAGCGCCTCGGAGAGGCGTGGCAGCGGCTCGGGCAACCCGGTAAGAATCGGCGCGATGCGTGTGTTCGTGCAAAGTCCCGAGGTATCGCCGCTCCGTGTGGAGCTCGCGGTCGGCGGCGCGCTGCTACTCGGCCGTGAGCCGAGCAGCGCGCGCCTCCACGCTGGCCAGATCAATTCGCTCGAGGTGCAGCGACTGCGCGACCGGCGCGTGTCGGCCAATCACGTGCTGCTCTCGCGCGAGCCCGACGCGCTCGTCGTTCGTGATCTGGGCAGTCGCAACGGCAGCTGGCTGCGCTTACCGCAGAACACCGCCGTGCGCATCGCCAGCGACGGAACGCTCTTGCTCGAGCTCGCCGGTACGCTGTCGGAAGCGGGCGCAGAGCCCGGACCACGCCCTGCGACCTGGGACAGCGAAGGCGACTTCGCGCCCCAGGTGTGCGCCGCGGTGGCGGCCTACTTCGACGTGCTAGGCCTACCCAACCGCGTGTCGCTCGCGCCGTCTGCCAAAAGCGATCCGCTCGGCGCGGACGAAGTGTTGCGCTTCCCGCTGGAGGACGGCTCCTCGCTCGCCATCCAGCGCCCCGCCGATCTGACAGCGGACGCGCGCGTGCCGGCGGCGCTCGAGCGCGTGCGCACTTACGTGGCGCTCGCGAACGCATCGCTGCGCAGCGTGCATCACGACGGCGACGGTCTGATCCTTTCGTCACCACGCATTCGCGAAGCACACCGGCAAGTGGAAGACGCCGCGCAAAAGCGGCTGCGCCTCGTGCTGCTCGGTCCGAGCGGCGCGGGCAAGGATCGTCTGGCGCGCTGCTACCACGAGCATTCGCGACAGACGCGCGGACCCTTTCACGCCGTCAACTGCGGACAGCTGTCGAAGGAGCTCATGTACGCGCAGCTGTTCGGCGCCGCCAAGGGCTCGTTCACCGGCGCCACGCGCGACGTGGTCGGCGCGGTGGAAGCCGCCGCCGAGGGGACCTTGTTCCTCGACGAAGTCGCGGAGATGCCGAAGGACGTGCAGGTGGCGCTCCTGCGCTTTCTCGATCGCCGCGGCGAATACCATCGGCTCGGTGAAGAGCATCGCCCGCGCACCGCGCACAACGTGCAGATCGTATGCGCGACGAACGACGACGTGCTCGGCAAGCTCGCGCGCGGCGAGCTCCGCGAAGATTTTTGGTACCGCATCGCGGAGTGCACGGTGACCGTCGCGCCACTCTCGGAGCGGCCCGAGGACGTCGCGTTGTATCTCGAGGAGAGCGTCCCCGGTGAGCGGCGCGAAGACACGCTCCAGCGCCTCCCTGCGACGCAGGCTGTCTCCACCTACGACGCGCTGTCACCCCCCGCGCTGGCGCGTGTGCTCGCGGAGAAGTGGCCGGGTAATTTCCGGTCGCTCGAGAACTTCGTGGTGCGCCTGCCGCTCCACGCCGACCGCGGGAGCATCGATCTCGCGACCTGCGCGCGCGCTCTCGACGATGGCCTGGGCGTCCAAAACCGCCCGCGCCCGCCCGAGCTGACGCTGTCACAGCAAGGTGACGAAGATGTCTTCAAGCGCTCGCTCGAACGCGCGCTCGCAGCGTTCGACGCCGACCAGCACGGCACGCGCGGCTGGGGCACGCTCGTCCACTTCGTGGAGAGCTATTTGAAGCCCGCGTTCGTGGCGCACGCCTGCGGTCTTGATGCCGCGCGCGAGCTGCCGGGCGGCACGAATCTTTCCGAGCTAGCGCGGCGCTTGGACCTGAAAGACGGCACGACCGTGCGCACGCATCTGACGCGTTATTTCGGGACTTTTTCCGCGCAACCGTCGCTGGTAGGCAACGGTGCGGGCCGCTAGAATCCGCGGCCTCGCAGAGGCAGCTTTGGGACCGAGGGTGGGGATGAGGAGGCGCTCGACGGCAAGTTGAACACTGCACTGAAAGAGGCCGCGCCAAGCAGCGAGCCGCGAGATCTATTGGGCGTCGAGGTGGCGAACTTTCGCGTCGAGCGCAGGCTCGGCCGCGGCGGGATGGCCGACGTGTATCTGCTCCGGCATCAGCGCCTGCCGTCGACGTGCGTCGCCATGAAAGTCTTGCGCGGCGCCAAGCTCGGCCCAGGCGAGTGGTTCGAAGCACGGCACACCGGTCTCCGCACCGGCGCAGAGCCGCTGGACGCGCTGCTGACGGCGCGCTTCAAGCAGGAGGCACACATCGCGGCCGAGCTCGGCGCCCCGAGCGTCGCGGCGCCGCTCGACATCGGCCAACTCGACGACGGAACTCCGTACATCTTGATGGAGTACGTCAGCGGCCGCAGCCTCGAAGAACGGCTCGCCGCGGAAGGCGCGCTGCCCGTACGGGACGCGCTGGAGATCGCGCTCGCTGTGGCCGACACCATGGCCCGGGCGCACGCGCGCGGCATCGTGCACCGCGATTTGAAGCCCTCGAACATCATGCTCAGCGACGACGGCCTGGTGCGCTTGCTCGACTTCGGTGTGGCGCGCGTTTCCGGGACGCTGTCGCTCGTGCACACGACGGAGCGCGCAGTTTTGGGCACCCCCGGGTACATCGCACCGGAGGTGTTGTCCGGTTACGAAGCCGAGGAGAGCTCGGACGTCTTTTCGCTCGGCGTCACGCTCTTCAAAATGCTGACGAACACGCTGCCCTTTCCGACGCGGACGTCCCTGGCCACGGCAGAAAACCTGCTCAGCGGCGCTTCACCGCCGCTGGCGAGCCGGCGCTCGCCGACGCTCGACGCGGTACCGGCGAACGTCGAGGAGCTCGTGCAGCGTATGCTGGCGCGTGAGCCGGGATCGCGGCCCAGCATGGCCACGCTGGCTGTCGCGTGGCGCGCGGAAGCCACGGCACCCAGTAGCGTGAGCGCAAAGGCTCGAGGGTGGCGCTGGCGCATCGCGGCGACTTTTGCAGTGGTGATGGGCGTCTCGCTCGTTCAGGCGCGCGCGTACACGGAACCTCGCCCCGAGCGCTTGCGCAAGGCGAACGAGCACCTGATGGCGTCCCTGACGCACGCGCTGCCCGCGCCCGTCTCCGAGAAGCCCGCAATCGGAACGCCGCAACCGAGCAACGCAAAGCTCGCGCCACCGACAGCAGCGCCGTCCTCCAGCGCACGCCCTCAGCGGCGCTCTCGACGAGCGCCGGCCGGCCCCCTGAAGGTCGTCGATCCCGTCGACTGGATGGAAGAGTGACGGCGATGTGCTCACGCTTGCTGGTCGCGTTGCTGCTCTTCACCAGCGTCGTCGGCGCTGCGCCTTCGGCCGAAACCCTGTTCCGACAGGGCAACGAGCTGCTTCGATCGCACCGCTACACGGAAGCCGCCCGGCGCTATCAGGCTTCGTACGCGCTGTCGCGCAGCGCCAAGGCGTTGCTCAATCTCAGCATCGCGCTGACCGAGCTCGATCGGAACGTGGAAGCCGAGGACGCGCTGACCGCTTATCTCGCCGATCCGGCGGCCAATCCCGGTAAGCGCGCGTTCGCCGAGACGCTCCTCGCGAGCGCGAGGGCGCGCGTCGTGCGCCTGCGCATCGAGACCGAGGAGCCCGGCGTCGAAATCACGGTGGATGCGCGGCTCGTCGGCACCACGCCGCTCGCGCAGCCCATCCGGCTCGACGCCGGCACACACACCGTCGTCGCTCGCAAATCGCCTCGCATGGCCGTCGAAACCGTCGCGCTCAGCCACGGTCAGGGTGAAGTGCGATTCCGGATTCGGCTGGACCGCGCGGCCCCTACGGCTCCCGCGCCGTCTCCGCCGCCACCTGCTCCAGGTGGCGATACCCAGCGCGTGCTGGCGTGGATCAGCGGATCCGTCGGCGTCGTTGCGCTCGGGGTCGGCACCGCATTCGGGCTCGACGCGCGCGCCAAGTGGCGTGACGCGCAAGACCGCTGTCCAGACGCGCGCTGCGTGGCTTCCGAAGACTTGAGCCGCGACGGCGAAGCGAGAACCTCGGCGCGCATCTCGACGATTGCGTTCGTGGGTGGCGGAGCCGCGCTCATCGGCGCCGCGGTGCTCTGGTTCACGGCTCCCGATCCGCAAGAAAGCAGGCCGCTGCACGCCGGAGTCGCCATCGGCTCCGACAACGCCGCGCTGCTCGTGGGCGGAGCCTTTCAATGAGGCTCCCGGTCGCGCCATGTGCGCTGCTGGCGCTGACGCTCGGCACGGGGTGTGAGCAGGTGCTGGGCATCGAAGACCTCGAACCCACGGCGCCGCCGACCAATGGCTCACTCTGGGCACTGCCAGAGAGCGCGGAGGGTTACGATAGCCTCGACGTGCGCGTGCGCCCGATGAGCGATCCAGCGAACGTACCCTACGGACTCCTGAATGCCCTTCAGTTCGAGCTCGCTGGCCCGGCGGACGGGACATTCTTACTCGACTCTGGCGGGTACATCGGACTCCACAGCGATCCGCGCGGCAAACGCGTCGAATTCGTGATCTGGGGGGCGCGCGCCGCCGTCGGGCCTTGGGCGGAGCAAGCCTGCGACGGCACGGTGCTGCCGTGTGCCGACACGTTCGACGACAACGACGGTTTCAAGGGCGGCCAGGCCATCATCTCGTACGACTGGCGAGCGAATCGCAGCTACACGCTGCAAGTGGAGCGTGTCATCCAGGATCCGGCGGGCGACTGGTGGGAGGCGATCGTGACGGACGTGGACAGTGCTCAGCGGACCCGCATCGGTCGCATTCAAGCGCAGCCCACGTGGCAAGGGTTGACGCAAGCCGCAACCACGTGGTTCGAGATCTATGGCGAGCACGGCACCGAGTGCGAAGGCTCGCCCGATCCCATGGCGACGTTCCGAGCGCCGCGCGCCAACTACGGCCAGGTCACCGCCGAGTGGGTGATGAATCTCGCTGCGCTCTGCCGATTGCCTCCGCGATCGCTGGACTGACCGCGCTTTTTTGCGGTCACAGCGCGGGATTGTCGAGATAGCCCGGAAAGGCGATGGGCGCGGCCAAGCATGGCGCCGGGACGCCGAACGCATCCACGAGCGGCACCGCCTGAGCGCGCAGCTCACCCACCAAGCGTGTGACCAGCTTGCGCATCGCGCGTGCCTTGCGCGCTTCGATGTAACCGTTCTCGTAGAACCAGCTCGCGTCTTGCAGCAATCTGGAGAGCGCGAACAGCTGACAGAGCCGCTCGAGCCAGGGCCGGAGCGCGGGGTCGGTCGTGCCTTGCACGGCCTTCACGAACGACGCGAGCACCAGACATTCGACGTGCGCGCGCGCCAGGCTCAACAAGTGATCTTGCACGTCGTTGGCGGCGGCGTCCGAGCTTTGACCCGCATCGATGCGCCTTTTCAGCCGCAGCGCGACCGAGAGGATCAGGCGATGCCGGCGGTACTCGAACGCCTCCTCATGAAACGTGGAGTCGAGCAGGTGCTCTTCGCCGGTGCGGCGCGTGGCGATCGGGTTGCGTTCGGCGAGCGCCGTCTCGACATGCTGCCGCAGGTGCCGGAGCAGAGAAAACGGCGCGTGTTCGGAGAGCTCGCGCCGGAACTCGGTGAGCACGCTCTTGGCGACGAGCTGCAGGAGCATCGTGTTGTCGCCCTCGAAGGTGGCGAACACGTCGATGTCACGGCGCAGGTCGGCGATGCGATTGATGCTCAGAAACCCCATGCCGCCGCAGCACTCGCGCGCCTGCTGGAGCGAGCCAATCGCGTGCCAGGTCGCGTACGCCTTGAGCCCGGCCGTGTCCGCTTCGACTTTGCGGCGCGTCTCCTGGGTCCGAGTCGCGTAGCGCTCGGCCAGATCCCGCATGGCGAAGTGGAGCGCGTAGGTCGTGGCCAGCTCGGGCATCAGACGCAGCTGATGCGTGAGAAAGTTCAACAGGGGGCTTTCCGGCTTTCCTTCAGCTCCGAACTGCCGCCGCAGCGCGCCGTATCGGACGGCGATGGTGAGCCCGACCTTGGAAGCGGTGACCGCCGCCGCGGCCACGCTCAGGCGAGCCATGACGAGCGTGCCGACCATCGTGAAAAAGCGCTTCCCGGCGCTGGCGATCGGGCTCGTGTACTCGCCGTCTTCACTCACGCTCGCGTAGCGGTCGAGCAAATTCTCGCGCGGCACCTCGACGTGGTCGAACCAGACGCGGCCATTGTCCACCCCGTTCAAGCCCATCTTGTGGCCGGAGTCCTCGATCCTCACTCCCGGCAAGAGCTTGCCCGCGTCGTCGCGCACCGGCACGAGCAGCGCATGCACGCCGTGCCAGCCGCCACCCACCTCGAGCTGAGCGAAGACCGTGAGCATCTGCGCGTGACAGGCGGCGCTTCCGATCCACTCTTTACGCGCGGACTCGCTCGGCGTGTGCAGCACGAAACATTGCTTGTCCGCGTCGTAGCGCGCCGCGGTCTCGATGCGGCGCACGTCCGAGCCGTGACCGAGCTCGCTCATCGCGAACCCACCGAGCAACTTGGCCGCGGCAACGTCGGGCAGATAGCGCGCGTGGTGCCGCTCGGTCCCCAGCTGCAGGATGCTGCCGCCGAACAAGCCGAACTGAACGCCGAACTTGACGGTCAAGCTCGTGTCGAACATCGCGAGCGCCTCGAACGTCGCGATCGCCCGTGCCTCGTCCTCGGTGCCGCCTTGCGCCTTGGGCAGCGCCGCCCGCGTCAAACCGGCGTCCGCGACGCGTCTGAGCCAATCGAGCACCTGCGCCCGGTATTCGGGCAACGTGGGTGCGTCGAGGTGACGGAACGACTCCTGCGAGAGTAGCGCGCGCACCTCTTGCCAGGTTTCACGCGCACGCCCGTCCAGGAGCTCCGTCAGCGCGCTTGCCTCGAACGCCGGGGGCGGCTCGGCGAAATCCTGCCGCACGGGGAACGGCGAGTCGAACAGCACCTGCGCCGCGTCGCTGCCCCCGAGCCCGAGCGCCTGCTCCGCAGCGGTGAGCGCCGCAACGAGCTCCGGCTGTGCCGCGGCGCCGTTACCACTTTCTGCGAGCGCGACGCCCAGCTCGACCAGGGAGCGGCGGTGGGAGGTATCCAGCGCTTTCGCCGTCGTTCGGATGCGCTCGAGCAGATCGTCCACCTCCGCGGCCCGGGGTGGAGCTTTCGCATCGAGCCAGTACGCGAGCTCTTTCTGCTCGGCCTTGCCGAGATGCGGCACGCCGAGCAGACGCTCCCGCAACACTCCCAGCTCGCTCGCGCTGAGCTCGCCGTCGTCCCACGCCACGTAGATGAGCGGAGCCATGGCCGAAAGCCGTGGGCCCTGCATCAGGCGCTCTGCGGGAGCCTCGCGCTCTTTTCGCTTGAGCATCGAGCCTTTCTAAGCACGGCCCACCGCTCCCGCAACGCGTGGGAGCCCGCGAAAAGGTTGCGAAATCTGCGGTCGGCCGGCGGCGTGCGCCTGCGCTGGAAACTCGCCCCGCCCGCACCGCGTAGTCCCTCGCGCCCGAGCTATGCGTGCGCCGCCAGCGCGCTACTCTGCGGGCGAAAGGACTCCGCCATGCACCGCATCGTTCTCGATAATGCCCAAGTCCACCCGAGTGTCCGCGAAACCATCGCCAACAATCATTCCGACATCGTCCGCGAGGTGCAGGCCGCCGTCGCCAGCAACGACGTGGTCGTGGTCGGCATGGCCCAGAACGTGTTCCCGAAACGCGCACGCGCCGCGCTCAAGGCGCGCAACATCCCGTTCAAGTACCTCGAGTACGGTAGCTACCTGAGCGAGTGGCGGCGTCGCACCGCGCTCAAGATGTGGAGCGGCTGGCCCACGTTCCCGATGATCTTCGTCAAGGGCACGCTGATCGGCGGCTTCAAGGAGCTGCAAGGCCTGCTCGAAAGCGGCGAGCTCGAGCGCTTGCTGAAGAACTAGACCCACGCCGCACGTGCGCTACAAAAGATGGCCATGCGCCTGCAACTGCTATCGGACCTTCACTTCGAGTTCCACGCGGACGCAGGCCAGAGCTTCGTCGACTCACTGGATCCACGCGGCGTGGACGTGCTGGTGCTCGCCGGCGACATCGCCGTGGGGTCCGGCGTCACTTCCGCACTGAACCGTTTCTGTAGGCGGTTTGCGGGCGCCCACGTCGTCTACGTGCACGGCAACCACGAATTTTACGGCACTGATCGCGAGTCCGTTCTGCGCTTCACCGCGCACGCCGTGGAGCAAAACGCGAACCTCGTGTGCCTGGACGCGGCTATCGCGGACATTCAAGGCCAGCGCTTCATCGGAGGACCGCTCTGGTTCCGTCACGATCCCACAGCGGAGCGCTACCGGCACGCAGTCCCCGATTTCGGCCAGATCACGGCGTTCGAGTCCTGGGTGTACGAAGAGAACGCGCGCCTGATCGCTCTACTCGAACGAGAGCTGCGCGAAGACGACATCGTCGTCACGCATCATCTCCCGACCCGGCGCTCCGTCGTGCCACAGTTCGAAAACAGCCCGCTGAACGCGTTCTTCGTGTGCGACGTCGAACCGCTGATCCTGGAGCGTCGCCCGCGGCTCTGGCTCCACGGGCACACGCACGCGTCCATCGACTGCACCGTGGGCGCGACGCGCGTCCTCTGCAATCCCTTCGGCTACGTGGGCGTGGAGCTCAATCCAGCGTACGCGGACCCCTGCATCGTGGAGATCCCCTCCCCCGCGCCGTCGTCCCATCCCTGACAGTGTACCGGCGGCGTTCGCAGTGACGCGACTTCACGCTTCGGGATGCACGAGCAAGCCGCACTCTTCTGCGAGCGTGTGCTGCCGTGCCTCGATACTCCAGATGACTGCGAGCACTCCAGCCGCCGCGATCACCTCGATTGGAACGCAGACCAAGTCCAGCCAAAACGCCTTCTTGGTGAGCGAAGCATCGTCGACCACGAATAGCGCAGCGACACGTTGCCCAAGCATCCAGCCACGACCCATGCTGCCCACCAGAGTGGCAGCACGTAGCGGTAGCGCGCGATAAAATCCCCGCGCACAGCGGCTTCGGGTTGGCTTCCGCGATACACGGACTTGACCACCTGGTAGGGCCGAAACAGGTGGAGTATGGGGACGAACCAACAGAGCACTGCCATGCGCGGCGTAACCCAGGTCTGCGAGCCGAGGGCGCGAACATTTCTTACGGCGCCATGCAGCCAGACCAGAAAAGCCGCCGCCGTCACGACCCACACGATCGTCGCCAAAAGCGCGCCGGCGAAGACGGCAAAGGCGATCAGTCCGACAGCCAGGTCGCCGTCGGCCATGCGTGTTTCCCAGTCGGGAACGACGTAGAGAGAAATGCCTTCGCTGAGCACGAGCAACGCGTTGACCAGCTGCGAGATGAGCACGCACACCGTCGCAAAGATGGCAGTAGCGCGCCCCGACTTGAACGGCTTAGCGGCCGCGGCCGTCGCGATCATCCGTCACACACTCCAGCTCCAAACGCCCCGCGAGGCGCCGGGAATGATCAGCAACAGCGCCAGTATCAGTATGCTCGGCAGTCCTGCGGACATGCGATGAACGCCGCGTCTCTCCTCCAGCGATGAACGCCGCCTGCGCGTCATGCCGCATGATGGTAGCCGATCTTCACGGCAGGGTCCCACGTCGTTCCACATCCCGCTCACCGTTCGAACGTGCGGCGGGCACGGCGCCAGGGCGTTTCACGTTCTCATTTCTAGTTCGTATGCAAACTAACTCAGCAACGTGAAGAGACACCGGCGCCAAGCATGGGCGAGCTCGACGCCGGAGACGCCGTCAAGGCGCACTGCGGAGGACCACCGCGCGTCTGAACGGACACTGCGCCGGCGGGCCCCCGAGCGCCCGTCAGGTCGGCCAGATTGCTTCCGCAGTGCCGAAGCGCGTGCCGGAGGGGAACTGCAGATCGAAGTATTTCGCGAGCACCTCCAGGAGCTCGTCCGGCGACTGGAGCGGCCGTTTTTCGGTGTTTCCGTCGCGCTGTCGCACACTGAACACGTCGTTCAGCACCGTGAGCCGCACACCGTTCGGCGCTGCGCGCGCCACGACCAGGCGATTCTTGAAATGGGAATCCGGATGCGTGCTCGTGAACCAATTGCCGACTTCACGATCGATGCGCGGCATTTCTTCGAGCGTGAACTCGTAGACATCGACCCACTCGTTGCCGAGCCGTGCCTGGTGAAAGTAGCGGCCGTCTTCGTGAACGATGCGCCGCGTTTCGTGCGGTGTGCCCTGTTCGATGTCCGTGACGAGGCGGATCGCGCAGGTCAGGGAGAGCGCGCCGACGCCCACGTCCGTCAGCCAGCTTTCGCCGTTCAGCTCCACGCGCAAAAACAGATGCGTGCGGGCTGGAGTGAAGTCACGCGGACGGCCCTGCCTCACCCGAGCGCTGAGCGGCGCGACTTGGAAGCCGAGCTCCCGAAGCACGTGCAGGAACAGGCCGTTTTGCTCGAAGCAGTAGCCGCCACGGCGCTGGATGACGAGCTTGTCGACCAGCGCCGCCGTGTCCAGCGAGATGCGGCGACCGAGCAGGACGTCCAGATTCTCGAACGGAATGGCCCGAGCATGTGCCGCGGTGAGGGCGTGCAACGCCGGCAAGCTGGGCTCGAGTGGACCGTCGTAGCCGATACGCGAACAGTAACCGTCGAGATCGAAGTCAGCACCCATGCAATCCTCGTCGTGGCCGACCGATTCACCAATCTGCCGCTGCTCCGTCCCGGAAAAATCCGCCAGTTGGGCCACCCGCGGGTAGCATGGCGGCCCAAACGATGCCGCGCGCGCCTTCCTCGGGAGTGCGCGTCGCCGAGTGACCGCCCATGCGAGTGCGAACCCACCCCGGGCACACGGCGTTCACGCGAACGCCGGTGGAACGGAGCTCGCGTGACAGAACGCGGGTGAGCGCGTTGAGCGCGAGCTTGGACATGCTGTAGGCGTTGCCCGGCCAACCCTGGCGCTGGTGATCCTTCCTTTCGACGGCAGCCACGAACTCGATCACGAGATCGAGAAGCGCGCGTCGCGCGAGATCGGCCTGTGCAAAGCGCTGGCGTAACTTGGAACCGAGCACGGAGAGCTCCCCCATTCTGCTCGAGACCATGACGACGCGCGCGTCCTCCGTGAGCTGAGGCAAGAGTGCGTCCGTCAGCTGCATGGGGCCGAAGAAGTTCGTGGCAAGCGTGTCTCTGGCTACGTCCGCGTTGAAGCCCCTGAGGCTCGCTCCGGCGTTGTTCACCAGGGCGTCGAGTCGACCCAGCTGCGCGACTTCATGGACCAGCGCCGCAGTACTCTCTCGATCGGTGACATCGAGCGCGAGCGGCCTGATATTGCCACTCAGCTCGTGCGCGGCGCGCTCCGCATCTTCTAGCTTTCGCGCGGTGAGCAGAACGCGATAGCCCTGCTCGGCCAGCTGCTTGCTCGTTTCGAGACCGAGCCCGCGATTGCCACCGGTAACCAGGGCCGTCGGCACATGGACCATGTGCACGAGGTAACACGCCATTCACCGGTGTCCAGGCGCCCCGAAGCTCAGCAACGCGACACGGTCGCTTCAGCCGAGTCGCTGCGTTGGTTTATCAGCCCTGAGCCCGCTTTACGGCGAGCCGGGCTCCGCGCGCGCGAGGGTGCCGTTGGTGCCCTTGGCCTCGTCACGAAAGCCGAGCAGCGCGTCCGCCACGGCGTCTTTCGCGGTCTGCGTCGCCGTGTCGAACACGCGGCGGCGGCGGGCCGCGTTCATCATGTTCGAGCCGATGGCGGCGCGATCTTCCGACCCGGGCTCCAGGCGCACGACGCGAATTCCAGCTTGTTCGAGCGCGCGGACCTCACGGTTGACGATGTTCGTCATGTAGCGGCGCAGCTCCGTCGCGAAGCGACTACCCTTCCGGCGCCCGGGATCGAGCTCGCGCGCCGCCATGGGCGCGAGGACGATGGCTTCGCGCACGTCCGTGCCGACCAGCATATCGGCCGACGTGGGCGAGACGATGCCACCGTCGAGATACGCGGTGCCGTTCGCGCAGATCGGCGGGTACCAGCCTGGAATCGCGAACGAGGCGCAAACCGCCGTGTAGAGGGCCGTGCGCGGCGCGCCTTCACGGCCCAGCGGCACGCGTTCACCCGTCTTGGCGTCGATGACCATGATCCACGTCGCGGGATGCGGCGACCAGTCTCCCGCGGGCACCACGCTATTGACGAGGCGTGTGAGCGGCCCGAAGTCCGCGGTGCCCTTTGGCAACAGACCCGCGAGGCCGGCGAAGGGATGCAGGCGCCGGCGCAGCGCGCCGAGCATCAGCGCGGGCGCAGTGAGCCCGATCGCCGGCCTGGGAGGACGCGGGCCGCCGGTGCCCGTGTCGTGATTCCAGCAATCGTCGGCGAGCTCGCCGCGCTGGCTCTTCACCATGCGCTCGACGCTGACGCCGGCGCCGAGCAGCGCCGACAGTACCGCGCCTGCCGACGTACCGATCAGCACGTCGGCCTCGCGTGCGTCCCAGCCGAGCGCCCGTTCCAGCTCGGCGAGCGTCGCGATTTGCCAGGCCGCGCCCGCGACCCCTCCGCAACCGAGCACCAGTGCGCGCTTCTTCGTTTTAGACATGAGCTGAAACTCCGCTGTTCGTTGCCACGGACGCGCGACGCGGCGTGGTCGCGTGATAATTCTCGAGATCGAAACGGGCCAGGATGCGCCGCATGCGCAGCGTACTCCAGGGAAAGGCGATGCTGTTTTTTCCGTTCGCGTCGATGTAATAGCTCGAGCAGCCGCCCGTGTTCCAGACCGTGCCGGCCAGGTCGCGCTGAACGCGACGATTGTAGGACGCCTGCGCGTCGCGGCGCACCTCGATGCGAGTCACGCCCTCGCGCCGCAACGTCGTGAGCGCGTCGCAGATGTAGTCGAGCTGCGCCTCGATCACGATGAACGCCGAGTTGTGCCCGATGGCCAGGTTCGGCCCGAGCACCATGAACGCATTGGGGAAACCCGCGATCGTCGTGCCGCGGTACGCTTCGGGGCTGCCCGCCCAAACTTCCGCCAGCGTGCGGCCCTGAGCGCCGCGGATGTGCGCTGCGATCGGCGGATCCGACACGTGAAAGCCGGTGCCGAGGATGATCGTATCGACGTCGCGCGCCGCGCCAGTACCGACGACAGTGCTCCCGCGGATCTCGGTGACGCCCATGGCGAGCACCTCGACGTTGGGCCGCGCGAGGGACGGATAGTAATCGTTCGAGAGCAGCACGCGCTTGCACCCGAGCACGTAATTGGGCGTCAATTTCGCGCGTAGCTCCGGGTCCGTCACCTGCTTCTGCAAGTGCCGGAGCGCCACCGCCTGCACGCGTTTCATGTGCTCGGGGTGCCGGAACGCGCCGCCCAGCTCTTCGAGGCGTTTGTACAGCACCTCGCGCATCACTTTCATCGCGCCGGGCACTGCCAAACCGGTGCGCATCAAGAACCCGATGCGCGCGTCCGGCTTCGGCAGAATCCACTGCGGCGTGCGCTGGAACACGTGCAGGCTCTTCACCTTGGCTTGAATGCGCGGCACGAACTGAATCGCCGACGCGCCGGTACCAATCACCGCCACGCGCCGGCTCTGCAGGTCGTGATCGTGCTTCCAGCGCGACGAATGGAACACCATGCCGGGGAACTCCGCGAGCCCCGGCAAGCGCGGCATCAGCGGTTCGTGCAGGTAGCCCGCGCACGAAATCACGAAACGCGCGTGATACGTCCTCTTCGGCGTGCGGATCACCCAGTGATTCGCGGCATCGTCCCAACTGGCTGTCTCCACGGGCTCAGCGAAGCGCACGCGCTCGAGCACGCCAAAGCGCCGGGCGGTATCGCGCACGTACTGCTCGATCTCCGGCTGCCGCGCGAACACCCGACTCCAGCTCGTCTTGGGCGCGAACGAGTACGAGTACAGCGCCGAGGGCACGTCACACGCACAGCCCGGATACGTGTTGTCGCGCCACGTGCCCCCAATCGCGTGCGCCTTCTCGAGCAGGACGAAGTCATTGAATCCTCGCTCTTTGAGCCGAATCGCCGCGCCGATTCCGCTGATCCCGGCGCCCACGATCAGCACGTTCACCCGCTCCGCATGGTCCATGAGCAGATATTCTCCAAAGCGCCGAAACTGAGTGAGGCGCGCGCGTGCCAAACGGCATATCATTTGAGGCCAGTCCGCCCGAAGCCCAGTATTCGCCATGAACACGCCTGCCCACCTGCGGAGACCGACCATCCCGATCGCGTATCTGCAGCTGCTCGTGGAGATCCTGGCGGAGCGCGGTTTCTCCTCCGCGCAGCTGTTCGAGGGCCTGCCCGTGCCGAGCACGCTGCTGACCGCGCCGCGCATGTCCGCACTGCAGTGGACGCGTCTCGTGCTGCGCGCCCAGGAGCTCACGCAGGACCCCGGGCTCGGTTACGAATACGGACTGCGCATGCGCCCTACCGCGCACGGCTTGCTCGGCTACGCGGCCATGAGCGCCGGCACCCTGCGCGAAGCCGTCGACATCGTGGTGCGCTACGCCGGCGCCCGACAAGCACACTTCGCGCTCAGCTTCGAAGTGCACGAACGCTACTGCCAGCTGGTCCTGCGCGAACGCTTCCCGATCCCCGTGCTGCGCACCTTCTTCTACGAGAACATCCTGCTCGGCCTGGCGCGCGGCTCCGCGTTCTTGCTCGGCCGCGAGCTCCACGACTTCCCGGATTGCGAGATCTGCTTCGACACGCCCGAGCCGTCCTACTACCGCGCATGGCGCGATCGCCTGCGACAACTGCGCTTCGATCAAGCCGTCAACGCCGTGCGCTTCCCGCCACATTACCTCGATCTCCGGCCCGCCCTCGCCGATCCGCACGCGTCTCATCAAGCGCGCGCCCTGTGCGAACAAGAGCTCGCCCTCGCCTCGGAAGACAGCGACGACCTCTCGGTGCGCGTGCTCGCCGAGCTGCGCCGCGCCGAAGACCACGCCGGCTATCCGTCGCTCGCCGAGGTCGCGGATCGGCTGTTTCTTTCGACCCGCACCCTGAAGCGACGCCTCCAGGAACAGGGCACCTCATTTCTGCGCTTGCTGAACGAAACCCGCAAAAACGACGCCTGCGAGCTGCTCGCGCGCACGGACCTCCCGGTGCATGAGATCGCGACGCTCCTCGGCTACGAAAACCCTGCGAACTTCTCGCGTGCGTTCGCGCAGGCCACCGGAAATCCGCCGACCGTGTATCGAGCCACCGCGCGCGCTGCGTCCTCACAGCCTGCGCGAGTCGCGGCTGACCGCGTGCGACGCCGCGGCTAGCCGTCAACGCGTCTCCAGCGCAATCACAAAAATAGACCTCCAGTTTAGTCTTGCATCGGAAGAGGGGGTGGCAGGCGTCGCACGCCTCCACGTCGAATGGCTTGCTCGTGCCAGGAGACCATGCGAGACGCGTCTCTGGGATGGGGAAGCGGCCGCTCTACTTCGAGATCTTCACGACGGCGCTCGGCTCGCTGCTGCTCGAAATCGCGTACACGCGCATCTTCTCGTTCAAGGTCTTTTACTACTTCACGTATCTCGTGCTGGGGATGGGGCTGCTCGGCATCGGCGCCGGAGGCATCGCCGTCGCCACGTCGGAGCGCCTGCGGCGCATGCCCGTAGAGCGCCTGATCGCGCTCGCTGCCTTCGCCGGCGGTGCCAGCGTGCTGGTCGGCTTTCTCGTCATCTCTCCGCTGCAGATGAACATCGCCGAAGCGCTCACCGCGCCGCTCGAGATCGGCAAGCTCGTGCTGATCATGCTGCTGCTCACGAGCTCCTTCTTCTGCGTCGGCCTGATCGTCTCGGCGATTCTGAGCGCGCGCCCCGAAGCGGCCAGCCGCCTGTACGCAGCTGATCTCATCGGCGCTGCGCTCGGCTGCACACTCTCCGTGCCACTGGTTTACTGGCTCACCCCGCCGCGCACGGTGCTCCTCGCCGGCTTCATCCTCGCTCTGGGCGGCTTACGCTGCGCACGCGCATCGCGACCGCTCCTCGCCGTCGGCGTGGGCGTCGCGACCGTGCTCGCCATCCCCGCCCTGATCCCCGGACTCCTGCCCGACCCAGTCGTCGCAAACAGTAAGCAATTCGAGGACTACCGGCGCGAAAAACTGGTGCGCTTCAGCCAGTGGAGCCCCGTGTTCCGCGTCGATGTGATGGATCACCCCTTCAAGCTCGGCAACGAGTTCGTCCTCTTTCACGACGGGCAGCCGGGCGCCGGCATGGTGCGCTTCACACCCGACTACGCGCATTTCAAGTACCTCGATCGCGACGCGCGCTTGCTGCCCTTCCGCGTCCTGCCCGCGGGACCACGCGTGCTCATCATCGGCGCGGCGGGCGGACAAGAGATCGCCGCATCCCTCTACTTCGGCGCAAGCCACGTCACCGCCGTCGAGCTCAACCCCGTCAGCTACTCCCTGCTCAGAAACGAGTTCGCCGACATCACCGGCCGCCTCGCCGAGCACCCCAAGGTCACGCACATCAACGGCGATGGTCGCTGGTTTCTCAAACAAACCAACGAACAATACGACCTGATCTGGTTCCCCGCGCCGGACTCGTACGCCGCGATGAACGCGTCCAGCGCCGGCGCTTTCGTGCTCTCGGAGAGCTACCTGTACACCGTCGAAATGATCCGCCAGAGCCTCGCGCATCTGACACCCCGCGGCATCGTTTGCACCCAGTTCGGCGAGTTTTCGCACGACTCCCGGCCCAACCGCACCACCCGCTACCTGGCCACCGCGCGCGCCGCCTTCGCGGACGAAGGCACCCCCGACTTCGCGCGACACGCCCTCGTCGCCAGCACCGAAGGCCTCGGCGCACTCAAAGAGTCCGCAATCCTGCTCGGCAAAGACACCTTTACCGACGCCGAAGTCGCCCGCTTCACCGAACACGCGCAGCGCAGCGTGAACGAGGGCGCTGTGCGCTACGCGCCGGGCATGCCGGCGAACGACTCACCCATCACGCAAGCCATCCTCGTGCCCGACCGCGACCTCGAACGCTGGCACACGCATCAACCCTACGCCGTCCACGCCATCCGCGACGACGCGCCCTTCTTCTGGCACTTCGCGCGCTTCAGCGACGCCATCGAGGCACCGCTACCGGTCGACGGCAAAATGATCGATCCGGAAGACGCCATCGCCGAGCAAGTCACGCTCGCCTTCCTCGTCCTCGCCACGCTCTTCGCCGGGTGTTTCCTGCTCGTTCCCCTCTTCACCATCCGCAAAGTGTGGAAAGAGCTGCCACACAAAGCCGCCGCCCTCGCCTACTTCGCCGCGCTCGGCCTCGGCTTCATGTTCCTGGAAGTCGCGCTCATCCAAAAACTGACTCTGCTGCTCGGCTACCCGACCTACGCGCTCTCCGTCACGCTCTGCGGCCTGCTCGTCTTTTCCGGCATCGGCAGCTTGCTCTCCTCGCGCTACAGCGCCGAACGCAACCGCGCCTTGTACGCAGTGCTCGCTGTTCTGTGTGTGGTCGTCATCGCCAGTCAGGCCGCGCTGCCGCGCTTGATCGACGCATTCGTGGGGAGCGCGCTGCCCCTTCGCGTCGCGGTCGCGCTCCTGGTGCTCGCACCCGTCGGCCTGTGCCTGGGAGCGTTCATGCCGATCGGGCTGCGGAGTGTGGCGAGCTCCACGCCGCATGCGCGGGAATATGTGGCGTGGGCGTGGGCCGTGAACGGCTTCTTTTCGGTGATCGCCTCGATACTGGCGACCATCCTGGCGATGGTGTTCGGGTTCCGAGTGTTGATGCTGGTGGCGCTGGGGATCTACGTGCTCGGCGTGGTGTCGTTCGCACGGCTGCCCGCGGGAAGTGCCACGTCCCACGCTTGACGCTGTTGGGGGCGTCAATGGAGAGGGCACCTAGGACCGTACAGGTTTTCACCCCAGCAACGCACGGCGCCCGAAACGAGAGCACAAGCGTAGCTCCCCACGCTGACGGCCTACGCTTTGCCAACTCTACTCGAGCAGCGGCACGCACCAGGTGCGATCGTCGCAAAACGGCTGAGGGCCGACATCCGCGGTGCAATTCGTGGGCAATGTCACGGAGCGATAACCCAGGGCCGCTTGTTGCTCGCGGCCCGTCGCCGTATCGCTGTCCGTCACGTTGAGCGCGAAATCGAAGCCAACACGCATCCCGGCGCCCACGCGGCTGGCCCATGGGATCCTCACTTCGACGTCATAGCCGTCGTCCACGAGCCGGGTCGCAAACCACGTGGGTGGGACCGCTTCCTCGAGCTGAACCCCGGGCGACGGATGATAGTAGATGCGCGCCCGTGCCGGCTGCTGACCGCTCTCGGGCGTGACGATGACCTGCAGCGCCCCGCCGTCGCGGGTGCCGTCCGTGGGACCCGTGAGCTGGTCCGTGGCGGCGGCGTAAAACTCCACTCCGTCGCCTTCACTGAGCACCTCGTTCGGGCTGACGATGATCTTCGGGTCGATGACGTGCGCGTGCACGTGCAACGCTTCCGGCGACCAGGCCGCGCGCACGAAGACGATCTCCGGCAATGGCTGCGGCGGGTGCCGCGTCCACACGGCTCGCGAGACCTCGAACAGCATCGGCGACAAGCCGCAGAACTCGAGCGCACGCCCGTCCACGCGCTGAGCGCCTTCGAGACGAGGAATGCTCTGGCAGAAATCGGCGATCGGCGGATCCGGGCAGGCGCTGCGTTCGCCGCCGGCGTCGGCCTTGGCAGCGCTACCGAGCACCTCGACCTCGCGGCCGTCGCATCCCGCTTGCGCAAACAGCGCGCACGCCGCGATCAGTGCGGGGCATCGCCGCTGCAGCGCGCGCGTCATGGCCCCGTTCCCGGAACGAGCAGCGCAACTCCCGTCGTGAGCTCGGCACCAAAGCCCTCGAGTGCCACGACGGCGCGGCCCTCGTCCGTCGCGCGAATCGGCGACAACACACGGAGCGCGGCTGCCCCCAGCGTGAAGCGCACGGGCCCCACGCGCGCCCAGCCGCGAGCGCCCAGGGACGCGAGCGCGGCCCAGGCCGGTTGAGACGCGGCGAACGCGCCTTCGTCCGGCGTGGCGGCAAAGTGAACGCGGAGCGCCACGGCGCTGAGCTCCAGAGCCACGCCGAAGCGCGCCTCTCGCGGCACGAGCGAAAAGCCGCCTCCCAGCGCGGCGTGCACGTCGTCGGCGCGCGCCGATCCGTGCGCCGAGCTACGCGGAAAGCCGTACGCACCGCCCAAACGCAGCGCTGCGAACGTGCGCGAGCCGAGCCACAGCGCGCCGAACAGATCGCCGCCCAGCGCTTCACGCTCGGGCAGCATCGAGAACGCGCCCAGGACGCCGAGTTCGAGGGCCGGCAGCTCACGCTGGCGCGTGCGCCGTGGCAGAGCGGGCTCGGCCGCCGGAACCGCTGGCGCATCCACGACCTGCAGCTCCGCCCAGCTCGCGCGCAAGAGCTCATCCACCGCGCTGGCCACGGCCATGGCGCGTGCATCCTCTGCAACGTGCGTCAGCTCCAGGCTCCGCTCGAGCCGCTTGCGTGTGACGGCATCCGAAACCTCCAGATGAGCGATCACTGACTCCGCAGCGCCCCGCTCGATGCGCACGCGCAGCGCGGCCAACGCACCCGCACGACCACAGATCGCCAATCGCCTCGGAGCCAGCTCCGCCGCCAGGTGTTGCTCGATCTCTCGCGCGAGCTCCGCGTCGGGTGACGGCGCGGCTACGTCGAGAGTCACGAACGACCGCGCACGACACACCTCCTCAGCGTGCGCGCCCGAGCTCCCGCAGAGCGAACCAATCAACGCGGCAACGCAGAACCCCAGGCGCATCAAAGGTCGTCACAGTGTCGCTCAACGCGGGACGTGTGGGCACCCTTGGGATACAGCGCGAGGTAGCGAGCCCGTGCTTGCCGGCAAGCCCCGGCGTTTTTGGCACGCGCCCACGCCTCCACGAGACGCGCCTGTGCGTCTTCCAGGAAAAATCCAGGACCGGGATGAGCCAGCGCAAATTGAAACGCCTCCGCTGCGCCGCGCGCGTCGCCCAGGGTATCCAGCCGAATGCGCCCGAGCTGGAAGGCCGCATGACCGCTCCGCGAGTCCTGCGGATAACGCCGTCGCATGCGATCGAAGGCTTCTGCTGCGTCGTGCGCCCGGCCCTGCAGCCGCGCCTGCGCGCCGCGTTCGAAGAGCTCATGCGGCCCCGGCTCCGCTGCCTTCTGCGGCGGTGCAGCGGACGGGGCAGCAGAAGGCGCAGGCGACGCGGAGGGCGTGCGTGCCGGGTCGCGCGCGTCGCCATCGGCGCTTCCCGCCTCCGCGCGCTCAGCAAGGGCAGGAAGGGCAGCAGACACCGGCTCCTCCACCGGGTGAGCACTCGACCAGCGCTGACCCGCATGCAGACTGGCAATGAAGCGGCTTCGATCCCGCACCTCGACCATGCCGCGCGCCACGGACACCGTCACGGCAGCTCCGTTCGCTGCGAGCGACACGGTGAACTCCGTGCCTTTGACGGTCACCTCGATGTCGCGCGCCTCCACCACGAAGCGCCGCTCCGGGCGCGGCTCCACGGCGCACGTCATCGAGCCACGCTCCAGCCGCAACCGCACCTCACTCGCCGAAAGCGCGACGACGCGCGCGCGCGCCGCGTCCGCAAGCCGCACGTCCGTGCCATCCGGCAAAGACAGCTGCTCCTCCTGCCGGCCGTCGAGCAGCGAACCCGCCCGGTGCGCGACGGGATCCGCCGGCGGCCCAGACCATCGCCGCACCGCGAGCACCACCAGCGCCGCCGCACACGCCGCGATCACCACCGTCAGCACCCCGCGCTTCCGGCGCTGCCTCCATTCGAAACTCGGCTCGCGTGTCTCGACGCCGTGCCAGATGCGCTCGATGCGCTCCTGCGAGAGTGGAGCGCGCGCGAAGTCGGCCGGTTTTCGTCCCTTCACCAGTTTCATGGTTGCCTCTTGCCGGTCCCGACGTTCTTGGCGAGCCGCGCCTCGGCCGCCGCCAGCCGACGCTTGACGGTCGCGAGCGAAAAACCCGTTTGCTCGGCGATCTCGACGAGCGACAGCTGCTCCACGCGCCTCAAAATCAACACCACTTGCTCTGGCGCGGGCAGCTCGTGGATGACGCCGTACACACCGCGGAGCTCCGCCACCACATCCGGCGGCGCGGAGTGCGCGATCAGCGCTTCGAGCTGCACCGGCTCCGCACGCACGATACCGAGCCGAGCGAGCAAGCGGCGCTTGCGAATCACGCCAACGGCCGTGCCCGTCACGATCGCAGACAGCCAGCTCGCGAACGCTTGCCGGTCTTCTAGCCGCGCCAATGTGGCGAACGCCTGCGCGAAGCTCTCCTGCACCACGTCCTCGAGCTCGTGATCCCGACCGAGCAGCCGGTAGGCGCGATCCGCCGCCGCGCGCACGTGCCGGCGAAACAGCGCTTCTTTCGCCGACCTATCCCCGGCACACGCCGCCCCGACGAGCTCTGCGTCGGTGGGCTGCGCCTCGAGACGGGTGACTCGGTCGAGCATCGCCTTTCAAGAGAGGTAGAACGTTGCACCCGGAACGGCTCAAAAAACTTTCGACGCCGCGCACACACGAAAACACTGAGCCGTTCCGCGCCGCCAAACTACCTCTTTATCAGCATGGGATATCGAAAGCTCTGCCGAGCGCTCTCCGGCCTTCTCCTCCTACTCGCGCACCCTGGCTGCTCCGACGGCAACATCGGCGGAGGCTCGAGTGGCGGCGCGTCCGGTGCCTCGGGCAGTCCCAGCACCGCAGGCGCAGGTGCAGGCGGGCGCGCGGGTAGCGCAAACGGCGGCACGAGCTCCGGCGGCGCTGCGGGCCAAGCCGGCAGTAACACTGCAGACGCCGGCGGGCCGGTGAGCAACAAGGGCTGCTTCGCCTTCGACAAGCCGTCCGTGGCCGCGCTGCGCGCCTCTCCGCGCAAAGTGTTCGCGCACTACTTTTCGCCGTTTCCCTTGTCGCTCGACAATCAACCGCCCGACCGCGACTACTACGCGCGTCACTACCTCAGCCCCGGCGGCGAAAGCGGCAAGTTTCAAGCGTCCGGCGGCTACCTGCGCGATCGCCCGCTGCCCATGCCGCCAGCGACCGACAGCGCGTGGTTCGATCGCAACTACGAGCTCGAAATTCGCCGCGCCATCGAGATGGGCATCGACGGTTTTTTCTACAACATGCTGAATACCACCGGCACCCACTGGACGCGCCTGGGGCAAATGCTCAGCGCGGCCGAACGCGTCGACCCCGGGTTCAAGATCGGCCTCATGCCGGACATGTACGCCACGTTCACCGGCGAGCCCGCCGCCGCCACACAGCAGTTCGTCGACGCCATCGCCGGCACGGTCAGCGCGCACCCCAATTCCGTGTGGAAGCTCGCCGACGGCCGCGTCGTGATCGCGCCCTACGGCGCCGAAAAACGCGACGCGGCGTGGTGGTCCAGCACGCTCGCTGCGCTCACCGCCCGCGGCGTGCGCAACGCCTTCATGCCTCTGTTTTCCAACACGCCCTGGCAAGCCGCCACCACCACCATGAAAGCCAGCGTGCCGCTCTGGGGCACGACTTCGTGGGGCCTCCGCACGCCGTCCGGCGCAACAAGCCTGACTGGCGCCGCCAAGTGGGCACACGACGCGGGCCTCTTGTGGATGGCGCCCGTCGCGCCGCAAGACATGCGTCCCAAGGACCTTGCGTACTGGGAGGCACAGAACTCCCTCACTTACCGCTCGCTCTGGCAAGCCGCCATCAGCGGCGGCGCCGACTTCGTCCATCTCATCACGTGGAACGACTACTCCGAGCACAGCGAAGTCTCGCCCTCCGAACGCACGCAATACGCCTTCGCCGACCTCACCGCGTACTACAGCAGCTGGTTCAAAACAGGCACAGCCCCCAGCATCGTGCGCGACCGCCTCTTTTACTTTCATCGCTCCCACAGCATGAGCGCCACGCCCGACCTCAGCCTACAAACCGGCGGACTCTTCACGAAGCGAGACAGCACCCCCGCGACGAACGAGATCGAGCTCGTCGCGCTCCTCGCCCAGCCGGGCACACTCTCAATCCGTGTCGGCTCGCAAGAGCGAGAGATGGCAGCCCCAGCCGGACTCACGTCGTTCCGCGCGCCGCTCACCGAAGGCCGCCCCGAATTTCGCCTGCTTCGCAACGGCACGACCGTCGCGTCCGTGACGAGCAACTGGACGATTTCGAATTCAATCGTCTATCAGGACCCGCTGTATCGCGCCGGCGGCATGGCCCGCTGCGATCCGTAAACGGTGCACAAGCCGCTCTTCAATCTTCGCGCGCGAAGACTTCTGTGAGCGTCGCGGCTGACAGGATGCGCGTGGCGTAGCGCTTGAGCGCGGGCTCGTCTGCCGCGTCGAGCAGCTGCACTACATGCTCGTCGACATTGCCGAACTTGATTCGGAGCAGCTCCATCAACAGGGCGCGTTGACTTTGCAGCCCCTGCTGCAGACCTTGCTTCAGCCCCTGCTGCAGACCTTGCTTCAGGCCCAGTTGTCGCATTTCTTCGGCGATGGTCATGAGGCTATCCTCGACTTCGGGTAACACCTGGTGGACGACTTGCTGGAACCGCTGCAAACCGAGTTGGTCGGCGACCATGGAAACATACCTGAACAGGACCAGCAGCGCATCTCGGCCGCTTTCCACGCATTGAAGACTACGTAAAAGGTCGACCCATCGATCACTCTGCGAGTCCCTGAGCGCCACGTCCCGAAAGTCCGCGGGCACCGGGGTGAGCGACGTGAAGTCGATGTGCTCGACGAGTGCCGGCGGCACCATGCTCCGGATTAGTCCAGCGGCGTTCTCGACGTCGCCGAACGCTTCCTTGAACAGCTTGTCGTGTGGCGAGTCCGTCATGCCTGCGCGGGATTCGGGCAGGGGCGCGGGGCAGTTGCGAGCATTCATGTGTAGCGTAGCGCAGCGCCGCACGACTCGACTCGGTTGCCTCGCGTCGACCTCGTCGACAACGAGGCGGAAGGCTGCGCTCCTGAGAGCGTCGCGGGGCTCGCTCGGGAGATAACTCAACGTTGAGAGCGGTACGTTCCTCGGATCCGGTGCGGGCCGCGCGTCGAGCCCTCGTTCAGTAGACGCAGGGCCAGGTCGAGGCGGAGCGCCGCGTTGATCAGGCCGGGTGACTGAAGGTCTGCGGGAAGTTGCCGAGTAGCGCGCCCGTCGCCGGATCGCCGCTCCACGGCATGAAGTCGACCATGCGCACGGCACCCTGGCCCTCGACCTCGAACAGCGTCTCGAGCACGTTGGTCCCTGGATCGTACGCCTGCAAGCTCGAGAAGGGTCGATGAGAGGGCGTGATCGACGTGATGCCTCCGCGAGTCGGGTCGAGCAGCGCCCCGAACACGCTCGGACTGTCGAAGCGCGGCAGGCACAGCCAATCGATGGCGCCGTCGACGCGCACCAGCGCGACCGTGGAGCCGTCGCCGATCATGCCGCGAGCGCCGATTGGCAGCTCGGCGGCGTTCGCATCGGCTTCGAATCGAAACGGCCGGCCCACACGACTGGCCGCGCTGAACAAGTCCATCGCGCCACGATCGCACGGATAGCCGCTGTCTCGCGACAGAAAGCCGAAATTGGAGGACTCGCTACGAATTGGACCCGGTTCGATCAGCGCCACGTCTACGCCGAATGGCGCGTGTCGATTCGATTCGATCCGACACCGATAGAATCAAAAGGAAACATCCCACTGGAGCCGCACGCGGGTCTGACCGCGCCTCGGCGAGGACGGTTCGGAGGCGGTGAGCCAGCTGCCTTCGAGCGAAAGCTTGTTCGAGTGACCGGAGAAGAACCAGTTGAAGACGCCCGAGGTCTCGGTTTGTAGGTCGCCGCCAACGCCCACGGCCGGGTCGACGTGGGCAAATCGCGCGGCGATCTCGAGCGGCTCGGGGATGGCAGAGACGAGCTCATGGGGGAAGAAGCCAAGCTGGGACAGGCTCCCCCTGAGGGCCGTCTCCCTGCCCGGCGCGCCCTGGGGCAGGGTGCGGTCTCGCACGCGTTTGACGTGAAACTCGTGCTTGGCATACACGCCGCGCCATTTCGCGCGAAACTCCAGGACGAGCTGGTCGAGCCGATACTGCCCGGCCGTGACCTCCTCCGAGTCCGATGGATCGCCATAAGGCGTGCCATCCGACCGCGCTACCGGTAGCTCACGACAGCTCCGCTGGTCGGTTTCGTAAGCGGTACATTCGCTGGTATTCGTCGCGGCGCCGAACGCGAGACTGGCCGCAGGCTCCGCGTGACGTTCGACGTCACTCTGAGAAAAATCCATCTCATCGCCCAGCGCGTTCCACTGCAACCGTCCGGCGTACATCATTCGCAGGTCGTCATTGAACCGCTCACCCACCCCACGTCCCGAGAAGACGCCGACGAAATTCGAACCGCAGCGCATGATCCTCGTAGCTCACCGACACGCCGGGAACGCGGTCCCCAGGTTCCCGGATTGGCTCGGTCGCAGGAGCGCCTTCGGTCGCAGGTATAGACCCTGGATCGGCCTCCGGAGCGTCTTCCGCGGCTGCGACGGGCGTGGCGATCGAGATAGCGAGCAGCCCAAAAGGCAGGATCAATGCAAACACGTCACGACGCTAGGTGACAGTCCTCCGTCGTGCAACGCACGACAGAGGACTGGCCAGAAGGCTGCGCCCGTCCGTGCCGCGGCCGGTATTCAGCGCTGCCCTACGTCATCAAGGCAGGCTGGCGCAAGCGTCACCCACGCCGTTCTTGTCAGCGTCGGCTTGGTTGGCGTTGGCGACCGTCGGGCAGTTGTCGATGCTGTCCGGCACGAGATCGGAATCAAGGTCAGTCGTGCACTCGAATGCAGCGGGGAAGTCTTGCCGCAAGCTATTGCCCGACGCATCGGTCGCGATGAGAGTCATGCGTACGCCGCCCAGCTGACAATTGGAGATCGTCACCTGGTATTGGTCGGAACCGAGCGCCGTCACGCCAGCCGTGGTTGGCGGGGTGCCGTAGGTGACGTTGACTGAGCTGAGCGCCTCGTCCATCACCTTGAACGTGAGGACTGCTTGCTGGCCCTGGATTACGACCGGCGTGAGCTTGCCATTTGCCCGCAGCTGAATGCTGGGCGTCCACGGCGGATTTGCATCCGCCTTGCGCGTGTCGAACTCTGCGCGAACGATAGTCTGCGTCTTGACTTTGCCGACGTAGTGCTCGGGGCCGTCCGAGAGCAGGGTGTAGGCGCCGGGAGCGAGCTGGGCCTGAGCCGAGGTAAAGCCGTTTTGCGACTGCCCGAGCGAACCGATCTTCACAACCGTCGGGCCGAACGCCAGGTAATAATACGACCAACCTTTGGTACGCTCGTTAGGAGCATCCCCGCCCTGGGTGTGGAATGCCCACGGCGAGTCGCCGATGGCAGCCATCGACATGCCGCTCGCGGTGTTGTTGAAGCGCTCGAACCAGAAGGCCGGTCCGGCATTGAGCGGGAGCTCACCCGTGCTCGAGCTGAACACCGGCGTGACGTAGTCGCGAAGACTGACGACCTGGATGCTGCCGGGGGTGCTCCCCTCGCGCACCAAGCCGGTAACGTGAATGTGGTCGAAAGTAGATCCAGCTTTATTCAAATACTTGAGGTAGCCCATCGGGACGCGTGCACCCTTGTCTGAGATGTACAGGTCGTGGGTCAGCTCGGCGCCGCTGCGGCGGAGAAAGCCCATGCCGCCTTTGGGCATGTAAACGTAGTGGTTATCCCCCAGATTCGATTCACCAGGACGCGTGTAGTACTGCACCTTCGTTCGCGTCAGGTCAGCGCTCGTGGTGCTGATATCGCGGCTAGCAGCGAGCCCATTGAAGCCGCCGCTAAACACGTAATAAGTCGGCCACGCGCTAACCATCGAGCCGAAGCTCACGTCGTACGCGGTGCTCAGATTTCCGAACTGATGAACTGAACCTGGAGAACCGACATAAAAACTCGTCAGACTGAAGTTCGATGGCTTGTGGTCGAGCTCCACCATGAGGTTCTTGTACACACCGCCTTGGGTCGTCAGCGGTTGGTTATTCTGATCGCGGGTGGTGAAGTCGACGGCGTGGACCGCGTCGGTTCGGTTCAGCGTCACGTGGGTCGTTCCAGCCTTCACGCTGATTCCCTCCTTGAACGCGAAGGAGAGAGAAGCACCGTTCAAGAAGCGCAGATGCACGTCGTAAGTGCCTTCACTCAACAAGAGCACCTTCTCCGTCCCTGAACCGCTCGTGACTGAGCTGAAATTGCTGCCGTTGTGCACGTAGATCAGCATCGGAACCTCATCCGAGTGAATGTGCAGCTCTGCGGCCTTCAGGAATGCGAACGGCACCCGCTGCACCTCCGTTCCCGAGCTCACCGCCACGACGCCCTGATACGTATACGGCGCCGTCGGCAACGCGGGCACGAGCGCGTTGTCGACACGGAGATTCAGTGTGACCGTGGTGGACGCGCCAGGAGCCAGGCTGAAGCTCGCCGGGCTCACGCTGGCGGTGATGCCGCTCGGGAGCGCCGGGACGCTCAAGCTGTACGTGCGCGCAGCCGTGCTGCGATTCCGCACCGTGAGCGTCCTGGACGGAGCGAAGATAGGTCCGGATGTGTCCGCCAGGCCGAAGCTGACCGTCGGCGGGGTGACCAGCGTCTGCGCGGCGCCCGCAGCATCGAGGTTGATCCGCCCCGCACCCTGCGTCATGGCGTCGAGCCCGAGGTCTTGGCTGTTGTTGACGAGCAGCGCTTTGATTTCCGCCGGCGTGAGGGTCGGGAACTTTCCGGCCAGGAGCGCCGCAGCTCCGGCAACGTGTGGCGTAGCCATCGAGGTGCCTGAGGAGCTCGCGTGCGTCGTATCTCGGCAGTCCGGCCCGAGTGCCGTACCGACGCCCTTGGCCGCGCAGATATCAACGCCGGGCGCGGTGACTTCCGGCTTGAGACCGTAGCTGTTGGCCGTCGGGCCACGCGAGCTGAAATACGCCCTCTGGTCCGCCTTGTCGGTCGCGCCGACGGTGATCGCGGTACGCGCAGCGCCGGGGGAACCGACGGTGAAATAGCTACCGTTGTTGCCAGCGGCCGCCACGACAATCACACCCGCGGCCGTCGCGTTGTCGACCGCCTGTGACAGCACATCGTCGGCGTCGCCGGTGCCGCCGATGCTCAGGTTCACGACAGTAGCGTGATCGGCGGTATTCAAGTCACCGTTCGGATCCGCCGCGCGCTCGAGACCGGCAATAATCGTGGAAAAATCGCAATAGCCGCTAGCAGTGCACACTTTGTACGCCAATACGGACGCTTGCGGTGCAACCCCGGGGGTGGAGCCCCTGCCCGCAGCAACCGCAGCGACGTGAGTGCCGTGGCCGTTGTCGTCGCGCGGGTCGGCGTCGTTGTTCACGAAGTCGTATCCGCCGCGGACCTTGCAGGTGGGCCCCATGCAGCCGCCGAGATCAGCGTGGCTGTAGTCGACACCGGTGTCTAGAACCGCAATCGTCGTACCGGCGCCGATGTGGCCCTGATTCGACCAGAACTCGACCGCTTTGATCACCCACAAACTTTCCGCAAGGTTCGTGCGCGCGATGCCGTCGGGATGGATGGCACGGACCTCCGGTAGCGCACGTATCCTGGCTTGCGTCGCGGGGGGAATGCGAGCAGCAAAACCCTGAAACACGACGCCGTACTCGCGCGGCAACACGTCGCGCTTGAGCGCTCCCGGGCGGGAGCCCTGCACGATCTGTAGTACCTGCGCTGCGACGCGCCCGCGCTGATCGGACAGCGTCTTGACGGCTGCCTGGGACACGCCCGCGCCCCGTGCAGAGCGCGCCGCCGGAGCCCCTGTCAGCTCGATGATGACCGCGTCCGGGCTCGGGACCGCAACAGTTTGCGAGCTCCCTTTTCCGTCGGACGCGACGCTGACGACGCTGCCAGCTGGGTACTGTTGCGGCTTGCTGCCATCGGCGGGCAGTATGGTCGCTTCGGGGGGAGGTGCAGGTGGCGCCGCGGGCGCGCTGGCCGCGCCGCGCGCGGGCGAGTTGGCCTGAGCGGTCGAGCCGTCATCGGAGGAGCAGCTCGCCGCTCCGAGCAGCAACAGACCCGCACAACCCAGAACGCTGAAGTTACCAGTCGGTCGACGTGACAAGAGCATTAATTATCCTACGCTGAATGTTGACCTGTGAACGGACGGGCGCCCGCGATCGCGAGCCGCAGCTCACGCGCGAGACCCTACACCAAGCGGCGCCCCTACGCGTACTGCACCGTCATGGCGGTCACCCAGTGGCGGCTGATGTTCATGGGTCGCGAAGTGTCGCTGGAAGCGGCGCGCCCGAAACACATCGAGTCCTCCTTCGCGGAAACGATTCCGATCGAGAAAGCTTCTGTTTCGGATTGGGCGTAAACGGAGCCGAAACTTCGGTCGCGATCGTTGTGTTCACGCGGCGCTCGATGTTAGCAAGGGCGCCAACGTAGCCGCGTGGCCAGGTCGCTCCGGTGCTGCGGGAAGGATCCTTCATGTCGTTTCGCCTCGTGAACATGCGTCGTGCACGGCTGTCCAGCGTGTCATTCGTGACCCTGCTGCTCCTGGCTTCTTGCAGCGCACCTTCCGAGGACTCGGAAAGCGCCGCGTCGTCGGCCAAAGAGAGCTCGACGATCGAAGGCGAAGTGCGGGTGATCGTGATCGACGAGCTCGATGGAAGCTCACGGGTTGATTACACACTCGAGCTCGACGGGGGAGACGACGTCGAGCTGGTGTTTTCGCGCGATCCACAGCTCCGAGCGCGCGAACGAATCCGGGTGAAGGGCAAGCCGTCGCATGACCTGAGCCGAGGGCCCGCGCGCATGAGGGTCGAGGTCGCTTCGTACGACGTCCTCGGTCCGGCGGCAGGTGAGACGCAGCAGGCACTGAGCGCGGAGCCTCCGCGAACCGCGAAGGTCGCAGTGATCGTGCTGAACATGGACGGCACGCCGGCCAACCCCGTTTCTATCGCCGAGCTCACCGGTCGCCTCGCGGAGGTCCGCCGTTACTATCAGGAGATCTCGTACGGGCAGTGGAACGTGGAGGGCGCCGTCTTCGGACCGGTGACAATGCCCCGCCCCGCGAACTGCGAGCTCCGCACCATTCGGGACGCGGGACGCGTGGCCGCGCAAGCCGAGCACATCCCGGTCGACTCTTTCGATCACCTGAGCTTCGTCCTGCCGGAGGACACGGGCCTCTCGTGCCACTGCGGGGTTGCCTACCTCGGGCGCCCGCCCGCTGATCCGCGCCCCGTGATCGAAAAATACAGCTATGTGACGTGCACTGGCTCGAACGCGATCGCGCACGAGCTGGGTCACGCGTTCGGGCTGAGACATGCGGCTACCGTGAGCTGCGGGGGACAGCCGTATGCGAGCGAGCCGTACAACAGCGCAGTGTGCAACTTCGCCGAGTACGGCAACCGCTTCAACACCATGGGCAATGGCCTCGGCCACATGAATGCGTACCAGAAGTCGACCATGAAGTGGCTGCAGGGCTGCAACACCGTCCGGGTCAATCGTGACGGCATCTTCGACGTGGCGCCGATCCAGGCCAGCACGACGGGCCTGCAAGCCCTCCAGGTTCCCACGTTCGACTCCCACGAGGGCGCGCCCCTGTTCTTCTATGTGGAGTACCGCAATCCGGCGCCGGCCACGTTCAATACGAGTTTCGAGAAACGACCCGGCGTGCACGTGACTGTTGCGCCCGACTTCCTGGCCACTTCCGCGGAGCGGCGCACGCTGCTCCTCGACCTGGCGCGCCCCATGTCGTCGCACCAGGACGCGCGCCTCACCGAGGGCGGGTTTTTCCGACACCCGAACGGTCGCGTGCTCATCACCGTACTCGAGACAAGTGCCGAGAAAGCGCGCATCGAGATCAAGTTTTCGGACGGGGGCTCAGGTGCCATCGCTTGCCTGGACGGGAGCGCGCCGCCGGTCCCGGCCTCGGATCCGAAGGCTCAGTTGTTTCAGCACTGCAGTTACGGCGGTACTTCGGTGCCGCTCAATCTTGGCGGCTACAGCACACGCGATCTGATCGCGCTCGGCGGGCGGGACAACGACGCCTCTTCGATCTCGCTCGCTCAAGGGTATCAGGCCAGGCTGTACGACAGCGGCTTCTTCACTGGCACGCTCGTGACCGCTCGTGAGAACAACAGCTGTGTGACCAACTTCAACGATCGCACTTCATCGGTGCGTATCGAGAAGGTTCCCCAGGCCAGGTTCTTCCAGCACTGCAACTATCTGGGCTACCAGGTCGCCCTCGGTGAAGGGTCCTACGACGCTTCGGCTCTCGCGGCTCGTGGCATCACGAACAACGACCTCTCCTCGCTTCAGGTCCCGTGGGGGTTCGAAGCGGTCCTGTACGACGGCGACTCCTTCACGGGCGACAGTCGAATACTCACCGCCGAGAAGGGCTGTCTCGTGGACAGCGCCTTCAACGACCGCACGAGCTCGCTCATCATTCGCCCCGTTACTCGGTGATTGTCGCGGCCGCCTGCGCTGGCTCATGGCGTCAGTGAGGTGACGCGTGAGAACGGGAGAGTACGCTCTGAAGTCGGGGCGCAAATGGAGACAGCATCATGAACATCGGCATTATTGGAGCGGGACACATCGGTTCGACGTTGGCGCGCAAGCTGACGTCACTGGGTCATCACGTACGCATTGCGAACTCGCGAGGGCCCTCGACGCTCGCCGAGCTAGCGGCGGAGACCGGCGCTCGCGCCGTCACCACCGAAGACGCCGTCCAGGACGTGGCGCTCGTCGTCGTCACGATTCCCTTGAAGAACGTGCCGGATTTGCCCAAGGGTTTGTTCGCACGTGTCCCCGGGGACGTTGTCGTCGTCGATACATGCAACTACTATCCGGCGCGAGACGGACGCATCGACGCCATCGAGAGCGGCCAGACTGAATCGGCCTGGGTGGCCGGCAACCTGGCTCGGCCGGTGGTGAAGGCCTTCAACAACATCATTTACTTCAACCTTGCCGGCGGTTCATTGCCGAAGGGGGCGGCCGGCAGAATCGCGCTACCGGTCGCGGGCGACGACGCTCGCGGCAAGGCCGTGGTACTCGAGCTCGTCGAGGAGCTGGGGTTCGATGGGGTCGATGCCGGTAGTCTCGACGAATCGTGGCGCCAGCAACCCGGCACGGCCGCCTACTGTACCGACTTGCCATCCGACAAGCTGCGGCGTGCGCTCGCGCGGGCTGATCGTGCGAAGGCGCCGGCCGTCCGCGATGCGAGCCTGACGCTCGCGGCGAATACCCCTGCCCCCGAGATCGTGAACAAGGTTCGTGAGCTCAGTGGCGCGAACGCGCTGTGAGCCAGCGGAGCCGTGCCATTGCGGACGGCGCTGCGCCCCCAATTCATGCTTCGTTTGCAAACACTTCGGTGAGCGTAGCGGCTGAGATGATGCGCGTGGCGTAGCGCTTCAGTCAGCTCACTCCCCACGAATGCTATAACCCGACGTTCGAAATGAGCGATGTCATCGTCACCTCGTTGGGCGTTTTGGCCCTGGGGCTAGGCACGATGTACGTCCTGCAGCGTCGTGCATTGGCTGCTCTCCGCCGGCGCGGCGCGCTTTCGAGGTGGAGCGCATACGCCGGCGCCTTGCCATTCGTTGGCGCGAGGGAACGAGCACTATTGGAGGCCGACTCGCTATTTTGGAAGGGCGACTTCGAGGCGTCGCTCGCACGCCTCCAATCCCTCGATAGCGCGCGCCTATCGCGTCGCTCGCGACGACTGTGGGCGCGCCTCGGCACGTTGAGCTCGCTCCTCCTGGAGCGACCGAGTGACGCCAGAACCTGGTTCAATCGAGTGCTCGGCGAGCGGATTTTTCCGTCGTCTGCGAACGATCGCGCACTTTCGCTACTGCTCGAGTATTCGGAGGGAAGAGTCGCGAGCGACTCTGCACAGCGCGAGAAGCTCCATGAGCTGCGCACGCCGCTCGGCGCACTGCTGCAGTTGGTCGCCGCCATTCTTGCCGAACGCGCGAACCAGCCCGCAACGGCGAAAAGCCACCTGGAAAACGCCATCGCGCGAGGCGGTGAGGTGTTCGTCGTCGCGCGAGCGGTCGAGCGCTACGAAAGCCTATTTCCAGGTGAGCCCGTGCCTGGCTCGCCAAAGCGGGTCTCGTTGATGAGCGAGCTCGGGGATCTCGCTCAGAATTTTTGGTGCGGTCAGCGCTTGCTCCTTTTTCGTAAAGTTGCTCGCGAGCAATTTGCGTTTTCGTACGAACAGCTCGTCCTGCTCGTGCTCTTGAACCTGACCTTCGCAACCCTGCCGCGCTTCCTCGACTACACGCCGGGGGCGAAGTTCTTCGTTTTCGGCAGCTACGACGGTCTGGCTTGGGTTTTCTCACTGCTCCTGACGTCGTTGCTGGTGGGATACGTGCTTCGCCGTGCGCATGGAGCGCTCGAGATGAGCATCGCTTTACTCAGCGCGACGCCCGTGTTGCACGTCCTTTCTCACGCGCGCCTGGAGCTCCCCGGCGAAAGCGTCAGTCGCCTGGCAGAGCTGGCACTCAGCGGCTGGCTCCTGCTGGTGGTCGCTGTGAGAACGTATTCGTCCGTCCACTCGCGCCGTGTGCTGCGCGCAGGAGCTGCTGCTCTGATGTACGGCGCCTTGCTCGTGTGGCCCTTCGGCGTGAGTCCCGAGTTGCAGCTTTGGTACACACCCCATCGACCCGCTCATGACGTTCCATCGGAGCGGCTTTTGTTCGGACAAGCAGAACGCCTGCAGCAGATTGAACGCAATCTGTTGCCGGACGCGCCGGGCACCATCGACCCTTATCTCATCGCGTTCGCTGCCTGGGGCGCCCAGGATGTCTTTCTGAACGAAGCACGCTTCGTGCAAAAGCTGTTCGATGCCCGCTTTGCTACACGCGGTCGCTCGATTCTGCTCGCGAACTACGACGCGAGTCCGACCTCCACCCCTCTCGCATCCCTGACCAATCTCGAACGAGCTCTCCATTTGATCGGAAACAAGATGAACCGTGAAGAAGATGTGTTGATCTTGTTCATGACCAGCCACGGTCGTCGCACCGAGCTCGGCGTCGAGCTCTCACGAGTTCCCCTCGAGGAAATCACGCCAAACGCCTTACGCCACGCACTAGACGACGCAAAGATCAAATGGCGTGTTGTAATTGTCTCCGCCTGCGAATCGGGGGGATTCGTCGACGCTCTGAAAAGCGACCAAACCTTGATCGTAACGGCGGCCGCCGCCGACAAGAAGTCCTTCGGCTGCGCTTCTGGGCGGCAGCTCACCGACTTCGGGCAAGCGTTGTTTGCAGAGGCACTCACACACGACACCCACTTCGTGCGCGCCTTCGAACGCGCGCGGGAAATCGTCCGGCAGAGGGAAGCGTCGCGCGGGCTCGAAGCGTCCGACCCGCAGATCTTCATCGGCAGTAATGTCGCGGGCAAGCTGCACGCACTCGAGACGCGCATTTCCAAACAGAACGACGTATCACGCGATAACTAGTCGCCGGTTGCAGCTGCAGTGACAGTGACAGTGACGCTCGCGGGCGCACCGCCAAACTTAGTTCGGAACAGCCCGGGGATGGTCGGCGCGGACTCACCCTTCGTTCGCGAATACTTCGGTGAGCGTCGAGGCCGAGATGATGCGGCGGGCGTAGCGCTTGAGCGCGGGCTCGTTTGCCGCGTCGAGCAGCTGGACTACATGCTCGTCCACGTTGCCGAACTTGATTCGGAGCTGCTCTATCAACAGGGCGCGTTGACTTTGCAGTCCTTGTTGCATGCCTTGTTCCAGTCCCTGCTGCATGCCTTGTTCCAGGCCCAGTTGTCGCATTTCTTCGGCAATGGTCATGAGGCTATCCTCGGCTTCGGGTAACACGTTGTGGACAACTTGCTGGAACCGCTGCACGCCGAGCTGGTCGGCGACCATGGAAACATACCGGAAGAGCACCATGAGCGCATCTCGGCCACTTTCAGCGCGCTGAAGACTACGCAAAAGGTCAACCCACAGCGGAAATCGCAGCAGAAAGCGCTCCGTCGCGCGGACGTCTCGCAAGAACAACAGCGCCAACGTCCCGAAGGCGTTGAGCGCACGAGCGCGAATCTCGTCGTCCGTAGCGCGACCGATGTCGTCGACCAGAAATTCGAACCGAGGAGTGAGTCGAGCGAGGTCCGGGATGTCGTGGACAGCAGGGTCCATAATCTCGAAAAACGAAGTACCAGCAGTCCAGCCGCTGTCCTGGTGGTGCACAACGATCGGAATGACGGGCGGCAGGCACGTCAGATCAGAAATATGCGCGCGGCAGCGCTCCCAGATACGGGCCTTGTAGCGCAAGAGCTGCAGGGGGACCCAGCGATCCGTCGAGCTCTTGTGTTCGAACAGAACGTAGACGAACGCCTCACGCCCCGCGATGCGCACCGAAAACAGAAGATCGCTCTGCGAGTCCCTGAGCGCCACATCTCGGAAGTCCGCGGGCACTGGCGTAAGCGACGCAAAATCGATGTGCTCCACGAGTGCCGGCGGCACCATGCTCCGGATTAGTCCAGCGGCGTTCTCGACGTTGCCGAACGCTTCCTTGAACAGCTTGTCGTGCGGCGAATCCGTCATGCCCGCGGGGGGATTCGGACAGCGCGCTGGGCGGTTGCGAGATTCAGAGAGCCGGGCGGCGGTTAGTCAACCTCGTCGCTCCATGCGACCACGCCAGTCAGCGCCACATCGATCGGTGTACCAGGAACCACCTCGAGCACGTCGTTCGAGTCGCGGGAGCGGGCGTCGCGCGCTCGGCTCACGGTGAGGTGCAGCGTGCCTCCGTCGTACGGGCGCCGCGTGTCACTCCCGAGCTGAATCGTCCACACCTGGGCGCGAGCGTCCACGTGCTCGGCCACGGCGCACAACTCGACCCTCGTACCGAGTCCACATCCTGGCGGCAACGCGCGCTCTAGCGCTGCCTCATCGATGCGGTAGGCGAGCGTGACGTGATCGCCTCTCGGCACCGCCAAGCGAGCTGCCACGCGCGCACGCGCGCGACTCTCCGGGTCTAGACGCACGTACAGATTGCGCTTCGACAGCGCCTCGATCTTCGCAACCAGCGCGACCGTCGCGTCGTCGAACGCCCGCAGCAACGAAGTATGGAGCGAGCCCGCGTAAATGGCCCGCAGGCGCGCGAGGTGCTCGCTGTGCTCGGCCGGGCGCGTATTGAGCCTTTGCAGCAGCCGCTCCTCCGCGTCGGCTTCGATCAAGCTGTACGCATTGTGAATCTTGTCCGCAGCGCTGATCGGCAGCGCGCGCCGCGCCGCGTCCGTTGGTCGGCTCAACGCCGCGCAGTAATCGTCGAACCGTTCCGCCTTTGGCCGCTCATTGCCCTGCGAGTCGCGCTTGGTCTCACTCAGCACCTGGACCGTCTCGACGACCGCCGGCGGCATCACAGCGCGGAGCTCGTCTGCGTACGCGGGTTGATCCTCGAGCAGATCGTGCAAGTAGGCGGCTGCGACTGTCACCTCGTCGTCGTACCCATGCTCCACGACGAGCTCTGCGACGGCTTCGAGGTGAGTGAAGTACGGCACATCCCCTGCTTTGCGCCGCTGCCCCGCGTGGGCGCGCTGCGCCAGCGCCCGCGCCGTCCGAACGAGCTCACCCGAATCCGTCATCGCGCTCCCCTACTTTAGCGCGGCGCGCACGGCGACAGCGAGGGGCTTCGCGTGAAGCGCTGAGTGAAGCTTTCCTCGACCAAGGCGCAACCGGCGCGAATTCGTCGCCCCAAATCGGCGGCCAAGTAACTTTGCGCTAATCTCTCAAGCCGCACCTGCCGTATCTAGTCAAGCCAGGGTGCCACAACGCAATTGGACTCGGTTCCGGCCGACGGATCTCACGGCCACGGTCACGTGTGACCATCTGATATCCCTCGAGCGAGAAGCGCACTGCGGTCGCCTCGAGCGGCAGTTTCGCAGTGACCCGGCGCTCGAGCTTCTGCAGATTCGCGGCCTGGCGCACGAGCAGCGCCATCTGGAGCGCCTCCGCAGCGCGGGCCTGAACATCGTAGAAGTCGCTGCCGAGTCCGACAAACGCGACGCCGCTTTCTGGGCGCGCGGAATCGCAAGCACCAGCGCTGCCATGCGTGAGGGTGCGGACGTGATTTACCAGGCGCCCCTCTCCGGCGAAGGATACAGCGGGATCGCAGACTTTCTGCTGAAGGTGTCCACCCCGAGCGATCTGGGCGGCTTTTCGTACGAGGTCCTCGACGCCAAGCTCAGCGCTGACGCGAAGAGTCCCGCCATCGTGCAACTTTGCCTGTACTCGGAGCTCGTGGGCCGAGCTCAAGGGCGCTTACCCGAACAGCTTCATGTGCTGACTGGCGGCCGCGAAACACCGCTCACCTTCCGCTACGCGGACTTCGTCGCGTACTACGGTCATCTCCGGCGCACCTTCCTGGCTGCGGCGCGCGACCCGGGTCCGATTCGCACGTACCCCGAGCCCGTGGAACAGTGCCGCGTCTGCTCCTGGCATGCGCACTGCGACCAGCAGCGGCGCGCCGACGATCACCTGTCGCTCGTCGCGGGCCTCTCGCGACGCCACCAGCGCGCCCTCACGCGCCACGGCGTCGACACGCGGCGCGAGCTCGCTCAGCTGCCCCTCGAACCGCGCCCACGCGTTCCCGACATCGCCGGCAGCTCACTGGTCCGCGTGCGCGAGCAAGCGCGCCTGCAACTCCAAGGCGCCGGGCGCGACGTCCCCATGTTCGAGCTCTTGCCCCCAGAGGCGGGGCACGGCCTCGCCGCGCTCCCCGAACCCAGCGCAGGCGACGTCTTCTTCGACATCGAAGCCGACCACTACACGGCCGGAGGCGGCCTCGAATACCTGTTCGGCATCGTCACCATCGGCCCATCCGGCACCCCGAACTACCGCGGTTTCTGGGCAGAAAACGCCGCTGAAGAGCGAGCCGCCTTTTCCGCGCTCATCGAGCTCCTGGTCGCGCACAGCCGTGAGCACCCGCACTTTCACATCTATCACTACGGCGGCTACGAGACCGGCGCCCTCAAGCGGCTGATGTACCGGCACGGCGTCCACGATCGGGCCATCGACGACTTTCTGCGCCGCCGAGTCTTCGTCGACCTGAACCGCGTCGTGGTCCAGTCACTCCGCGCTTCGGTGGAGAGCTACTCGCTCAAGGAAACCGAAAAGCTCTACGCCTTCGAGCGCCGCGTGCCGCCACCGGAAGCCAGTAAGGCGCGCAAGCACTTCCTGCTCAGCCTGGAAGCGAGCGAGCCCGAGCTCGCGCGCAGCGAGCACAAGCGCCTCATCGAGGAGTACAACGCCGAAGATTGCCTCGCCACGCGGGGCCTTCGCGACTGGCTCGAAGCCCGGCGCGGCGAGCTCGTCCTGAGCGGCCATGCCATCCAGCGGCCCGAGCCGCCGAACGGCGAGCTCTCCGACAAAGTTCAAGCGTATCTGACTCGCGCTTCGCAAGCGCGCGACGCGCTCGTCGCCGACCTGCCGACGGATGGCGCCGAGCTCACGCCCGAGCAGCGCGCGCGCCAGCTCCTGGCCGATCTGCTCGAGTTTCACCGCCGCGAGAGCAACGCTTCCGCGTGGGAATACTACGCCTGGACCGGCCTCACCGACGACGAGCTCCTCGACGAACGCGGGCCCGTCGCTGGCCTCAAGTTCGAAGAAAGCAGCGACGCGGGCAGAGGCTCACGACTCTTCCGCTACAGCTTCCCCGCGCAAGAACACGCCCTCAAGCCCGGCGATGCACTCGTCGATGCGGCGACGAACAAGCGAACGGGACAGGTGCACGCCATCGACGACTGCACGTGCTGGCTCGACATCAAACGCGGCAAGAAGCAGCTGGATCTCCCGCACCCCACCGCGGTACTGCCGCGCACCTTCGACGTTCCGACGGACGGGTTCGCAGACAGCCTGCTCCGTACCGCCGATCGAGTCATCGCGCGCGGACTCGACAGCCCCGATCTCGCGCTCGTCCACGCCCTGCTCCTCCGCGCGTCGCCCAGCACGCTTCCAGGCGCCTCACTCGTCAACCCCGGCGAAGACGTCCTCACCGCCGCCAAACGCCTCGCCCTGAACCTGAGCGGCCGCGTCCTCCCCATCCAGGGACCGCCCGGCAGCGGCAAGACCTACGCCGGCGCGCGCATGATCGTCGAGCTCATTCGCCAGGGCCTGAGAGTCGGCATCACTGCGAACAGCCACCGCGCCATCTGCAATCTACTCGCCGCGGTCTACGCCGCCGGATTGCCCGACAGCGCGCGCAGCGCCCAGGCCTCGGACGAAGACGACTTCTGCGGTATCGACGCCGTGCAGCGCTTCGACAACACACGCCTGGCCAACGCCGCCACAGCCGAGCGCTTCGATCTGATCGCCGGCACCGCCTGGCTCTGGGCCCGCGAATCGCTACACAACGATCCCGTCGACGTCCTGTTCATCGACGAGGCCGGGCAAATGTCGCTCGCCAACACGCTCGTCATCGCCCCGGCCGCCCGCGCCGTGGTGCTCCTCGGCGACCCGCAGCAGCTCTCGCAGCCGCAAAAAGCCCTTCACCCACCGGGCGCCGAAGTCTCCACGCTCCAGCACATCCTGAACGGCTCCCCCACCATCGACCCGCGAGTCGGCCTCTTCCTGGAGCATACCTGGCGCCTGCACCCGAACGTCTGCGCGTTCATCTCGCAGACCTTCTACGAAGGCCGCCTCCACGCCGCGCCGTCCGCAAGTCGGCAGCGCCTGGTCGGCCCTGCTCCCTTCGACGGCGCCGGCCTGCGCTACGTCGCCGTAAAACACGACGGCAACGCCAGCGAATCGCCGGAAGAAGTCGCCACCGTGACGCGGCTCGTCGCACAACTGCTCAACGCGCGCGCCACGTGGGTCGCCGCCGACGGCAGCGAGGCGCCAGTGACGCTGAACGACATCCTCGTCGTCGCCCCGTACAACGCGCAGGTGCAGGCCCTCAGCCGCGCCTTGCCCGACGGCGCGCGCGTCGGCACGGTCGACAAATTCCAGGGCCAGGAAGCGCCCGTCGTCATCTACTCGATGGCGACTTCGACGATCGAAGACGCGCCGCGCGGCATGGACTTCGTGCTGAACGCGAACCGCTTCAATGTGGCAATTTCACGGGCGCGCTGTGTGGCCGTGCTCGTCGCGAGCCCGACGTTATTGCAACCGAAGTGCCGCACGCCGGAGGAGATGCGGCTGGCGAACGCGTTTTGCCGGTTCTTGGAGTTGGCGGCGATTTACGGCGGGTAAGTGTCCATCGCGCCGACATCGCAGAAACGCCGCTCATTTCGTGTCGAGTCCTCCTCAATTCGAATCACCGGATACCACTAAGACGTTCCCAAGTGCATTGCTCGAGAATTCATTCCTCGAAGTCAGGTCCTTCGGCACCGAAGTGAGCGAGCTCATCGCGACACCGTAACCGGGACTAATCGCCACACCGTAGCCCGCGCTGTTGCGAATCTTGCAATGACTCATCGCCAATGAGGTGGCCTGCCAATCGTCCACCAGGACATTGGCCGAGCGGGTCGTTCCGCCACCGCCATGTTCGATAGTTACGTGCTCGAAAATGCCGGCGGACCTTTCGAGGTCGACGCCGTACCAGGACCCCGGCGTCCCTGCCTCGGAGGTAAAGAGAATTGGCAATGCGGCGGTGCCACGGGCGATCAGCTGGGAACCCTTCAGGTGGAGCCGGTCGTTTTCCCCCAGCACGATAGTCACGCCAGGCTCGACCGTTAGCGTGGCACCCTCCATGGACGAGTTTCCGATGAAGTACGGGACGCCGAGATTGCGCAATGTCAGATCTGTCGTCGTCATGAAGTGTGTCTCGATGCCATCTTCATCGTTACCCCCATACACTGACGCCGTATCGAAGCCGCTCAGCGCCCATCCTTCGGCTATGATGCCGCGAGCGTTGCGCGTGAAAGTGTTGCGTGAGAAGCCCACTCCCGAGGAGTAAGCCACAAAGGCGTGATGCGCACTTTCTCGAATGGTCGAGTCCTCGAGTCCCAAAGCTGCATCACGCACCGCGAGTCCCGCGCCATCCGCGCCGGCATACTCGATAGTTACGTGCCTCAGGCTGTTGTAGTCGTCCCCGCCATCCTCAGAACCGGTGATACTCACACCGTTCCACGAGCCCCGCCGCTGCTGCATGCCGGTCAAAACTACGGGGTCGTCTTTCGTTCCTTCTGCGACGAGCGATTGGCCGTCTTCCAGTTGGAGACCCGTACCTTCGGCGAAAAAGATGGTCACCCCAGCAGCCAACGTCAAACGGACGTCCTCATCGAGCGAGGGGCTTGCGGTGGCGATGTAGCAGCCCTTCTTGATGGTCGTGTTCTTGTCGAAGTTCAGCTCGAGCGTCTCGCAATCGGCCAAATCGCGCTCACTACTCGGTTGGCAACCGTCCGGCTCGCACTCTGGTCGTGACTCTACCCGCGCGCTTCCGCCGTCAGAACCACACGCATTCAGCGCCACTGCCATGAATCCGAAACCGCAAAGGCGAACGAATCTCATCGAAGAACTCCTCCGTGTCGTCAAAGAGCGACGATGGGGTTTTCGGATCGCGCGCCGGCTCAGTTGCGGGAAACTTCTGCGCTCGGGCGGTGCGGCGACGCCTCTCGCCTGAGAGCTGGCCGGCTGGCCTCGCACCGCGCGGCGCTGTCGAGGACGATTGTCCACGGGACGGTTTGCGTGCAGCTGCAGGGGCGCAGAACGCGCAAAAAACATGACCAAAGGCCGCCGCTGCGTGGAGCCTGCCCTTCAGTGTCAAAAAGAGCGCAACTGCGACGGCACCGGTCCGATGAGCCGGCATGGTCGAACTGACGATTGCTGCTGGGCGTCGGGGTGTGGGTGGGGCGGTCTTGGCGTTGCTTTCTGTGCAGAGCGCGTGTGCACCTATAGTGCGTGAATCAGAGCGCTCAGTGATGGCGGGCTCGGCGCTCACCCGTCCGGTTCTGATGCACGAGGGCAGCGTCCCGCTCACGGCCGAGTTTCGGGAGCAAGGCGATCGCCTCGTCGCGGACCTGCGCTGGAGCGAGGGGTGTGGTGTCGAGCAGTCCACGCCGATGACTCGCGAGCGCATCCGTGAAGCGAGCCCGAACAGAACTTTCGCAGCCGTCTCTACCGGTGTCGGCGTCGCCGCTGCACTCGGAGGCATCTACACACTCGACAAAGCAAGCAGCGCGAACACGGATGTGTATTGCGGTGACTACGAAGAGGGCGACAGTTGCAACAGCGAACAGGGGGTACTGAAGAGTGCGGCTGGCGGTCTATTCGTGCTGGCGGCAGCGGCGGGCACGGTAGGCGTGATCGGTCTGCTCATGAAGCCCGTCAAGACGACCACTGTCGTCGGCAAGAGCTCGCACGTGCAGCGAAGCCCAGCACTCATGCCCTGCGGAACACCGGCGGAGTTGGCGGGCGTCACGGTCGCGGTGAACTTGCCGAATGGCGCGAAATTGATCGGCATTGCCAACGCCGAGGGCCGCGTCGAGATCGCTTCGTTCGACGCGAGCGCGACCTTTTCCGGCATCGAGCTGCCGGTCTCGATCGAGCAAGTTCCGCCTCGGACGTCCCATCTGCTCAAGCCGGGAGCGGTGATCGGCAGCATGCAACTCGCGAGGCCGAGGGTGGCGCACTCGCAGCCCAGAGCCCGACCCGCTGACGCACGTCGTCGCTCAGCTTCACCCAGATGACCGCGCCAGACGGGTGCTGATACGGCACCGGCTTCTTCAGCCGTTCTACATTCGAGAGCACCCCGTGCGTGCGTCTTGTCACGATAGTAGAGCGGCTCGCTTCGTCATGCGGCGAATCCGTCATGAGCGCGCAGGATTCGGACACTCACGGCGCGCGGTTCGAGAATTCTTACGTGCTGGAGTGCTGTCGTTCGCACCGCTGCCCGCAGGCAGAGCGACGTTCCAACGACCAGGCGCCGGCTACCTTCAACCTTCGTTCGCGAACACTTCACCGATGGTAGCCGCCGACAGGATGCGCTGGGCGTAGCGCTTGAGCGCGGGCTCGTCTGCCGCGTCGAGCCGTTGAATGACAGCCTCATCGACGCTACCGAACTTAGTTCGGAGCAGCTCCATCAACAGGGCGCGTTGACTTTGCAAGCCTTGTTCCAGACCTTGCTTCAGGCCCAGT
>DATDJP010000076.1:0-4635 GCA_036520475.1 Polyangiaceae bacterium | reverse complement strand
CAGGTTGGCTGAAGCCATCGTGCTGTGTTCGGCAGGCCAATCAACGATACGCGGATGAATGAAGCGATGATGACAACCGAGCTGCAGATGCATCGGGGCACTCGCGCGATCGAAAACGCCGACCTCGGCGCCGAGCACCTTAAGTGCTGCGGCGCAGCTCAAACCTGCCGCCCCCGCCCCGATTACGAAAACTCGTTTGCCACTGACGCTCTGAGCCGCGCTGAGCGCCCAGGCCAAGTTGAGTGCGCGGCATTGCTGAGCGGCGATGTTGATCCGTGACTTACCCTCACTCGAAATGACGTATAGTTTTCTGTAACCTATAGGTTTTGCCTCTTCTACCAGACGCTCCGCATCCCGCTTCGACATACCGCAAGGTATAGTCGATCTTGGCGTTTCAGTGACCGTCACCGCGGGCCTGGTCGGAGCCGTCGGCGGCCGCCCTGGTCTGTCGGCATCGCCACGATTTCGCATAAAGAATGCGGCGGACGTTCAACGACCGCTTCCGCGGGCCACCGGTCGAATGACTCGCCGCCTCCTACGCGGCGTTGTCGCCTTTCGCGATCTCCGGATCGACACCGAGCTGTTCCACTCGCTTCGCGAGCTCCTCTCGTCGCGCAGATGTCGTGTCGGCCGGCGATTGCGGCCCGCCTACGACAGTGTTGTCTCTCACGCTATTCGCCCCGTTGGAATTCGGGATTCGTCGTGACAGCGTGACGGTCGTGTCTCGGTTTGAGGGGTTCGTTGATTCAGTTGGGAGCCGGGTAGAAACGTGAGAGGCTCCCTGCGTTCTGCGCAGGGAGCCTCTTGAATCAGAAGTAGGGCTCGTCCGTTTCGGGCTCCACGTGGCCGTTGAGGTAGTGGACGAGGGCCGCTTGCAGGGCGCGTGCTAGAGCCACGAGCACGTGTGCAGCGCGGTCGTGCTCGTGAGCGAGGCCGAGCAGCACGCGCCGCCCGTGTCCGTGCTCGCGTGTGAGCGCCGCGATCAGGACGCCGAGAGTGGATGCGGTTAGCTTTGCGGCGACGAGCTGCGGCGCGGCTGCCGCGCGCTCGTCGTCGAGCAGGAGGGCATTCATCAGGACACCTCGGCGGTGGCCGCCTGCACGTGGTCGGCGGAGGCCAGCTTGGCCTTCGCCAGTGCAGCGGCCATCAGCGTGTGGTGCGCGAGCAGGTTCACTTTTCGCGGCAGCCCGGCGGTGGCCTGGTAAATGGCTTCCAGCGCTGGAGGCTCAAACAGGGGCAGCTCGGTTCCGGCACGACGAAGCAGGTGGCCGAGGTATTCATCCAGCTCGCCTCGGCTGAGTCCGCCGATATTGCACCGCACGACGACACGTTGGCTGAGTGCCTCATGCGCCGCCATGGACAGGCGGCGTCGCAGCTCAGGATGACCGATCAGGATCAGGCACAGCCTGTTCTCGGAATCCATCGCGTAGTTGGTCAGGAGCCGCAAATCCTCGAGCACATCTGCGCGCAAGTGATGCGCTTCATCAATCACGAGGATCGGGCGGCAGCGCGCCTCCGCACACAGACGAGTCACCTCACTGCGGATCTGGCGGAACAACGCGGCGCGGCTGCGCTCGATGGCAAGCCCGAGTTCCCAGGCAATCGTTTTGTACATATCCATCACGTTGCCGGTCGAGTGCGGCACGTACACCGTGCGATACAAGCCGGAGTGCAGGGCCGACACGACCTTTCGGCAAGCGCTGGTTTTGCCGCTACCGCTTTCGCCAGTGACGAGCCCGATGCCACGCAGTTCGATCAGATGCGTGAGCCGGACTTCCATTTCCTTGAGCGCCGAGGAGGCGAAGAGTTCGTCGGTGTCGAGCTCCTTGCCGAAGGGATGTGCGGTCAAGCCGAAGTGCTTGCGGTACATTATTCGCCCTCCTGATCGGTCGCAAAATCCCGCAGATTCAGGCCGGGACGCGGTTCGGGTGGCCTGTCGAGCGTTGAGAGCTGCCGGTCGCGCCGCACGAAACAATTGGCGTAAGCGTCCACGGGTTTGGCCAGTTGAATCTGACGTCCCTGGTGCCAGACCTGCACGCCCTTGCGTGCACCGCTCGGGTCGTAGCGCAGCACCACCGTCTCGCCGATGAGCGTTGCCTCTACTTCATAGAGCACGCCATCGAGGCTAACCGTACGGTCCTTGTGCACTTTGCGCTTGCTCTCGAAGAGGAAGAGTTCGCCGACCTCACCAGGCGCAAGCTGGACCTCGTCCGAGCGCGCAGCCCAGCGGTCGAGCGGCGTTTCGCCGCCGAGCCCGCGATGCGGATGATGGTGATACTCGCCTTCGATCCAGGCCCAGAGTCGCCGGTTCAGCGACTCGAGACTCTGCAAATCGGCTTCAGCGATGAGCGGCATCAGCTGCATGCGCACCGTTCGGAAGAAGCGCTCTTGCTTACCCTTGCCCGCTGGTTGATACGGGCGCGCGTGGATCAGCGTGATGCCGAGCTTCGCGCAGACAAGCGCGAGATGTTGCGATCGGTAGGCGGCACCGTTGTCAACGTAAAGCCGCTTTGGAACGCCGCGACGACGAATCGCTTGCTCCATCACTGGCAAAAACGCGCCAGTGTTCTCGCTGGTGGCAAACGCCGCGTACGGTACCAGCCGGGTTGCGTCGTCGAGTAGCCCGATCAGGTAGCTCTTGCGCTTGCGTTTCCCCTCCACCGCAACGGCAGGGCCGTGCATCACGTCGCTCATCCACAGCTCGCCGGCCTTCTCGAAGGCAAAGTGCCGGCGGTCCTTGTTTGTTGCGCCGGACTCGGGCTTATTCAAGCCGAAGCGCGCCAGCAGGCGGTGCACGGTCGCGGGCGCCAAAACTATCTCATTCGGCACCCCACCACTTTCCCGCGCCGCCACGATTAGCTGTGGGACGCTGAGCGAGCGCCGCTCGTCCTTCAGTTGCACGATCACGTCCGCCACCGACTGCGGGATCGCCCGCGTCAGCCCGTTGTCGCGCCGGACCTTCGGCAACAGCGCGTCGAAGCCGCCTCGGCGGTAGTCACTGAGCCAGCCGCGCAGCGTCTCCACCGCGATGCGCCGGCGGCGACTGCCGGGGATCTCGTAATCGCGGCCGGCTTTCTCGCGGAGCTTCGCGTACAGGCCTTGCCGCGCACCCAGATGGATCACGTCAGCAATCACGCCGTAGCGGAACAGCGCGACGCGCTGGCGGTAGTCGGGATCATTCGGATTGTAGGTCATCAATAGCTCTCTTCCGTGAGCGCCGCTTCGTGCGGCGCGCGCGACGGAGCTACTTGCCCCCGTCCGGCGGGTCTGGACCCATCGTCTGTTGCTGCACGACGCCGCGCTTCGCGCGCGCCGGTGACCGGGCTTGGAATCCGACGGGCGCGAGTAACGACGGCAGCCGCTCGCCGAGGCGCTGGCGCACCTCCCCCAACACGCTCACTGCACCGAGCGCATGACGCACGTCTCGCAGTGTCGCCGGCACGCCGGCCAGCTCCACCACCAGCGTCACCAGCGCCAGCAGCGCCGCTCGAACAGCACGCACGCGACGGCGGAGCCAGCGCCGCGCGCTGCGCTCGTCGGCCAGGTCGGGACGCAGGCTTCGCGTGGCCTCCGCCAGCGTGCCGGCGCCTTCGGCAGCGTCTGCGGCGAGCTCGACCTCCGCTAAAGTGCCCGGTAATCTGCTGGCCAGAAACGACGGCAGCAGGCTGAAAGTCACCCGCCCGAGTGGGCAATACCAGCGCGCTACCCGCGTGCCTTCCGGAATCTTGCGCACATAGGCCGTGTGCCGCTTGAACCCGCAGCCGCCGCCTGCATGCAGCGGGCAATGCGGCAAATTTGCCTGCCGCCACCCCTGCTGACTAACGTACTCCGCGCTGGTGAGATCGGTCTGAAGAAGAAGCTGCAATCACCGGCCAGGTCCGTGCGGCGGCAACCGTGACGGACCTTTCCTTTCCGGACGCAGAGCGTTCCAGACCTCGGGCTCTCAGGAAAAGTTACCGGCGCTCCGACTCACGTTGTCGCCCCGTCTCACCCGAACGACCGCTGGGCGAATCCGAGCGAGCGGCTACGGGGGATCACGACGCAGTGCGCGAGCTAACAGCTGTCATCGAAGCCGATGCGCTTCGCGGTTTTCTCAAGCTCTTCGTCCAGGATTTCGACTAGGACGCGCGGCAGGTTGCTCAGCGAGAGATCCCGTCGGCCCTTGGGCTTTGTTTTCGGCTTGTCACTCGGCTGCGTCTCGTCGCGCGTCTCGTCCGCGAGCTTGGACAGCGCCTCGTCGAGCTGCTTCTGAAGCTGCTTCTCGGAGTCGAGCAAGCTGCCGAGCGTGAGCTGCATCTCCGAGGTGCCGCTGCGCTCGGTCTTGTTGCCGTAGATGCGCCGGCGCAGCAGCTCGTTCTCGTGCGTGAGATTGAGCACGGTCTCGCGTAGCGAGTCGATCTGCGTGTCCCGCTCGCTGACGTGCGACTTCAAGCTGACGAGCTCGATCTGCAGTGCCGATGAGCGCGGTGAGCTCTGCCGGAGAGAGCGTACGTGTTGTGTCATCCGACGTGCTCGACACGCCTCAGCTATACACGAACGCGATCGCTACACTCAAGTGTGCAGCAACACTGGGCGAAGCTTTTCCCTGCGTCAGTGCACGCGACGCCGTGCGGGTTTCGGCGTCACGCTCATGCC
>DATDJP010000075.1:0-2645 GCA_036520475.1 Polyangiaceae bacterium | reverse complement strand
TCGCGGAGCGAAACACCGTCGTTTCGCTCCGCAGCGCCGCTCGCGACTCAGCGCTTGCCGCCGCCCGCTCCGGGGGGCTTCGGGGCTGGGCCCTTGCTCTTCTTGTCGCCCGCGTGACCGTGGAAGGTGCGCGTGGGCGCGAACTCGCCGAGTTTGTGACCGACCATGTTCTCCGTAACGAACACGGGCACGAACTTGCGGCCGTTGTGCACGGCGAACGTGAGCGCCACGGCTTCCGGGACGATGGTGGAGCGACGCGACCAGGTCTTGATGACCTTCTTCGAGTTCGAAGAGGCGGCGTCGTCGATCTTCTTCTGCAGGTGGCCGTCGATGAACGGACCCTTTTTGATACTGCGCGCCATGCTCAGCCGCCCTTTGCCTTGCGGTGCTTGATGATCATCGAGTCCGTGCGTTTGTTGTTACGGGTCTTCAGACCCTTGGCGAGCTGTCCCCACGGCGAGCAGGGGTGCCTGCCGCCGCTGGTTCGGCCTTCACCGCCACCCATCGGATGGTCAACCGGGTTCTGCGCGACGCCGCGGACGTGCGGTCGCTTGCCCAGCCAGCGCGTCCGACCCGCCTTGCCGCGGCTGATGTTCTGGTGCTCCAAGTTCGAGACCTGTCCGACGGTGGCGCGGCACTCCACGTGGATCTTGCGGACTTCGCCGCTCGGTAGCTTGACCTGCGCGTACGCGCCGTCCTTCGCCATCAGCTGCGCGGCGACGCCGGCGGAGCGCACGAGCTGGCCGCCTTTGCCCTTACGCATCTCGAGGTTGTGAATCATCGTGCCCGCGGGGATGTCGCGCAGCGGCAGACAGTTGCCGGGGCGGATGTCCGCGTAGCGGCTCGACACGATCTGATCGTTCTGCTTCATGCCGTCCGGCGCGAGGATGTAACGCTTCTCGCCGTCCTTGTAGAAGAGCAGCGCGATGCGCGCCGTGCGATTCGGATCGTATTCGATGTGCGCGACCTTGGCGGGAATGCCGATCTTGTCGCGCTTGAAATCGATGATGCGATAGCGCTGCTTGTGGCCGCCGCCGCGAAAGCGCGTGGTGATACGGCCGTGGTTGTTGCGACCGCCGGTGCTGGTCTGCTTCTCGAGCAGCTTGCGTTGCGGCTTGTCCGTGGTCACGTCCGCGAAGTCGCTGACCGAATAGTAACGGCGCGCGGCAGATGTCGGCTTGTAAGCGCGAATACCCATGATGCTACCTTTGAACCTATTCCTCGGCTTCGCTGAAGAACTGGATGTCGTCGCCCTCGCGGAGAGTGACGATGGCTTTCTTCCAGTTGCGCCGCTTGGCCAGCTGCTTGCCCATGCGCTTCACCTTGCCGCGCTGGACCAACGTGCTCACGGCGGTCACCTTCACGTCGAACATGGCCTCGACGGCGCTCTTGATCTCGAGCTTGTTCGCGTCGATGTCCACCTCGAAGACGACCTTGTTGTCCTCTTTGAGACGGGCGCTCTTCTCGGTGAGCGCGATGGGTCGCTTGATCACCAGATGGGGATTCATGACTTGCGCTCCAGGCAACGCTCTTCGAGCTTCTTCACCGCGTCTTGCGAGAGCAGCAGGTGATCGTGACGCAAGAGGTCGTACACGTTCACGCCCTCCGGCGGCAGGAAGCAGTTGTCCTTCATGTTGCGGATCGACAGACGCAGGTTCTCGTTGCCCTTGTCGTCCACGACCAGCGTCTTCTTGCCCGTCTGGAGCTGGGTCAGCGCGGACGCCAGCGCACGGGTCTTGATCTCGCCGAGGTCGATGCGATCGACCACGGTGAGGCGGCCTTCCTTGACGAGCAGGCTGAGCGCGCTGCGGAGTGCGCCGATGCGCACGCGCCGCGGCGGACGATAGCTCCAGTCCTGCGGTTTCGGCGGATGAGCGCGGCCGCCGCCCACGTAGATGGGTGCGCGGGCCGAGCCGTGGCGAGCGCGACCAGTGCCCTTCTGCTTGTACAGCTTCTTGCTCGAGCCACGCACGGCGGAGCGCTCTTTGGCGGCTCGCGTACCAGCGCGCCGCGAGGCGAGCTGCGCCGTCACGACTTCGTGGAACAGATGTTCTTTGATCTCGGTCCCGAAGACTTCGTCGGAGAGGTCGATCTCGCCGACTTTTTCGCGCTTCAGGTTGAATACGGAGACTTTGGCCATGGCTTTGCCTCAGCTCTTGATTTCGACGTCGACGCCGGCCGAAAGGTCGAGCTTCATCAGCGCGTCGAGAGTCTGTGGCGTCGGCTCCAGAATGTCGATCAAGCGCTTGTGGGTGCGCACTTCGAACTGCTCGCGTGACTTCTTGTCGACGTGAGGTCCGCGCAGCACGGTATAGCGGCGGATGGTGGTGGGCAGCGGGATCGGCCCAGCCACCCGCGCGCCAGTCCGACGCGCGGTTTCGACGATGTCCGTAGTGGACTTGTCGAGTAGCTGGTGATCGAACGCTTTGAGGCGGATCCGAATCTTGGTTGCGTCAGGCATTCTGGGTCTCTCGGCATGGACCGGCACGCTGCCGGTCCGTCAGTTACTCGATGATCTTGGTGACGACGCCGGCGCCGACGGTCTTGCCACCTTCACGGATGGCGAAACGCATCTGCTCTTCCAGTGCCACCGTGGTGATGAGCTCGACCTCGACCGTGATGTTGTCTCCCGGCATCACCATCTT
>DATDJP010000074.1:0-4554 GCA_036520475.1 Polyangiaceae bacterium | reverse complement strand
CGACTGCTTGACGCTGTACGTCGGCTGCGGTTTGGCCTCCGAAGACGGCTGCACGGGCGGCGTGTACGTCAACAACAGCACGGATCAGACGGCGCTGAATGCGCTCTCGCAAGCGCTGACGGCCTGCAAGGGAAACTGCGCGTTGTGTGACAGATTATCGCTGCCGCCGGCATGCATCTCCGGACTGTGTCAGCGCAGCCCGCTGTAGAAGCGCACCGCCAACTCTCCGACTATCCAGGCGCTCCCACGCAAGCGTCATACAGCGCGGCGCAATTCGTTCACCCGCCGGCTGAATTCCCGCCCGTGCGGTCTACTCTCCAGTCGGCAGCGGCGGCTGACCCGCGAGCACCCACGACCAGAACAGCGTGCCGGACTTCTGCAGCTCGTCGAGCGTGTAGTCGTAGCTGGCGGCGAGGTTCGTCATGTCGATATACGACTGCCGCGCGTACGTCGTCGTGTAGCTCAGGTCCCCCCCGGTGGGAAAATGCGCCGCGCTTCGCGCGCCGGAAGCCGCCATCACCCAGAGCAGCACGGAAGCTCCCTGGCGCTGGAACTCGCCGGGGGACGCGCCGGACGAGTCGAGACCTTGCTGCAGCAGGGGCTGCCACTTCGCTTCGTAGTTCGACGTGACGTCGAACTCGGCGCCCGTCGCGAACTGCAGGGGCACGTTCACCACGCCGGCGCCGTCGGTGACGAAGAGATTACACGTGGAGTCAGGCCTGCCACACTCGACGATGACGAAGAAAACAATTCGCTCAGCGAGGCGGCTGTAGCCGCGCACCGAGCCGCTCGCGTCGGTCGGGATGCGGGCGACGCGGCCGCACAGCTTCCCCGGGAATTCACCGCACTGCCAGAGGTCGACAGAGCCGTTCGGCGTGAAGCCGCTCCCGACGACGCGCACGGACATGTCCGCAACCAGCGGGGCTCGCAAATCGAACGCCGCGCTGACCCCTGGACGAACCGCCACGCCAATCGGCGTCGAGACCTGTGTCGCAGCGCGATCCCGCAGGTCGTAGGCGTGGAGGGCGCACGTGGTGGGCGTCACGCACTCGACCGCAGACGCGAGACTCGGTCCAGCGACCCCCTCCTGAACGAGCAGCCTCGTGGCGGTGACGTGGGTCGTGAATGTTCCATCCGCAGCGACCTGGATCGACATCTCCGGGGTGCAGGCGCCGAGTCTCGCCGAGCCGCACCACGTGTAACGGACGGTTGCGCGCGGGGCCCAGCCGCTACCCGTCACGAGCACGGCGTCACCGGAGGTGACGGACGTGCGGTCCAGCTGCAGCGTTCCGCGCTGCACGGGGCCCGGGTTCGTGTCGACGTCGAACGTGAGGGCGGCGCGGCCCGCCTCGGCCAGCACCAGCTCTTGCCGCGTCGGTGCCGCCACCATCACGCAGCTCCCCGCGGTGCAGTCGAACGGCTCGCCTTGGCTCGGTTCAACGCGGTAGCGGACCGTGGCTGCCACGTCGAGCTCACCGCTGGCAGTCGTGCGCGCCTCTATCGGCGTCGTGATGGCCATGCAGTCTGCCGCAAACGACTGCGCGTCCGCGCGGCACTGGCCGACGGTCATGAACAGGTTCGGCAAGAAGCCCGAGCCACGCACCGTCACTTGCTGGCGGTCGGCCAAGCCCGTGCTGGGCGTCACGCTGAGCGGCGGTGACAGCGGCGGCGTCCCGATGGATCGAAAGCTGACGGGGACGATTTCATGAAAGCGGAGCACCGGAGGATTCACGGCGAAGTTGCCGCCCTCGATGTAGAGCGCGCAGGCGTCCAGCTGACAGTTGATGCCGGCAGTGGAGGCGAAAATGTGAAACGTCTGTTCGATGACGCCGTTGACGGGAACGAGCGCTCCCCCAGCCAACGGGCAGCGATCGGACGACGGAATAGCGCCGCCAGGCTCGAGCCTGCAGAGGCGCATGAACGTGATCTCGCCGGAGAGGGTCCCTTCAACCCGAAGCGTGACCTGCTGGCCATCCACCAAGTCCGTGCTCGGTGACAACGTGGCGACCACGCCGGTTACGGAGTCGGCACTGCTCGCGGTTTCGGTGCCCGCATCCCCGCACCCGCCACACGCCAGAAGGCCTCCCATGAGTGCGGCCCTGCTGGACCAAGCGCAAAATTTCAATGACATGGCAACATCTCCCAGACGAGCCAAACGCTCGTTGAGGGCCATATGAGCACTGCCGTACCGCGGCGTCGAGGAGACGAATTGCCGCGCGGCGATGCGACGCGCACTACTCGCGGCCCGGCAACGCGTCAGCCACTCGGAACACGGGATCACGCTCTCGTTCGTGCTGACCACGACGATGACGTCGCGGTCCTCGACGAACGCCGTGAGCCGCTCGCGTTCGATACATCATGCACCCCGACGAGCAACGCTTCCTGGACGAAGGCGGTTTCGCAGGCTGACCTGCTGCCGCTTACGTAGCGCAGCTCAACAACTCTCCGCGCACGAGCCGCGCGGGCGACACCGGTCCCTGCAACTCCGGCGCGAGTTGCATGCCACGCCAAGTGCGGCGCGCCCGCTGTTGCAGCCCGCGAATGGCACGCGAAATAGCGGCGTTTTCGCGCGTACGTACCGCGGCACCGTTCTTGAAGAGGCGGCCCGGACGGAGGTCAGCCCATGCGCCGCTCTCAATTGCTCATAGCTCTCTCGATCGGGGCCGCCAGTGGTCTCGTGTGCGTTGCCCTGGTCAAGGGCATCAATCGTATGCCCGCGTCGAAGGCGGTGGACCATGGCTCGACGCCCGAGGCAGTACAGGCGGAGGTCGCGCCCGTCGTGACGGCACGCGAGCCAGCACACGTGCTCGCGTCGACCGGAAAGGCGACGAGCCCTCGCGCGATGCCCGCGGCCCCGCCGAGCGCTCCAAAAGAAAGCGCGCTACCGGCTAGCCTCGATGCTGTTCCGACGACGCCCTGGCGTGAGGCGCAGCTTGCCCGCTACTCGCCGCAGGAGCGCGTCATGCTCGACTACAAGCTCGGCTTGATGGCGCGCATGCGCGAGTGCGCTGCCGCGATCGACACACAGGGCAAGCTGAACGTTTTCTTGCACTACGAGACGCAGCCCGGCACCGGCGTGGCCAAGGGCAGCGGCGTCGATCCAGTCGACTCGAGCTTGGATAGAGAGGCAGACGAAGCGGCGCTCGACTGCGTGCGCGAAGCACACGTGAGCGCGCCGATGCCGCTACTCGAAGCAGGCCCGGAACAGAGCGAGTTTCACTGGGCGACCGAGATCATTTTTCCGCTCGAAGACGATCGCGCGTACCAGTTCTTCGCGCGCTGAAGCTTCTTTCAACACGATAGGAGGAGACCATGGCTAGATGGATGCTAGGAGTGTGGCTGTGCGCGTTTTTGTCCGGCGCTTGCTCAGCGGAATCGGGCGAACCGCCCGCCCCCGATGACGAGCCGACCAGCTCGGACGGGCCGACGAGCTCGACATCCGAAGAGCTCCGCCTGGGCGGTGGACTGGGGAACACCTCGACGTGTCCAGGAGGCGGCTCTCCCGCATGCGTGGTCTGCAAGAACGGCTGCCAGTGGGCCTGCGCCGGAGACTACAAGTGCAACACTGGCGGCGGGTTCTGCTGGTATACGGAAGGCGAGTGCAAAACGGTGAGCTTTGCGCCGATCGGAGGGATCTTCATTTACTGATCGCACGGCGAGCACGCACGGCGGCTTACTACCGCCGTGCGTGGCGCATGGAGCCACATCGAATAGGTTCTGGCATTCACGTTAGAGAGGTTCGGGTGGCCTTCGCTACCGCAGTGGTCACTGCAGCCATGGAGCGCTGACCCAAGCATTTCGGGCGTATACCCCAACGCCTCGAGCAGCAGCGCCGCCGCCGTGTTCGTGAGCAGCGCCAGGAAGATGGAGGGGCCGTCGCGCGGACCGTGCCGTCGTCAGCATCAAGTCCGAGGAACTGACGAGCTGCGGGGCTCGCATCGATCAATCGCTCGATGTCGTCCCAAGTGAGCAGACGAACCTGAAAGATCCGTCCCTGGCTCCGGTGATCTTCGTTAATCTTCCTGACCTTGTTCTGGGCACCCGTGCTTTTTTTCGCCGTGGCGATTGACGCCGCTGATATCTACGAGCGCATCACGTTGGCGCCGCTGCCGGGACGGCACATGAGCTGCCGGCGAGTCCTTCGCATCCCACGCCACCTGAACCACCGGCCCGGCGTGTTGGCCGTCCAGGCTGAGCTGGCGGCAGCATGGGGGCTTTCGCGACGAAGGGGAAGGCCTTGCTTGGTTCAGACCGCCGCGCTGAGTCGACGCAAAGCCGTGCGTAGCACGTGCGGCAGTGCCGGCGGTTGCTGCAAGCCCGAGCACTCGAGTCTGACTTCGTCTACAGCCTTTCGCGCTTCGCTCTTTCGGAAGCCGAGACCCTCGAGAGCGCGGCAGGCCTTTTGAAGCACCGTCGCGAACGCTTCCTCGCTCACCGAGCGCGGCTCGGACTGCGGCGCTTGGCCGTCCTGTCCGGCCCGCGTCGCCATCGACTTTTGCTGGCGAAAGTGCCGGCGCGCGGCAATGTGCTGACGACCATATGCCTGTTCTGCCC
>DATDJP010000073.1:0-3444 GCA_036520475.1 Polyangiaceae bacterium | reverse complement strand
TTTCTGATCGTCGCGCGCCGCCGTCCCCGCACCTCGCTCGGCGCGAATTTCAATCGTCCGCCACTGCTGCTCCAACTGCGCCGAACCATGCTCGCCGCGCTATCATTCCCCAACCCATGGACAGCACCTCTTCCGCTCCCTCTGATGGAGTGGTCGGTCCCGATGTGATGACGGAACTGGTTCTGACCCGCGTAACGAGAGAAGAATCGGTCCAGGTCAGGGTTGCCGGAACGAAATGCGCTGCGGTCGTCTGTGGCCTCGAGTTTCCGCACCTTGAACGATTCAGGGCTCGCCATCGACGGCCTTGCCAGCCATCAGCGCGCGCAGGGCCTTGTTTCGGCTTTCGCGAGGCCTTGACCAGCTCGTGCGCCGCTTTGAATGATCTTGCCGTAACGGTGAGACGCGGCGGAATCACGATGTCTGCGGGCAGCTCGCGGAGCGCCTGGAGATGATGCAGCAGGGCCTCCTCGACGAGGTACCCCTTCTTGACCCCATGCGCCTCGGCGTAACGCTCGACCGCCTGCTTGGTCGTCTCGGAGATGTACGCGGAGATCTGCTTTTCGGACATCGTCGCGCTCCTGTATCTACGAAAATGTAGACGATACGCAGGAGAGAAGCAAGGCGCGGCGCGCCGCCGCCCTAGGCTCTGAGTAGGTGCTTGGCGATGACCATGCGCTGTACCTGGCTCGTGCCTTCGCCAATTTCGCAGAGCTTCACGTCGCGCAGGTGACGCTCGATGTCGAAGTCGCGCATGTAGCCGTAGCCGCCGTGAATCTGCAGACAATCGTTGCACACTTTCGTGGCCGTCTCGCTCGCAAATAGCTTGGCCATGGCGGCCTCGGACGAGTACGGCCGGCCCTGATCGCAGAGCCATGCGGCGCGCCGAATCAGGAGCTCTGCGGCGTCGAGCCCCGTCTGTGCGTCTGCCAGCATGAACTGAAGCGACTGAAAGGCGGCCAGTGGCTGCCCGAATGCGCGCCGGTCACCGGCGTACTCCACCGCCATCTGCAAGGCGCCGCGGCCAAGACCGAGGGCCATCGCGGCGATCGAGATGCGCCCGCGATCCAGGATGCGCATCGTGTCGCGAAAGGCTTGATCGATCTCGCCGAGTCGCTGCGCGTCGGAGACGCGCACGTCGCTCAACGTGAGCTCGACCGTGTCGCTCGAGCGGCAGCCGTACTTCGACAATTTCTTGCTGGCAGAGAAGCCAGGCGTCCCGCGGTCGACGATGAACGCGGTCATGCCGCGCTGGGCGGCGAGCTCGCGGTTCGTGCGTGCGAGAACGACGCAGAAGCCGCCGACCGATCCCTGCGTGATGAACATCTTGGAACCGTTCAGCACCCAGTGCTCGCCGTCGCGTACGGCGGTGGTCTGCAAACCGGCGCTGTCGGAACCGGAGGCCGGCTCCGTCAGGGCCCAGGCCGCTAGCCATTCGCCGCGCGCCGCTTTCGGCAGATAGTGTTCCTTCTGAGCCTCGCTTCCGAACGCCAGGATGTGACCCGTGCCAAGGCCGTTGTGACTGGCCACGGTCAAGGCCAGCGAGCCATCGACGCGCGCGCATTCCTCCACGCAAATCGCGTAGGCCTGGGTGTCGAGGCCCGATCCGCCGTACTGCTCCGGAATACGGATGCCGAGTAGGCCGAGCTCTGCGAGTCGCGGCACGATTTCGTGCGGGAAACGCTCTTCTTCGTCCCAGCTTTTTGCTTTAGGTCGGATCTCACGTTCACAAAAATCGCGAACGGTGCGCTGCAGGAGCCGGTGCTGTTCGGAGAGTTCGAAGTCCACCGGCGCAGTATACGGCTACTGCGCGCTCTTCGCCCGAACGCCTGCGTCGCCGGAATCGGCCCCGGAACCGGGAGTCGTGCCCCCGTCGACGATGCGCTTCAGGATCTCGATTTTTCGCTCTTGGGGAAGGCTCACCTTGGCGGCTTCCTCCGCCGATGTGTCGCCGCTGAGCACGCTCTCTTCGTCACCCACGCCGAACACGTGCTCGCCCTTGCGTGTCACTACCCAAGCAATCTTGGGATCGGTCTCCTTGTTGCGCACGGCAAAGGCCAGGCCCTCGACGGGCGCGTTCTTCAGGTTCTTCGCGCCGTCGAGCTTCTTCAACGTCTTCATGACGTCCTTGGCGGAGTCCTCGTCCGAACGAACCACGGAGAATACGCGCCAGCGCTTGTCACCGTCCTTGTAGTAGCCGAGCGCGCCCGGGCCGGCGCCGGAGATGCCGAGCACGTCCTTGGCCTCGTATTGGATGCCCATGTTGACCCGCTGCGTTTCCGGCAAGGCCGAGACGGCGGCAGGCGCCGCCTTGTCTCCGGGCAGCTTCTCGCCGAGCTCCTTGGCCAGCGCGGGGAGAGCGCGCGCGCTCGACCCCTTGAGCTGATCGGGCGACTCGAGCTCATTCGTATAACTGAGCTCCGCAACGTGCGTACCGCGCCACACATACGCGATGCCCGTACCGAGCGCGCCCGCGCCACCCGCCTCGAGCTTGGCCGGCGCGGACTCCGCCGGATCGGCATCGGCGATCACGCGCTTGGTGAAAAAGCCGTAGGCGCCGTCCTTGTTTTCGAAGCGGGACAAGTTGACGTTGACCGCGCCGGGCGAGCCTTTGCCGTCCACGTAGCGGAGCGTGACGACCCGCTTGAGGCCGTACGCCTTGTAGACCTCACACTCGCCGTCGAACAGCTCGGTGCAGGCTTTGTCCAGCGTCCCGCTCGCCTCTTCGCCGTAGGCGCGGGTCTCACCGTTCGGATCGACGCAATAGTCGCCCGCCATGCGCGGAATGAACGCCGCCGCCTGCTTGTCGCTGATTGTTCCGCCCCCGTCCTTGCAAACACCGGGTTTCGAGCTCGCCACCGGCGGAGGCGCGGCTCCGCGCTCAGCGGAAAGGTCGTCCTCTTTCTTGCAGCTCAGAGCCGCGAGCGGAAACAGTACCAAGAGCGGGAGGTGTCTCGTCATGCCGGGTGCTCGATGTGGGAGATTCGGGGGTCAGGTCTGCCCAGGTGTGGACGGCCGGACAGTCCAGCAGTGTTAGGGCGGCTTCGGCCCTCGGGCAACTTTCGGCGGCTTCGAAGACCGGCGCTACGCAACGATTACATAGCCACGCAATCGTTACTGACCGGGCGCCAAGTGCGGGAGGCGAAAGAGCATCTTCTTGGCCCTTCGCCACCAGCAGCGAGCGGCACGGAGCTTGCTGCACGCAGAGGTTGCCGTGGTGCGGGTAAAGTCTGAGCCGAACATGAAGCACGTGCGCCGTTGGAGCGCGCGACGGGCGAGCCCGTTGTCGTCCCATGTACTCCGTGCTGCGCGCGGCTTCACGCTCATCGAGCTGATGGTCGTCGTGATCATCATCGCGGTGCTCGCGGTCATCGCCATCCCGCAGATCACCTTCCGGATGCGCGACCGCCGCACCCAGGCCGCGGCGCAGGAAGTGAGCACGCTGTT
>DATDJP010000072.1:0-30441 GCA_036520475.1 Polyangiaceae bacterium | reverse complement strand
GGTCAGGGCGTAAAGTTCCGGGTGGTGGTCGCCCAATTCTTGACGCGGATCTTGATGCCCTTCGCGGCCGGAGCTGTTTTCAGCTGGATTCGCGACATGGAGAGAAGGGTGGGGCCACGCTCGATTCAATCGAGCGGGGCGGGACTGAGCTCCCGGTGGACCAAGGTTAGTGTGCTCGCTGCGAAGCAGCGACCTGGCGAAGCCAGGAGCATCAGAAGTCGCTTCGACTTCTGATTCTGCACACTAATGCATGGAGTGTTTGAGGCTGCTGAGGGCGCGGTGGGTGCGCTCCTGCTCGGGGATCAGGTTCGATTGCGCGAACCTCCTGACGTCCAAGCTCAGCTTGTCGAGATCACGCCGGTAGTCGTCGCGGCCGTGGTCTTCGCCTTCCTCGAGCGCGGCGATCGCAGCCTTCTCTCCGAAGGCCTTGGCTCCCCCTTCCACCACTTTGGCGAACGTACCCCACGCGCCGGAGCCCGATGCCGGCTTGCCTCCCAGGCGTCGAATTTCAAGGGTCAACGCGGTCACTCGCTGTTCGTGCGAGCGCATGCAATCGCGCAGCGTGATCACGTTGGCGCTGTCCTGGAGTTTCGCGATGGCCTGGCGATACGTCTCCACCGCGGCGATCTCGCCGCGCAGAAACGAATTCAGTTGATCGACTTGTTGCGCCGACCCTTCGATTCGCTGGTTCGTCAACATCTGAGCTCCTTTCTCAGTGGTCTCCTCGCGTACCCGAGCAATCTAGACACCAACGCTCGACGTTCAACTCGCGCACGGCGGTGAACATCGACCCGTTTTCGTGCCGCTCGCGCGCGCCGCGACGATTCGCCACGCGCCGATTGCGTCGGTGTGTGCTTAGCCGCGCACCCGAGCGCTGGCGCTCGGCTTTTAGCCTGCGGGAAACCCCGGAGATCCCCCACCGCCTTCGGATTTTCCTTGGAAACCACGATCCAGCTCGTATGCTTCCGCGCTCCGATGAAAACGACCGATAGCTTCGCTTCGCTCATGGAAGAATCGCTGGCCTCTGGCACGAGCCGCGCCAAGCGCCGCTTGAAATCGGGGGACGTCGTGGAAGGCACCGTCATCCAGATCAGCGCAGACAGCGTGTTCGTGGACGTCGGCACTCCTGGCGACGCGCGGCTGCCCAAAGCCGAGCTCGTCGACGAGCGCGGTGAGCTACGTGTCAAGGTCGGAGATCGCCTCAAGGCGGTCGTGATGGACGCTCGCGCGGAGGCGCCGCTGCTCTCCGCCGCATTCGGGCGCGGCAATGTCGATCTGAGCGCCCTGGAAATGGCGAAAGAGAGCGGCGCACCGGTGACGGGACGGGTGAGCCAGGTCGTCAAGGGCGGGGTCGAAGTGGAGGTCGCACAGCTTCGCGCCTTCTGCCCGGCATCGCAGCTGGACATCGTCCACGTCGCCGACCTCGATGTGTTCGTCGGTCAGTCGCTCGAGTTCCGCGTGCTGGAGATCCGCGACCGAGGTCGCTCCGTGGTGTTGTCGCGGCGCGCGCTGCTCGAGGTGCAGCGAAAGGAGCTCGAACGCGAATCTCTGGAGCGCCTCACGCCGGGCATGGACGTGGAAGGCGTCGTGCAAAGCATCCAGCGTCACGGCGCCCTCGTCGATCTGAACGGCGTGATCGGCTTCGTACACGTCTCCGAGCTCGCGTCCCATCGGGTCGAACGGGTCGAGGACGTGCTCAAGCTCGGCGATCGCGTCCAGGTGCGCGTGCTCGCCATCGAAGAGTCGACGAAGGGGCCGCGCATCAAGCTTTCGATGAAGGCGCTGCAACAACCCGCAGCGAAAGCAGCGGCGCCGGCCGCGGACGAAGTGCTCGCGGGCACGGTGACCCGGGTGACGTCCTTCGGCGTGTTCGTGCAAACCGCCAAAGGCGAAGGCCTCATCCCGGTACGCGAGCTGGGTCTTCCGCCAGCCTCCGATCACCGGCGCGCGTTCCCGACGGGACGAGAAATCAAGGTCGTGCTGCTCAGCCGCGACGCCGCGAGCGGGAAAATGCGCTTCAGCATGGTCGGTGTCGCGGGCGTCGAAGAACGCCAAAACTACCGCGAATTCAGCGCCACCGGCGCCCGCCCGGACGCACCGAGCTCCTCCTTCGGCAGCCTCGGCGATCTCCTGAAGGGCAAGCTGCCAAGCGCCAAGAGCGACCCTCCGAAAAAATCCTCTGGCGTGGCGCCGCGCAAGCGCTGACCGAGGCCGCGCGTGAATTTCTGATACCCTGGAGACGGTGTCCACGAGCAGCGTCGGCCCCTTCGTTCTCGATCATAAGGAGCGCAGGCTGAGCTCCCACGCTCACGAGCACGCAATCGAGTGGCGCAGCTGGCTGCCACCGAACGCACCGGGGTGCACGCCCGACACTGACTGCCAACCGAGCGATCGCGAGCCGGATTATCGCAGCCGGTGTGGTTCGAGCAGGGGCGCTACGCCCAGGTCGGGCTGCGCTACAACAGCTACAACGACCCAGAGACGCTGGTGTTCGAGCCGTCGCTCGAGTTTCACGACCCAGACCCAACGTCGCGCACCATCCGGTATTGCGTGACGTACGACAACGGACACTCGGTCCCGGATGCGTACGGATCCAATTCAAGGGCGCCTCACACGAGCGCACAAAGCCCATCGTGTCCGCCGCAGGTCCACCGGATCCACGGCGAGATATACCTTCGTGGTCTCGGTGCCGGTTATTCGGCGTCTACACGGCCCCCTAGCCTAGACGCCGGCGGCCTCAACGTCATCGAGCCAGGTCGTGACGAGCCTACGGGCAAGTTGGCTCGCTTCTACGATATCCATAGGCGACTTTGGAGGAGCCCCTGTCTGGCGCGCATGGCGCGCGAGCAGGTGCGGCACTGCTGCTGGGGAGTTTGCCGTATGCTTGAATCGTGCAACGTTGCTGCCTTCAGTCGCTTTTAGTACGCGCGGAACGAGTTCGACGATCTTGTACAACGTGATGAAATCAAGTTCGCGGTTGAAAAGTCGGACTGCCGTCCGCAGGTCTGCGGGACAACCGTCCCGTCGTAGATTGCTCCAAAGGTGACACACTTTTTTCCTGAGATCTTCTGGAGTTGGGATGGCTGACTCCACGCGAGCCCAAAGTAGTGAGAGATCGCGACGCCGAGAGAAATCGCGAACGGTTGGAGCGAGATAGTCACGAGTTCGTACCCAGGGTAGCTCCCTTACGACGTGGTCGACGAAAAGCAGCGGGAGGTGCGCGCCGGTTGCGATGCGCAGAAGCGCGATGAGATCCTCGCAGGCTTCGATCGCGGCCGTGCATTCCTGGGCATCAAACACGGGCGCGTCGATCGGGGCTGTTCGTGCCGGCCAGCGCGAGTCGTAGGTGCACTCCACGACGCACTCACAAACAAGAATGTCCTTCGCATCGCCGAGTTCAATGGAAGTGTCGGTGGACCACGAGAACGTTTCGGCAGACGTCGGCGGGCGATACAACAGGCCACCGCCAACCTCCGCCGAGCTCGAGACGGATAGGCCAAGCACGGGCCATGTAACAACTCGGGTTGTACGCTCGGTTAGCAGAGCGTTGGCGACACTATCAGCGGCTGCCGCGAGTTTCTTGTTTTTGACAACTGCCTCGGCTGCATGCCTGATCCACGGATCCACGATGTAGCTCCGCAGTGCTGTGCCGTCGTCATCGGCGGTTTGCCTGTATGCGGCTCCGCCGTCATTGACGCATCGATGTGCGCGCTCAACGATAATCTGAAATTCCCGCAAGGCGGCTACTCCGCGCGCACGTGCTTCCTCATCAACGACGCGCGCGATGCTATCCACGTCTTCAACTTGCACTTCGCTTCCGAGTATTTGGCCCCGACCGTTAACGACACGTCCAGTGATCTGCATGCGTGGGATTATGTCTACCGGGATGCCCTGGAGTGGCTTCACAATGTCCAGCAGTATGTCGCTGAGAACGCGTGTGTCCATGTTTGACCTCTTCCCCGTTGTGGATAGACGCGCTCGGAGGCGAGTTCATCGAAGCGGCAGGTAGTGGACGCGGTCGCACCAGTCGCCTGCCATGCTGCACTGGCAGATCGCGTGTGGCGAGGTAGTCCGGCTGTGCTCGTTCACCGTACCCGCTGCGTGACCGCGCCGCGGCGGGTAGCCCGCGTAAATCTGGGCTGGAAACATGGGTTCGTGCAGCGCTTACGAAATACTTGTTCGTGACCGAACAGGAGTCGGCTCCGGCTCGATACACACCCGTCGGTTGACTGAGACAATCAAGGTCACCGGAACTGACGCTGGTGAGCTTCGTTCCACTCTTGGATGCCGGGGTAGCACTCGCTGTGATTCACGATGGGCTTCAGTCCCTTGCGAGCCTTCTTGCTCGGCTCCGCGAAGTAGCGACGTATGCACGACTCCGGGCAGCAGCCAACACCGGCGGGGTCGCCGAGCCACGGCGTTTTGCTTTGGCAGCGTGGGACATGCGCGACGCACTCGTCTTCCTCCCTGCCGGCGAGCACACAAGTCATCAGGTTGCGACTGCATTCATCGAAGCCAGTGAACGGATCCTTGAGGGACGGGTCGAATGCGAGCTGCAGACCGCCGGATCGTGCTCCTGGGATGAGTATCTTGCCTGCATCGTTGCGCTGGAGGCCGGCTTTCGCTGCCAGTTCCGCGATCTCGTCCTGCGAGCGCATGCGTGGCCACTGACTTCGGAATGCCTCGGGAGGCAAAGTAGATGGAGTATGAGGCTGCGAGGCGAGCAGCCGAGAACGTTCTATCGCTCGAGCTATCCTGCCGTCGTGCGGTGACGGCGCCGGGCTACCGCCATCGTTGGGCAGGCCTGCGCGCGGGCGAGGCACCGCTGTGCCTGGCTGTGGACGGGCTGCCTCATGCCGTTGCGAGTACCTCAGAATGTGTACGATGGCCGGATGTGCGTTCAATGCCGCGAGTGGAGCCCTGTCTATGCGCGGGATAGACGTGGCGCCTAGCTGACGGCTGACGCGCACCAGGTGACTCGGTTCCGCTGTCATCAGCGCTCCGATGACGAGCAGCAGTCCCGCCGCAACGCACACGCCGATCCAGCCTCGGATGTGCCGCTCCCGCTTCATCTCCGCCGTTACCCTCGCGTTCGAGTGTATGACATTCGTGTGCGCACGGCCAACGCCTTTGCGCTAGCGCTTCGGCTGCGTGAGCTGGCGTCGTTCTCGTGCGATCGTCAGCGCCTTGGCCGCGGCGGTTCTTACGTCTTCCGACGCTTCTGGCAGCGTCGCCCAGCGACCGAGCTCCCGAACGGCTTCGTCATTCGGGTATTCGCTCAGATGTCGAAACAGAAGCTTGATTCGTGCGCTGCTGTTGCGGCTACTAGGTGCCGGTGTGCGCTGCAGTGTGCGAATGACATCACGTGTCGCGTCATCGCGGCGCGAGCTCTGGAGCAGCATGTTCTCTGCGCTGAAGCCGGAGTAATCGTTCTTTGGCTCCATCGCGGGGGCGTCGTAGTTGAAGCCCCAGGCTACGCTTTCTACCAATGCTCGATCCGAGCACGCGACCGCATAAAGAAGCGGACCACACAGGACGCGATCCCAGGTGAAGGTACCCGCTGCTAAGGGGAGCACCGCGTAGAGGAGGCGCAAGCGCTGGGCGCGCGCCGGCCGCGGCTCGCGTTCGGTGGCGGTCGGCTGGCGTTCGCGCGATAGCCTGACCCAGCCGCGCCGTTCGGAAGCGGCGAACGTGAGGGCTGCGCTTGCCCAGGCGATGCAGATGCCAACCCGATAGACCCACGTTGGATTGAGCCCGGACATGGTCGCCAACGTGAGCGTCACACCAACGAGTATCGCTAGCGCGAGAAGCATCAGCGCGACCTTCACCGCTCGGCGTAGACGCGTGAGTGCGAGATGCTGAACTCCAAGCCAGTCGAGCAACGCGCCGGCACCCGTTGCGAGCAGCGCGACGGAGACGTGCCGGAGGATGTCCCAATAGTCGAGAACGTCGAGCAGACGCTCGCTCATCCTTCAATGGTACTTCAACACGCGGGGCGCGCCGATACTCGAGCAGATACCGCCCGCGCTGCACAGGCCGGTTGGGCAGTTGCCCGAGAACATGCGCGCGTCACGCAGGCTACATCGGAGTCCGGTGTCCGCCATGGTCGTCATGATCTCGAAACCGGTATCCGGATCGTACGGCTCACCATCGCGCGCCGGATCGTAGCTGAGACCCGCTGCCGGAAGCGCCGAGCACGCCTTGTTGAAGTACATGACGCGCTGGGTTTCGCCGCAGAAAGGCATTTTCAGGCGCTCGTAGCTCTCGAAATCGTGATCGACTGCGCGAAAGCCGGCGAAATCCCAAAGGGGAGCCGGCGCGACCAAGCTTTGCACGATGGGATCACCCTGCGTGACCCAGCGTGTGGAGTAAAATCTCCCCGCGGTCGCATCGCTGCAATACTCCTCCTCGCTTCCGAGCAGGACGCGTTCGGAGGTTTGTTCGAACGTGGTCACCAGTGGCCGGAGATTGCCGAACCCTTGGACTAAGCGCGACATCTCGTTGACTCCGATCGCGATACGGTCGCGGCGTCGGAACATCTGCTCCGGAAACGACGGATCGCACGCGACTTCGCCGGTCGTTTCGAAAGACAGGTTCGTCCGGCCGAACAGCATTCCTTCGCTGAAGCCGATGCCGGTCGAAGGTTCGCCGCCTTGAGTTCCCGTGCAGTAGTGAAATGCAGGTAGGTACGCGGGATGACCGCAGAGCGTGGCCTCGATATTGCTTCTTTCGCTCACGTTGGTCGAAAGAAATTCCGCCGGCAGGTCGGGCGCGGGCGGCACGCCGAGCGCCATGCATTTCGACGGACCGACGTCGGGCGTCCAGCCGTGGCACACCCGTATCTGGGGCTCGACTACAGCCACGCAGGCCGTGCACGCATCCGGATCACCACCCGGCTGGCTAGCTGCGGCGATGCAGCGGTCGCGAAGCTGCCGATGCATGCCGGCACCTGCAGCTTCCGCGGCGCAGAGTTCCTTGAGATGGCTGCGCCAAAACAGGCGCGTCATGTAGAAGTCCTCCGGGAACTGGGCTTCGTTGGTCGGGTCGTCGACGTCCATGAACGCTACGGGCGGATTCGCGGGGAGAGGCTTGTTCGGAGCGACGCCCATGAACGTAATCTGTTCGCCCGTTTCCGCGCTGATGCCGCGCGCGGACGCGACTCCGCGCTCGCCCGCCGAGTCCGCCTCGATCGGGTCGTCAGCCTCGAGATTCGCGCGGTAGGCCGTCACCATCTGCTGTGTGTCGCGTCGCAGGCGATTGAGTAGATTGCGCTTGAAGCGGTCAGCGTCCGCGGTCGCAGGAAGATGCACGGCCGGCGATAGTTGAGCTGCGACTAGGTCGTTTACCTTGCTCACCAACATTCCGAGCGCCCAGTCGGGTATCGAATTCCCCAGCAGGTAGTCGATTCGCACCGGCGCGACGGCCGCGTACATCGACAGGTTCGTCGCGAGCTGCGACCAGCACTCAGTGGCGATCGAAAAATCGGCGTAGTCGAACGGCCCGATGGCTGCGAACGCCGTCGCCGGTCCGTGCGCCTGCGGGCCCGCTTCGTAGACTTGGCGTAGCGAGGTCGCTGTGCACATCAATAGCCGGTTCCGTTGCTCGGTGTACGTGTCTCCGACTGAATTGAGAATCAGATTCGAGAACAGATCTCCGGCGCCAGCGAACTGCGTGCTCGAGCCGCGCCTTACGAAACTAGTGCGGAGCGTCGAGCTGATGAAGATATTGCGAGGATCGACGAACTCCGGGCCGTTCAGGGGGTCATCGGTAATCGCGTCGACGAACGGCTGATACACTGGCCGAAGAGCAGCCGGAAGCAACGACATGATCTCGTCGTGCGCCTTGGCTTTTGCGCCATGGATCATGCCCGCAGTCGCGGCGGTGACGCCGGCGATCAGCGCGCGCCGACCGGGTAAATTTTCGAGAGGCGGCTGCGCATCATCCCACGTGAGGCCGTATTTGGGGCCGAGCACGGAGGGGAATCGCGACAGCTCGGGGCTGCCCCAGCGGTACCACATGTGGCCAGTGGCCCAAGCGTCCTGCATGAAGTGCTGGGCGAACATTTCGTATACGAGCGCCTCGCGTTCGCACTCGTGCGCCTCCGTTTCATCCGACGTCTGGACGGTTTCACGGTCGCGGGGGTAAGGGTCGTACGCGAAGTTGAGTTGCGCCAGCTCGTTACACGCCGCCATGCGCTGCAGCGCGAGCCGGTGATAGTGTTCATAGACGTTGCGCGCCGCGGGCATGAAGTGCGTGGAGTTGAGCGCGCCCATCCCTCGAACGAAGTCGTGACACTCGGGCTTTCCCGGGTCGTGGTTGGTCGCGCCGGGTTCAGGCTGATACGCGCCATCCACGTCCAGCGGACAGTGCTCGTTTCCTGAAGCCCAATCCCAAACCGTGTTCGAAAAATCCGGCATCTGAGCGAGCTCGTACAGGTTGATGCCGCGCACGGCGTGCACTTCCACACGATCGAACGAAACGGGCGTCAGCGTTTGCCCGCCGACCACGCTCGGGGCATCCGGAATGGGTGACACGACGTACTCGTTCTTCGCTGGGTAGCGAACGAAGAAGGGCCTCGATAGCCGCTCGGGCAGGCCAGCCAGCTCCGCTGCCTTCGTGGTCAAGACGAAGTGCTCTCCATCCGGGTGATCCCACGCCTTTCTCGTGGCGAGCCAGCCCCATTCTCCGGCGCTATCGTCTCGGCTGAGTGCGCGGCAACCGGGCAGGCTCGGAACGAAATTGTCGCGCAGCTCCGCCGGACAGACGAACAAGCCGGGAATCGTGTTCGGTTCTCCCGGACGTCCCAATACCGCGCCATGCGCTTTGTGGAGTTGTCGGACGAGGTAGCGCACGCGCCCGATCTGGCTTTCGGGCGGCGTGAAATCTCGGTCGAAGAAGTCCAAACCGGGCCCGCTCGGTAGTCCGAAGCGGTACCCAATCGGGAACGGCGCCGGTGGAGTACGCAGCGCGTACCCCTTCGTTTCGCGGATCTTCGACTCATAGGCGCCGGCAACCTGGCTGGTGAGCACGATGCCGAGGAGCGGCGCGGCGAGCCGCCATTTGCTGTGAATCATGGCTGCCCCAAGTCTCCGGATAGGGCGCTGAGTCCGGGATAGCAGTCGGATGAGAAGAACTCGTCGATCGCTTTGCTCATCTTTTCCGTTCGCCGTTTCTCCAAGTACGCGGCGAGGCACGCTTCGGGACAACAGTCGCGTCCAGCCATATCGCCTAGCCATGGCGTGTTCCCGATGCAGCGCGGGGTGCCGGCGACACAGGCGTCGACACTCTCTCCTGCTCCGCTGCACGCCATGACGCGCCCGAGACACAGGCCCAACCCTGAAATGGCGTCTTGCTTGCTCGGGTCATAGGCAAGCTGAAGACCGCCGAAGCTGGTGTTCGGGATATGCACCTTGCCATTGGCGTCACGGTGAAGTCCCGCGGACGTGAGCAGCTGCGCGACTTCTTCAGGCGTTCGCAGCCGCGGCGGCTGGAAGTCTGCCGGTGTGATGCCAAGTTCGCCAGCCAGCACACTGGCGCGATCGGGAACGCAACGGCTCGGGTCGGTCGGGTCGCAGGTATGCGTGCCCGTTTGACAGTCCGTACGACTCTGGCACGCGGTTTTGCAGGAGGTCGCGTCCGCGCACTCCAGGTTGCCGCTGCACGCGGATGCCACTGGGGGTAGGCACTGGCTAGCCGTCGCGGAGCAGCGGCCGCGAGGGACGAGTGAGCCATTGCTGCAGCTCGGCTGTGGTCCACACTCGCGGTCCGCTTCGTGGATGCAGCTGATGGGCGCGCTGACCGGCGTCCCCGGGCAGACGGGCGCGCATTCGCCACTGCCGCAACGCCCGTGCGGATCGGGCTGCCCGAGCGGAATCGGTTCGCAAATGCCGGGTTGCGTGCCATTGCAAGTGGTGCAGAGGCGCCCGCACGTGGCGTCGTTGCAGCACACGCCATCGACGCACGCGGCGCCTTCGGCGCAGTCGTTGATGCTTTGGCACGCGTCACCCAGTGTGCTGACCGCCTCGCCGCCTAGCTCCGACACCGCGCCACGGTGAGTGAGCATCCGCACTCGCTGTCGCACCGGATCGACGAGCAATCGGAAGGGCCAATAGAGATTGTTCGTCACGTCTTCGCTCCGTGCGGACGTCGTCGTCAGTGGTTGGCCGTTGAGCTCGGTTCGCGCGGCCGCGCTCGAGCGCGTGACTAGATAGACATGCTCTGGCGACCACATCTCCATCGGGTGGGGGTGCGCCTGTGGCAGGAGGAAATGCGGATCTCGCGGATCGACTTCCCTCCGGCCGAGGAACAGTGCTTCCCAGCGTCGCTCGGCCGCAGGCACGCCGAGGCGGATCTGACGAGCACCGGCCGCGCCGTCGCGGAACGCGACGACGCGGTTCGCCGTAAGATCTTCCACTACGGGTGGGAAGAAGCACGTGGGCACGAAGTCCCACGTCAGCACCATCTGCCAATTCAGTGGCAGGCCGGCAGACGTGCCACTCCGCAGCAGGGCAGCAGAGCTATCGCAAATGTACGCTGGCGTGTGCTCGGAAACAGGCGAGCCCTGGAGCTTGGGGCCGGCAAGCCACGCGCTGCCGTTCCACACGCGCAGCGTGCCATCCGCATCCATGATGCCGACACCGCCGAACGCGGAGCTTTCGAAGATGGCGTTGGGGTGTATCCACGCAAATTGAAGTGGAGCTTGCCAGGGATTTTCGAACAGCTGCCCGCTGTCGTCTCGGATCAGCGTGCCCTGGAAAGGCGACCCGAAAGGACCTGCCCAGGTCGTCCCATTCCATTCCCACGTTTGCGCGGGAATCGTGCAGCCGGCTACGACGGTCCGTTGCCGGGCGCCGTCATACGCCACGAGCGTGGCCGCCGCGCAGTTCGTCAGCGCACTGGGGAGAGCCAATTGCTGCCAAGCGGATCCTGCGAGCTCCCAAAGTGCATCCTTGTAGAGCATGACCGTCTTGGCGCGCTGCCGATCGAACGTCATGCGTGGTTGTTTCAACGCGGCTTGCTCGAACAAGCTCGGCGCTTCACTCCCGAGGCCGAGGCCGAGGCCGAGGCTCAGGCGCTCCGGCTGGTCGGCGAGATCACGCTCGCGCCGAACGGAAGAGGAGACGCTCCACGAGCCGGGTGATGATGGCGTGGTCACGCGTGCCCAACCCGAGGCGTCGGAGTACCTCCAGGTGATGCCCGTGATGGGGTCGAACAGCACGGCGCCGTCGGCGGCCGCGTCCCACGCGACGGCAAAGAAGTCATTTTGCCCGCTGGAGAAGGGGCTGCTTTGTGGGGTTCGCTCCACCCATGCGGCGCCGTCGGTCGTGAAGATTCGACCGTCTCCGCTTTGAAACAGCGTCGCCTCGGAAGCGGCGGAATCGAAGTAGACAGCCGGTGCCGCTTGGCCACCGAAGGCTGGTGAGACGAACGCGGGTGGTGGGGGTGAAGGAGCAGCGATGGTGACGGTGATGTTCTCCTGGTCGTCGTCTGAGCCAGCCGGCAGGTGAGTCCTTTCGAGCGCCGAGCGCAGGCGGAAGTGGCTGCGGCGTTGATCGTAACGCCATGGCAAGAGCTTGAACGTGGGGGCAGCGGGCGTGTTGGGGCTGACCGTCGGAGGCGAGCTCCAGCTCGGCGAACCCGCCAGTTGTCGAAACACGGGTTGGTCGCCATCGAATCCGCCGAAAGCCACGGAGGTAAGCTGCGATAACTGAGAGCCGTTCCACTCCCAGCTATCGTGGGCGTACCCGCCGAGACAGCCTTGCTCCGCAAGTTGCTCGCGCAGCGTCGCATTCGTCTGCGAGTTGGCGATTGCCGTAGTCAACGCGCTGCCCGTCAGCGGGCAGGTCTCGAAGACTTTGACGATGCCGCCGAAAAGAATGACGCGCTTGCGCGCCGGATGCCAAAACGCAGCCACGCCGCGCCGCTGCTGGAACGACAAAGGCAAGCCGGGCGTGCTCTGATCGATGCGAGTGACCCAGTCTTTGCCGTCGAACTCCCAGATCCCGAAGCGAGCGCCGTCCTTGCCGCGCCCGCCGATCAGCACCGCGCGCTGTCGTTGTTCGTCGTAGACCAGCTGACTCGACTCGAGCGGTGGGGGCGGGTTGCTCGCGCTGACCGGCGTCCACCTGGTTCCGTCGTACAGCCAGGTATCGTTCAGTAGCCCGTCCGTGAAGCTCTCGGGGAACGGAGCGTCGTACCAGCGCGACCAGGGCTGGTTGTCCGACTGCATGACGGCGCGACCTCCGAACAGGAGCAAGCCGGTCGCGAAGCGCCCGAATGACGCGCGGAGCCGAGGAGAAGGCGCGCCAGCAATGCGGCGCTCGACCCAGTTTTGACCGTCGTACTCGTACGTGGCCGTGAACTCGCCTCCGAGCCGGCAGCGGCTCTGCCCGATGCCCTGGCTGACGGCAGTCGGGTGCGAGCACGTGTGCACTGGACGAACGCCCCCGTACACGACGGCGCGCGCGCGACTCGTGTCGTACGCGAACGCCGGATCGATCAGGCCCGGCAGGCCGACTGCGTCTACCGGTTGCCAGCGTTGGCCGGTCCACTCCCAGGTCTCACTCTGTGCGTCATAGGAACGCGCCCACTCGCTCGTTTCGAAGGGGCTGAACGTCGGCGCTCCGCTGCGTAATCGATCGCTCACGGTCGGCAGCGTAAACGTCGGGATACCGAAGCGGCCGACGGTATCCTCCGCTTGGGTGCTGCGCTTGGGACGAATGGAAATCGGGCGGTTCCGGGCCGTGTCGAAGACCACGTGATTTTCGACCGTGCCGAGCTCGGCGTTGCCAACTTGCGCTCCGGGCTGTCGAGAATCCGAGGTGAGCGCCCAGAACGGAATCAAAATGACCGGATCGACGACTACGGGCGCGGCCATGCCGTCCATATTCAACGCGATACGCAGCGCGCTGCCTTCGACCTCGTACCGGCCGCGCCGGATGCGGCCCTCTGCGTCAATGGCGGTGGGCGGCAGGACCTTCAATTTGACGCGATCGTCGGCGGCGGCGACGAGCACTGCACCGGTGCCCACTTCCGGACGCAGTTTCACTTGATCGCCGTCGAGCTTCAGCCGCAGGCGCGGGATGTGCTCGAGGTCGCGAATGACGTAGTTGATCGCAAACCGCTCTGGATCGCGTATCGCGATCAGGTCGGTGCCGGGATAGGCGTCGGGATAAACAGCAGCACCGGACTCGAGGTGCATCTCGGCGGGACGGGTGCCGACGGCGCGGACTTTGACGGGTGCGTGACTGCGCGCCGCGCTGACGAGAAATGCTCCCGAAGCCCGAGTCGGCGCCGTGGCACGGATGATCTCGGTCGGACGTTGCGCGCGCAGTCCAGCGCTGTCCGAAACGGCGCCGTCCTTTCCCTTGTGGACGAACCCTTTGCCACGCACGTCGAAGACGGCACGGGCAGCGGGTACGTGTTGCCGAACCGCCTCCAGGATTGATGCGGGCTCGCGCTGACTGGGCAGAGTGAGTATGGCGGCACCGAAGCACAGGACGGCTCCCGCGAGGCTGATTGCTCCGGAACTCGGACCAGCTTCTTGCGATACCTTGCCCGTCATGGCGCCACCGTCGTGCTGATCTCGCGAAAATCGTCGAAGATGTTGGGTGAGTCGTTGCCGCGGACCTCGGCACGCAACGTGTACTGGCCGGCAATGCCCGGCGTGAACTCACAGCTGCCCGTGACGCCAAACGAGTTGATGCAAGGCCATGTCCGCGGCCCATCGCCGACCCGGTAGGAGAATGAAAACGTCGCCGAGTCCGCAGCTTGCGCTGACATTCGCAGCAGCACTCCCACGCTGGGATTGGCGGGCTCCACGGTGAAGCTCGTCAAGCGGCTGAGCCGTTGACAGCGTTTGATGGGAGGAAACCCGCCTGCCTGGCCGCAGTAGTAGTCGGTCGAAAAGCAATCTTCGTGAGTACTGCAAGCGGTGGCGCAGCGGAATTCGCTGCAATTCGGCGGCGAGCAACACTTGTACGGCTCGCAAGAGGTCTGAGATCCTGCATTGCACAGTCCGGCGCCGTCGCAGCTACCTCGAGCGTGCACGACGAAGCCACCCGAACAGCCAGTTGCGGGGCCGCACGCCTGACCCGCCGGCGGTAGGTGGCAAGCGGTTACATCGAGCCCGTTGCACCGCAAACTGCACTCGGTACCGTTGCCGCACGTCGGACGATTGCCGACAGGCGAGCCGGTGACGGCAGTACACAGGCCTTCCGCGCCGGTCACGTTGCATGCGGCGCACTGCTCGGTGCAGGCGGAGTTGCAGCAGTACCCATCGACACACTGCCCCGTCGTACATTGATCCGCGCGCGAGCATGGCGATCCAGTCTGGCGACCGTGGAGCGGGTCGGCGTTGCCGGCGCCCACGTAACCGAGCATGTCGCCGTAACTGCTCGCAGCAGCGCCCCCGTTGCGATAAGCGAGCCCGCCGAACACCATCAGCAGCGATCGCGTTTCATCGAAGAACGCAGTGTGCCCGGCGCGTGCTGGAAAGGTCTCCACGCCCCGTGGGATCCAGGTTTGAACCGCACCGTCCCACTCCCAGGTGTCGCTCAGGGTGCTTTCGCCGCTGGCGCCGCTGCCGCCCGTGAGCACGATACGCTGGCGGACGCTGTCGTAAGTCATGCGGTGTCCGGAGCGCGGGGATGGGGAGGTCGCAGGCGTGGCGCGCGTCCAGCGCTCCTCATCGAACGTCGCCGCCAGATTGAAAATCCACGTGTCGTTCAAGAGACCCGTCGCTGAACGACCTCCGAACAGGATGACTTGGCCGCGTTGCGTGTCCGTCGCCATGGCATGCCCGTGCCGCACGCTCGGGTGCGGGGCCTGAGGGCCGGGTATGCCGGAGAACGAAACCTGGTCCCAACCGCTACTGGGCTGCCACATCCACGTATCTTCGAGCGCGCCCGATGCACCGAGACCGCCGTGCATGACGTATCCAGAAAGTGGCATGACCGACAGCGCATGCTCGGTGCGCGCGGGTGGCTGCAGCCCTGGCTGCTCTTTCCAGTCGAACGTCTGATCGTCGAAGGTCCACGTGTCGTTGAGCAGGCCGCCGTCCCCTTCGCCGCCGAACAAGAGGCCCAACCCCTGCTGAGCAGAGCTCGACGCACGATAGCCGAGCCCAAGCACATGGCCTGTGCGCGCGGGTGGGGTTCGCAGTCCGCCCGGTCTCCAGGAAGACGGGGATTGATTGCTCGACGCGCTGCCGAGCAGCGACCAGGATCCGTTCCAGAGCCACGTATCCTGCAAGAAGTCGCGCTGGCCGTCTCCGCTCGTTCCGCCGAACAACACGGCGAACCCACGGTGGGGCACGAACCCACCCGCACCGCCGCTGCGCGCAGCCGGCACGGTAAACGCGGTGCGGCGTTGCCAAGTGCTCCCCGTCCAGTGCCACAGCGCGCCGCTCGTCTCTTGAAGCCCGACTTTTCCGGCTGCGGTATCAAAAATGCCCGCTGCCAACGCTGCCGGTCGATCGCCAAACTGATCCGTGCGATCCGACCACGTGCCTGTCTCTGGATCGAACTCCCAAGTATCGGTCAAACCGCCCGCCGCGTTGGAGCCGCCGTACAGGACGAAGATCCGTCGCGCGCTGTCGAACACCAGTGCCGCTTTCATGCGCGCGGGGGGGCCGCTGGGTAGGAGAGTCCAGCTCGCGCTGACGGGATCCCATTCCCAGGCGTCAGAGTCGTACGTCGCGCCGTTCGCACCGCCGAAGATCAGCATGCGCCGGCGGATGGAGTCCCAAGCCGCCGCCGGGTAGATGCGCGCCGAAGGTTCTGGAGACGCGTTGAGACCTGTTTCTATGGCGGAGCAGTTGCCGGGGTCGAGCTCGAGCACGTCGTTGCGTGGGGATGTCCCCGTGGATGCATACCCGCCAAAGAGCAGGAAGACGCCGCGGTCGGGGAGGAAGACGACGCTGCCGCTGTCTCGGGCGACCGGGCTCACCGCTTGGCAGCGCTGCGCCCAGTGCTCGCCATCCCACTCCTGCACGCGGTACGTGCTGGCAGCTGCTTGACCCGAAAGAAATGCCGTGCGCTGGCGAGTCGTGTCGTACAGAAGCGACGTATGCGTCAGAGGGGGACGAAACAGATCCGTCGCGTAGTTCGGTTGATTGGCTGTTGCATCCGCTGCGAGCCAGCGTGCAGAGCGGGTGTCGTACTCCCAGACGAACGGACGGGGGTGACCGGTTACGGGCGCGCTGCGTGCGACGATGCGTTCGCGCGCGACGTCATAGGCAGCTCCCGGCTCCAGCTGCCCGGGAGCGAGCTCCTGGGTTCGGTCGAGCCAGGTCGAGCTCGCCGTGTCGTACTCCCAAACGTCCGCGAATGCGGGTGTGAACCGGCCGCTTGCGGAATACTCGAGCCCGCCGCTTGCCAGCATACGGCCAGTGCTCGCGTCGAAGGCAAGGATGTGACCTGTGCGCCCCGGATGGGTCGCCGCGCCGGAGAGCAGTTGCCAGGTGCCCTCGGAGGCTTCAAACTGCCAGACCTCGCTCGCGTTCAGCGCGTCCGGAGTCGTTCCACCGTGCACCAGCACGCGCTGGCGAACCGAGTCGTAAATGGACGCATGCCCGGTACGGGGAGCGGGCGCGGCAACCGTGGTGCGTGCGATCCATTGCCCCGTATCGAGCGCGAACTCCCACGTGTCGTTCAACGCCGCGCCTGATGCGTCGCTCAAGGCGCCGCCAAACAGAACGGCTCGCCGGCGCTGAGTGTCACAGGCGAGCGAGCCGCCGCCTCGAGCTGGTGGCCCGCTGCTGGCGACCTGCGACCAAGTCCCGGGGCCCGGGTCCCACTGCCAGGTGTCGCTGAAGTCGCTGGCGCCCGTACCCCCAAACAGCAAGGCGCGGTTACTGACCGAGTCGAAACACGCGGCGGCGTAGGCGCGCGGAGTGGGTCGAGCTGAGCCGGTGCTCCGAACGAGCCAACGGTTCTGCGCCGGTGCGTACTCCCAAACGTCGTTTTGATAAGTCGGGGCGTCGGGCGGCCCACTCACTCCGCCGAAGAGGACGACGACGCCGCGCGCGGAGTCGTAGACGGCCGTACTGCCCGCCCGTGCTGCGGGGCCGAGCGCGGGCGAACGCCGCCAAGCGCCATCTGCACGACTCCAGAGCCACGTATCGCCGAGAACGGCTCCGGCGTTCTCACCTCCGAACACCAAGAGCTGCCCGGCCTCCGGTAGAAAGACGCCCGCTGCGCTGTCGCGGGGAGAGGGGCGGCCCACGATAGGCAACCATCCGGAGCGCTGGCTCACGCATTCGGGCGTCGACAGCCATTCATGCAGGACACCAGCCGAAGCGCTGCACGAGTCCGCCGTGCACGCGTTTCCATCGTCCACGGGAGGTGGAATTCCAGGTCGACATTGTCCCGCGCCGTCGCAGAGCTCGGCCCCGTCACAGAGGTCGGCGTTCGCGCACGACGCCCCTCCGGGGGCAGGAGCGTGGGTTGGGACTCCGCCGATGCACGCATCAATCGTGCATCGATTCTGATCGTCCAAACTCGCCGGTGCGCAGGGGTCGTCGCATGCGTTTGGCGCTGCCGCAGCGAGCACTATCCCCAAGAAACCCAAACGCATTTATCCCCTCCAAAACAATCAAGACAGGCGCATCGCACCCCGACCTGCCCACTGTCTTCATACACGTTCCGTTTATGGAGCTCAAGGTCTCCTGCTTGGAGAGCGTTGCCATCACGCAAGATCTAACGCAACGCACGCTCTTCTGGCTCCTTCATCCGGCTTGCGACGAGTGCTCGAGCGGACGGCGATGAGTAGTCGAGCGGACGACGCGATGCAGCGGGCCCGTCAGCGCGGGACGATCAGGTCAGTGGTACAGGGCATCGAACGCTTGCTCGATGGTATCAAGCTGCACACGCGTGATGCGAATCACGCCGCGCTTGTCGCGGGTGAGAGGAGGGGCACGCTTGGCATCCTCGCAACGGTGGTCGATCATAGTGCGCTTGCGCGCCGCGAGCTGACAGTCCCGCGAGCCGCCAGTGGCTCGGCCACCCAACTGGGCTGAGCACGGAACTACGCACCCAGCCTCGGACGCGGCAACAACCACCCGGTGGCGGTGGGACTCGCCATGCTCCCCACTCGCCGCCCAATGCTCCCCACATTCGGCGAAACGAATGGAACGCTCAGTATCGCCGACTCACTTCTTGATCCATTTTCCTCGAGAATCGTAACGATCAGCAACAGCGAGAAACGGGTTCGATCATCTTGCCAAGGTGGACACCCCGGGTTCGAATCCGTTCGCTCCGCCTCTCAGCAGCTCGTGATGACGCCGCAGCTGCAACACCAGCGGGTGAGTGTCCCGTCTCGGTAACGTCACGTCGGCGCCGTCGTGAGTGCATGAGTGCGTGCGTGGTAGGGCCGGTGGCGCTACGGTGCCGCGCATGGACGCCGATACACGCACAGAGGTCGAAGCCGCCGCGTTTCGTAAGCTCGTCGCGCACCTGCAGGAGCACACCGAGGTGCAGAACATCGATTTGATGAACCTCGCCGGATTTTGCAGAAATTGCCTGGCCAAATGGTACCGCGCGGAGGCCGAGTCGCGCGGCGAGGCGCTGGACTACGACGCCGCGCGCGAACACGTCTATGGCATGCCGTACGACGAGTGGAAGCGCCGCTACCAGAAGTAGCAAGCGAAGCCGAGTCACCATCGGCGGGCGCCGGGTCGCGACCTCCGTTGGGGCCGGAGCGGCTGCGTGCCGAGCGCCGTGGCTCGGCGCCGTCGGGGGGGGCCCGCGAGCGGTTACGCTGAGACGCTCCTCGTCGAGGACGCGCTTGCAGTGGACGCCTATGCTGGGTTGGCGAGACGAAGGGCTTGCGAGGCACGGTATAGGACGGCGAGCTCCTTCTGCCACCGCCGCGCAAGCTCCAGCTCCATACCAAGACGGAAGTAGCATCTTCCAGATGGCCCAACCCAAGGCAATGGGTCTCGCTGCGATCTTCCCATGAAGTCCATCAACCCAATACGGACCTCGTCCCAGCGACCTTCGTCTGGCGCTACAATGTCGAGGTAGCTCCGGACGCGATTTCCGGGAGGGCGAACAGATATACTTTGCGCCACCAGGGTGCCCGGATTCTGGTCTGGAATCTCTGGAGGGGGCGACTGCCACGTGCACGTGCCGTGCGTGTAGAGGAACGAGTTGATACCTTCATGTCGCGTGGATGGGGAGAACACGTGGTGAGAAGTCAGGTACATGCTCACGCTGCTTTTCTCGGGCCCGCGTGTTCGCCTTCATTGACCTCGCAATCGACGAGCTCGAGGTCATCGGGGCTTCCCGGTGGCAGCGCATTGGTCAGTTCAATTTCGTAAGCCGCTTGCTCCTCTTCGGAGAGCTGCCACCACAGATCGTCCAGTCGCTCCACGTACGCGGACTCGACCTCGACGGGGAGTTCGCCACCTTCGGCTTCCCGAAAGATCAAAAGCTCGTTCATGAGCCTGCGGTAGCGGTCTAGATGGTCAGCGTTCACGGTGATGCCTCCTGCCATACCGTGCGACTACCGCAGAGGTGCTCCTGCAGTTTGGAGAGGGCCATCACTGCGCCGGGCTCGACGAACGCGTGCTTGAGCGGATTCTTCGGATCTCTACGAGGAACGAGGACAGGATCCAACTCAGGGACTTCGAGAACGAAGAGGGGCAGCTTGCCCTTGCCCCCTAGACTCGACGGCCGGACATGCGGGGGAAGGAGGGCTGGGTCGTCTGGCGTCGTAGAAAGACCACCGGTTCGGGGACGGACTCGCCCGGTATCATCTTGCGAAATGTCCACCCCTGGACGCACACCGAGTTCGTTGGCGCGCGAACCGCAGAGAGGCTCGTCGTCTGCGGAGCGCTTCATGGCTCGGAAGAGACGCTTCAGCGGAGGGCGCTCACTCACGACGCGAAGAATACGCGGTCAGCGACCGCAGGTCCACCTGTCCCCCCAGACGGCTGGGTCACGCGAGCGCTGTGATGAGTATCGCCAAAAGCATTCGGCAACGCTGGCTCAGTCCGTGAGAGCGTGAAACGCGCCAGCGCGGTCGGACTTCGGGAAGGCGACCTTGCGCGCGACCAGATCCGCGACGGTGTCGCGCAGTGTCTCGCCCGGATCCCGCGGAGCGAAGCCCAGCGCGCGCTCGGCCTTGCTCGAATCGCAGTACCAAAAATGCTGTGCCATCTCCAAGCTCACGGGGTCGACCGGGGGCTCGGTGCCGAGGGCGCGCAGCGCGCGATCGAACAAGGAAGTCATGCCGAGCGCCAGCTTGCGTGAGCGCGGCAGCCGCAGGCGTGGCGCGGCCACGCCGCTGATGCGCTCGAGACGCTGAAAGAACGCCGCAATCGTCAGGTTCGCGGCGCTCAGCAGGTAGCGCTCCCCGGCCTGTCCGCGTTCGAACGCTGCGAGCATGCCGGCGGCCGCGTCGCGCACGTCGACGAACGCCATGCCGCCTCCGGGGATCGCCGGTATCGCGCGCTCCAGGAAGCGCCGGACGTCCCCGGTCGACGATTCACGCTCGTCGCCGGGTCCGAGCAAGAGGCTCGGATTGACGAGCACGACCTCGAACCGAGGCGGGTCGTTCGCGTCCTGCGCTTCCTGTTCGCCGTAGTATTTGGTCCGGTAGTACGGCCAGCGGGAAATGATCTCCAGCGGCGGTGCTGCGTGCTCGTCGTACACCCGGTCGGGATCGGTGCCGACGGCCAGTGTGCCGCTGGTGCTGGCCACGACGACCCGCGGCACTCCGGCCGCGCGCAGACCGGCGAGCGCCGTGCGCGTGCCGAGCACGTGCAGCCGGTGCAATTCTTCGGCGTCTTCCGCCGCGCGCGATACCTTGCCGGTCGCGAGGAACGCCCCCGTGCACCCCGCGGCGCTCCTCTGCACGGCGTCCGCGTCGAGGATGTCCACGCGCTGGACGCGCTGGCCAGCGAGCTCGCCTCCGCTGCGCGCGACGGGCACGACGTCGTGCCCCGCCGTCACGAGCAAGCGCGTGACGTGCGAGCCCAGAAACCCCGTCGCCCCACCGATCCAAAATCGAGCCACGCTGTTGCTCCTCTGCGCTGGGCTCAGCGGCTTTGCAGCTGGAATGCCTTCTGAAACGTGAACAGAAGGCCGATGTTGTTGCTCTTGACCGTACCGGCGACGAATTCCGCCGGAGAGGGCGTGTACGCCTCGCGCACGATGCGCGTGAACATGTCCGGCGACGTCTTGAGCACGCAGTCTGCCGGTGCAGTGATCTTACCCGGGAGCACTTCGCAGCTCTGGCTCGTGATCTTGACCGTCCAGCGCTCACTCTTGCCGAGCGCGAAGTAGAAGCTGACTGGCTCTTCGACGCTGCCGGCGACGAAGCGCGTCTCGAGCTCCTTGAACAGGCCCGCGAGCGAGTCGTCCTTCTCGCGACCGCGCAAATCCTCGGGATTGAGGCGTTTCAGATCGAGCACGTCGCCGCGGCTCAAGCTCAGGATGGCGAGCCGCACGAGCTTCGTTACGGTGCGGGACGCATCGGACATGGACATGCCCGCGGTCAGGCGCAAGAGCTCGGCAGTCTCGAGCGGCGGCCCGATCCGCGCCTGGACGTTGCGCTGGCGCAACACGGCCGAGCCCTTGGGCAACGCCGCGTGCGTGCCGCCGAGCCAGACAGGCAAGATATCGACTGCGTGATGCAGGGCCAGGTGCCCCACTGCGGGTTTGAAGTCCGCGAGCTCGCCGTCCGTACTGCGCGTACCCTCCGGGAAGATCAGGACCGTCTTGCCCTGGTCGATGAGGTCCCCGGCCTGGCGCAAGCTCTGGCGCAGCGAGCCAGCCCGTGACATCGGCACGAGATTCGTGAAGTTCTCGAAGTAGGCTTTGCGCCAGCGGTTGCCTTCGAAGAAATAGTCCTGCGCGGCCAGTGACACGATGTTTTGGCCGTAGCTGCCGAGCGCGAATTTCACGAGCCCCATGTCGAGGTGGCTCGTGTGATTCGCCGCGACGATGGTGCTTCGGTTGTACGGCAAGAACGCGCGGCCCGTGACCTTCGTGCGCAGCACGCTGTCGTAGAAGCCCATCTGCGCGCGGCCCATCCACTGCATGGCGGCCTCACGCAGGATCGGCGGCACGTTCAGCGGCTCTTCCTCTTCGCGCTCGATGGTGCTGGTGCGCGCGAGCCGGCGTACGCCGCCCGAGTCGCGCAGCACCGCCTCCACTTCGGCGATGATGGTGCACTCGCTCAGGCGCTCGGCGTCGAGCACGGTGCCGGCCTGCGCCTCCAGGGCCACCAGGAGCTCCAGGAGCATCAACGAATCGAAACCCAGGTCACCGCGCAAGCTCAGCTCGCCGTTGAGCGAGCTCGGATCGCGCCGACTGATGACGCCCACCGCGGCCCGCACGGCCGCCGCCGCGCTGTCGCCGCTGACTGAAGCTTCGAGCCGCGGAGGCCGCTCCGAGGCCGCGTTCACGCGTTCGAGGAGCGAGCGGACCTCGGTGCGCTTCACTTTGCGTGTCGAGGTGCGCGGCAAGGGGCCGTCGATCAGCGTGGCGACCGCGGGCCGCATCACGTTCGGCAATTTGGCGAGCGCCTTGTCGAGCTCGCGTTTGGCAGCAGCGTGCCGCTCGGCCCGGGTGCTGCCGGCCTCCTCTTCGGGCACCGCGACGCAGCCGATGCGCTCGCCTCCGCGCGCGTCCGAAAGTCCGACGACCGCGATCTCGGCGACGTGCGTGACCTTGCCGATGCGCGCTTCCAGGTCGTCGGGGTACACGTTCTCGCCGCTGGAGGTGACGATCGTGTCCTTGGCGCGCCCTACGATCACGAGGTTGCCGCGTTTGTCGAGCTTGCCCAGATCGCCGGTGCGCAGCCAGCCGTCGGGACCGATCACGAGCGCCGTGGCCTCCGCATCACCTGCGTAGCCGAGCATCACGTTGGGACCGCGCGCGAGCACTTCCCCGACGCCTTCCGCGTTGGGATCCTGGATGCGAATTTCGACGCCCGGGATGGCCTTGCCGACGTGCCCCGGCTTGGATTTGGGACCGGCGCTCGCCACCGTCAAGACCGGCGCGGCTTCCGTGAGCCCGTAGCCTTCGGCCAGGTGCAAGCCGAGGCCGGCGAACAGGCGATGGGTGCGCTCCGGCAGCGCCGCGCCTCCACTGACCATGAACCGCAGATGGCCGCCCAGCGCCTCGTGCACCGGTCCGAACAGGAGTCGGCCGGTATCGACGCCGAACGCCTTGCCCACGCCGCGGTTCAGCTCCATCGCGAAGTCGAACAGGCGCGCCGCGACCGCGCCATGCTCTGCCACGCGCGCGTAGATGCGGCGCTCGAGCATTTCCCACAGCGCCGGCACACCGACCAGGCCCGTGATGCGGCCGCTCTGGAGGCCGTACTCCAGGCGCTCGGCCGTGAGCTCGTCCAGGTAGACGACGCGCGCGCCACGCGAGAGCGGCAGCAAGAGGCCGCACGTGAGCTCGAACGTGTGATGCAAGGGCAGCACGCTCAAGATGCGGTCGCCCTTGAACAGCGGGAACAGCGGCGCGAGCGAGGCGATCAGCGCCGCGAGGTTCGCGTGCGACAACATGACGCCCTTCGGCGTGCCCGTGGTGCCGCTCGTGTAAATGAGCGCCGCCACGTCCTCCGGATCGACGGCGCGCTTCTCGATAGCGGGGCCGCGCTCGGCAGCGTCCAGCAAGTCGAGCCAGTGAATCTTGTCGCCGAGCTGCGGGCGCACGCGCTCGCGCACCTTGGCGTCCGCGATGAAGACCCGAGCGCCGGAGGCGCGCTGCAAATTCTCGGCGATCGCCGGCTCCACGGCAGGGTCGAGGGGCACCACCGTGCCTCCGGCCATGAGAATGCCGAAAAACGCGACCGGCCAGGCGGGATGGTTGGCCCCCGCCAGCAGCACACGATCGCCGGGTTCGACGCCGAGCGTGGCCAGGCGAGCAGCGCAGGCGCGCGAGCGCGCGAGCCATTCGCGGAAACTGATGCGGGATAGCCCGTCCGCTTCCGTGCGCTGCAAGGCGACGGCCAGATCGTAGCGCTCCGCGATTTCCTCGAGCAGCTCGGGCAAGCTCTCGTGGCGCTCCGGCGCTCGCCGCGGCCGCTTGAGGCGCTCGTCGATGTGCGGGAACACCCACTTTTCGAGCCCAGGCACGTGGATTTCCAGAAACCAGTGACGCCAGTCGATGGTCTCGGGAGCCCAGTTGATGATCTGCTGGTCCGTCGCGTTCAGGCGCGCGTACGCGGCGCGCGTGTTGTCGCAACGAAACACGTAACGGTAGTCATGCGTGAACGGCATGAACACCTTCAGGATGTTGCCAATCCTGCGCTGACTTTCGGCGAAGCCGTCGATGGCCTTGGCGCTTGGCTTGAGAAACGGCGCGGCGGGACCAATCGCCGCCTTTCTCAGGAGACCGGACAGGCTCTTCGCGCCCTTGGCGATTGCGAGCGGGCCGTAACTTTCGAACTGATCTCGGTTCAGCAGTGCGCCTTCGAAGTGCCCCTGCAAGAACGAGACGACCGGGCCGCCCTTGCCGGTTCTCTGGTAGTAGCGGCGCTTGTACAGGCCCGTGAGCTCGAAGAAGCGACGCATCGTGCACGGATTCACGTCGCTCGCGGCCAGCTGGTACACGGGCTTGGCGCGACCTTCGACGAGCTCCGCCAGTGCCAGCAGCATGCCGCCCGCGACCATGTCGCAGGGGATGAAATCGAGGTAGTTTTCGCCGCCGGGAATCTGCAGGGCGCCCGCACGCAGGCCGTAGATCAACGGCGCGCTGGTGTTGATGCCTTCGTTCCAACCCGGAAACGGGAACGACAGCGTGGACTCGACGATCGCCGGCCGTACGATCGTGTACGGCAGGCCGGAGGAAGCGACGATCTGCTCGCCGATGCCCTTCGTGTACGTATACGTATTCGGAAAGCCCCAGAAGTTCGCGCGCTCCATGCCCATTTCGGCCAGGCGATCTTCGACGAACTTCCGTTTGACCTTCTCGATCTCCTGCTCGAGCGCCTTGCCGCGCGTGGGCTCGTTGCGGGCCAGCAGGTTGCGCTTGGCCTCGTCGAGGAAATGACTCTGCCGAAACGCGTCGCTGGCGCGGTGTCGCGCCTGTTCCACGACGTCCAGGCACTCGCTGATCTCGCGATCCGGATCCCAGTGCGAGCGCTCCAGCTCTCCCACGCGCGGAAACGGGTACTCATGAGGATCGCTCTCCTCGATGAAGCCGGTGCGCGAACCCGCCACGAAGCAGGTGCTGGTGTGCATCAGGGGCACGTCGCCGAGATCGCGCGCCAGGGCGACCAGGTTCTGCACGCCGAAGGCGTTGACTTGCAGCGCTTCGTCGAGCGGCGGATCGAAATCGACCACGCCGGAAGCGTTGACCAGCGCGTGGACGTTGCCCCGCAGCTCGTCGCGCACGTCCGGATCGAGCCCGCAAAACGGCTGCACCACGTCGCCCGCGATGGGCCGCACCTTCTCGCGCAAGAATGCGTCGAAGCCGGAGCCGTACTGCTCGCGCAGCGAGCTCAAGAGGTCGTTCGTGGCGATCTCGCTCCAGAAGCGCTGCTCCGCGGTTTGCCCCTTCTTGGTGCGCACCACCAGATCGATTTGGCCAAGCTCCGGGTAACGCGAGAGCAAGAACACCCAGAACACCTTGCCCAGAAATCCGGTGCCCCCGATGATGACGAACCGCTTGCCGGTCAAAAGCCGGGTCAGGTCGAGCGCGGGAAGTTTTCCGTTGCTCTTCGCGGGAACGCCGTTCTGTGAATCCGCCACGTTTACCTCAGCCGAGAATGCTGGCCTGCCTCAGGTTCCGTCACCGAGACGCCCACCGGGGAGCGACACGTCGCCCATGATGATCGGAGGCACGTGCAAGAGCGTGATGTCGAGAGTGCGCGCCTTGCCCTCACGCGCGCGGTACAGCGCTTCGTCCATGCTGGGCGCCGTTTCGTAACCGAGCAGCTTGGGGATGTACTCGTTGTCCGCGCCCACGACGATCACGCGACCCAGGTGCTGCCGCCCATTTTCGCCCCAGTACCACATGAAGAACGGGTGGCTCGGGTGGTATGCGTGGCCAGTCCGGTACATCTGGATGAAGGCCGGGTCGTTCGCGAATTTTTCTTCGTAGCGGTGGCGGAGCTCGTGCGCGTCACGTGTCTCCGGCAGGAGCCGGTGTACGAAGTCGATGTAGGGCGCGTGCTGCTCGTGATCGAACTTGTCCGTGCAGGGATGCGTGATGATGAGCGTACCGCCCTTCTTCACGAGCGGCGCGCCGCGGTACATGTTGAACAGGTAGCCTTGCGCCAGCACCTGCACGAGCAGCGGATTGAGGAACGCGTGCACGTTGTACGGGCTGATGAACGGTATCGGCGCCACCAGCACGTCGGCCTGTCCCTCGATGGGCACGAGGTACTGCTCGAAACAGCGTTCGATGGTCTTCTCGTGCACGGCGTGCGTGGCACCGGCGACGACTCCGGTGACGCCGTAGGGCGCCGGAAAGCGATCGAATATCGCCTGGCGCGCGGACTGCGGCAGCTTCGCCGTGGAGAGGACGAGCGCCTTGAGCAGGCCGCGCTCACGCGCGCTCAGATCGTCCTCGTTTTTCGTCAGGAACTCGAGTGACCGGTCGAACATGCGGTTGTTGACCGTGGTCTCGATGGTGAAGATATCGAGCTCGCGATGCGCGATCTCTCCCATCTCCCCGATGCGATCGGCCAGCACCGACTTCTTCGGGTCCATGTAGCTGTCCGACGCGCGAATCGTGTCCGGATTGTGGTGCGCGCGCAGGCTCTGGTAATCGCACAGGCCGACCGCGACGGACTTGTACCCGCCGTTCATGGCGACGAAGTTCAGGTTCACGTAGATGAGCAGGTCGCTCTGCGCGGCGCGCTTGTTCAGCACGAGCGGGTGGCCCGCAGAATTTCTGCCGATTTCGATCAGATTCGCGCGGTCTTCCGCGTCGTGGTTGTAAAGCCGGTCCGGCCAGTAGCCGTCGAAGATGCGATCGCCGACCATGTGCCGGACTTCGTGGCCCTTCATGCGGCGGTGAATGCCGGTGGCGACCACGATTTCCACGTCGTCCACGCCGTAATCCGCGAGCAGCCCGAGCACGATCGTGAGTACTCGCTCGCGAATGTCCGGCCGGCGCATCGGCGGCAGCGGCAACGAAATGTCGTCGATCGCGATCGTCACCTTCATGCCCGGACGGAGCTTCGCGTAGAGCGGATCCGTACCCAGGGGATGGTTGATCGCGTAGCGGATGGCCGCGTCCACGTCCTGAAGTGCGGCCATCGGCGGCTTCGCGTAGATGACGCGCGTGCCGGCCGGCAAATCCACCTCGACCAGGCTGTCGCCCGAGAAGAGGACGCGCGGGGCACTGTCGCGCTCGAGGGTCACCAGACTGGGGTGGTTCATGGCAAAGCTCTCAAATCGAAACTGGGCCAGCTGTACGCCTTGGCGAGCAGGCTCAGGCGTTTGTCCGGATTGACTGCAGCCGGGTGGCCCACGACGCTGAGCATGGGCAAGTCCGAGTAACTGTCGCTGAACGCGTAGCACTCGTCGAGGTCATGACCGTGAAGGCGCGCGTGCTCGCGAATCAGGCGCGCCTTCTCCGGTCCGGCCACGACGGGCTTGAGCAGCTTGCCCGTGGCGACGCGGTCCTTCATCTCGAGCCGGTTCGCGATGATCTCGTGAGCGCCGAGGTGGTCGGCCAGGTGCTGCGCGATCCAGTCGAGCGCGCCTGAAATCAGGATGATGCGATGTCCGGCGCGCAGGTTCTGGTCAATGAGCCCCTTGGCCGCCGGATACAGCGACGGCAGGAGCACCTTCTTGAACGCCTCTTCCGCCAAGAGCAGCAGCCGGTCCTCGCTCATACCGGCGTAAGTGCCGTACAAGAGCTCATTGAACGTGCGGCGGTCGACCAGCTCGGCCAGAGCCATCGACGGCGCGCGCAGCGCTGCGCGACCGAGCCGCAGGGCGGTCTGAACGGGCGTGGGCTGGTTTACGAGGTAAAAGAGGGTCGGGTGGACCAAATTAGTGGCCACCAAGGTGCCGTCGACGTCGAAGTAGCTCGCTGCCAAAACGTTTTTCCGGTCTCTTAGGTCAGGGCAGAAGTCAAGAAGGTCAGCGCCAGAAGCCCGCAGCGCGCTCACTAGCAAGATTCTATGAAAAAAGAACTCACCAGCCGGCGCAGCGCGCGCCGCATAGCGCGCTTATCATCGTGACCCGGGCGCGAGTCGAGCTGATTCAATCGGACGCAGGGCTGCGCAGCGCAGCAAGCGAGCTCAGCGGAGCGCGCTGCCTGTACCTGGACACCGAATTCGAGTCCGTGCGCAGCGGCACGACGTTGTGTCTCCTGCAACTGTCCCGCGGCGACACGACGTACTTGATCGACACCTTGCGGGTCGAAAGCCTGCATCCCCTCAGCGAAGTCCTCGCGGATGCCCAGGCCGAATGGGTCCTACACGCTGGTCAACAAGACGTCGCGCTCCTGATGTCGCGTCTGGGCCTCCGTGAGCCGCCTCGCCTGTTCGACACGCAGGTGGCGTGGGCGCTGCTCGGCCCGGAGTACTCGGTGTCGCTCTCGTACTTGCAGTACCGCGTGCTCGGAATCCGCTCGGGCAAGGCACATCAGGCAGACGACTGGAAGCGACGTCCCCTGCCGGCCTCGCAGCTCGCGTACGCCGCAGCAGACATCGAGCACCTGCCAGCGCTCCGCAGAATACTCGGCGAGCGCGCTACGGCGCTTGGTCGCGCCGAGGTCGTGTGCGACGCCTCACTCGAGACGGTTCGACCCGAGCCAGAGCCGTCATTGCCACTGGCGCTGGAGAGCTTTCGCAACGCCTGGCAGCTCGAACCTCCAAGCCAGGCGGCACTGCACGGGCTCATCCAATGGTACAACGCCCTCGCACCAGCTGATCAAAAGCGTGCCCCCGAGTCGAAGACGCTGCTGGCCATCGCAGCTCGCCTGCCGCGCACGGTCGACGAACTGTCACGCATCAAGGGCGTGTCTCGCGGCTTCTTGCAGGAGCACGGCGCGCACGTGGTGCGCGAAATCGTGCGCGCCGCCGACCAGGCGCGCGCCGCCGATCACGTCGTGATCGAACCTCCGCCGTACGCGACCTTCCAGGAGATCCGCTTGGAAGCGTGGCTGACGCTCGCACGCGCGGAGATTTGCGCGGAGCTTTCGGTCGCGCCCGAGCTCGCTCTGCCTGCGCGCGTGCTGCGCCCACTCAAGCTGCTCTTGCTCCTGAACCCGGACCTGGAAGCGGCCGCCGTTCACTTGTGCGGCTGGCGCAAAACCTTGCTGAAGGATGCATTTCTGGAATTCGCGCGCCGCCATCCGCTGCCGGCGAGCTGAGCTGCTCTACGAGGTGCGTCACGGGAAAAACAGGGCGCGTACCCCGAGCGTCGCCCAGCCGTGGATGGCCCCGTCGAAGTCGCGATCGATCGTCACGCGGTCGTTCACTTCGGCGTATTCCGAGATGAAGATCCCGAGTGACGTCTCGAAGTACGCTCCGATACCGAACACTTTCGACGCGCGCCAGTCGAGACCCGCGGCGATTCGAGCCAGCTCGAAGCCCGTCAGCGTCGTGTAGTCACGCTGTCCGGCGCGATCGATGCCCAACGTAGACCCTTCGAAGCCAAGGCCGTACGCGAGCCACGGATCCCATACTGCTTCGGGAGCGAAGTAGTAGCGCGTCTCGATCCCGAAGCGCGCCGTGACCGCGCTGCACTCCTCCGTGTCGGGGCTATCGCAGAGCGCTTGCAGCTCCGAGCTCGAGCCAGGGCCGCCGATACTGAATCCAAAGTAGCCACCGAGGTACACGGCCGGCGAGAACTTCCCGCCGATGCCGAACAAGATCGGAACCTGTTTGCCGTAGCGCCCGCTCAGCTCGTCGTCCTGCGCAGGAGTCGCTTTTCCGAACGGAATACTCAGGCCAGTCCGCGCATCGAGTTGCAGGCCGGTTCGCCCCGCGGGCGCGCCCTGCGCGAGGGCAGTGCCGGGTAGGAGCAGAGCGACGGAGACGCGCAGAAGAGCGCGTCCCACGTGACCTGACGCGAATGCTCCAGCTACGAACAAACCTCCGCGGCGTCGCAGGCGCAGCCCCGTCCCTGCTGGCAGTTGCATGTGCGTCGAATACACGATCTACGCGCTTTTCGCGACGAAAAGGAAGGCCTGGGCTCGGTTCAGACCGCTGCGCTCAGTCGACACAAAGCCGTGCGTAGCACGTGCGGCAGTGCCGGCGGCGGTTGCTGCAAGCCCGAGCACTCGAGTCTGACTTCGTCTACAGCCTTTCGCGCTTCGCTCCTTCGGAAGCCGAGACCCTCGAGAGCGCGGCAGGCCTTTTGAAGCACCCTCGCGAACGCTTCCTCGCTCACCGAGCGCGGCTCGGACTGCGGCGCTTGGCCGTCCTGTCCGGCCCGCGTCGCCATCGACTTTTGCTGGCGAAAGTGCCGGCGCGCGGCAATGTGCTGACGACCATATGCCTGTTCTGCCC
>DATDJP010000071.1:0-6681 GCA_036520475.1 Polyangiaceae bacterium | reverse complement strand
CCAGCGCGAGCGTGCCCAGCGTCTGCGATACCGAGTTCATGTTGTAAGGCAGGCGTGCCTTGTCGAGCTCGCGTACGAGCTCCGGTCGCCCGATCATCCAGCCGATGCGCAGCGCCGCGAAGCCGATTTTGGAGAGCGTGCGCAGCACCACGACGTTGTCGTATTTTCGGTACAGATCCATCTGGTCTCGGTCCGCGTAGTCCACGTACGCCTCGTCGATGACGACGAGCGCCTGCGGTGCAGCCTCGATCACTTGCTCGAGGCGGTCGCGCCGGGCCATCGTGCCGGTCGGGTTGTTCGGGCTCGCGATGAAGATCGAATTGGGGTTCGACAGCTCGATGGCGCGGAGCAGGCTCGGCACCGAAACGTCCCAGTCTTCGTCGAGCGGCACCTCCAGCACCTGCACACCCCGGATACGCGCGCTCATGCGGTACATCACGAAGGTCGGCGTGGTGGTGATGAGCGTCGCGGCGCGGGTGGCGTCGCGAGGCACACACAACGCCGTCAGCAAGAGGCCGATGATCTCGTCGCTGCCGACGCCCACCAGCACTTCGTCGCTCGATACGCCGCACTTGTGGGCAATAGCGGCGCGCAGGGCGTGCGCGGCGGCGTCCGGGTAGCGCTCCCAGCGCATGTCGGTCAGAGCGTCGAGCAAACGCTGGCGCGCGCCGGCTCCGAGCAGGGCAGGGGCTTCGTTCGCGTCCAGTCGCACGCGGAATTCGCCCGCGACCGGACGGTACGGCTCGAACTCGCTGAGCTCGGGACGCAGCATCTCTTTGAGAGCAAGGGGAGGCATCGAGGAGGCATATAACCTCGCGCCGGCCCTGCGTCAGCGATACGGATTTTTGCGAATTCCGCTCTTCGGTTCCGCTGATTGGCGCGGCGTTTTGACCTGAGATCGCGGAGCGCGGTTGCGGTCGAGCTCCGGCTCCACCCTGGGGCGTGCCGCGGTCGCCGCCCGCTGTGCTGGCTTTGCCACGGTGGCGCGCGTCTCGACGCTGGGCTGTGGTGCGAGCGGTTCCTGCTCTGAGATCGGCTCTGCAAGGCTAGACCATGTGCGCAGCGCCGCGCGCGCAGCCGGTGCCGATGCGGATAGGTTCGCCGTGGCAGCCGGCGCTCCGCCGCGGGACAGGACGAAGTAAGACGCCACGAGGATCAGGACGAGGAACGTCCCGGCGCCGAGCCGCAGCGATCGCCGGTCCCGTGAAGTGTTCGCGCCGGCGCGCGCTGCGATCTCTGCTGCTGGAGGCGCTGCGCCCGCTTGTCGGTCCTCGTCGGCGCGCGGCACGAGCACGGAGCTCGCGTCCGCGAATTGGGAGCGCGCTACTTCGTCAGGCGCTGGCAACACCAAGAGCTTTGGTCCATGGGGAGCTCTCGGTTGGGCGCGGACGGACGCGCTGGCGTGCCCTGGATCGCCCTCCGGCGCGTCGTGGTCGACCACCGAGTGCGCGGACGCCCGCCCGTCGCCCGAATACGACGGCAGAGCGCTCCTGGCTGCAGGGCTGTCGCCGATTTCCAGATACCGCGCGAGTTTGCCGCGGCGCTCGCGGAGCTCTGCTCCGAGCAGCTGCTCGAGAAACTGCGCCACCTCTGCGTGTGAGGCCACCCAGCCCGTTTGTCGTGACAGCCGCTCGATCTCGTCGGCCATCACGCGCGCGCTCGCAAAGCGCCGCGCTGGATCCGGGTGGACGGCGGTCGCGACGAGCTCTTCGATCTGCGGCGGGATGCGCATCACGGTCGACAAGCGGGGCACGGTGTCTTCCACGATGTGAGTGATGAGCTGCGCCTCGGACACGTCCGGCCAGAGCTCGTGACCGCTGAGCGCGAGCCACAGGGTGATGCCGAGCGCGTACACGTCGAGCGTGGGCGCCGGCGTTTCGCGGCACAAGTATTCGCGCGGCATGTACAGGAGCTTGCCGACCACGTACGACTTGTCCGTGGTCACGCTGCCGAGAGCGCTCTTGGCGATGCCGAAATCTGCGATGCGTGCCACACCGTCTCGTCCGACGAGCACGTTTTGCAGCGACACGTCACGGTGCAGGATGTCGAGGGCGCGTCCGGCTGCGTCCTGCGCCGTGTGCACCGCGTACAGCCCGGCAAGCGCGTCGAGGGCAATGCGCAGCACGATCGGGGGCGGGATCAGCTCGCCGCGATCCACCGAGCGATCGAGCAGGTCCCCGAGGCTGCCGCCCTCGACGTAGTCGAGCACCAGAAAGGGTCCGTCGTCGTCGCTCCCGACCTGCTGCGTGCCGATTACGTTGGCGTGATGCACACGCGCCGCGATCCGCGCTTCGTCCATGAATCGCCGTACGGCGTCGTCCTGGTCGAGCAAGTGCGCATTCAAGCGCTTGATCACGACCAGCCGCTCGAAGCCGCCGGCGCCCAGAGCGCGCGCGAGGTACACTGTCCCCATCCCGCCGCGCCCGAGCTGGAACAAGATCTGGTACGTGCCGCGTCCGCGCTCGTCTGCTGACTCGCGACGGACGGCCTGGGACATCAGAATTGTCCCGCGAACGTGAGCAGGGCTCCTCGTGGCACCGCCTCTAGCGTGCCATGCTTTCGTGGCGCTGGGCGGTTCCAGTCCACGAGCGCGACCCCCGCATACGTTGTCAGCGCGCCGGTGATGAGGGTGCCGCCGAACAGCAAATTGCTGCGCAAGATCTTGGACTTTACGTCGTCGATCTCGCCTTGTGGTGCTGGATCCGACAGGTCGCTCTTTGCGGAGAGGGTGTCGATGCCCGACCAGATCGTCAGGGCTGCCAGCACAGCGGTCACCGCGGCGCCGGTGTAGACCACGACTGGGCTGAACGGCTTTTTGGCGGCGCGCTCGGAATCGCCCGGAAGTGCCGCACTCGCCGACGTCGCAGGCGCCGCCTCACGGGCAATCTCACTGGGGCGCTCGGTGCTGCCTGGACGCACGGGATGCAAGAGGATGCGGTACGTCACGCCGGCATCGAGCCGGAGCCGCTCGTCGGCCGGTGCGAAGCCGGGCGCGCCGGCGCTGACCGCGTGCGTGCCAGGCAGAACGTATTGGCTACCGGACTTCACTTCGACCTGATCTAAAGTGATCGTGCAGGGTTGTGGCTCGCAGCCCAGGTCGAGCCGCGCCAGATGCCGCGCCGCATCTAGCAGCGCTTGACGGCCTTGCGCGGACAGTTTCGCATCGACACTCTCGCGCGCAATGGCTCGCTCGGCCACCTTGACGACCAGCAGGTGATCGTCGGATTTCCGTGCCGCGACCAGCGCGCTGCTCACAGCGTCGGAGCTCGGCAACGTGTCGTCGGCGCGCAGGAACGCCTGCGCTGCTGCGGCGTACTGCGCGCGGTCGAAGAGTGTGGCGCCTTCGTCGTACGCGCGGGCCGCCTGGTCGCGCTCCGCGCTGGGAGTGGGTCTCGGCTGCGCGGCGACCGAGCCTTCGAACAGGAATGCCGCGCCCAAGAGGCAGGTAGCGATAAGCCGTGAATGCGTCATGAGCTATGGGAGCTTCGCGAGAGTTGCCTTTCGACAACCTGGGCGGCCCCCACCTCGGGTAAAGTATCCGTTCATGCAGCCATGAATCTTACGCGACCCCGCCTGTATGCTCTTGCCCTTCTGTGCCCCGGCCTGCTTGGGGGGTGTGAATTATTGGTCGGCGACTTGCCGGAGGCCACACAAGCGCGCGGCGGCGGCTCGGGTGTCGGGCCGGGTGGTAGCAGCGGCAACGCAGGGGCTGGTTCAGGGGGCGTTTCCGGGCAAGGTGGGGGAGGGATCTCGGGTGACGGCGGCAGCGCGGGCACAGCCGGCTCCGGAGGCGCGGATGGCGGACTCGGCGGTTCTGCCGCCGAGGGCGGCGCATCCGGTAGCGGCGGAGCGAGCGGCTCGGGCGGCAAAAGCGGCAGCGGCGGTAGCGCGGGCGGTGCCGGAACTGGAGGAAAGGGAGGCAGCGCCGGCGTCGGCGGCAGCGCGGGCGTGGGCGGCTCTGGTGGTAGCGGAGGGTGCTGCGATTGTGACGGCGATCTCGATCGCGCAGAAGGCACGTGCGGCGGCCTCGACTGCAACGACGGGAACACGGACATCAAGTCCACGCAAGCGACGTACTTTCCGGAGCAAAACGCGAATGGGGACTACGACTACAACTGCAACGGCAACACGGAACAAGAACAGCTACAGCCGATTGTCTGCACGGCGATTACACTTGGCAGCTGCGCGGCTCCGCAAGGGTTTCTCGGCAGCCTCCCGCCCTGCGGCAATCCCGGAGCGTGGGGAACTTGCAAGAAGAACGCCCTCGGTCTCGGCTGCGAGGACCAGGTGATCGAACCAGCGCGTGTCATGCGCTGCCGGTGAGCGCGTCCTCAGCGGGTGAACCGCGTTAGTGAGCGGCCCGTGCCGTCAGTTGCTGCCGCCGAAACCGCTCACGCCGCCGATCCCGACGACACCGCCAAATCCGGCATTGCCACCGACGCCGCCGAGTCCGGCAAAGCCCGCGCTACCACCGAGCCCAGCGACACCTGCACTCCCGCCGGCTCCGCTCGCTCCGGCTCCGCTCGCTCCGGCTGCGCCGCCACTCGCTCCGGCTGCGCCGCCACTCGAACCGGCCGCGCCGCCCGCGTCGCCCGTTCCGCCTTGCCCCACGGGTGCACCAGCACCGCTACCTCCATTGCCCGGTGCAGGTCCCGGCCGCTCGTCTTTGGGATCGCCGCAGGCGAACGCCAGTAGAACGGCGGACACGAACGCCATGGCGTGCGACCGGATGGCCATGCAGAGCAAGCTAAGCTCCGGCCTGCGCAGCGCAACCCCGAGGCGCTCAGACGAGCGCTTCCTGCGATTCGAGCAGTTGAATATCCCGCCAGCGGCCGGAGCGGTAGCGCAGGTAAAACGCCAGGGCGAGCAGGCACAAGTAGGCGATCAGACTGATCATCAGCGTGATCACCCCGCCGCCCCAGAGCAGGATGCTGGCCCAGGCGAGCGGCGTGAAGATACCCCAGGCGAGCAGGACGCGTGCGATCATGCACCAGGTGGTGTCGCCTGCTGCACGCAGCGCTTCGGAGATCGTCATCGCCAGCGCGTCGAACAATTGCCACAGGGCCGCCATGCGCAGCATCAAGGTTCCCGTCTCGAGCATGGTCGAGGCGGGCGCGTCCTTGGGTTCGAAGAGCTGCATCAGCGAGGCCGGAGTGAGAAAGTAGATCGTCCCCACCGAGGCCATCCACAGCATCGCTACGCCGGCAGAGAGGCGCACGATGGTGTGCACTTCGTCGAGCGCGCGCCGCCCGATGGCTTCGCCCACCAGGATCGCCCCCGCCGAGCCGATGCCGAAGGCGGGCATGAACGAGATCAGATTGATCTGCATGACCACGTTGAACGCGGCGAGCACGCTGGTGCCGAGGTGCGCGACCACGACGTTGATGAACAACGTGAACGCGGCGAACTCCAGAAACCAGTTCACGCCGTTCGGGAGTCCGAAGCGCAGCACGCGCTTGAATTCGCCGAGCCGAAACGCTGGAGCGCCCGCGAGCGGTGTTTGCCTGTCGCAGAGGAAGATCAGCGCGATCACGGCAAAGCCGAGCCAGCTCGCCGCCATGCTCGCCACGGCGGCTCCCGCGACGCCGTATCCGGGAAGGCCGAAGTGCGGCTCGATCAGCAAATAATTGCCGATGACGTTCGCCACCATGGTCGTGAGGCCCGCGATCATCGAAATACGCGTGTTGCCGAGGCCTCCGTACCAATTGCCCAGTGCCTCCACCGCTATCGCGGGCACGACGGACCACAGGCGAAGCGCCAGATACGTGCTCATCTGGCCGTGCACACCGGGCGCGTAGTCGAAGAGCCCGAGCAGCCCCGGAATGAACGGCGTGGCGGCCGCCGTGAGCACGCCGGAGAGCAGCGCGATCAAGAGACCGTACCAGGCATAGCGGCGCACGGCGGACAGCTCCCCGCGCCCGGAGAGCTGCGCTGCAAAGCTCTGCACGATGAAGACGGTGCCCATCGGCAGGATCAGAACGGCAAAGGCGTTGAGCGAGCCGGTGGTCGCCGCGGCCAGCGCTTCCTCGCCGAGCGGCGCGACCATGAGTGCGTCGCAGAAGCCGACGACGGATTGCGTCGCGCGCGCGAGCACGATGGGCCACGCCAGTAGCAGCAGTTTCTTCAACAAGAGCTGGGCTCGTCGGCGAGAGACGTGTGTAGGCCGTTCACCGGCGCCGAACGCGCTGGAAACGTTCCAGCCACACAGCGCCGCCTAGCGTGCGCGACATGAAACGACGCTGGCCGTACGGGCCGCTGGCCTTGACCGTGCTCTTCGTGGCGTTGCCCTTCGCGATCGCTTGCAAGCAAAAGAAAGAGCCGGATCCCGTCGCTACAGCGGCCGCGCCGGTGGCCGCGAGCGCAGCTGCCGTTCCCGAGAAGCCGGCAGGCGGAGCGCTGCGCATTGCCTACAGCGACTGGCCTGGTTGGACGGCGTTCGAGATCGCCATCCAGAAGGGCTGGTTCAAGGAGGAGGGAGTCGAGGTTCAGTTCGAGTGGTTCGAATACACCCCGTCCATGGAGGCGTTCGCGGCGGGCAAGGTGGACGCTGTCACCATGACGATGGGGGACGCGCTCGTGACGGGTGCTCCCGGCGCGCGCAGCGTGGCCATCCTCATTACGGACTACAGCAACGGCAACGACATGATCGTGGCCAAGCCGGGCATCAAGGATCTCAAAGGG
>DATDJP010000070.1:0-17127 GCA_036520475.1 Polyangiaceae bacterium | reverse complement strand
AAATGGGCTCTGAGCGGCGCGTCGGCGCGCGTTCGCGCGTGGCACGCGTTTGGACTCGTGTTGGAGCGGAATCGGCGCGCTAGGGGGCGGTGCGGAGGACGAAAATTGTCGTGTTAAGCAATGTGAATGGTGCATGCAGCTCATTCAGGACCGCATCACGACACCCGCGACAGCGAGCGCGATGACCCCGAATGGATGCGCGCGCACGAAGAACTTTCACGTCTGGCAAAGACGCGTGCCGAGCACGACTATCACGAAGGCCGCTGGATGCTGCGCGCGCTCCGGTCTGGCACCCACGCACACCTGGGCTTCGCGAGTTTCGCCGAGTACGTGGAGCGGCTCTTTGGTTACAGGCCGCGTTCCACCGACGAGAAGCTGCGAGTAGCGGAGACCTTGGAGCACTTACCCGAGCTCGAGGCCGCGTTGCGGGACGGAGCACTGTGCTGGTCCGCAGTGCGCGAGCTCACCCGAGTGGCGGTCCCGGAGAACGAACAGGACTGGCTGCAAGTGGCGCGCGGCAAGACGCAGCGACAAATCGAGCAGCTCGTCTCAGGTCGTAAGCCGGGTGACGGCCCCGATTCACCTGCAGGGCCAACTCGGCACGTACTGCGCTTCGAGGTGAGTGCGGCGACCTTGGCGACGTTCCGAGAAGCCATGGCAAAACTGCGGCGTACGGCGGGCGAGTCGTTGGACGATGATGCGGCGCTGCTGCTCCTGGCGCGGCAGGTACTGGAGGGACCGAGCGACGAGGGCCGCTCGAGCTATCAAGTCGCCATAACGGTGTGTGAACACTGTGATCGCGGCTTTCAGGAGAGTCAGGGAAATATCCCGCCCGCGACACGCCGACTCGTCATGCGACGGCACGCGCGACGCTGCGTCGTGCCCGGCTGTCAGCACAACCGGCGGCCCAGTCGCTGCGAATAGACCCGCTGCATTGTCCGACTCCGCGCACGCTGTAGCGTTCACGCTCTTTACAACGCGGGCATGCGCGTTGGAGTGCCACTTTGCGACGCGACTCGCCTGCGCTCGCGACTGCACACGACTGGCAGACGCGCCCGTCCCTGAGGGCGCGCCTACCCCAATCCACTTGTTGCGTGGCCTCGCTGCTTACGGGTTCTCTGCGAGGCGCAAGGTCGTGCTCGCGGCCGAAGCGCCGATGATGACGTAGTTGCGCCCAGCTTGTGCGCCGGTGACGTTCAGGGCAGTGCCGGTGGTGACCTTGTAACGGCCGGGCAGCGGATCGGTGCTGCCAGCGGGTGCCGCGCTCTGGACGCCCGGCTCCCAGGTGTTGCCGGACGCGTACACAGTGCCGCCCGCCCCGAGCTCGATGCGCAGGTTACCGAGGTTGCCGGGCGAGCTGTTACCGGTGAACGTATTGCCGCCAGGGCTGTTGCCGCGACCGAGATCGAACGCGGACCCGGCGCTGCCGCCGACGATGATACCTGCGCTGCAGTTACCCACGACTTGCGTGTTACGCAGCATGACGTTGTTGATGACCGCTGGGTTCAACGAGATTCCTTGAGCGCAGCCGATGCTTGGACTGCCGTTCCGGCTGATTTCACTGTCCGAAATATCGAGGGTCGTTGCGTAGTTCGAATACACGCCACCGTGGTTGTCCGTCAGGCGTGAATTCTCAATCCGGATCGTCGGCAGCGCGTCCGAGTAGATCGCTCCAAAAATTGCATAGCCCGCGCTGCTCGTAACAGTCGCGTTCCGGAGCAGCACGTTCGGCGTTCCGGCCGTGAGCACGATCGCCGACACGGGTGCGGCCGTGATCGTGGAATCCAGGAGCTCGAGGCGTCCAGTTTGTCCCACGCGAATCGACGATTGACTACAACAGGCCACCGAGGCGGTGCTCCGAATGATGGTGTTGTTGCGAACGATGGCTCTGGCGCTCCCCACCACGACAACGCCACTGTGTTGGTTGTTCTCGAGCGTGACACCGTCGAGCACGAGCTCGGACTGCTCGGTGACCAGGAACATCCCTTGACCGGAAATTCCGGAGTCTTTTGCGCCGCGGATGGCGCCGCCGAGCACGGTGAGCCGCGCCGTGTCCGAAAGCTGCGCAAACGTTCGCTGATCGGTACCGATGTAATTCGTGACGCCGCCCGGGCTCAAGGTGGCTTGCGCGGTGCCGCTGAGCTCCAGGGGTGAGCCCTGATAGATGTCGTCGAACGTGACGCCTGTCACGTTCAGGGTTCCACTGGCTGCGGAGATCGCGCGGCCGAACGTCTGAAATCGGATGCCCTGAACCGCGCCAGAACCCAGGAACCGGATGCCGGCCGAGCGGTAGCCCGTCAGCCCCGAGAACGTGACTTGACCCGGGTTCTTGGCTCTGAGGGACACGCCAGCTGGGATGTCGACGTCGCCGTTTACTTCGTTGAACGTCGGCTCCGTGTTGCGATCGCAGACGCCGTTGAGGACCCAGATAGTCATGCCACTCGTGGCCACGCTGGCGGCTTTGGCCAGTGTCTTGAATGGCGTCGCTTCGAAGCCGTTGTTCGTGTCCAGACCGTTGACGCAATCGACATAGGTGGACAGAGGCCCGGCGTCAGCGTCTGTACCCGAATCCGCCGGGCTACCGGCGCCGCCCCCTGTGCCTGCAGCAGCGTCGCTTCCTGCGCTGCCGCTGCTGCCAGCACTGCCAGCGTTCCCGCCGGCTCCGCCCCTGCCCGCCGTCCCCGCGTTGCCTGCCGAACCGCGCGGCTTCTTGTCGTCGTCACCTCCGCAGGCAGCCGCGGCGCTGACGCCGGCTGCTCCGATGAGGACGAGGATCCAGCGTGCCCAATTTGCCCGACGCCGCGCGAGTTCACCCATCCTTTCCCTATACCCGAGTGGCGATCGACGGCGAAGAGCCCCGTCGCTCGAGTCGCGCTATGCTCGGTTTAGATGCCTTTGACGGGAGATCAGGAGCGGGCGCTGGCGCTCCTCCGAGAAGGCTGGTCGACGGCCGAGGTGGCGGAGCGGATTGGGCTCCCGCGGCCGGTCGTATGGGGCTGGCAAAAACAAATGGTGGAATTCAGGGATACGCTGGCGCACGCGCGGAGGGACGATTCTGCTCTGTTTCGTGGGCCGTTCAGCCGCGAAGACAAAATTCGCATAGCCGTGCCGGTGCTCGTGGTGCTGATCTCTGCGTTCCTCTTTTATCTGGGCTACTGGCGCTAAGTCAGCAAGCTGCGCGAAGGTGTCCGCTGCGTGGCGGCGCAGCATGCAGTCGCCTAGCGGCAGCTCCTTTTGCGCCGCCATCGCTCTGCAGCATTGCGCAATCCAAGCAGCACGGCCCAGGTCGTAGCCGCAGCCCTGGATCCTGAAACTGACGTGCGCATTCGACGCAGCGCGATCCAAGCCCTCGGTCATGGCTCGAACGGCCCGCAGCTGACGGCGCTCGTGCAGAGTCTTCCGCCGATCTCACCGAGACTCATGGGGTCGCGGCCTGCCGGCCAAGTCCGCCTGGTTCGACGCCCAAGCAGCGAAGGACGATTATCGCTCGGATGTCGCTCAGCCGCTGTGCGGGCAATCATCGTACGACAGAGCGTGGAGTCTGGCGCTACTTCGAAAGGGCGCTCGAGCGGCTCGTACAGGACTGTGACAAGCACGGTGAGCATTGCGTAATGCGCGCCGGCTGAGTGCCCGCTGGCGCGAGACAGGAGCCATTCGCTCGCTCTTGCACCCGGGTGAATGCGCACGGTGCGCGCACGGTGCGCGCAACCTCGATGTGCACACTTTACTTGGTTACGAAATGGTCACGCGCAGCGAAGTCGCGAAGCTTGCATCTTGGCGCTGTTGGGCGCACTTCTTGCGACCCCCGGCGACGCCTAAGCTTCTTGGAGGTGTACAATGCTCGAACGAAGATTTTTGTATCTGGGTCTGCTGTCCGCGGGGGCGCTGAGCGCCAGTTGCGAGCCGGACTTGGTGATTGAGGTGACGAGCACCGCAGACGGTGGCGCAGGGTCGTTGCGCAGCGCGATTCATGACGCGAACAGCGCGCCGCGCACGGTACGCATCAAGCTCGCGCCTGGCACTTACGCGCTGACCCAGTGCGCTGCGGACGACGACAACACGGGTGGTGATCTGGACGTCACTGGCTCGGTCGCGGTGTTCATCGAGGCGACGGGTCCGGGCGTCGTCATCCGCCAGGATTGCGCGGGCGAGCGACTATTCGATGGGCGGGGCACGGGCCTCCTCAGTTTCAACGGCGTCACGCTCACCGGCGGGACGGCGGTGGGTAGCGGCGGCGCGATCCAGGGCCGCGATGTGCACCTGGCGGGGGTGACCGTCAGGGGCAATCGCGCAACGGTCTCGGGTGGCGGCATCGCGGCGACCACGCTGATCGCCGACGACAGCACCATCAGCGAAAACGCGTTGCCCACGGTGACAACCGAGCTCGCAGTCGCCAGCCGAGGTGGAGGCGGCGCTTACGTCAGCGAACGCGCGCTGATCCGGCGTTCGAGCATCGACGACAATGAGGCCTATTTCGGCGGCGGGATCGTCGCTGGCTCGCTCCAAATGTCGGATACGCGCGTGATCAGTAACCATGTTTCGCGTTACTATCCGCTCTCGGGGACGAACTGGCCGGCTTATGCCTCGGGTGGCGGGGTGATCTCCGATGTACTCGAGGCCGAGCGCGTCACGATCGCGGGCAACTCGCTCGCTTCCTGTGCGAGCTTCATTACCGGACCGTATGGCCCGAACGAAGGCGCCGCGGTCAAGGTGCGAACGGGAAGGCTGGTCAACACGACCATCACTGGCAACATGACTCAGGGCTGCGTGGTTCCGGATTTCAACTCGATCATCGAAGCTACCGAGAGCTTGACGCTCGTTCACGCCACGGTGGCCGACAACACGGTGCCCCGCGGTCAGGTCGTTGTCTCCCCGGTAACGAACGCGCAAAGCTCCGTGATCATCGACGACGGTGCGCCGGGTTGCCGCCGCCAAGACATGATTGACGATCAGTACAACTGGATCAGCGAAGCCAACTGCGGCCTCACGGGTGAGATCACGCAAAAGACCAGCGAGTTTTTGCAACTGGGCGCGTTATCGGACAATGGCGGCTTGGTGCCGACACGCGCGCCGGGCACAGCGAGCGCGCTGGTTGACGCGATCCGGCGGTCGGCCTGCGCGACGAGCGAGGACGCGCGCGGCGTCGTTCGGCCGCAGGGCAACGGGTGCGACATCGGCGCGGTCGAGGTGCCTTAGTTGCTTAGTTGCTGAGCAAGCCGTCCTCAGCTCACTTGTTCGGCTTGCTCCGGCGACGCACCGCTCTCTTCACGTCACCACGACTCGTAGCCGGAGCTGGCCGACGCCTTTTCCCAGCGCGTTTGCCAGCCCGGCTTTCGTGTGCGCGAGCTGCTTCGAGAGCCGCAACATCACCGAGATCCTTGGGGCGACCTGCCGCGCGCTTGTTCCGAATGAGCTCGGCGACACCGATGACAGGCAGCCGGCCTTTCTCGAATTGCAGCTCCACGCGGCCACGCCAGACTTCCGAAAACTCGACGCCATCGATTTGCGTGAGGATGTCGATTCGCCAGGGCTTGCGCCCCAGCATCCATATTTTTCCGAGCTGTGCCAGGTCTTCTACTGATGGCGTCGCACTGCCGAAGCCGAAGTCGCGCAGCGCGCTAGCGAGCCTTCGGGCGTTTGCGAGGCTTGCCTCCACCAGCACGTCCAGGTCCTCGGTCAGCCTGGGCTCCCCGTGCCCCGCGACCGCGTGTCCGCCGATGAGCACGAACTTTACGCGCTTCGAGATCAGAAGACGTAAGAACTCGGACCAGTCTCGACCGAATTCGATCTTCACCGAACCAGACCCTCCTGAGCTCCGCTACTGCCGAGAGGCGTTCGGCGAAACTCAACCGGGAGATATCGTCGCGATCGAACGCCTCGGCCTCCTTGAAGCTGTTTGCGACGCGAACCACGCGCTCCATTAGAGCTCACTATTCATCGCCCGCGCAGGCGAAGCAAGTACGGACGCCCCAGGGCCGCCCCGCGTCGCGGAAGCCGAGCCGAGGTCCGAGTGTGCCAGCTCGATTCGGAGGATTGAACGTGGCACACTCCGGCGATGCCGGACTTCAGCCTGTTTGGTGACGAGCATGTTCGCCAGTACGAAGCGACCGCCGGTAAGGTGGGTCACGACTGGAACGACACTCAGGTCTTGATTCTGCACACGACGGGACGAAAGTCCGGGCAGACGCGGAAGCTGCCGCTCATCTACGGCCGCAGCGGCGACGACTACCTGATCGTCGCGTCCAAAGGCGGCGCGCCCAAACACCCTGCCTGGTACCTGAACCTCGAGGCGAACCCCGAAGTGAAGATCCAGGTCTGGGGCGATCTGACTTCTGCGACGGCGCGCACCGCCAGCGCCGAGGAAAAAGGGCGGCTTTGGCCGCTCATGACGGCGCAGTGGCCCGACTACGACAAGTACCAGAGCAACACAGAGCGCGATATTCCGCTGGTGATCTTGACGCCGCAGCGCTGAGCCGTTTGCGGCGCGCGCGACGCTCAGTCACCGGTGTACGGCGGCGAGCCCGGCGCCCGGTAGCGATCGAGTGGGCTCCGCTGGCAGTCGCTCCCGTAGTAACGACCGTTGCCGTCGAGCTCTCCGAATAGGAGGTGGAGTGGGCTCCGCGCGCCCTCGTCCGGCGTCTTCATGCCGATTTCGCGAGGCGTTTTGCCCTGTGATTCGGCGTAACCGCGCGTCATGTCCGTTTCGATGAAGCCGGGCGTGCACGCATTGATCGCAAGCTTCGGATAACGGCGGGCGAGCTGCAGCGTGTAGGTATTCGCGCAGGCCTTGGAGAGGCCGTATGCGTTGCCGTCACCGAGCCCGCGTTTCTCGAACGCGGATGGGTCTCCTGGCAGCGCGATGCACTCCTGCATGAACGCTTCGAGATCTGCCCATTCGCCGCTTCCGTCGAGGAAGAAACGCCGACGTTCTTCACTGCATTGGCCGACGAAACTCGGTCCCGACGCGGAGGTCACGTTGACGATACGGCCGCGCTCCGCATCCATGCGCGGTAAAAACGCCTCGCAGACACGGCGGACGCCGACGACGTTGACGTTCAGCACGGCCTCGAGCGTCCGGTCGGCGGCTCCGATGCCGGCATTGTTGACGACGGCGTGGAGAGACTCGTCCGTGCCGAGCAGGTTGCGAACGTTCTGGACTGCGTGTGCGACGGATTCATCGCTTCCGACGTCCACGGTGATGAGCCGCACGCGCTCACTGAACGCCGGCTGGAGGTCAGTGAGCGCCCGGACGGCAGCCTCGCCGCGGTCTCGGTCGCGCGATCCGAAGAGCACGTAGGTGTCGTCGTGCTCGGTCAGGATCCCCTTCGCGATCGCGAAGCCAATTCCCTTGTTCGCTCCGGTGACCAGGATTCGTCGCATCCATCCGCCTTAGCGCAAGAACGCGTCGAGCGACACTCTGCCGGCCAGGGTGCGTTCGCGCGATCAGCTGGCCTTGCGGACGAGGCGGAGCTTGCCGCTGGAGCCTCCGCCGCAAAAGAAGCCGCCTTTGCCGTCGGATTCGACGCCGCTCACGAAGATGCCGTCGGGCAGCGCGAGCCGCTCTTCGACTTCGCCGTCGGCGCTGAGCCGTCGCAGCTCCGCCGGTTCGGTTTCGGTGGCGTGCGTGGCGTGCCACAGGGACCCGTCGACACACGACACGCCGGTGACCCAGCGATCGGAGGACAGGGTCTTCACGACGGCGCCGGTCTTGGGGTCGACCTTGTTGATCTTCGACTCGCGCCACTGGCCCACCCACAGGTACCCGTCGGCGTAGGCCATGCCGCTATTGCAGTCGCCTTCCCCGTCATCGGGCGCGGGGATCTTGCGTACCACACGCCCGTCGCTCGGGCGGATGACGAGAATGTCGGGGCCCGCGATCTGGTAGACGAATTCGCCGTCGAAGGCCGTTCCCGCGTCCGCCAGCACGTCGAGCCGCCGCTTCACTTCGCCCGTATCCGGGTCGAACGCGACGAGCTCGTTGCTCCGCGCGAACCACACGAGCTTTCCGTCGAAGGTGACGCCGTGGACGCCGCCTTCGCCGAAAGGTCCGTATTCGCGCACGACCTGTGCTTTTGCCGTCTTGCCATTCGCAGTCATGTTCGTGCTCTCGATCGTCGTGTTCATGGTTCGTGCTCCTGGTGACTCTCACTGCTCGGTGCAGCGAGGAGCACGTCTGTTCTAAGTCGTGGGGACGAGGCCGAGGAGTAACAAGCGTGACGCGATGGGGGCGCTCGCGCTCGCATACCGCACGGCGCGGCCAGAGCCCAGCTTGATCGCGCGCCCTTCCTCCACGAGCGCCGAGAGCGCTCGCTGCGCCGTGCGCTTCGAAATCCCGGCGTGCTCGGCGACCGCTTGCGCCGTCCAGGCAGCGCCGTCTGCGAGCAGCAGGGCGACCTTCGCGTCGTGGTCATCGGACGGCGGCAAAAGCACGACGATGGGGCGCGCGCTTACGAGGGCGTAGCCGCGCGGCGTGGCCGTGAGCGCCACCAGGCCTTCTAGCTCCTTGCGCAGGCGGCCCACCTCGACACGCAGCCGCGAGCGATGCGACTCGTTGAGTCGTTTGGCTTCGAACGCCTCTTTCGCCAGCTCGTCGCGCGGCACGTCACCCGGAAACGCGCGAGCGAGCGGCAGGAGCAGCGCGAACAGAATCGGCCTGCTGGCGAGCGGGATCGTCGCGCGTCCCGAGGCGACCAGGCGACGGCACGCATCGACCACGACCGCGCGCTGCGAGGCCGCTTCGATCCCGAACGCGTCGACCGCCCGCACTTCGCCAGCTTCCATCACGCGCGCGATGGGACGGGACAGCTCGGCCTCGAGCGCCGTGACCGCGCGCGCGAGCAGATCATTCGGGAAGCCGTCGAGCACGGCGCGCGCGTCCGCGATGGCTCGCTGCGCGCGCGACGCAGCCAGCTCCCGGACCGCAATTTCCGCGAGCGCCAGCTGCGCGACCGCGCGCACGTCGTCTGGCGGTGACGTGGCAATGACGGCGCTCACCGTGTCGCGCGCGGCCGTCGGACGGCCGAGCAGCACCTCCGCGCGCGCCACGACGAGCCGCTGCATGGCGGCGTTGCGCGCGTCTCCCAGCTGCTCGAGCGCCGCGGCGGCGCGCGTCGCGGAGCGCCGTGCTCCCGAGGCGTCGCCGCTCGCTATTTCCACCTCCGCCAATGCCGCGGACGCGCGCGCGACGAGCAGCGGTTCGCGGCTCTTTGCGCGCACGCTCTCGAGGGTTTCACGCGCGAGCTCGAGGTCACCGAGCTGAGCGTAGGCGATCCCGCGAAGTAGCGCGCCCAGCGCCCCCTCCGCGCGCCCGATCTGGCTCAGCGCACGCAGCGCCTCGCCGCGAGCCAGCGCGAACGCGGCCTCCGAAAGTGCTGTGGCGGAATGATCATCGAGCGGCAAGGCACTGCTATGTCTTGACGTGCTGCGCGCGGAACTCGGAGGGCGCCATCGACTCCCAGCGCTTGAATGCCCTTCGGAAATTGGCGAGATCCGAGTAGCCGAGCGTGTAGGCGATTTCTTCGATGCTGAGGCGCCCTGCCTTGAGGTGCTCGACGGCCAGCATGTGACGCACGTCTTCGAGCAGCTCTTTGTAGGACGTGCCCTCTTCGAGCAGGCGCCGGTGCAGGGTGCGTGGGGTCACGTGAAAGAGGCGCGCCGTCACCGTGAGCGAGGGGAAGGCGTGTTGCTTCTCGAGCAGCATGCGCCGAATCTGTGCCGCCAGCGACTCGCTCCCGATGAGCTTGTCGAGCTCGCGCTGACACAGCTGCGCCGCTTGTTGAAACGCCGCCTCGTCGGCCATTTTCAGCGGCACGTCGAGGCCGTCGTGGGGCAGCGCGCCACCCGCCCAGGTCTGACCGTAACGCACCTCGCAGCGGAACATCTCCTGCGCGAGCGCTGCGTACTCGGGCGCTTCGAATGGAAAAGCGACGTAGCGAACAGAGCAGGCGCCCATCGAGATGGCGTCGAGCACGTTCTTGATCGACAGCCCAATGGCCTCGAGCAGCGTGCGACGGATGTCGCCGAGCGGTTGCGTTTCGGAGAAGACCAACCGCACCTCGTTCGGATGGACCTCGTGTGTGATCGACAGGAACGACGTGCGCAGGCGGCTATAACGTTCCATGAGCTCGATCGCTTGCCGGACCGTGCTGCTGTTCATGGCGGCGTACCCGACGATGCCGTGCGTGCTCGCCAGCAGCCGCTCTCCTACGAGCAGCCCGAGGGCCGGCTCGCCGGTCAAAGTCAACGCGTCACGAACCAGGCCCTCGAACACGCGGTAGGAGACGGTGAGCGCGGGGTCGTTCAGCTGGGCTTCAGTGAGCTGACTGAGCCCGAGCCAGTGCGGCACATCCGTGCCCATGTTGCGGATCTGCTCGGCAATTTGCCTGATGTAGATCGCCGGCAGGGTGAAGCCTTCGTCTGGCATTGGGTCGTAAAAACTGCGCTGTTTCTTCGAATGTCAACAAATGACCCCTGGCTGTCAATGCCGGACCTCCCACTCACCGCCCGCATGGTGCAAAACGAAGCTCGAGCGGTTTTTCAACGTCCGTGAGAGCTGATGGCAATCCAGTTATCCACCAAGCGACCGATCACCGCACACATCAACGCGCAGCCCGTCACGGTCGAGCGGCGCGAAACCTTGCTGCAGGCGGCGTTGCGCCAGGGCATCGACTTTCCGTACAGCTGCCGCGTGGGCGGCTGTGCCACCTGCAAGTGCCGGCTCAAGCAGGGCAAGGTGAAGGAGCTCACGGAAACCGGCTACCTGCTCTCGGCGGAGGAGATCGACCAGGGGTACATCCTGGCGTGCCAGAGCGTGCCCGAGTCCGACGTGGACATCGAAGTCGATCTGTCACGAGGCGGCGCAAAGCGCACGGCGTCCGGGCGCATCATCGCGCAAACGCGAGTGACGCACGACATCACGCGCATCCAGGTCCAGCTCGACGCGCCGCTCGCGTACAAGGCCGGTCAGTTCGCGAACCTCAGCGTCGAATCGCTGCCGCGGGTGGCTCGCAGTTACTCGTTCGGCACGCCCGCCGCTGACGATTCGCAGGTCAGCTTCTTCGTGCGCAAGGTGCCGGGCGGTGAGTTCTCCTCGAACGTCAACGACCAGAACGTGGTCGGTCAGAGCGTGCAGGTCGAAGGGCCGCTCGGCGAGTTCTGGCTGCGTCCCGACGACGCGCCGCTGCTGTTCGTCGCGGGTGGCAGCGGGCTCGCCCCCATCCTGGCCATCCTCGAGGAGGCCGCGCAGGCGGGCGTGACGCGCTCCGTGACGCTGCTGTTCGGCGCGCGCGCGCCGCGGGACCTGTACGCGCTCGCCGAGATCGAGGCCATCCGGCAGAAGTGGCGCGGAAGCTTTCGCTTCGTGCCCGTGCTCTCGGAAGCAGCGGACGACGTGACGTGGTCGGGCGAACGCGGGCTCGTCACGGAGAAAATTTCGGAGCTGCTCGAGCCGGGCGCGCACGCGTACCTGTGCGGCCCCCCGCCGATGATCGACGCAGCGCTGCCGATCCTCAGGGACCACGGCGTCGCGCACGAGCACGTTCATTTCGATCGCTTCACGACGCAATACGACGCGGCGCTCACCATCGAAGCCGAGACACGGGAGGCCGCGTCGGTGTGGGACTACCTGAAGTTCTCGGCTTTCCACGTCGTGGGGCTGATGGCCGCGATGGCGATCGTCCTGGGCGGCGGATTGGTCACGTGGGGCCTGCTCTCGGTAGTCGCGTTGTACGTGATCGGCGACGCCGTCGGCGGCGATGACAAAGCCACGCCGCACTACCGCTATCCGCGCATCCTCACGGCTCAACTGTGGCTCGCGCTGCCCCTTCTCGCGCTGATCGTGTTTGCAGCCGTGTGGAGCGTGAGCCCTGGCGATGTTTTCGGCTTCGGCGCGTGGGTCTTCGATTTGACGGGATTGGACGTGCTCGCGTCCCGCGCGCAGGCGTCCTTCGGGCAGCACGTCTCCACGTGGATCCTCGCGGGGCTGATGATCGGCATGATCGGCACGATCACCGCGCACGAGCTCACCCATCGCACCTGGGATCCGATTTCGATGGCGATCGGCCGCTGGCTTTTGGCGTTCAGCTTCGACACGATCTTCGCCATCGAGCACGTGTACGGCCACCACCGCTACGTCTCGACGGAAGAAGATCCGGCGACGGCGCCGCGTGGCCGCAACGTGTACTTTCACATCGTCGCCTCGACCATCAAGGGCAACATCAGCGCGTGGAAGATCGAGAGCGAGCGCCTGAAGAAGAAGCGTCTCGGACGCTACGGGCTCCACAACGCGGTGATCCGCGGGCACCTCATGAGCGTGCTCCTGGTCGCAGCGGCCTTCGCGATCGGCGGCTGGGTCGGCGCGGCGTTCTTTACGGTTTGTGCGCTCTGGGGCAAGTCCCTGCTCGAGATCGTCAACTACATGGAGCACTACGGCATGGTGCGAAACCCGGCGACGCCGGTGCAGCCGCGTCACTCGTGGAACACCAACCGCCGAGTGAGCTCGTGGACCATGTTCAACTTGACCCGGCACTCGCACCATCACGCCCAGGGCGAAGTGCCGTATCAGGATCTCCGTCCGTATCCGGAGGCGCCGATGATGATCAACGGCTACTTGACCACGATCATGATCGCGATGGTTCCGCCGCTCTGGCACAAGCTCATGACGCCGAAGGTGCTGGCCTGGGAGCGCGACTACGCCACGGACGAGGAGCGCGTCCTGGCCGCGCGCGCCAACGCCAAGAGCGGCATCCCCGCGTTGCAGCGGCACGCGAAGCTCGGGACCAGCACGCCGCCGGCTTACGGGCGTGACGCGGCGCAGTTATCCTGAGCTGAGTAACGCGGGAGCGGAAAAAAGCGCGAACGGACGCAACTCGAACGCGCCTTTTGGCGTTCGAGCAAACAGCGACGTGGCGCGCTCGCGTGCGAGGCCCTCCGTGTAGTAACAGTGGTCGAGTTCGTCGAACGCGAGGATCGCGCAGTTCGAGCAAACCCGTCCATTCGCATACGGCTCAGGTTTCGGAGGAGCGGAGGCATGCACAGCAAAGCATCACGAAAACAGCCGCAGCAGGCCCGATCCAAAGCCACCGTGACCGCCGTTCTCGACGCTACCATTCGGATCTTGGATCGAGAAGGTCCGGACGCCGCGACGACCACACGCGTCGCTGAGGTCGCGGGCATCAGCATCGGCACGCTGTATCAATACTTCTCTCATCGCGACGCCATCCTGGACGCGCTGCAGGATCGCGAGTTCGAGCGCGCCATGGAGCTCATGGAACGTGTGCTCGGGGACGCGGGCACGGCAGGACCGGCGAGTGACGTGGCACGCGAAGTGATACGCGGACTGCTCGCGCTCTACGCCGAGGCGCCGGCGCTGCACCGTGTGCTCGCGCTCGAAGGCCTGCGCGTAACGCCGGCTCATCGAGTGCACGCGTTCGACATGCGTGTCATAGCCGTGGTGCGAAGCTTCCTGTCCGCGTCGAGTCTGCCCATCCGCCGCAAGAACCTCGATGCGGCCGCGTTCGTGGTCTTTCAATCCGTACGCGCGTCCATGCTCGCGCGCATGCTCGAGCAACCCCCCGGAGTCGACGACGACACTCTGGCTGAAGAGTTGACCGACATGGTGCTGCGTTATCTCGTGGCCGACTCGCCCGCGTCGGCTTGAGTTGGGCCGCCCGAAGCCGCGCAGCGTGCGCACGGTAGGCGAAGAATCATTTGCGACAACTCCGCGTCCTCGACGTCCTCATGTACAGGCGCGCCGTCCAGCCGGACAACCGCGCGCCGAGAGGAGAGGATCATGAGGAAAATCATCGCTGGAGCCCTGCTGATGGGACTATTGGGACTGGCTGAGGAAACTCCCGCAGCCGTGCCGCCCAACGTGCACATCGCCTATCCAATCCCCGGAAGCGCTCAATCGAACTACATCAAAGTCAGCTTCACCGTGACTTGCCCCGGCGGCCCAAGAAACGTGCGCTGGGGATTCGATGGGACGCCCGTCGGCTCTGCGACGTTCTACGACAACTTCAACAGCCAATTTTTGCACAAGCTGCCGAGCGGATGGCACGTCGTGCAGGTGTGGTCGAGCTGCGGCGAAGATCGCGCGCAATTTTTCGTGAACCCATAAGGCAACGTTCACACTCGCCGCGCCGCATGGCGATCCATGCGGCGCGCGAGCCCGCTCTCGTCCGCATGCGGGCCGCTCTGCTATCGTGACGGCCGTACCGTGAGGCATAGCTCACTCCCCCTCCCCGCGTCGCGCTATGTGCCCGGAGCGGAACCGCGCGGTGCGCGTCCGGCAGATCCCGTCGCTTGGGATTCACTCGACCCGGCCGAGCTCTGGGCCTATGGCGTCGATCTATTCAACGCGCGCTACTACTGGGAAGCGCACGAGGCGTGGGAGATTGTGTGGCGCGCCGCCGTGCAAGGCTCGCCCGAGTACTTGTTTTTGAAGGGGCTCATCCAGATTTCCGCGGCACTGTTGAAGGTGCAGATCGACAATCAGCCCGCGGCGCGACGGCTCGCTGCGCGTGGGCTGGGGCTCCTGAATGCGGCTGCGGAGCAGCGCGAAATTCTTCACGGCTTGCGAGTCGCGAACGTGGTGCGCGACGCACGCACGCGCCTCCTCGACGCTGCTGGACCACTCCGCCTCGAGCAGGCGGTTTTCGAGCTCGAACCCGACGCCTAGCGGCTGTCGGCGCGAAACCCGCGAAACGGGCTGGGATTTCTTGGAGACAGCCTCAACTACCGGGAGCACTCCCCTGCGCCACGTGGAGGCGGTACGCTGAGCCTCTGTTGACCATAAGTATGATTTTGGAGGCGCTCGAGCCATGCGCTCATTGAAACTCGGAACGCTCGCGGCCTGCCTGATCGCGACTTTGGGCGCGTGTGGTGGGGACGTCACGGATTCGCGAGACCAACCGTCGAGGACGGAGGACGAGGATTCGAGAAATCGTGAGGAGTCGAAACGCGACCGGCGCAAGTATACCGAGCGCTGGGACGCGGGCGCGTCGTCTGCAGGCGGCAGCGGCGGCGCGTCGTGTGAACCACCCCGCGACGCCGGCGCTTCCGGAGGCGGCGGTCTCACCGGCGGCGGTGGTCTCGGCGGTGGTGGAGGAAGCAGCGGCGGTAAATCGTGCACGAGTCCTGACGTGTGCGAAGGTTGCGGTTTTGCCGGACCTTTTGGCTGCTGCAAGGCCGATGGGAAATGTGGCTGCTCGTGGGCCCCGAGCTACTGCTTCTAACGTCCTCCCGAGCGTCAACGCACCCGCGCCGAGCTTGTCCGGCAGATCCGGAATCGAGAGAAACGGCTGCTGGAGTAGCGCGTGTCGAGTGTTCGCAAAAAGACTACAGTCTCGCCCCTCTCACGGTAAAACGTGATGCCATGCGCGTGCATCATCTGGCGTTCCGGACACGTCGTCTCACGGAGCTCGAGGCATTCTACGTCGAGGCATTGAACCTGGTCGTGCTGCGTCGCGACCAGGGGCGAAGCGTCTGGCTGGCAGCGGGTGAAACGGTGTTGATGCTGGAGCTCGCCAGCGAAGAAGAGCCCGCCCCTCCGCCGCACAGTCTCGAGCTAGTAGCCTTCGCGATGTCGCAGATCGAGCAGGGCGCTCTGGAAAAAGAGCTCGGCCTCCGCCAAATTACCATCGAGAGCCGAACCCGCTTCACCGTCTACTTTCGCGATCCGGACGGGCGTCGCATCGGGGTGAGCTCGTACGAATTTCCAGATCCGAGCAGGGTGCGCTGAATTGCCGGCACGTCGAACCGACAGCGCTAGCGTCGGGCTTGGCAAGCGTTGAGACAGCGACTGAAGAAATAGCAACCCTGGCAGCCAGTGCCTGCGCACGCCCCTCCGGAGCTCGTTGCACTCCAAACGCACTCGGCGCATTCGGGCGTTGTCTGGCCGGTGCCTCCGCACAGCTTGTTGCCTGAGCAGGCAGCGGCACAGGCGCCTTCAGGCCCGCACGCACATGCCGACGTCTCCGCCGGGAGCGTGAACGCGGCATCGCAACACGTAGCGCACGTCTCGGCCGACGGTGTGGCCTCGCACGCGCAGAACGACGCCGGAGTGAAGTCGACGCAACCGGACGTGAAGACCTTGTAAACGCACCGTGCGTTCTCGCAGCCGTCCGGATACAAGCCGGTGCAGAACGTACCCTGGTTCGAATAGCACCTCGAGCTCGGACCACCGCAATCCGCGCTGCTGGCGCAGGTCCCGCGGGTGCAACGCTCGCCCGGATAGCGGCCGGGCTCGGTGGGGCATACCGGCAGAGTTCCCGAGTCGGTGCTGGGCGTGCCGCCAGCTCCAGCTCCACCGCGACCGCCGCCGCCGCCGTGTGGATTGGGCAACCCGCAAGCGCCGATCAGCAGACCAGCAACGCACAGAGCATGCCCCAGCCCTACGAGTTTCGTCGCATCTTGTCGCATCGTTACTCCTCCTCGCCGGCAGTGCCCGCTTGCGCCGCCAGCAGCCGAACCGATAACCGGCATAACCGACCGCTGCGGCCTGGTCACGTGACCGTTTCGCCACCATTTGCGTTCACCGCCAAAGGGCCGCTGAGTCCGCACTGCCCGATCAATGCGTCCCGCCTCCGCAGCTTCGACCGGTCCCGTTCAACTGCCGCCGGTGACGGCGTTCCTCATTCAAACCTAGTATGCATACTGACTATCTTTCTTTTTCGGGCAGGCGCTGTGCCCGCGTGAGTAGACGGTGCGAGCAGATGCGATGCGCCTGACCAGATGCGGCGCTTGCGAAGACGCCAGTGCGATGGCGGGGACGACGATTGAGCGGTCGTCCAGCTGCGCCAGCACCTTGCGGGTAGCGTCTGAAGCGCCGGGATCGGCCCGGTCCCGCTCGTGGCCGCGCCGCGAGCCAGCGGAACGACATCGTTTACTGGAATTCGCAACTACGACGAAAAAAATCGCTCGAGCCTGAACAAACGAGCAGTTGTATAACTGATTAACTCAGCAGATCCAATGCATTAGCGCTTTGTATTGCGCCTCGTGCGAGCCGGCGCGAGCAACTCGCCCGATGCACCGCGACCGCCTTCCCGCGCGCACCGTTCGTGACCTCATCGGGCTCGTGCGTTCCGTGTATTTCGTTTGGCAGTCAGCGGACGCGCCCGCCACCACATT
>DATDJP010000069.1:0-29810 GCA_036520475.1 Polyangiaceae bacterium | reverse complement strand
CGATCGGGTCGGCGAGCGTCAACATGTGCTTCGGCGACTGACCGAGGCTGCGCCGTTGTATGCTGCACGCATGCCGAAGGTGAGCCGCCGTCCTTCCACTGCAGCGGTCGTGGGAGAGCTGATCGTTCTCGAAGACGAAGCTGACCACAGTCAGGTGCTGATCGCGCCGCAGCGCGGGGCGCTCGTCACGTCGTTCAGCGTCGCTGGACGCGAGCTCCTGTATCTCGACGACAGCACGCTGAACGATGCGTCGCAGAACGTGCGCGGCGGAATCCCGGTGCTGTTTCCATCACCGGGCAAGCTGACGAACGACGCCTGGGAGCGAGCCGGTCACGCCGGGACGATGAAGCAGCACGGCTTCGCTCGCACCCTGCCGTGGAACGTCATGAGCACGTCCGACGCAGCCGCGTCCGTGACGCTCGAACTGGCTTCGAACGCCGAGACGCTCGCACAGTATCCTTGGTCATTTCATGCGACCTTGGAGCTCGCGCTCTCGGGAGCCACCTTGCGCATCACGGCTCGCATCGGCAATGCGGGGTCGTCCGTCATGCCATTCGCGCTCGGTTATCACCCTTACTTCGCCGTTCACGACAAGGTGCGCGCGCGAATCCCTACGCGCGCCAGACGCGCCTTCGACAACGTCCAGAAGCGCACGGCGCCGTTCACGGGCTTCGACTTCACGTCGTCAGAGCTCGACTTGCACTTGCTCGACCACGGCGCGTCGTCCTCTGCCCTGCTGCTCGCGGACGGTACGCGCCTGGACGTGCGTGGCTCACCGGAGTTCCAGCGCTGGATCGTGTGGACCGTGGCAGGCAAAGATTACATCTGCCTCGAGCCCTGGACGGCGCTCGGGAACGCCCTGAACACGGGCGAAGATCTGCTCGAGATCGAGCCCGGCGACAGTCGCGAGCTCTGGGTCGAATTCAGCTTCGCGCACGTGCTGTGAGACGGAGCGCCGTCGTGTATCACTCGTAGATGAACGTGAGTGGCGCGATCGGGACGGGACGGCCCGTGAGCATGAGCGCGCGGTCGAACCGTACTTCCAGCGCGTCGCCGGCAGCCAGACCCGAAAAATCGAACTTCACGTTCACGTCGTGAGCGCCACCGGGGACGACGTTGTACAAGTTACTGATGCCACCGGCCTCGCGGCGCCGCGGCCCTCGAGGCGTGACGAGGTAAATTTCGTCGCGCAATATGACGAGCGGCTGGTTCGTCAGATTGAACACGTGAAACTTGAGTATGTTGCCGTCGATCTCCGTCAAGCGCACGCGCGCTTGCGGCGCCTCCGCCTGAGCCTGCACGGGCCGAAGCGGCACGTTCGGCGTGCACGCGAGGACGGCCAACGCAGCGGCAGCGCACGGGACCTGTGACCAAAGATGGCGAAGCGACATACGCCCCGTGTAATCGATGACTGGCGTGCAAAGCAATCCTGCCGGGGCCCGCGCAGCTAAAACCGACTCACGAAGTCCCAGATGGCCTGTCCGCCGAACCTGGGCCAGCCGTGCGTGCTGCCGTCGTAGCCGCCTTCACTGTGCTCGCACCAGGTGATCGGCTGTCCGGGACGGCAGCGCTGATACTCCGCGCATTCGTGACTTTCACGATTGGCGACCACGCGCGCGTGTAGCGCGCTGATTGCCGGAACCGTGCTCTCCGAGCAGCCGTTGCGTGCGCGGAAGAAATCGCGCGCTGCGATGCCCTGGCTGAACGAGCCGTCGTCGACGCCATGAATCAGAACTCCCGACGGATTGCCGCGGCAGTTGTTCCTCTCCACGAGCACACCGGCGACGGGTGAGAACGCTTGCAACTGATCCCCGTGCAGGCACGCGAGCAAGTTGGTGAAATGCGCGCCTGAGCTGGTACCGGCGACGAACACGCGGCGTTCGTCGATGCAAAACCCCGCCTTCATCGCGGCGAGCACCTGTCCGAAGAACGCCAGGTTGAGCGTGCGCTCACCGCTGTCCTCCCAGCCGGCGCCACCCAGTGACTTCATGTACACGAGCACGGCGCGCTCCTGCATGACTTGCGCAAAGCCGGCGCAGTCTCCGTTCTTGCAGTCCGTGTGCGTGCGGTTGCGACCGTGAAAGCCGAAGCCGAGGCGGTAGGCGGTGTTCGGATCGTAGCTCGCCGGCACGCTCACGAAGTACTGCGCGGCGTTACCCTGGACGTCCATCGTCAAGTTGCCAACCGCGGGGTTCGCCCGGCCGCAACCGGCGCTGCGCACCGGTGCGGTGCTGCCCGCGTCCTGTCCAGCGCTGCCACCAGCGCCTGCAGCCGCGTCGCCAGTACTGGCCCCAGCCGTTCCGGCGCTGCCCCCGGCGTTGCCGCCCTGCCCCGCTGTGCCCCCTTCACCGGACGCGCCGCCGGTACCCCGACCTGCGGCTCCAGCCGAGCCCGCGGCACCGGCGCTGCTTCCGCCACGGCCGCCATCGTCGCGATCGCCACTGTCGATTTCAGAATTGCAGTGGACGAACGCCATGACGACGCCTGCGCACTGAAGGAGCCACTGCACCCGCATTGGCAGCAGTATACGCGAACATTCCGCGCGAAACCAAGCTGACCTCGGCGCGTGTTACGCTCGACCGCGCTTGGCGAAGCTTCGTTTCGGCGCGTTCGTGCTCGACATGGACAATCGTCTCTTGCTCCGGCAGGGCGCGCCAGTACCACTCGAGCCGAAGGTGTACGACTGCATCGCACTGCTCGCGCAGCGCGCTGGCCAACTCACGCTCACCGAGCAGCTGCGCAAACGACTCTGGCCCGACGTGAACGTCGGCCCCGGCGCTCTCCGGCGGATCATCAATGAAGCGCGGCGCGCGCTGGGCGACAGGGGAGATGCCCAGGTCGTCATTCGAACGCGAAAAGGCGTGGGCTACGAGTTCGCGCTACCGGTCGAGCACGTGATCGACAGCAGCGTCGCTCGCGTGCCGCTTCAATGGCCCTTCGTGGGGCGTCAGAGCGAGCTCGCAACGCTGCGCGCTGCCGTCGCGGGTCTCGCGAGGGGCCGCGGCGCACTGGCGCTGGTGATTGGCCCTGCGGGCATCGGCAAGAGCTCGCTGATTTCCGAGCTCGTACAGGGCGCCAGCACGGACCGCTGGCTGCGCGCCCACTGCCCGAGCGATGCTTCGGCGCCGCCGTTTTGGGCCTGGCGCCGGCTCGCGGGAGAGCTGCTCGAGCAGGATGAAATCGCCGCAGAGCTCCGCGCATTCGCGCGCCGCGAGCCGGTGCTCGCGCGCCTGGTGCCCGAGCTCGCCGGCGAAGCGCCAGGGTCTTCGCTCGCGCTCGCGGATTCCGAGCAGCGCTTCCTGGTCTGCGATGCATACCTGCGCGCCCTGCTGCGCGTGGCTTCGTCTCTGCCGTTGCCCATCGTGCTGGAGGACGTGCACCTTGCCGACGACGCGACGTTGCTGCTCCTGAGCATGCTCGCCAACGTGGCCGCGCAGCACCCGCTGTTCGTGTGCGCGACGCTCCGTCCGGAAGCGCTGGCGGGGCGCGACGCGCTCGCTCAGTTCGTCGCGGGCGCGCGCGGACGCGAAGGTGTGATCACGTGCGAGCTCGGAGAGCTGTCGCTCCCGGAGCTCGACACGTTGCTCAGCGCGGTCAACTATCGCCCCACGCAGCGCAGCGCCGAAGCGTTGCGCGAGCTCACGGGCGGCAATCCACTCTACGTCCGCGAGCTCGTGACCCGCGCGCTCACGACGGGGGATGCAGACACGGGCGAGCTGGCGACGAGCTTGTTTCACGTCGTCCAGAATCGTGCTCGCGCTTTACCTGGCGCGACGGGGCAGCTGCTCGGCATCGCCGCAGTGCTCGGCCAACGATTCACGGGAGCGCTGCTCGCGCAAGTCACCGAGCGCGCTGCCGCAGCAGTGCTCGAGGATCTCGAGCCCGCGCTGGCGTCTCGAATCCTCACGTGGAGCGGGGAAGGACAGAGCGCTCTCGCGTTTGCTCACGCGCTCCTGCGCGACGCCCTGTACGCGGCGTTACCGCTGCGGACACGCCAGCGCTATCACGCGGAAGCAGCGCACGTCTGGGAGCGCGCACCCCAGGGCATCGAACGCACCAGCGCGCTCGCCGCTCATGCCTACGCCGCGGGCGAAGCCCTCGAGAAGCAGGAGCGCATGAGCTACTGCGAGCGCGCCGGCCGCGAAGCGTTCACGACGTTCGCGTTCGACCAGGCCGCGCTCCACCTGGGTCGCGCGCTCGAGCTCTGCGCCGACGCGCCCCCCTCCGAGAGCAAAGCAGAGCTCGCGCTCATGTACGCAAGAGCGCGGTGGCACGCCGACGATCCAGCAGAAGCCGTCACGGAAGCGTTCAGCGAGGCCGCGCGACAAGCCGAGCGGTGCGGGGCGGTGCGTCTGTTCGCCGAAGCAGCCATCGGCTGCGCCGTGGGGGACGAGGCCATCGGCGGCGTGCGCGCCGTGCTCTGGAAACCGGATTGCTTCGAGCTCTTGAAAGCCGCGTTGAAAGCCCTGGAATCGCGCGACAACGATGCCGAACACGCGCTGCTGCGCCATCGCGTGGCACGTTCCCTGTGCTGGCTCTACACGAGCTCCGGCAGGGGCGCCGAAGCCGCCGAGTACACGCGCCTCGCCCTCACGTACGCGCCACCGCACACCGACGCCTGGACCACGGTTCTCGTCAACGGCCTGCGCTGCGCCGACGCACTCTGGTCCGCCGATCCCGCGCGCGCGCGGGCCGAGCTCAGGGCGATTTGCGACGACGCCGAGCGTCCGGAGCTCAGCCTGCGTCAAGGCATCGACGCCGGCATTCAAGCGCTCGTCATGTGCCTCGCGCTCGGCGAGCTCGAACGTTACGCACGCGTCTTGAGCCGCATCGAAGCCGCGAGCGCCGAGCTCCCGGAGCCCGTCCACTTCGGTCGTATCGGCGAGCGCTTTCGAGCGTATCGCACCTTGCCGTGCGTGGCGCGCGTGACGCTCGCGATCATCGAGGGCGATTTCGGAGCAGCGGATCGGAGGCTCCTGGCGCTCCGCCAAAATTCAGCCAAAGCGGGTCGCACTGTCGACCGCGAAGGCACATTGATCCTGCTCCTTCTGCAACTGTTCGGCTATCGCGGGCAAGCGGGCTCCGTCGAGCCGCTGCTCGAGCGGTACAGCGCTCGCTATCCCGACGAGTTCTGGTTCATCGCGTTGTGCCGTGCTCAAATCGCGATCGAACGCGGCGACCTGGCAGCAGCGCGCGCGCACTATGCCGTCCTCGGAAAGACGGACTTCCAGCTCCCGCTCCGCGGGCGGCACGTCGAACCGCGACTCGAAGCCCGTGTGCGCCTCGCCGACGTCTGCGCGGCGCTGGGCGCGGCACAGGACGCGCGCTCGATCTACGACTCTCTAGCGCGTGGCGTCGAGCTCTGCGCGAGCCATGGCCCCCTGATCAGCCTGGGTTCGAACGCGCGCGCCCTCGGAGAGTTGTCGCTGATTATGGCCGAACCCGAGCACGCCCTCGAGCATTTCCAGACAGCCCTTCGCGTCAATACCCGTTTCGGTCACCGGCCGGAGCTCGTTCGAGCTCGGCTCGGCCTCGCGAAGAGCCAGCTGCGCCTCGGTCGCTTCGACGCAGCACGCGCCGAGATTGCAACGGCGAGCGCCGAGGCGGCGCAAATCGGCATGCTCCCCATGCTGGCGCTTTGCGACGAGCTCAGCCAGAGCGCTCCGTTATGAAATCGTAAGGGCCGGTGCTGTCTCCTCCGAATTGCTCGTGCTTCATCTAGCTTTGCGCCAATGGGCGTACAGAACTTCGTGGACCGAAGCTCCGGAGCCGCGTGGCTCCTCACCTCGGCGATCTTTCCCGCGCTGTGCAGCCCACCCCCGGACGGCGGCACGGGCGGAGCAGGCGGCTCGCCCCCGGTGCACGCCGGCAAGGCACTCTTCGACGATCCGCTGCCGGACGCGAATGGCCGCTCGTGTGCCACCTGCCATCGTCACGAAGATCACCTGACGCTCACTCCGGAGCGGGTCGAGCAGCTCCTCGCCGAGCGACCCGACGACCCGTTGTTTCATCGACTCGACGCGGATGACCCGAACGCCGCGACTCTCACCTTCGAGCATCTGCAGAAGGGGCTGATTCGCGTCACCCTGCCGCTGCCCGACAACATCGACGTGGTCGACGTCGCAGGGAATGTGATCACACCTCCCGATCGCAGAGTGTCCGTCTGGCGTGGTGTGCCGAGCGTCGAAAACACCGCCTACGGAGCGCCATTCCAGTCGGACGGCCGTCTCCTCGATCTGGAAGACCAGGCCAGGGCGGCGCTCGAGGACCACAGCGAGGTCGCGCAGGTCGAACGCGGCGATCTCGAGCTCATTGCGGGCTTCGAGCGCACCGTGTTTAGCTCCGACCGCGCGCGTCAGGTCGCTGAGCTCCTGAAGCTCGGGATCCCGGACGCCCTGATTGCGCTCCCGGAAGATACCCTGGCGCTCACGCCCGAAGAGCGACGCGGCCGGGACGTCTTCGTCAAAGCCTGCCAAGCGTGTCACGGCGGAGGTAGCACGACGAAGATCGTGAATCGCGCCGTGCACGATCTCCTGTTCAACGAGCTCAAGCCGGACGGCAACGTGCGCTGGACGCCCATCTTTCTTCCCGGTCTCACCTTCTCGATCCCCGTGCAGACGCCGCAGCCGAACAACGAGTTCATCAACGGCGCGTACGCATTTCAGTCGTATCGCGGGCAAATCGGCCGCATGCCGCAGCTGTTCAACGCCTCCGTCGATCTGCCCCGCTATCGCTTCCGCTTTTACAGGGATCCGACTCGGCGCGAGAAGTTGATGGACCTGCCGCCCATCCCCGTACCGGCGAGCGACGACCCTTACGACAAGTTTTCAGCCGTCGACGAGTTCAACGGGCTCATCGCCGGTCCCAACCTGTTCCCGCAGTGGTTCACCACCGATCCGGGTCGTGCGCTCATCACCGGCAACCCGCTCGACTTCGAAGGCTTCGATGTGCCGCAGCTCCGCGGCATCGCTCACACCGCGCCCTATTTTCACGACAACAGCCACGCCACGCTCGAAGACAGCATCGACACGTACAGCCGCGAAGTCCTGCCGTTCATGATCCCGCTGCTCCTGCCCGCTTCGAACCCACCCGAGACGCCGAATGGGCCGAAGGAGTCACTGACGGTGGCGGAGAAGGCAGACCTGCTCGCGTTCTTGAAGAAGCTTTAGAGAGGCGATTGCGCTGCGCAGGCACACTGTAAATGTGCAGCCTTATCGTCCTCATCGCGCACCACATCGTCGAGGACACGACCCTCTCCGAGCCCACACAGCGCCTGGCTTCACGGCGCGATGGACAGAGCGTCGGGGTTGTCTTCGGCAATTTCCGGCAGCGAACGCCAAGGATTCGTGGGAAAGCCGAGACCTGGATCATAGTCGTACGTGTGCGTGCCGATCCCGTAGTCGCACGTGGCGCCCGACGTACAGGCGGCTGCGAGGCCACTCAGTCTCGCATCACTGATGACGCTCGACGAGCGCGCGTGCCACGCGATACGCCGCGCCTCCCACGACTTGCCCGCCTGCCCCGGACCGCTCGAAGCGCCAAACGCGACCGGCTCGGTCGACAGCAGGTACACAGCCGGATCGTGGATGTAGACCCGATCGGTGCCCAGGTCTCCGAGTTGAGCGAAGCTGTCGTTGAGGGCAAGGCCGCCCCCTGTCAGGGTCGCTTCCCGCAGCCAAGTGCCGCGTTTCACGAACACGTAGTCGACGGGACCGTCGTTCATGCGAATGAGCTTGTGAAACGACACGCGCACGGTGCTGTCGATGATGATGAAGTTGCTCCCGCCGCCGATGCGAAAGCCCCACGAGTTGCGGTTGCCAGCGGTCACGATGTTGTCGTTTGCGAAGAAAACGTTGCGAGCGCCCCCCGCAAGGTAAGCACAGCCGTCGCTGTCACCGCCCGAGGGCAGCGTGGCCACCATGCGAATGATGGAGTTGACGAACGCGAAACGATTGACGAAGCCCGTCGTGCCGCTGTTGATGAGGTAGATCGCCGTGCCCGAACGCTGAGCGGGCGGAAGAACCGCGTTGTTCACGGTGACGCCATCGAACACGATGTCCGTACTGCCCGGATCGACCACGATGCTGCCGATTTGTCCGCCACGGACGCGCAGGCGATGCGCGGGAGCCACGGTTGGACCCGGCAAGTGACCGACGTAGACGAAGTCCGCGATGACTCCTGGCGCCAGGGTGACGTCGCAGTCGGTGACATTGCCGAAGTCGAGGCCGCCGATTCGCCCGGCAGAGGCGGCTACCGAGACTGCGGTGCGCGGAATCTGACACGCAGCCAGCAAGTCGGTGCGCGCCTGGTTGCCCGTAGTCGTGATGCTCACGGTGCGTGTGGTGGTCGGCAACGTGGGCGGCTCGTACGGGCCGACGGCTCCGCCGCCTTCGCCCGGCAAGGTGTCGAGATCGAGCGCGGGATACAGCGGATGAGGACGCGCGCTCGGACCGCCGTCGCCGTCTGAACCAGCGGAACCGGCGGACCCAGCGCTGCCACCTGCACCCGCACCAGCGGACCCAACGGAACCAGCGGTGCCACCCGCACCCGCGGAACCGCCGGCCCCGGCACCGCCTGCACCTGAACCCGGCGAGGTGCCACCACCATTGCTGCAGCACAGAGCGTTGACGCTCAAGAGCGCGGCCATCCAGCGAAAAGCTCGAGTCATCCGCTCATGGCACCCTACGCACAACGCGCAGTCAACGCTTGGCACGGCAGCATCTGGACGAACGCAGAAGTTGCCATAAGACACTACCGTCAGCCCAGTCACCTCACGGTAGTCATGACGTCACACGTGCTTCTCAGGGCCAGTTTGGCAGTGTTCGCCTGCGCCGTCACAGCGTGCGGCGGGGGCGAGTCGAGTGATCGCAGGCGCGAACCTCCCGCTCCCTTCCGCGTCGAAATTCACGACGAAACCCTGCGGAAGATACTCCCCGCGGCGCGCGGGGTGCTGGCCTTCCGCGAGCCCACTGGCGGCGCACTCACCGAACACTGGGTGGAGCGCTCGCTGGCCTGGTTCGATGAAGCGGGTGCACCGCTAGCCGAACTGCGCGCCCCGGCCAGTGAGCTCTTCGTCGACGCCGTCACGCACCCATCCGGCGAGGCGACGCTGTTCCTGGCGGGTCCGGACGGGTGTTCACTCCGCCGCTATTCGGCGGCGGGCACACCGCTCGGCACGAGCCGCGTCGACGAACCGGATCTCGTGACCGATCCCACGGACGTCACGGAGCAGCCCATCATCCCGTGGAACGTCGGCGCTTGCCAACCGACCGAGATCCGCGAGACCGGACGCCTGGCAGCGGACGGCGAGCACGTGTACCTCGTCAATCGCGGCGGCTCGAGCGGCACGCTGCTGTTCCGCTACGCTTACGAAGGCGGCGCGTTTCTCAGAACGCTGCGAGTCCCGCTATTTCCCCGACACGCTGCGCCGCTGCCAACGGGCATCGCCGCGAGCCACCGCGTGCTGCGCTCGACGCACTGGAGCTTCATCCCGCGCGTCAGCGTCGACGACGCCGGACGGGCGCGCGTCCTGTTCGTCCTCGGCAGCGGCGCTGCGGTCGACGTGTACAATCGATTCGCGGCGACTCGCGTCGCGGACACAGCGGCCGCGGTGATCCTCACGGTCGACAAGGACGGCGCGATCTCCGGGACGCGCGAGCTGGCGCGGGGTCTCGTCTGGCCGGGACACGTGGCCGAAGTCGAGGCGTTTCGCTGGCTGCGCGGCGGCGTGGTGCTGACAGGGCGCGTGGCACCGGCCCCACTTCCTGATGACGGCCGTGGCTGGAACGGCTTCCTGCTCCACTGGGTGGACGGAGCGGAGGCGCCGCAGCTCGCAGTCCATCTCGACGTCGACGGCGGGGACGCGTTCTCGGACGTGGCCTCGGCAGGCAGCGGCTGGGTCGTCGCCGGGCGCTCGGGTTACTGGCAAAACCCGCGCGGCGCGAGCATCTCCGAAGAGGCACGCAGCGAGCTGCTCGCGCTCGACGCATCCGGCCGTCTGATCCGTCGCGCGGATCTGCCACAGGGTCTGCGGCACAACGCGGCTCTGTCGCTGACCGAGAGTAGCTCATCCGGCCACTTCTTCGTGGGCGGCCTCACGAACGGGCCGGGCTCGCACTCAGCGGACAGTGATCCAGCGCTCTTGCGTGCGGACGGCTGGCTCGAGCGCATCGTCTTGAAATGAGATCGAGGCGAAATCCGAGAGCGCGCCGCTCCCGTATCAGCCGGGGAGGTCGCTTCCATGACGCTTTCCCGGTTCACGTGGCTCGTGATCGCGTGCTCGTGCGCGCTTTCGGGCTGCGGCCCGATCAACGACGCTGCACCGGCGAGCTATCGCCCGGTACCGTGTGATGTTCCTCTCCCAGCCGGGCAAGATCCCAGAAGCGTCGAATGCGGCGAGCTCAGCGTGCCGGAAAATTGGAGAACGCACTCGGGCAGGACCGTTCGCCTGCGCAGCGATCGGCGCGTGCGTCGAGCGCCTGCGCGCGGAAGGCGTCGATTTCGCAGGCTACATGAGCGCGCAGATGGCGCGTGACGTGGACGTATTGCGCGAGCTTCTCGGGTACCCCGCGTGGAACCTGTGGGGAGCGTCGTACGGGACACGCTTGGTGCAGACGATCGTACGCGATCGTCCCGAGGGCGTGCGCAGCGCGGTGCTCGACTCGGCCGTGCCCCTGCAACAAGGCTACATCGCCGAGCGCGCGTCGGGTTCCCTCCAGCGCCGCGCATCGAAGGAAAAGTCGTCTACAGCGACGTGCCCAGCCTCGTGTTCCAGGGCGAGCTCGACCCGATTGTCCCGCCCGACTACGGGCGCAAGGTTGCGGAACGCTTCTCACGCTCTCACTACATCGAGTTCCCCGGCTTCGGTCACGGCGTCGTACGTGCAAAGTCCGCCGAACCGTTGCCGCGCTGCGCGATGCGGCTGATCGCGGCCTTCCTCGACGACCCGCACGCAACACCGGACACGAGCTGCATCGAGCAGATCCCACCGCTTGCGTTCTGAGGTGAATCGTGAGTCGGGATGCACGGACTGGCAACTGCCGTTGTCACTCGCAAACAGACTGCATAGCTGCACTGGGGATGGACGTCGCACGCTCGAGGTTCGTCGCGACCCGTGAAACGTGTTGCAAAATCGGATACAACAGGCGCGATGAGAAAACACGGTCGCGCAATAGTTGGCAGCCTTGCATTGGTGGTAGTTGGTTTCAGTGCTTGTGGTCCCGCGGATGCGGAAGCCTGGACGTGGCTCGGTTACGACTTGCGCTCCACGTACAACAACACCGTCGAAAAGAAGATCAATCCGCACAATGCGAGTCACCTCCGCGCGCTCTGGCGCACGAGCCAACATGGGCGCGTGAGCGGCGCGCCAGCCGTTGCACACGGGGTGGCCTACGTGCTCTCCAGCACCGGTCTGTACGCGTTCCGCGCCAGTACCGGCGAAGAACTCTGGCGTAACGTGAGCATGAGCGGGTCGTCGTCGCCGACCTACTCCGACGGAGTGCTGTTCGTGCACGATGCCAACGCGTACCTGCACGCGATCAATCCCGCGAATGGCGCGGAGCTCTGGCAAGTGCGGAGCGACAGTCACCCAGCGGCGAGCGGATTTTCATCGCCTGCCGTGCTCGGCGCGCAGGTCATCGTCGGGGTCTCCTCGATCGAGGAAGCCGTCAATCGCACCGAGACCTCGACCTTCCGCGGGGCCGTGGTCGCTTACCATCGCAGCACGGGAGCCGAGCTCTGGCGAACCTACACGGTCCACCCTCCGCACAACGGCTGCGCAGTCTGGTCGAGTGTTTCGATCGATACCGAGCTCGGGCTCGTCTACGGCAGCACGGGAAATAACTACACGGGCCTGGCTTCCAGCACTTCGGATGCGATTTTTGCGCTGCGCGTCACTGACGGCAGCGTGGCGTGGTGGACACAGCTCACGACCGGAGACGTGTTCACTATCGCGCGGCCGAGCAGCCCGGACAGCGACTTCGGCACCAATCCCGTCCTGTTCGACGCCACGATCGCAGGGCGTACGCGCAAGCTCGTCGCAGCGGGACAGAAGAACGGCATGTTCTGGGCGCTGGATCGGAGTACCGGCGCAGTGCTCTGGTCGAAGAACCTCAGCAAGGGCAGCGCGTTCATCGGCGGTATCTTCAATTCCGGCGCCTACGACGGAAAGCGCATCTTGGTCGCCGGTAATCTGGGAACGAGCACGGGTCCGGGAAGCGAGCCGGCCAACGGCGACAGCAAGCTGGGCTCCCCTGGAACATCGAGGCTAGCAGCGCTGAATCCCGCGACTGGTAGCGTATTTTGGGAGCGCCAACTTCCGGCTCACGTCTGGGCGCCAATCACGATCGCGAACGGCGTGGGTTTCGTCGCGTATGAGACGCAGCTTCAGGCCTTCGACGTGCGAGACGGACGCAAGTTGTTCAACTACCGGACCGCGGGCACGATCACGTCCCCACCCGTCGTGTCCAACGGCTCGGTGTATTTCGGCAGCGGCCTCACCTACCTCGCCGCTCACCCGGACACGACGTTCCACGCGCTCAGCCTCGAGGGACAGCTCGGCGAACCGGACGCAGGCAGCCTGGACGCAGGCGGAGACATCGGCTTCTCCGCGATCTGGTCGCAGGTGTTCACCGGCAACGGCTGCAAGTCCGTCTTCTGCCACGGCACGAACGCGGGCAATCTGTCGCTGGAGACCCGAGACGGCGCGTACGCTCAGCTGGTCGGGGTACCCGCTTCTTCAGGGTCGCTGTGTGGCGCTTCGGGGCTCTTGCGCGTGGCGCCCGGGGACCCAGACGCGAGCTTGCTGCTGCAAAAGATGGCCCATGCGACGCCCGCGTGCGGAACTGTCATGCCTCCAGCCGCTGGTGTGACCGTCTCGGAAGCACAGCTCGCTCAGGTGCGCGCCTGGATCGCCGCCGGCGCTCCGAACAACTGAGTGCTCCGTCTACCCCGAAACCGTTTCTACGCTAAGTCCACGGTCCGCGGGTCGGGCGCACTTCGACGGTCAGCACTGCCGTGTCCGCCTCGGCAACGGCCGAGCGGTTTCGGAGGCGAGCGCCGTGAGTCGTCCACCAGTCCAGGGCAGCCTGCGGAGACCAGACGTCGATGTCCGTCAAGCGATCGAGCGCGGCTGCGAACTCGAGCGCGCTGGCCGGGCGCGCGGCGGGATCCTTCTCGAGGCAGCGTAAAATCAGCGCCTCCAGCTCGGCGGATACAGGTGAGCTGACACGCTCTCGGAGCGGCTCTGGCGTGGAATGCAAATGATGGCTGCAGACTTCCACCAGTGTACTGCCCGAGAACAGGTGCTGCCCAGTCAACAGGTAGTAGGCGACCGCGCCAACCGAGTACAGGTCGCTGCGCCCGTCGAGCGCGCTCGGGCTACGGATTGCCTCCGGGGACAGGTACTGGGGAGTGCCACTGACCGTGTCGGTGCGACTCAGATCGATCTGGCCGTCGTGAACTTCTCGAACCAGGCCGAAGTCGAGGAGCTTGACCAGCTCGTGCACGCCGCCGTGACGATGCGGCAGAGTGAGCATGATGTTCGCCGGCTTGATGTCGCGATGTATGAGCCCTTCACCGTGCGCGTGCACAAGCGCCGCAGAGACTTGCTTCAGAACGTGAACGACGCGCCCGGCGTCCATCGCTCCATCGCCTTCGATGATCTCGTCCAGTGCGCGGCCGTCGAGGTACTCCATCGCGTAGTAGAAGAGGCCGTCGGGCGTGTGACCGTAGTCGAAAATGGTGATGATGTTCGGATGACTCAACCGGGCGGTGTGCTGCACTTCCATTTCGAAATGACGCAGGCCGACCGCGCCGGACTTACCGGGCAAGAAGAGCTTGACGGCCGTGGGTCGCCTCAGCATCGCGTGTTTCGCCCGGTAGATGGCGCCCATGCCGCCCTCTCCAATCTTCTCCTCGAGGCGGTACTGGCCGAGCTGCTTCGCGTCGCGAACGTCCCTGCGCAGCCCGTAAATCACGTGTGATGCGGCCGTCGAGATCACCACGGTGATGATCCACCAGGCAGCCGTGTTCGCAGCCACGTTCGTCGCGAGCACGCGAGGCGTCAGGTTCGCTATTTCCTCGAAGGCCTGCCACTGGGTCAGGTCGATGCGGGCAAACAGGAAATAGATCGCCGGGACCAGCTCCGCGCCGATGGCGAGGCCGAGGACCAATGTGCGCCGCCCGGAGCTCGGAACGTAGAGCGCCCGCGCCACCAGCGCACAACCGAGTGCCAGCAGCAGAATGTAGTCCGGACGCGCATAGAGCGGGATGAACGTGCCCATCACCACGACCACGAGCGCGGCGCCGAGCAGGCCCACCGACTCGACTGCTCTTATGTACGAAACTGCATGCTGGCCCCGCCGGCACAGTAGCCAGATGGCAAGAAGACAAAGCGCGCCAGCCAGATGCCACCAGTAGGATGGATCCGCAAACAGCAACTCCAGCCCTGATCCAAGCGCCGCGCTCGCAGTCCGGAACCCGAGGAAGAACAGGTAGAGACTGCCCGACACGAGGCCGAACAGGGCCACCCGCCGCTGTAGGAAGCCGCGATCCTCCGAAGCGATTGGGGTGCTCTGGGCCAACAGGGCCATGGCCAAGCTCACACGGCGACCCCGACGAGCCGCCCCACGCCGGCGCTGATCGCCATGGCCAGCGCTCCGCCGACCACCACGCGCACGGCGGCCTTGCCCTTGGCGGCGCCGCCCAGGTGTGCGCCCAGCGCGCCGAGCACGCAGAGGCAGAGCAGCGACACGACGACTATCGCGAGCATGCGCGCCGACGCGGGCGCCGCGATCAGCGCCAGCACGGGTATGGCCGCAGACGCCGCGAAGCTCGTGGCGGAGATCCAAGCCGCTTGCCAGGGACGAGCCAGCGCGTCGTGGTCGATGCCGAGCTCGTCACGCAGATGTGCACCGAGTCGATCTTTCTCACTGAGCTGCTGCGCCACGCGCTGCGCGAGCTCCTCGTCGAGCCCGCGCTGCACGTAGATTTGCACGAGCTCGCGCAGCTCGGCTCCCGGTGCGCTCGCGAGCTCGCGCTTTTCCCGCTCGATGTCGGCCTGTTCGGCGTCGCGTTGCGAGCTGACCGACACGTATTCGCCTACGGCCATCGACAGCGCACCCGCCACGAGCCCGGCCAGACCCGCCACGAGGATGGTCTGCCTCGCGGCCTCGGAAGCCGCAACCCCGATCATCAGGCTCGATGTCGAGACGATTGCGTCGTTTGCGCCGAGCACGGACGCGCGCAGCCAACTCGCGCGCCCGCTCGTGTGACGCTCGCGGTGCACCTTCGAAAGAACAGCCGTCATTGGAGAGCGACGGTAGCATCCCTACCGGGCGGCATCACGAACGCACCCCGAATGCTACACGATCCCGCGTTGCTTCCAGCGCCTGTATGCGCGCCGGTACGCGCTGTCACTTTCGAAGCCGAGCTTCTCGGCGATCGAGGCGGCCGTGGCCTGCGCGTCACGCGCGTACAGCACCGCGAGGGACGCCCGCACGCTGTCGACGAGCGCGCTCACGCTCGTGCCTTCCTCCGCGAGCTTCCGGCGCAGGGTGCGTTCGCTGAGCCGCAGGCGGCGGGCCAGCTCGCTCACGTTCGGCCGCTGTGCATGAAGCGTCGCGGCGAGCTCGCGTTCGAGGCGGGCGCGGGTGGTATCGCTGGCGGGAGCCGCGACGAGCATGGCCTGCGCGTGCTCCACGAGAATGCCGTTCAAGACGGCGTCGGCACCGGGCAGAGGCCGATCGAGCACCGCTACTTCGAAATGCAGCTCGGGCGCGCTCTGCTCGAACACGAAGCGCGTGTCTTCGCCGAAGACTTCTCGGTACACCTGGAGCGTCGCCGGCCGTGCATACGGAAAGTGCACCTCCGCCGGAGCGCCCGTGGGAACGCCTGCCAACTCACGACTGAGCTGCACGGTGCGCGCGAGTCGGTAATCGACGACCAGTGGGTGAAGCTCGACGCCAGCGTCGGGCACGAGACGGAGCTTGGCGGTGTTCTCGGCTGCGTGCAGCTCGATCCGAACGTAGTCCAGCACCAGAGGCGCAAACCGGACCGTGTGCTCGAGTGCCGCCCTGAGCGTCTCGGACGTACGCAGAATGTACTCGACGATGCCCATCGAGCCCTGCGGCATGGCGGAAGCGAGCCGCAACCCGAGCTGAGGATCGCCGCTGATCTGGCTCAGCACCGCCGCGGCGCGCTGCGTTCGTTGAGCCCCGAGTGGGCCGCTCCAGAAACTCTCACTCTCGGGGTCGATCAGCGAGTCCACGGCGCCGTCGAACTGCTCGAGGTTCACCCCACAGGCCAAGAGCGCCTGCCGGCCGCCCTGGAGCAGCAGTGCTGTCGGAGACTTGCCGGACCGGCGCTCCGTCACCCGAGCCTCCAGGCACGCCTGGCCGGCACGCATCGCCGAGCTCTGCGGCCAACCGGGTAGCAACTTTGGCCGGGTGCGTACTGTCGAGCCGCGCCGCACTTCGCCAGACTCGGGCCGTGAAATACAGTCCACTTCTTCACGTCGCTAGCTTCGGTGTCGTCGCGCTCGCGAGTGCTTCCGTGCAGGCAGGGCCCGCGCAGGGGAGCGCGACGCGCTATCCCATCGTCCTGTCGCACCACTGGTCGGGCACGGCGCACGCGTCGTTCCGCGGAAACCAGTTCACGCCCGGCCTTCCCGAAGGCGAACGCCCGTTTCCTGCATGGGGCGTCAAACAAGCGCTCGAGCGCGACGGCGCGGTGGTTTACCAACCCGACAAGATCGACTTCGGCTCGCACCAGAACCGCGGGCGGCTTCTGTATCGGAAGTGCGCCGGCACGACGCTCTCCGAAAAACTGTGCGAAGGCCCGAGTCCTCAGGTGGTGGACGGCGTCGAGCTCGCGATGCTCGACTACTGCGGCAACCCGGCGAAGCATCGTGGGCAATATCCGAGTATTGCCGCGTGCCTTCACGACGTAAAGGTCAACGTCATCTGCCACTCGCAGGGCTGCCCCGACTCCCGCTACATGATCAACGCAATGACGAACCGCCTGACCGGGCGGCCCATGCACGAGCACGTCGCGAGCTGGACCTCGATTGCGGGCGCCAACAAGGGCACGGTCATCGCGGACTTGGCCCTCGGGTGTACGGACGGCCAGTGCGGCCCGGACTACGTCGCCGCTTTGAATCTCTTGTGTGGCGGCTCGCCGAGCTGCCCGAACGCCGCAGGCTTTCACGACTCCGTCGTCGCCCTGTCGCGCAAGTACATGACGCAGACGATGGATTTGAGCTGCAATCCGAGTATCACCAGCTGCCCGCCGAGCTTCAACCGCGCCTACCCGAATCATCCGAGCGTCTACTGGCAATCTTACTCCGGCTACATCCGTTGGGCTCACTCCTGCTACTCGGATCACCACGCCGGCTGGCTGCTCATCGGCGCGTACGAAGGCCTGAATGATGGCTGGATGTCGCTCGATTCCCAGCGTTTTCTCAGCGCCGGCCCCTCCCCCAGCGATCCCCCGACGTTCGTTCGCGATCGCGGCATCTTGACCGGCAGCGCGCGCGTATTTGGCTTGGTGCACCCGGGGATTTCGCACATGGGCTTCTCGAACAACCTCGTGCCGGGTCTCCCGGGCGTCGATTGTCCCGGCATCGGCAACGATGAAGCGGGATACGCTTGGGATCGCGAAGGAATGTACGTCTCCGTCGCGCGCGATCTGCGGAGCATGGGCTTCTGACATGCACGCCTTTCCGATTCCGATTGGCGCCGCGGGCTGCGCGCTGCTGGGCGCCTTGGCTGCCGCGGCCGCGGGCTGCTCGAGCTCGGACTCGCTACGGAGCACAGAGCCGCCGAGCGTGGCCGATGGGCCCCGCATCTTCGAATCGGTGAAGCGGATCACGAGCTTCGGCGTTCGGCTCCCCGATTCACCGGGCTCGATCGGCGCGGCCGAGTATGTGCGGGATCAGTTTTCTAGCTTCGGCCTCGCGAACGTGGCCATCGAGCAAGCCGACACGGTGGTTTGGTCCGCCGAGCGCTTCGGACTTTCGATCGCCGGCGAGGCGGTGCCGGCGTACTACATGCAGCACACGTTTCACGAGGGCGTGCCAGCAAGGTTCAGCACGGGCCCCGACGGACTGAACGCCGAAATCGTGTACGTCGGGGATGGCAAGCCGCAGGACTTCGAAGACCTCGACGTGCGCGGGAAGATCGTGCTGTCGGACGTGCGCTTCAATCGTCTATCGCGCTCTATCGTCGAGCAAATCGCGCTCGGCATCCAGGACACGAACGAGACGTTCGTGCCCGGCTTCGAGCTCGTCGATCCCTACTCACGCAATACCTTCCCGGCCAACTACTACAATGCGCTCGAGCGGGGCGCCGTCGGCTTCGTCGGCGTGCTGGTCGACTACATCGACAGTCACGACTACCACAACGAGGCGTACTCCTCTTACGACCCGGGCGGCGCCATGAGCATTCCCGGGCTATGGCTCGCGCCATCCACAGGTGCGGCGCTGAAAGCGCGCTTGCACGACGCAGCGGCGCCGCTCGTCGCGAGGCTGACCCTGGAGGGAGAGCTCGCGCGCGCGCAGGGACGCAACGTCGTGGGCTACTTGCCGGGAACGTCGGATGAAATCGTCCTGATCGAGTCGCACCACGACTCGACGACGACCGGCGCCGTCGAGGACGCTTCCGGCACGTCACTCGTGCTCGCGCTCGCGCAATACTTCAGTAGAGTCCCGGAGCGAGAGCGGCAGCGAACGCTCCTGTTCGCGACGATGGACACGCACTTCACCGACTACGCGAGCCACGAAGCCTTCATCACGCGCCACATCGAACGCGAGAAGATCGTGTTCAACGTGACGCTCGAGCACATCGCGCACGAAGTGCTCCAGACCCCAGCGGGCGCGCAGAAAACCGGCCTTCTGGCGCCGCGCGGCCTGTTCGTGAGCAATGAAATCGAAGGCGTCGAGCAGATCGCGCTGCGCGCCATGGAAAGACACCAGCTCGAACGGACCGTGGCCTTTCCCACGTCGCTCTTCGGCGGCGCCGGCCTGCCAGCGGACTGCAGCGACTTCTATCGCGCTGGTCTGCCCGTGCTCGCGCTCGTCGGCGCGCCCATCTACCTGTACGACTCGATGGACACGCTCGACAAGGTTCCCGTGGACGAGCTGGGCCGCGTGGCGCGCGCCTTCGCAGACGTCGTCAGCGAGCTCGACGCGCTGCCGAGCAGCGCGTTTCGCCGGCTCAGCTACGGCCCGCGCTGATCGAGCTCCCAGCGGACTATCCAGCGGCGCGGGCAGGACGTGTAGAAAAACCTGCGTGACCCCCGACGCCCGACGAGGGCGGTGTTGGCTGAAACTGTCAACACGCTGTAGCGGTACGCTTCCGCGCCACCCGCATCACGGGGTTCAACGCGGCAGAATCTCGAGCCAATCGAACGCGGCCGACAGCGTCCGCTTGTCTTGGCTCGGAGCGTTGCGGACAGCCGGCGCCTCCGCGTACTTGAACTTGAAGCGGACTTCGTTGTCGCCTTTTCGCCAGAAATGCGCGGGCACACGCATCGCCGCGACGTGCGGACCCGGCTCCATGTCGCGCGTCCCGACGAGCTGCTCGTTGACCAAGATCGATACCGCTTGCTTGGGGCCGTCCGCGTACTCGAACGGCCAATAGCGCATGCGCAGCGTACGGGCTCCGTCACCGCGCGTTCTGATCTTGAGTCTTACGTTGGCCGAATCGCACCAGCGGAACGTGTCACCGCTCTCGTTGGTTTCAGCGCCCGAAAAGCCGGACACGAGCAGTCCCTGTGGCGTGGACTCGGGGTCGAAATTCATGAAGCGCGTCTCATCCAGCGGCGGAGCCGGGGAAAGGAAGTAACCCGCTGCGCCTCCCAGGCAAACGCCGGCCAAGAACGCGAGCACCGGCGTTCCCCAGGGAGATGTCTGCGCCTTGACGCGCGCCGTGTCCGTGCCGGCAGACGCCGGCGCCTGTTGAGACTTTGCATCCTGCATCGGTTTCGCCTGCTCGCTTGCGGTGCCTCCAAGTGCCGGTGGAGGGAGAAAAGGTTTCTGCTCGGAGGGCAGTGATTTTTCGCTGCTTGCCATGGGTTTCAATTGCGGCAGATGAGACTCGAGATGCGCCGGGCAAGTCAAGCCGCGACCTCCACTAACTTGCAGTCGTCAGCGGCTGGTTTCTCTCGCAACGCGTCATTGCCGTCATCACGCCAAGCTTGCTCTCTGAGCGTAAAAGAGCGATAAAGGCGCACGAGTCGAGACGGTGGGATTTTTGAGCAGGCTTAATTGGCCGCGGAGGAATGTGTCGTGGCAGTAACACGTGACGGGCGTTCGAGAGGCGTTTTCTTTCTTGCTGTTATCGCTCTATCCGCATGCGGATACACAGCGTGCGGCAGCGATTCGGACGATGGGGACGACGGTAGGAATCCCCGAGACGCAGGGACGAAGGACGCTCCTGACGACGCGCCCACGTCGAACGTCCTCAGCAGCTAGGGCCTAAGCGCGCGAACTGACGTCGGCGCCCATCCCTGGGTCCGGCGTCACGTCACGCTCGTTTTTGGGCAGGGCTCTGGCCACGATGCGGCCGCCAACCAGGAGCCACACCAAGATCGGACCGAACGTCGCAAGACTCGGAAGGCCGAGCCGCATCCCTAGATTGGAAGAGCCGCTGAGCACGGCTACTTTGCCCTCGGCCAGGTGAGCCCAGGCGAATTCGGTCAGCACGTTGCCTTGTTCCGGCGCCTCGATGCCCACCATCGTGACCGAAAGGACGTTGGCGAACGACACCGCGGCGAGCAGAGCGGCGAGCACGCGTGCCTCGCGATCCAAACATGCGCGCGCCAGTCCGTACGCCGCCAGCGGCACCACGGGTAGCAGATGACGTGGCCCGAATGCGGCTCCGCCCCACCACATGTAATAGCTGGAGTTTACCAGAAACAGCGCGATGGCGGCGCCTCCCAGGGCGTGCCGCACGTCCAGGGTGGGCATGGCCCACAGACTGTCCCGTCGGTCGCGCTCCATTCGCCCCGTGAACGCCAGGGCAACACCGAGCAGCGTGACGGGCGCTATGAAGAACAAGCCACGAGCACTACCGAACGTGAGCCCGAACATCGCCTGCGGAGCCGGCAGCGTAATTCCGAAGAATCCCCGCTCGTGCCCGCGCGCGAACTCCGGGCGCTCAATGAACGAGTAGGCCGTCTTCCACGGAACTCCGAAACATACCCAGTGATAGGTCCCCAGGACCAAAGCTGGCAGAAGGGCTCCAAGCGCCAGTTGCCACAGCATGTACAGGGCGTCAGCGCGGCCACGCCACAGGATGTAGGCGAAGATGAACAGCGCGGGGACGGCGGACAGGTACTCGCAGCCCACAGCGGAAGCCAGGCACGCTCCCGCGATTCGCAACCGGCCGCGCAGGGCTCTGACGTCCAGTTGGTCAGCGAAAGCTACCGACTTGGAGCCAGCGGTCACCGCCGCGATCGCCCCGAAAATGAGCGCCGTCGCCGGAACGTGTCCATAAAAACTAGTCGAGTACGTGAAGAGCGGCGTACCGAATAAGGTGGCCGCGGAAGCAAACAGCGCGATCCCACTGCCCACGGAGCGCACGAGCACGAGAAACATGAGGAGCCCCAGCGCAGTCCCCGCCAGCGCCGCCGTGCTCAGAGAGCACACGTACAGGGCTTGTTGGAAGGTGCGGTTCACTTCCACTCGCTGCGCCGGCGTATCCGGCGTGGAGAACGCGACGAACTCCGGTTTGACTCCGCGCAGGCGGTTGTACGCGTAAAAAACCGCATACGGTGGAACTGCAATCAGCGACGGCAGAGGCGCCTTGTCGCAATACCAGTGCCCGGCGCGTAGCGCGCGGTCGCCAGTGCTCTCCGCGAACGCGTCGACGGAGAATGTTCCCTGCTCCACGACGGCGCGCGTCAGATTGAGCCGTGAGACCGGGCTCCAGGTGGCAGAAGGCACGAAGTAGGCGAGCGCACCGAACAGCCAGATGCCGTATCCGATCAAAAAGCGGCGGCGGGCAGCTCGATCCATCGACCGGGATGTTGAACCCCAGCCAATACTCCCAGTCAACCACACAGAGGATTCCATTACGGTGTAGGGTGTCTAGCGACTGTTGAAAGGTCCCGCGCCCTTGCGTTTTCAGTTGCGAATGAGGACTGTGGCGATGCTGGCGCTGGTCGTGTTCGTACTGGTTGCGTACGGGCGCACCGTCACGTTCGGCTTCGTATACGACGACCACTGGACCGTCGTCCAGAACGCGAAGCTCGACGAGCCAATCTTCGGCCTGCTAAAGGCGGTGCTCGCCGGTGTGGGCGAGCAAAGGGCGATACCCGACGCGACGCGTCCGGCGATGATCGCCTCACTGTGGCTAGATCGCCGGCTGTTCGGGTCGTGGGCTGGCGGCTACCACGCGCACTCGGTGCTCCTTTATACGCTGTGTTGTTTGCTCGCAGCGGCCCTGGTCTTTGCCGTGTCCCGGCGCCGTGCCGTCGCGACCGTCGCAGCGATTTTTTTCGCCGCAGCTCCAATTCACGCCGAGCCGGTCAGCGCGGTGAATTACCGCGAAGACTTGATCGCTGCGCTCGGCGTCCTCGCCGCTCTAGTGTTTCTGTTTCGTCGCACCGTGCGCAGCAGGCCGATTTCGCTGATCGCACCGACCGCGTTTTTTGCGCTGGGGCTCATGGGCAAGGAGAGCGCCGTAGCCCTGGTCGCGCTCGTGCTGCTGCTCTTGGCGGTGCGTCGGCCTACCCGCGAATGGCTGCGCACGCGAGAGAACGCCTTGCTGGGACTCGGATCGGTGTTGATTCTCTGGAGCAACTGGCGGCTTGCGCTGCGCCTGATCGGCGACGACGTGCCGCTGGCACCGAGTCAGGGAGCCTCGGCAACGCTGCTCGATACCGCCCGCTTCGAGGTGCGCGCGGTCGTGAGCTCCATTTGGCCCCTCGGTTGGTCTCCGGAATACCCTGAAGAGGGCGCCGCCTCGGTGCTCTGGCTGTTAGCGTTGTTTGCGATCATCGCGGGAGCGGTGCTTCTCGCTCGGCGTCGCAGCACGCGAGTCGCGGCGATCGGGTTCGGCTGGAGCTTGCTGGCTGCACTACCGATGTCGCCGCTCATCGGCCCCGCAAATGCGCGCGCGGATCGATATCTGTTCTTGAGCGTCCTGGGCGGGGCGATGATCTGGGGTGTCCTCGTTGACCAACTGACGCAGTGGCTACCACCGCTGGCACGCAAGGTGGGCTTGGCGCTAGCAGGCGCGCTCCTGCTTGCGTTCGCATGGCCCGCGATCAGTATCTGGCGTAACGATCGGACGCTGTGGTCAACCGCGGTGGAGCACACTCCCACGTCGGCGCGCGCCTGGACCGGCCTGTCGCGCGCACTCCGTCTGAGTGGGGAGCTCGATCGCGCCGATGAAGCGGTCGAGCGCGCCCTCGAGCTCGACCCGGGCTTCACGTACGCGCGCGTGACGAGGATTTACAATCGGTTGGCACGAGGAGACGTGGAGGAGGCTCGGCGCGAGCTCACGCTCGTCGACCAGGACCAGTTGGAGCATCCGGGCCTCCCTCGTGCACGACGCTGCGCGGCGCTCTCCGCCCGAGAGGCGCCTGGCTGTGTGCGCAAGGACTGAGGCGCGGAGAGCTCGCAGCTCTCAAGACAGAGCGACTTCGTGCGGCAGGTGCTCGCCCGCCAGCGGTAGGTGCACGTGAGAGAAACTCGGTGCAGCCGCGGTGCTGATAGTTCCTCATGGAAACACGCGCGCATCGGAGTGACGCCATGCACTGCTTGAGCTCACTGCAGGCGGCGCGGTACTATGTGGGGATGCGTTTTGCGAAGTTGTTCGTGTTGGGCGCCGGATTGTTCGCCGCAGGCTGCGGCCAGGACTACGAGCCCGCGCCGGAGTCCGAACGCTTGGCGACCGCAACTGCCGAGGCGACCACTCCGCCGCCGTTCGCCAACTGGCCATCGTACGGCCGGGATTTGGCCAACACACGCACGAATCCGTTCGAGACCACGATCGGCACGGCGAACGCCTCCACGCTACGTGAGAAGTGGCGCTTCGCCCTCGGAACCCTGGCGGTGACGAGCACGCCGGCGATCTACGACGGCAAGGTCTACTTCAATTCGTGGAACGGCAGCAGCTACGCGCTGAACGCAAGAACGGGCGCCTTCGTCTGGCAATCGCTGCTCCAGCTCCCACAGGGCGACGGTCTGGCGGCGCAGATCAGCAGCTCACCGGCTGTCACGGCCGATGCCGTGTACGTCACGGCGGACGCAGCCGAGGTCTTCAAGCTCGATCGCAGAAACGGCCGCGTGATCTGGAAGTCCAAGGTGGACGACAGCCGAGCGACACGCCTCTGGTCCTCACCCGTCGTGGTGGACGATTTGCTGATCTTCGGCGTCGGCTCCTACCAGGTGTTCACTGCCGAGGGCTTGTGCGGCATCTCCGGCGAGTTCTCGTTCCGCGGCAGCGTCGTAGGCGTGGACACCGCGACCGGCCAGGTGCGCTGGAGAGTCTATGTGGCTCCGCCCAACGTCTTCGGCGTCTCCGTGTGGTCTTCGGCGGCGGTCGACACCAGCCGTAAGCTCGCGTTCATCGGCACCGGACAGGGGTACACCGAGCCCGCGAGCCCGCTCTCCGATGCTTTGATTGCGATTCGATATGACACTGGACAGCTCGCCTGGTCGCATCAGTTCACGGCGGACGACGTCTGGTCGCTCGGTGGTACGAAAAAGGAAGACTTCGACGTCGGCGCGAGCCCCAATCTGTTCCGCATCGGCACGCGCGACGTGGTCGGCGTCGGCGACAAAGCGGGCAACTACTACACGCTCGACCGAGACACGGGCGCCATCGTCTGGTCCAAGCCGCTCACCGCGGGCGATCACCTGGGCGGCGTGATGGCGTCAACCGCGTACGCGAACGACTCGATCTACGTCGCGTCGAACGAGGGCATCGAGAGTCTCACAGAAGAGCCGCTCTGCTTCCTCGAGATCGAGCTGGCTCGACCCAGTTCTTCGGACGTGATCTCGCTCGATGCCACGACCGGCGCCGAACGCTGGCGCAAACGCGTGACACCGGGTGTGTTCGGCGGACTCACGATCGCGAACGGGGTTCTCTATTTCACGACCGTTGACGGCCACGTGCGAGCATTCGCGGCGGCCGACGGGCGCGAGCTGTGGAAGCACAAGGCGGGCGTCGCTACCGGCGGCGGCGTCACGGTTTCCGGAGGCATGGTGTTCGCGGGTACCGGCTGGAATTGGATCGTTTCGCCGCCCGGCTCGCTGGTCGCTTTCGAACCGAGCAAGTGCAACGCGACCGCGTGCCCACCCTGTCTCCTCGGCCGAGCGCGGTGTTGCAACACGCTCTTGGATCGCTGCGGCTGTAGCACGCTCGGCGTTTGCTTGTGAACCACGTATAGGCTCCAGGCGCGAGATTTGGCTCACCCTGGCCTGCGGCTCACTGTCCGGACGCAGCCATGCGCACATGCACAGTGAATGGCGGACCTGAACACAAGGCACTTGCTTTGAACCCAGAGCGCACGGCGGCGGTTGCGCGAGAATCAGGAGGTCCAGTCAAAAGAGGCGGAACGTTCCACCACTCATAAGGTGGTAAATTGTCATCGGTGCGCTCCCTGCACGACTCACCTCCACGTTTGGCCGGCCCCTACCTGCTGTTCGGGGAAATTGCCGCCGGCGAGCTAGGGACGGTGCACCTGGGTCGGCTGAATGCCAACGCTGGGGCGCACACGGTGGCCATCAAGCGGCTTCACCCTCACCTCGCGCGGGACGCCGAGCTCGTCGCGATGTTCCTGCACGAGATCCGCATTGCGGCACGAATACGCCATCCAAACGTGGTAGCGACGCTCGAGCCCGTCAACGTCGACCGCGAAATCTTCGTTGCCATGGAGTACGTGCACGGAGAGTCGCTCGGGAAGCTGTTTCGCGCGTCGGTCAGCAAGCGCACCCCGCTGGATCCGCGCATCATCACTTCCGTCATGAGCGGAGTGTTGCACGGGCTGCATGCTGCCCACGAGGCCAGGGATGAACGGGGACAGCCGCTCGACGTCGTGCACCGCGACGTATCACCGCACAACATCCTGGTTGGCGTGGACGGTCGGTCACGGGTGCTCGATTTCGGCCTCGCTCAGGCGATACGGCGGCTGCACTCGACGGGCAGCAGCACCGTCACGAACAAGCTGCCGTACACAGCGCCAGAGCAACTCTCCGGTGGAACCGTCACACGTCAGGCAGACGTGTATGCGGCCTCAGTGGTCATCTGGGAAGCGCTGACCGGTTACCGGCTATTTCGCGGCGAGCACCACGCGGCGATCATCGCGGCCGTTCTGCAGCAGCCCGTCTCGCCGCCGAGCAGGCTCGCGCCCGACGTCCCACCCGAGCTCGACCGGATCGTGATGCGCGGACTCCAGCGCAGCCCAGCGCTGCGTTACGGTACGGCGCTCGAAATGGCGCGCGAGCTGGAGCAATATACGCTCAGCGCTCCCAACACCGAGGTCGGCGCATGGGTACAGCTGCTCGCCTCAGAGGAGCTGGCTCGCCGTGCTGCGCTGATCACGGAAATCGAGAGCGCCTCGCAAACCGTTCCGCAACGCGTTCCCCTCACATCCCCCACGGACAGGACCGGTGACGCGAAAGGAGGCGGCTCGTCCCCTCCCCTGGCGCTGCACTCGGAGCTGCGCCCGCGGCTCGCGTCGCCATCGCTCCGACGAACCCTGATCGGCCTGGCCGGTGCGGTATTTACTGCACTTGTTTTTGCCATCGTCTTGCTTTTGGTCCAGAGCGGGCGCGCCTCGAACTCCACGCCAGCTTTGCACAAAGCATTCCACGCGCCGGCGGTCGAGGTAACTGCGCCCTCATCCGAGGTCACGACGCCCAGCGGGCAGGACGACACCGCCGCCGAGGAGCCAGCACCGGCTCTTGGCATTGACGAGCACGCGACAGAGGAGCTCCCCACTCCGGAACCGGAGACACCCACGCCCGCCGCTCAGGAAGGTGTCGCCCGCGAACTTGGAACCACGAATGCGTCACGGCCGGCACGGGCGCGCACGACGGTGGGCCGAAAGCCGAAGGCTGACGATTGCAGGATACCGTATAGAATCGACGAGAAAGGGCACAAGCGCTACAAGCCCGCTTGTCTGTAAGCGCTGCCGGAACGCGAGAGCCATGGGGAAGTACCCTTTTTATGCCGTGCTCATGGCGACTATGCTTGCCAACGCGCACGCTCGCGCGGATGAGCTCGAAGAGAAGAAAGCCTGCGTTGCAGCCGCCGAGCAGGGGCAAGTCCTGCGTGACGAGGGCAAGTTCCGTCCGGCGCGCGAGGCATTCATGCGTTGCGCCCGCACGAGCTGCCCCGAGCTCGTCAGCGCTGATTGCTCGGAGTGGTTGGTGGATCTCGAGCAGCGCAGCCCCAGCGTCATCGTGAGCGCCACGGATGGCGAGGGCAACGCCATGACTCGCGTCAAAGTCACGGTTGACGGCGAACCGCTCGCCGAACAGATTGGCGGCAAGCTTCTGCTCATCGACATCGGAGAGCACGTGGTTCGCTACGAGGCCGCCGGCTTCGAGTCGGTGGAGCAGCGGATCACCATCGCCCCGAGCGACAAACGGCGCGCCCTCAGTGTGCGCCTCATGGCAAAGCGCGTGGCAGTTGCTTCGAAAGCGAGGCCCGCTGCGGGCGCTCCCCAAGCGGATGGCGACGGGCGTGACATTCCTCTTCCCGCGTGGATCTTCGGTGGCACCGCGCTCGCGGCGTTCGCGAGTGCAACCTACTTCGGGCTCAACGGGGTTGCGCAGCGCAGCGAAGCACTCGGGGAAGACGGTTGCGCACCAAACTGTCCAGCGTCCGAGAAAACGTCCATTCGCAACAAGTTTCTGGTGGCGGACATATCGCTGGGCGTCGGCCTGGTTTCAGCCGGTCTCGCGACGTACTTCCTGCTAAGGCCGCGTGAGTCGCCACCGAGCGGGGCCGCAACCATCACTTTCGCTCCCCAGAAAGCCGGCGGTGTCGCGCTGTTCCACAGCCACTTTTAGGTCCACCATGCTCGCAACGCGCTTCAAAATTGGCCTCACGGTCGTCGGGATCGGGGCTCTTTGCCGTTGCTCGCTGGCCTACGATCTCGAGGAACTGGACAACGGGAGCGGTGACAGCAGAGACGCCTCGGCGGGCCAAGCCGGCAGCGGCGGCCACGATGCCAGCGCTGACGCCACGAACGACGGCGTGGCGGGCGCGGGCGGCTCGACACCTGGCGACGCCGCGGGTGGAACAGGCGGAGCGCCTGTGCTCGATGCCGCGAGCGACGGCTCGGACGGCGCCGTTTCGGACGCCGGTAGTGACGCCGGAAATCTCACACTCGGACTCGTGGCGCACTACCGCTTCGACGAATGGCGCGGCTCGAGTGCGGCGGATGCCACGGGTAACAATCAGCCCGGCACGCTGGTTAACGGCGCGAGCTTCGCTTCGGGGGTCCGAGATAACTCCGTGTCACTCGATGGCGGCGGCGAATACGTGAGTCTGCCGGCGAACATCGTGCGCAGCTATGGCGCATTCTCCATTTCGGTTTGGTTCCGATTGAACACCACGACGGCCAGCTGGGCTCGTATTTTCGATTTCGGATCCGGGACGACCCGCTACCTGTTCCTCGCTCCGAGAACGCCCACCAATCAGGTCCGGTTCGGCATCAGCACTGGGGGCGGCGGCGCGGAACAACAGCTGAACAGCTCTGGGCTCTCCGCCGGCAATTGGCACCATGTCGCCGTCACCCTGTCCGGCAGCACGGGCACGCTCTACGTAAATGGCGCACAGGTGGCCCAGAACACGTCCATGTCGCTGGCTCCGGCCGACCTGGGCGACACCAACCGCAACTGGCTGGGGCGCTCGCAGTTCAGCGCGGATCCGTACCTGAACGGGCGAATCGACAACCTGCGGATGTACAGTCGCGTTTTGACTTTGCAAGAGGTGCAAACGCTCGAAGCGGGGGGCCTATGAGGCGAGGAACTTCCGCCGGCTAACGCCTCGCGAGCGCGCGGGCGCTGGACAAGATCGCGTGAGTGCGCGACACAGGGCCCTCTGCCATGCGCTGGTTCGTGCGAGGGGACGTCGACGGCTTCTTCGGGTTGGCTCTCGACAACCTCGTGCAGTTGCTGCTGATCGACACGCTGTGCCGATTCGTGCTCGAGTTTCCAGCTGAGCTCGTCTACGGACGAGTGCTTCCGGGAGCAGCGGTGTCGCTGCTCGTCGGAAATCTCTTCTACGCCTGGCAAGCGCTGCGCCTGGCGCGAGCCACGGGTCGCAGCGACGTCTGTGCATTGCCATACGGGATCAACACGGTCTCGCTCTTTGCGTACGTGTTCCTGGTGATGTTGCCCGCGAAGCTGGCGGCGACCGCAGCAGGCGCTCCGGATCCCTCACGTGTGGCATGGCATGCTGGCCTGGTCGCGTGCCTCGGCACGGGGCTCATCGAGCTCGCGGCAGCCCCGGTCGCGGAGCGGCTTCGCAAGATCACGCCACGCGCGGCGCTGCTCTCCACGCTCGCAGGCATTGCGCTGTCGTTCATCGCGCTCGGCTTTCTGTTTCGCACGTTCGCGCGCCCCGTGATCGGGATGGCGACGCTTTCGATCGTGCTCCTCGTGTACTTCGGACGCGTGCGTTTTCGCGGCGGACTGCCCGGCGGCCTGGTGGCCGTCGCGCTCGGAACTGCGATCGCATGGCTGACTGGAGTCGCGCCCGTCGGGCCCGAACCAGCCACGCGTCTCGGCTGGTTTCCCCCGTTACCGCTGTTCGGCGAGCTCACTGAAGCGTTCAACGCGGGTCACG
>DATDJP010000068.1:0-22507 GCA_036520475.1 Polyangiaceae bacterium | reverse complement strand
CACCGTGCTCGTGGTCGAGCACAAGCCGGAGGTGATCGCGATCGCCGATCACGTCGTCGATCTCGGCCCTGGCGCCGGCACTGCAGGCGGCGAGGTGGTCTTCGCGGGCAGCGTCGCCGGGCTGCGGCAGAGCGGCACGCTCACCGGGCGTCACCTGAGCGACCGTGCCTCCCTGAAGCCGTCGCTGCGGAAGGCGTCGGGTGTGCTGAAGGTGCGGGGCGCCCGTACTCACAACCTGCAAAACGTCGATGTCGACATCCCGCTCGGCGTGCTGGTGGTGGTGACCGGCGTGGCCGGGTCGGGCAAGAGCTCACTCATCCACGGCTCGGTGACGGGACGGGACGGCGTGGTGTCGGTTGACCAGGCGCCGATCCGCGGCTCCCGGCGCAGCAACCCGGCCACGTACACCGACCTGCTTGAGCCAATCCGCAAAGCGTTCGCGAAGGCCAATGGTGTGAAGCCCGCGCTGTTCAGCGCCAACTCCGAGGGAGCGTGCCCGACCTGCAACGGCGCCGGCGTGATCTACACCGACCTGGGGATGATGGGCGACGTGTCCACGGTCTGCGCGGACTGCGAGGGCCGGCGATTTCACGCTTCGGTGCTGGAGTACCGGCTCGGTAAGCTCAACATCTCCGAGGTGCTCGATCTGTCAGTTGCAGACGCAGTCGACTTCCTGGGCGCGGGCAAGGCGCACACGCCGGCCGCGCACGCGATCTTGCAGCGCCTGGCCGACGTCGGGCTTGGCTACGTGCGGCTGGGCCAACCGCTGCCCACGCTGTCGGGCGGCGAGCGGCAGCGGCTCAAGCTCGCGACGCGCATGGGCGCCAGCGGCGGCATTTACGTGCTGGACGAGCCGACCACCGGATTGCACCTGGCCGACCTCGAGCAGCTGCTCGGGCTCCTGGACCGGCTGGTCGACTCCGGCAAGTCGGTGATCGTGATCGAGCACCACCAGGCGGTGATGGCGCACGCCGACTGGATCATCGACCTCGGTCCCGGCGCGGGCCACGACGGCGGGCGCATCGTGTTCGAAGGTACGCCGGCCGACCTGGTGGCGGCGCGATCGACGCTGACCGGCGAGCACCTGGCGGCGTTCGTCGGCAGCCGTGCGAAGACGGCCCGATCACGCTGAGTGAGGCCTCGTTTTCTCGCGAGGGCGCAGACGAGGCAGCCCAGGAACGAGTCTGCTTGGCAACTGCACTCCACCTCGGGTGCGCGCACGCGTGCGCACGCGTGCGGCATCCAAGGATGAAAGCGGAAGCAAGCCTCTGCTGTGTGTTGTATGCTCCGATGTGATCTCACGATTAGCCGGCTTTACACATTAGGAGTTTTGATGAAAATCGCAGCTAAAAAGAGCTCTTCCATTCGAATCATCGATTCTGAGCGACTCAGGTGTTCGATGGTCGCGGCAATCGCCGTGGCGGCGCTCGCCAGCTCGTGCAAATCGACGACAATCACGCTGACTCCCACCACCGATGGACAGCCAGGCTCGCTGCGCGCGGCGATCGCGACTGCCAACTCTGCAGGCGCTTCTGAAGTCGTCGTGCAGATGGCGGCGGGCACGTACGAGCTGACGCTGTGCGGTGCCGATGACGGCAACGCCATGGGCGATCTCGACATCTTCTCCGATGCAAAGGTCACACTGGTTGCGCTCGAACCTGGCGTAACGATCAAACAAACCTGCGCCGGAGAGCGCGTCATCGACCAACGCGGTCGTGGCCTGCTCACCCTGAAGGGCGTCGGGGTGACCGGAGGCTCGATCCTATCGAGCGAGCAATGGGGGCTCGTCCAGGGCGGCGGCATTCGCGCCGAGAGCGACGTGACGCTCCAAGGCGCCAGGATCTTCGGTAATTCGGCGACCGCCACGCTGGGCAGCGCGCAAGGCGGTGGCCTCTTCGTGCGGGGCGTGCTGCGCAGCATGGACTCCAGCATCTTCGAGAACTCGACTAACGCCCGGGGCACCTCGACGTATCCGGCGCCGCAGATCGTCCTCGGAGCAAGTGAAGGCGGGGGTGCATACGTGTACGGTGAGGTTTTCGTGTTGGGCGGAGACCTGAGCCGCAACGACGCGATCGCGGCGTGGGGCTGCGGGGGCGTGCGCGGCGGCGCAATCGCGCAGGAGGTCAACAGCCAAGCGCCCGTCGCCCTCGGCAACGTGTCTTTGTCCGGCAATCGCGCGTACGCGGAGGAAGCCATCGCCTGCGCGGCTACGGGCGGCGCCGTCGCCGCTGCTGGCGCGCTCACCGCTTCGAACATCACGGCGGTGGGTAACCTCGCAATCGCGGGATCGACCGATCCCTGGTTCCGTGTCAGTGGTTCGGGCACCGCGCGCGGGGGGGCGCTCGCGGGCGCAAGCTCAGTCGAGATCACGAGCAGTCACTTCGACGCGAATCGAGTTCGCAGCGGCCACGGGCCTTGGGGAGGATGCGCGACGTTTGCGTGCCAGCCGGTCGGGAACGCAGGAGCGGCGAACGGGGGAGCCGTGTGGGCCAGCGGAGCACTCAGCTTGAACGCGTGCACGCTGTCGGCCAACACCGCGGCTGAAGGAGACGGTCGCCAGGTCGAGACAGCGCTCAGAGGTGGAGGCGCCACCGCGTCCGAGTCCTCCGTTTCTGCGGTCAATGTTACTTTTACCGGCAACGCGTCAACCGCGCGTGAAGCGAGCTGTACGTCACCCACTCAGTGCATCGGCTTCGATGTACCCGGGGCCGGTGCAGCCGCCAGCGCTGCAGTCAGGATCACGCTGCATCACGCGGCGATCGCCGACAACTCTGGCGCGACGATACTCGCCGCGCCACGAGTCGTCAGCACGGCTTCCGTAGCGCTATCCATATCGGGTACGAGCTTGTGTGCAGCAGGTACGGCTGGCAGCGGCTCGTCGTATAGCCACTTTGCCGATGCGAGCTGCGCGCTTACAGGTACCCGCATCTACCAGAATAGCGCCGGACTCGTGCTCCAGCCGCTCGCCAACAATGGGGGCGCCGTCCCGACACGCCTGCCACCAGCGGGGAGCCCGCTGATCGATGCCATCCCCACGGCGAGCTGCTCGCTCACAATCGACGCCCGAGGCTTTCCGCGCCCTTCGGGCAACGGCTGCGACATCGGAGCAGTGGAACTGTAGCCACGCGGCACCCGGAAACGAATCCTGAGCTGCCGTGGCCACGCTTGGCTATACGGCCGCGTGCTCGTTCCGAACGCTGGAGCGACGATTCGGATATCTGCTTACGGAGGATTGTTCGCGATGCAATTGCAGCTAACGGTATTGGTCGGAGTATTCGCTGGCCTGCCAGCGCTCGGATGTTCCAGCGGCGACGAGGGCTCGCCTCGGAACGAATCAGGTGTTCTGACCGACGGAGATGCAGACGCATGCGAGCGCGACTGCGACGCGCAGGCAGCCGCCGACTGCGCCAAGATGCCCGAAAATTACGTGAGCAGTTGCAAGTCGTTCTGTGAGGCACTGCGGCAGTCAACGCCTGATGCATGCCAGCCTTTGCTTCGAGCACAGTCTCAATGTGCGCTAAACAGGATTACCTATACTTGCGAAAACGACATTGCTCGCGGAGCGCCCCAAGGTGCGTGCGCCAACGAGGGGGCAAACTGCGCCGGGTGCCGCGGCTCGCTGTGTATGATTGGCTTTTAGCGTTCGCTCGGTAGGGGCGTCACTTCTTGCGGCCGCGCTTGCCTCGGGCGATCTCGGTCCCTAGTGCGTCCAGGCGCGTTTCCCAGAAGTGGCGGAACGGCGCGAGCCAAGCGTCCACTTCGCGCAGGGGCTCAGGCTGCACGGCATACAGCCGGCGCTGGCGGTCGGCGCGCACGCTCGTGAAACCGTTGTCGCGAAGCACTTTGAGGTGCTGTGAGACGGCCGATTGAGAGATGCCGAATTCGCGGTGCAGCGCCGTCACCAGGTCGCCTGCGCTCTTCTCGTCGTCTGCGAGCAGCTCGAGAATGCGCCGGCGTACCGGATCGCCAAGGATGTCGAGCGCGTGCATCACGCGCTGCCAGTATAGAAGGCCGCGGTGCGCGCCGCTACCTCGTGAGCCGACGCGGGGTCGGCGCCGTTGGCGATCGCCGCGCGGGCCCAATCTTCGGCCGCCAGACGGGAGAAGCGCTTGCCATCGTCGCTCTCCGCCCACACGTCGCCCTGAGCTGGTGTGGTGTTGCTTCGATCGCGCAGGTGAAGATCGAGCCCGAGCAACCCGAGATCCCAGCCCACGCCGACGGCACCAGGGCCGTATTGGTCGAAATGCTCGTCGATGGGGACGATATGCACGAGGGTGAGCCGGGTGCCCGCTCGTTCGGGCGCGAGCTCCACCTCCACCCAGGACATGCCGCCGCCGAACTCCCAGGTGACCCGGAGCGCGCGGGGCGGATCGCAGTGGGTGATGGTGCCGCCCGCGTTGCCTTTGAACTGATAGCGCCCGCCGAGCCGAAGCTCGCCCTCGATCGGCGTGAACCAGCGCGCCAAGCGTTCGGCGGACGTGAGTGCGTCCCAGGCGTCTTCGAGGTCCGTGTCGTAGAAACGGCTGACCACGACTGCCTTCACGTCCTTGCCGTCGCGGACCGAGGATTTCACTTCGCGCGTCACCGCGCCGATCAGCTTCGTCACGTCATCCATGCGAGAACCTCCATTGTTCCGGAGGAATAATATAAGTACTGTCTAATATTAGCAATATTTAATATAATGGAGTGCAGGCGGCCTTTCGCGTTCGGCAGCTTTAAGATCAACAGGTTACGAACTGTACGCCGGAAACTGGACGGATTATCAGTGGTCGCCTAAAGGTCGACCCATGTCGAACTCAATCTCGCATTCGGTACCGGTGTTGAAGGCTCTGTGGCGTCTCGTTCAACGCGGCGTGGCGATTGATGTCGTGGCGCTCGCTCGCGAAAGCGCGCTCTCAGAGGCGGCCGTGCAGCGGCATTTGTGCGCGCTCGATGCCGCCGAGCTCGTCGATTGGAGTCGCCGGCGGCTGACGCTGCATGGGCTCGCGCTGGCAGTGGCGTCTGCGGGCCGGCGCAGAGCGGTGCTTCCGACCGTGATGCTCCCAGTGGTGAGCTTCCGTGCGCCACACCCGGCAAACGTCGTCGACTTGGCCGACGAAGCGCGCGTGTGACGCGTCCTTGGGAGAGCGGCTGGCGACGCGGCGCGGTCCGGCTTACATCTCCGCGCCGTTGTCATGCACACCCACCGCCCGCTGACTGTCGTCGCGATTCTGCTCGCGATGTTCATGGCGGCGATGGAGGCCACGGTCGTCGCCACGGCGATGCCCACCGTGATTTCGGAGCTGCACGGCCTCGAGCTCTATGGGTGGGTGGGCGCCGTGTACATGCTGGCTACGACCGTGACGATCCCACTTTGGGGCAAAGCGTCGGACCTGTGGGGGCGAAGGCCGATGATGCTGGCGGGCCTCGCCGTGTTTCTGATCGGGTCGATGGCGTGTGGTCTCTCACGCTCGATGCCGGCGCTCATCGCATTTCGTGCCGTGCAGGGCGTGGGGGCGGGGGCGTTGCAGCCCATCGCGCTCACGATCGTGGGCGATCTGTTCACGTTGGAGGAGCGCGCGAAGATCCAGGGTGTGTTCGGCGCAGTCTGGGGCTTTGCTGGCATCGCGGGGCCGCTTCTGGGCGGCTTCATCGTACGCGCCTGGTCTTGGCGCTGGATCTTTTATCTCAATCTTCCCATCGGCATTCTGTCTGCCGTCCTGCTCGTCACATTTTTTCGCGAGCGCGAAGCGGGAATGCAGAAGCCGTCGCTCGATATCGCGGGCGCGCTCTTGCTCACCGCGGGCGTGCTCGCGCTGCTCGCGGGATTCTCGGGTTACGCGACGCTGCTGACCTTACCTGCCGCGCTGGTCTTGATCGCTTTGTTTCTGTGGATCGAACAGCGCGCGCCCGAGCCGATCCTGCCCTTTTCGCTGTTCGCGGTGCGTCCGCTGGTTTCGTCCAGCATCTGCAGCGTGCTCATGGGTGCGGTGATGATGGGCATCCTCATGTACACGCCGCTCTACATTCAGGCGGTGCATCAGGCGACACCGACGGAGGCAGGCGCGTCGATCGCGCCGATGCTCGTGGGTTGGCCGCTCGCGAGTGCGTTTGGCGGTCGCCTGCTGCCCCGCATCGGCTATCGCGTGCTCGTGCGCGGCGGGCTCGTGATCGTGGCGATCTCCACGATCGCGCTGTACGAAGTGTTGCGGCACGACACGGGTCTCGTAGCGCTGCAAGTTGCGATGTTCTTCTTCGGCGCGGGCATGGGCTTCGCCAATACGGCGATCCTGATTGGCGTGCAGCAAAGTGTGCCGTTTCGCCAGCGCGGCATCGCGACGGCGAGCACCATGTTTTTCCGCACGATGGGCGGTACGCTCGCGGTCGGCGCGCTCGGCGTGCTGGTCGCCCGCGCGGTGCGGGACGAGGTGCCGCCGCAGGTGCTTTCGGAGCTGCTCGGCCCTTCCCGCGGGGGCGCCCTGGATCCCGCGCTGCGCCAAAGCGCGACCTCCGCCATGGTCCAGGGGATGGATCCGGTGTTCCTGGCGCTCGCGGCGCTGGGCGTGCTGGTGGGCGCCGTCAGCTTTGCCTTTCCGGAGCTCGAGACGCGGAGGCCGGAAGCGCTCGTCCCGCCGAGCCCCGAGTGACTGGGATTGCGCCGGGCTTGAACATCGACATCGACATATTCCACGGCAAGTGAACGACGCTTATCTGGTCATCGACGCCCGGATGTATTGATTGTGCGCCGCACTCGGCCATTCGTATATTCCGCGGCACATGGCGAAGCAGCTCGTAGCGCTCCTGGGTCTGTTCACGTTTCTGGTCTCGGCTTGTGGCGCCCCACCCACCAATCCGGGCACCGGTGGTGCGGGCGGGAGCGGGCCCCAGGCGTGTAACCCCGGCGCCGACGCCTGGACCGCCGAGATTCGGGGGATCGTCGAGCAGAAGTGCGCCAAGTGCCACGGCGAAACTACGAACTACGGCGCGCCGTTCAGCCTCTTGAATCATGCGGACCTGCTCGCTGGCGTGGCTCCTGGGCGCATCGTCGACCGGATGGTCAGCGCGGTTCAGGAGTTTCGCATGCCGCCGCCGGGCAATCCGCAGCTCACCCAGACCGAGCTCGACGCGCTGCTCGCCTGGGCGTCGTGCGGCACGGCGCGCGCCGACTACTCACGAGGGCTGCGCGCGAGCCGTCCGGTGTGGACTGCTCCGGCGCAAGCTTCGCCGGGCCTCCGGCGCATCAATCTGACCGCCCCGGAGTTCGCCGTGCAGCTCCAAGGGGAGAAGTATCAGAATTTCTACTTCGAAAATCTCGTCGATCGCGATCAGTTCATTCGCCGCATCGAAGCGGTCGTGGATGAGAGCCGCGTCGTGCATCACATCACCGTGCACTACACGAGCGACAATTCGTATCTGTACGCCTGGGCGCCGGGAACTGGTGCGGTCGAGTTCCCCGACGGAGGGCTGAGGCTCGCACCGGGCGATCGCTTCCGGATCGAGATTCACTACAACAACGGTGCCCGTTTGCCGAACGTGCTCGATTCGAGCGGCGTAGCGTTCTTCGTGACCGAGCCGACGGGCACCGAATACGGCATGGCCGATCCGACGACCTTCCTGATCAACGTGCCGCCGTTCTCCGAGTACACGGCGACCAAGGAATGCACCGCTTCGCGCGATTTCACGATCGTGGCGGGCATGCCGCACATGCACCAAATCGGCAAATCGTTCTCGCACGAGATCGTGCGCCAGGACGGCACGCGGGAGGACATCATCTCGCTCAGCGGCTGGTCGTTCGAGCTGCAGTATTTCTACGATCTCTCGAAGACCGTACGAGCAGGCGACAAGCTGATCTTGCGCTGCACGTATCAGAACCCTACGGCGGTGGCCGTGACCGGCGGCACGAATACCATCAACGAGATGTGTTACAACTTCATGTACGTGACACCGGCAGCCGCCCGCGACGAGTGTCCCGGCCTGCTGTGATACGGCAATAGCCGTCAGCGGCCGCTCTTCTCGTCGAACCGATTGCGTGCCCGCGAAAAATCGCGCTCCGATTGCCCTTCCAGCGCAGCGATGGTCGGGTATGACATACCCACGATGGAGCGGAGCCAAATGAGCAGCCACGACGAGCTTCGGAGACTCTGGCCGGCTCTCGACTATGGTGAATGGCGCGATACCTGCTCGGCGTTGCACCTCTGGTCGCAGATCGCAGGTAAGTACAAGTTGGCCCACACGCCTTGGCTGAACCACTCGTGGCACGCCACGCTGTACGTGACGCCACGGGGCTTGACGACCGGGACCGTTCCGGATGGTTCGCGAACCATCACGCTCGACTTCGACTTCTGTGATCAGCGGTTCGTCGTGCGCGCGGATGGCGGAGCGATCGAAGCATTTTCACTCGCGCCCATGAGTGTCGCCGATTTCTTCGGGCGGGCGCGGCAGGCGATCACGGCGGTCGGTGGATCACCCGAGATTCACGGCGCGCCGAACGAGATACCGGACGCCGTAGCCTTCGCCGAAGACTCGAAGCAGAGGCCGTACGACGCCGGCGCCGTCCAGCGCTTTCACCAAGCACTGCTGCATGTCGAGCGCGTTTTTGCGCGTTTTCGCACCTCCTTCGTGGGCAAGGTCAGTCCCGTTCACTTGTTTTGGGGGGCGTTCGACCTGGCCGTGACGCGATTTTCCGGACGCCGTGCGCCCCTTCACCCGGGCGGTTTTCCCGGGCTGCCCGACGCCGTGACGCGCGAAGCGTACAGTCACGAAGTGTCGTCTGCCGGCTTCTGGCCCGGCGGGGGCGGCGTCGACGAGGCGATGTTCTACTCGTATGCCTACCCGGTGCCGGACAGGTTCAAAGAGCGAAAGGTCGAGCCGAGCAGCGCCTTCTTCGATGCTGGCCTCGGAGAGTTCCTGCTCCCGTACGCGGCGGTTCGCTCCGCGAGCGATCCGGAAGAGACGTTGCTGCGCTTCCTGCAGTCTACGTATGAAGCAGCGGCCGAGTGCGGGCGCTGGGATCGGAGTGCGCTCGAGTGTGTGCCCGGCCGCCCGCGCATACCGAGACCGGTGTCGCCGCCGGGGGATGATTGAGAAGCCACGGATGACGTCAGCGCAGGCACTGACGCTCAGAGAATGGCTGCGCGAAGGGCCGTTCACTCTGGCGCTGTCATCCGGTTTTTTCGGCTTCTTCGCGCATACCGGCGTGCTGCGCGTGCTCGAAGAAGAGGACATCCTTCCCGTGCGTGCTTCGGGCTCCAGCGCTGGTGCCCTGGTGACCGGCGCATGGGCTGCGGGGGTCTCCTCGGCGCAGCTCGCGGAGGAGCTCACCGCTCTCGAGCGGGCGCACTTCTGGGACCCCGAGCCAGGCATGGGACTGCTCCGCGGGCGTCTGTTCCGGGAACGGCTCGAGCGGCTTTTGCCCGTGCGCACGTTCGCCGAGTGTCGGATTCCCGTGGCCTGCTCCGTGTTCGAGCTGGCGACGCGCCGTACACGGGTGCTGGATGCGGGTGCGCTAGCACCGGCCATTCAAGCGTCGTGCAGCGTGCCGCTCCTGTTTCACCCCGTGCTCCACGAGGGGCGCTGGTTGTACGACGGCGGCATCCTGGATCGCCCAGGGCTCGCCGGAGCAGGACCGTCCGAGCGCGTGTTCTATCACCACCTCACGTCGCGGATTCCGACGGGCTTGGCTCGCACCGTTCTTCAACGTGAAATTCCCGCGCGAGCTGGGCTCGTGACGTTCGTCGTGGAGACGCTGCCGCGCTGCGATCCGTTTCGGCTCGAGGAGGGGCGTCGAGCCCTGGATGTTGCGGCAAAATCCCTGCGCGCCGCGCTCGACATGCCCATCGTCAGGGATGTCGTGCGCGTCGGCTGATCCGCACAACGGCGTGAAATAGCTCGCTTTGTGGCGCTGATCACGACATGACGGTCGGCGATGGGCGCCCTCATCGCCGTCACCTTGGGCCTGTGCCCGCTCGCCGCCTGGCTCGGGAGACGACCCGCGCGCTGGGCGCGCTGGCTTTCAATCTGGCCGCTCTTCATGACGGTGTGGTTTGCGCTCGGCCTGCGCGGAGCGATTGGCGGGGCTCCTCGCTCGGAGCAGATCGAGTGGATCCCGCGGCTCGGGCTGGTGCTGTCGTTCCGGCTCGACGGGCTGAGCGGGTTGTTCGCGGTGCTGATTGCCGGCATCGGCACGTGCATCGTCGTGTACGGCGCGGAGTACTTCGATGGGCACCCGTATAGTGGGCGCTTTCAGGCGACGCTGTTCGCGTTCATGGCGGCGATGCTCGGCGTCGTGCTCACGGACAATGGCCTTTTGCTGTTCGTGTTCTGGGAGCTCACGGGCTTCACGTCGTATTTGCTGATCGGCTTCGAGCACGACAGGCCCGAGGCGCGCCGTGCCGCGCTGCAGGCGCTGCTGGTTACCGGGGGCGGCGGTCTTGCGCTCCTCGCGGGGGTGGTGCTGCTCGCACAGGCCACGGGCAGCGCGTCGCTGCTCGCGGGACGCGTCCAGGAGCACCCGCACTACTTGCCGATCGCGCTCTGCTTCTTGCTCGCGGCGTTCAGCAAATCAGCGCAGTTTCCTTTTCATTTTTGGCTGCCGAACGCGATGGCGGCGCCGACGCCGGTGAGCGCCTACCTGCACTCCGCCACGATGGTGAAAGCCGGCGTGTACCTGGTGGCGCGCATGACTCCCACGCTCGGCGGTACCTCCACCTGGACCACGCTGATCGCCGTCGTGTCCGGCTTGACGATGCTCGGCGCGGCCGTGCGCGCCGTGCGCGAGACCGACCTCAAGAAGATCCTCGCCTACTCGACGATCAGCGCGCTGGGCGCGATGCTGTTCTTGCTCGGCCTGGGAACGACGGCCTGCATCACGGCGGGCCTTTTGTACCTGCTGGCCCACGCCTTCTACAAGGGCGCGCTGTTCCTGGTGACGGGCATCATCGATCACGAGACGGGCACGCGCGACGTGACTCGGCTCTCGGGGCTGAAGAAGCAGATGCCCTTTACCGCCGTGGCGGGTGTGCTCGCCGCGGCCTCGATGGCCGGGCTACCACCGCTGTGCGGCTTTCTCGCGAAGGAGGAAGCATACGGCGCCGTGCTCGGGCAGCCGCTCGCGCCGTTGGTGCTTGGAGCGGTGCTCGTGCTCTCGAGCGGCCTGCTCGGCGCAGCGGCGCTGAGCGTCGGAGTTTCACCGTTTGCCGGCGCCGAAACGTCGTTTCCAAAGACTCACGAGGCGTCGCCGGGTCTGTTTCTGAACCCGCTGCTCTTGGCTCTGCTGGGTCTCGTCGGCTTGGCCGCACCCTGGCTCTCGTGGCTGGTCGGCGCGGCGGCCAGCGCGGCTTCGGGCACCCACGTCGCGGCACAGCTCTCGCTGTGGCACGGCTTTTCGCTGCCGCTGCTCTTGAGCGCCGTGACGCTCGGTGTGACGTTCGGCGTCTACGGGATGCGCGCGCGCCTGCGCCTCGGTTCCCCGAGCGGTCTCGGCGTCGAGCGACTGTATGACGGCGCGCTCCGGGCGCTGGATGCGCTCAGCGCTCGGCTCGCGCCGCCACTTCAGGACGCGTCGCTGCCGGCCTACGTGCTCGTGTTCGTCACGTCGACGATGCTGCTCGTCGGTGCGGCGCTGTTCGTGAGCGCAGGACAGATCGTGCCGCGCGCGCTGCTCGCGCCCCAGGCGCACGAGGTGCTGGTCGCCGGGCTGGTGATGATCGCGGCGTTCACGGCGGTGCGCGCGCGGACCACCATGACGGCGGTGCTGTCTCTTGGCACCGCAGGGTACGGCGTCGCGCTGACCTTTTCGCTGTACGGCGCGCCCGACCTGGCCATGACGCAGTTCGCGGTAGAGACGCTGACGGCCGTCATTTTCGTGTACGTGTTCTGGCAATTCCCAAAGGTGGTGGAGCGCAGCACGCGCCGCACCCGCGTGCGCGACGCTCTGATCTCGGTGGCGACGGGGCTCTTGATCACCGTGCTCACGTTCAGCGCGGCCGTGAACCCGACGAGCTCGCGCTTGCGCGATTTTTACGCCGAAGCGGCGCCGGCTCTCGCTCACGGTCGCAACGTCGTCAACGTGATCTTGGTCGACTTCCGTGCGCTCGACACGCTCGGTGAAATCACGGTGCTGGTGACGGCCGCCGTCGGCGTGGCGGCGCTCCTGCGCATCGCCGCTGCGGAGAGTGTGACGCGATGAGCTCGCTGATCTTCCGTGCCGCGGCGCGCGTGCTGATGCCGCTCTTGCTCTTGTTCGCCGTATTCTTGCTGCTGCGCGGGCACAACGAGCCGGGCGGCGGGTTCGTGGCCGGCCTGGTCGTGGCGGTGGCGTTCGTGCTCCGGGTACTCGCCGAGGGGGCCGAGGCAGCGCGTGCGGCGCTGCTCGTCAATCCGTGGCGGCTGCTCGGCGCGGGGATGCTGACCGCGCTCGTCAGCGGCTGTATCCCGCTCGCGCTCGGGCGACCCTTCCTGACCGCGTGCTGGACGGAGCTCGGGCCGTCGGGCTGGCGCGTGCTGATCGGCACGCCGGTGCTGTTCGATCTCGGCGTCTGCCTCGTGGTGATTGGTGTCGTCTTGACCATGTCCTTCAACCTGGCCGAGGAGTGAAGTGGAACTGGTGCTCGCCATCACGGCTGGTTCGCTGTACGCGGCAGGGCTTTACCTGCTTCTGCGCCGCCGCCTCGCGCAGCTCATCATAGGCCTCGGCCTGCTGACGAACGGCACCAACATTTTGATCTTTACCTCCGGCGGTCTCACCCGAGCCGTCCCGCCGGTCGTGCCAGCGGGCGAAACGCTGCTCGAGCCGCCATTCGCGGATCCGGTCCCGCAATCCCTGATCCTCACGGCGATCGTGATCGGCTTCGGCGTGCTCGCGTTCGCGCTCGTGCTCGCCCACCAAGTGCACCGCATGAGCGGCAACGACGACATCGGAGAGGGCTGATGGGAGAAGCGCGATGGCTTCGAGTCTGATCTTGCCGGTGGCGACGCCGATGTTCACCGCGGCGGTCTTGCTGTTGGTGTCGAGCCTGCGCGTCCAGCGCTGGCTGGCGCTGGCAGGATCCGTGGTGCTGCTCGGGTCAGCGCTCTGGATCGCGTATCAGGTTCGCGCGGAGGGCATTCAGGTGCTGCAGTCGGGCGGGTGGAGCGCTCCGTTCGGCATTAGCTTCGTCGCGGACCGCCTCACGGCCGTGCTGCTCGTGGCGGTCGGCATCGTCGGCGTGGCCACGACCGCGTACGCCTTCGCCGGGGTCGATCCGCGGCGCGAGTCGGGCGGCTATCACCCGGTGCTGATGGTGCTCTTGATGGGGGTGTCCGGCGCGTTTTTGACCGGAGATCTCTTCAATCTGTACGTCTGGTTCGAGGTGATGCTGGTCGCGTCGTTCGTGCTGATGGCGCTCTATCGCAGCAAGGAGCAGGTGCGCGCGGCGTTCACGTACGTGACGCTCAACCTGCTCGCCTCGTCGATTCTGCTGACCGCGCTCGGTCTCTTGTACGGCAAGGCCGGCACCTTGAACATGGCGGATCTGTCGCACCAGTGGGGGACCGGCCGGCTCCCGCCGTTGCACATCGCGATGGCGGCGCTGTTCTTCATCGCGTTCGGGATCAAGGCCGCGCTGTTCCCCTGGTTCTCGTGGCTGCCCGCCTCGTATCACACGCCGCCCGCGGCGATCAGCGCCGTCTTTGCGGGGCTTTTGACGAAGGTCGGGGTGTATTCGATGTTCCGGGTGTTCACGCTGCTGTTTCAGCGCGCTCACCCCGCCGGACCCACGTTTCTGCTCGTGCTCTCGCTCGTGACCATGGTGATCGGCGTCACGTGCGCGCTCAGCCAGCGCGACTTTCGGCGCGTCCTGTCGTTCAACCTGGTGGGGCACATCGGGTTTACGACGATGGGGCTCGGTCTCGCGACGCCGCTCGGCCTGGCCGGTTCGCTGCTGTACGTGATCCATCACATTCTGGCGATCACGAACCTGTATCTGATCGCGGGGCTGTTCCTGCGCATGCGCCGCACCAGTGAGTTCGAGCGGCTCGGTTCGCTGTTCCGCACGCACCCGTTCGCCTCACTGCTGGCGTTGATCCCGCTGTTTGCGCTGGCCGGCGTGCCGCCGCTCTCGGGCGCCATCGCGAAGATCGCGCTCGTGCAGGCGGCGTTCGGCGCAGGCCTGTACTGGGCCGGCGCCATCGCGCTCGTGGTCAGCTTGCTCAGTGTGCTCTCGATCGCGCGCTTGTGGGATGAAGGCTTCTGGAAGCCCGCGCCGCCCGACGCGGACAAGGCGGGTCCCCTCTGGCAGCAGCTTCTACCGATAGGCGGGCTCACCGTGCTCACTCTGGCCTTCAGTGTCGCGGCCGGGCCCCTGCTCGACCTCACGTCAACCATCGCCGCCGAGCTGCTCCAGCCGGATGCCTACGTGAGCGCCGTCTTGAAAGGAGGCTGAAGCGATGCTGCTCGCCAATATCCTGCTCGCCGTGGCCTGGGCTGCGCTGCACGGAACCTTCACGCTCGGAAATCTGGTGGTCGGCTATTTGCTCGGCTACGTCGTGCTGGCGGCGCTCGCGCGCGGCGGGGTGGTGCCCGGGAGCTACAGGAAGAAGGTGCGCGCCGTGCTCGCGCTGGCGTGGTTCTTGTTCGGAGCGTTCATCGTGGCCAACATCCGCATGGCGATCGACGTGTTGCATCCACGTCGTGTCCCCAGGCCCGGCATCGTGCGTGTGCCGCTCGACGCGCGCGACGACTACGAGATCCTGATGCTGACCACCCTGATCAACCTGACTCCAGGCACGATCGCGCTGGACGTTTCGAACGATCGCAAGTCGCTATACTTGCACGTCATGGACGTGACGGAGCCCGAGGCGGTGCGGGCGGAGATCAAGAACTCGTTCGAGCGGCGTGTGATCGATATCCTGCGCTGAAGGAGCGACTGCCCATGCTCGATATCGTCGTCCAGATCGCCGTTGCGATGCTCGCCGTCGCCTTGCTCATCAGCTTCGTGCGTCTGTCGCTCGGCCCGCGGCTCGAAGATCGCGTCGTGGCCATGGATCTCATCTCCGTGCTGACGGTCGGCGTCATCGTCGCGGTCACGGCTGGCACCGGCCAGCGCAGTCTGCTCGACGCTGCTAGCTTGATCACGCTGGTCGGCTTCCTCGGTACGGTGGCGTACGCCTGGTACGTCCAGAAAGAGGCGAAATCGTGATCGTACTCGAGTGGCTGACGGCGCTGCTCTTGCTGCTCGGCGCGAGCTTCTCGCTGCTCGCGGCGATCGGCGTGTTGCGCTTTCCTGACACGTTTTCGCGCATGCAAGCGTCGTCCAAGGCTTCGACGCTGGGCCTCGCGTGCCTGCTTGCGGGCACGGCGCTTCAGTTTCCGGACGTGGAAGTGATCGTTCGACTCGGTAGCATCGCCGCATTCGTGATGCTCACCGCGCCGCTCTCCGCGCACGTCGTGGCACGCGCCGCCTTGCACCGCGGCCCGCTCTGGAAGGGCACCGTCCTGAACGAGTACGATCCCGCGGCGTGCGACCCAGGTCACGATCCAGACAGCGCTCCGAAATCGCCAGCTGCGCGCGCTACCGATATTTGAAGCTCAGAGCTGTTCGTACTCGCGGACGGCGAAGGTGTCGCACTGGCGGGCGTCGCCGCTCTCGAAGCCGCGCTTGAACCAGCGCTTGCGCTGCTCGCTACTGCCGTGCGTGAACGATTTTTCGTCGGAATGGCCGAGCGTGTCGTCGCCGATGGCGTGCGCGGCTTGCAAGGCTTCGCTGAGATCTTCGTCCGTAATCTGGAGCGAAGCGCGAGCCGTGTGCCCCCACACGCCGGCGAGACAGTCGGCTTGCAGCTCGACGCGCACGGAGACCTGGTTCTTGGATTCGCCTCTCACTTGCATCCGTGAGGAGCCGATCAGGTTCTGCACGTGGTGGCCGACCTCGTGAGCGATCACGTAGGCCTGAGCAAAATCGCCCGGCGCTTTCAGGCGCTGTTCCATCACCTCGTAGAAGCCCGGGTCGATATAGAGCTTCTTGTCGGCCGGGCAGTAGAACGGACCCACGTCGGAGGTCGCGCTGCCGCAGCCCCCGGTCGTCACGCCTCCGGCGAAAACCACCAGGGTGGGAGCCTGATAAGCGCCGGGGGCGCTCTCGTAGCTGGGCAGCGCGCTCTTCTGAAACTGTGGCGTCCAGACGTCTTCGGTCGACGCGAGCACCACGCGCGAAAAGTCGCACGCCTTCCCGCTGGCGGGCGACGACTCGCAGACGCTGCCCGCGCCGGGCTCGCCGGGGGCCGATGTCTGTGCGCCGCCGGAGAGGGCCGCCAAGACCTGTTGCTTCAGGCCAGAGGGCAGGAAAAAGAAAACGGCGGCGAGTAGCGCTCCGATGATCAGGGTGCCCTTGATGCCGATGAGCCGCACGAGGGAAGCGAGCCCGCGCACGGGAATCCCGCCGCCGCCGCCGCCACCGCCGCGACCTCGGTCTTCGAAGTTGGTAGAACGCCGATGATCATCGATGCGCATGCAGGGCTCCTGGTGTTCCGCGAGAGCGGACAATCCGTTACGAGCTGATGTGGCACGGTCCCACGCCGCAGTCGAGCCTACGAATGCTATCATTCCGTTGATGCTGGCTTTTCGGAGGACAAACCGGAGCGGCACGTCGTTCGTTATGACTCGACCGGCTCGGAACCTGACTTGAGCGCCCGCTTCATCACGAAGATCGTGATCGTCCTCGCCGTGCTCGCGGGCGTGGCGCTGGCGTACTGGATGGGTGTTTTCGCCGAGCTTTCCGAGCCAAAGCGCTTCGCTGGTGCGGTCGTGCAGATGGGTGGTTGGGGCTATGCCGGCTTCATCGTCGCGTATGCCCTGCTGCAACCCTTCGGTGTGCCGGGCACGGTGTTCATCGTGGCCGCTCCGCTGATCTGGCCCTGGCACGTCGCGTTTGCGCTGTCCATGGTCGGAACGATGGCGGCGAGCGTCATCGGCTTTTCGTTCGCGCGCTTCGTGGCGCGTGACTGGGTCTCCGCGCGCATCCCGAAGCGCTTTCGAAAATACGACGAAGCGCTCGAGAGAAATGCATTTCGCACGGTGTTCATCCTGCGGCTGATCTTCTGGATGCCGCAGATGTTGCACGCGTTTCTCGGCGTCTCGAAGGTGCCGTTCTGGACGCACTTCTGGGGATCGCTGCTCGGTTACATCCCGCCGCTGCTGCTCGTGAGCTACATGGGAGCCGAGATCTTCGACGCCGCGGGGCAAATGCAACCCCGAGCCTGGCTCATGCTGGGCGCACTGCTCGCGGCCTCGCTGCTGCTCGCAGCGCTGCTTCGCCGCTACAACAAGCGATCCGCGCCCGGGCCGGAGAGCTCCGGCGTGTGAGCGCAGTGGTACTCGTCCTCGCCGGCGGTGCGCCGCGGCAAACGATCGCGCGAAGCCTGCGAAGGGTTTCTCTTCGAAGACTTAATTTGCACACGAACTAACTTTGCGACGAGAAATAGGCTTCGCCGGCAGGACGGCAAGCTAGGCGTGACTGAGGAGGCGCGAGAGGGCGAGGGCGGGCGCAATGGAGGTGGCAATTGCGCGGTATAGGTCCGCGCATCGAGTTGTTCTCCACAGGCTCGCGTGAACCCCGCACAACCGGCGTACCGGGCACTACTGGTAGGTGGCGGTATGCGCGCTCTGTTCGTCCGGCCGACACGCCGGCGGGCTAGTACACTATGCGAGCATGCCCGCGTCGCGCCTCCGCTCATGGTTTCTCTCCGCACTGTGCCTGTTCGCTGCGGGTTGTGGCGCTTCAGAACCTGCTGCGGCTACGGGTGCTAGGGCCAGCGCGTCGCGCGTGGCGCTCCACCCATCCCCGCACGCGCCACCGGGCGAATCGCGGAGCACCCCCATCCTGGTGGTGAGTGATCCGAGCACGCTCGCATCGCTGGAGAAGGCTGGCCTCGACCTGGGGAGCCAGATCGACGGCATACCTGCCGTCACGACGCAGGAGCTCGCGAGGCGCGCGCCTTTCCAGGCGCTCATCAAAGCCGTCGCTGCGGACCTGGCCGGCGACCGGCTCCGGGATCCATCGGCCGGAGTGGGGATGCGCCACGCGCACCGGCAGTTCGACGTGCGTTGGCTGGACTCCGAGCGGACGCGTTTCGAGCTGATCGCGGTCGTCAATCGTCTCGATCGGAAGCCGTTCGCGCCGGAGCACTGCGGCGAAGTACGGTTCGTGTACCGTCTGTCGTACCGAACGAACACGCAAACCGGGCCCGTGGCGTCGCGTTTGCCCATGACGATCAACATCGTCGAGTTCGTGCCCAGGGACCGAGACGGCACGTGTGTCGCGACGGCGCAGAGTTGGCTGCGTCCCGGCGAGCAGCGCGCGGAGCCGGCGTTCGCGCGCTGGATCGTCTCGGAGGAGGGGCCGCTCGCGCGGAGCCGGCGCAGCACCTGGCGGCGCAAATCCCTCGAGCTGAACTTCCAGAGCGTGCGCTGGCCGTCCACGGTGCGGCCTTCGCTCGGCGGCCACGCCGAATACGTGCTGCGCGCGTTCCGTCCGAGCGAGCACGCACCGCTGCTCGAGAGCATGCCCCTCGAAAACACCATCGACGCAGCGCTGCTCGCGCGGCGCCCGGCGCTACTCGAAAAATTGTCGCAATTTCTCCGCACACCGTCCGCGCTCGCGCGGCTCGACGCGGGCACCTTGCGCATTCCCGATGAGTTTCTGGCTCGGCGCGCGGTGTCCGTCTCGCCGCACGGGCTTTCGCGAGGCGCCAATCGACCCTTTCGCCAAGTGCTCGCGTCCCGCACGTTCGCCGGCCACGACCTCTCGCAGTACCAGACCATCCGCACCCCGTCGGCGCTCGTCCGCCGGCTCGACGCCCTGTCATGCTCCGGGTGCCATCAGAGCCGCAGCATCGCCGGTTTTCATCTGCTCGGCGTGGAGCCTGCTGGCGATCGCGTGGACGCAGTCGAAGTGCCGATGTCACCGCACTTCCATGGCGACCTGGCGCGCCGTGCACAGTACGTGGTGGCGCTCGGCGAGGGACGCGAGGACGTCGCGGTCCGCCCTCCCGCCGAGCGCGACGGCGACGACGGTTATGGTGCTCGCTGCGGTCTGGGCGATCCTGGGTTCGCGGACTGGACCTGTGGCCCGGGACTTCGCTGCACGCGTGTGACGGACCCGGAGCTCGGGATTTGCCTGCCCGAAGCGGGTCCGGACGTCGGCGACGCGTGCGAGCGCGGGCTCATCGCGCACGCGACGCATCCGCACCGCGACTCTGCCCGCCTGGGCGCAGCGGACGTGTGCGCGGCCGGCCGAACGTGCGAGGCAAATAGCGTCGGTTTTCCGTCCGGTATGTGCGCAGGAGGCTGCGGTGACCTGCCCGAAGGCGCCGTCTGCGGCGGCATTCCGGTTTTGGCCGAGTTCAACGCCTGCCTGGCTGCCGGAGTGGCGTTCGAACGCTGTATTCAGAACAACACGCGGCCGGGTGCGCTGCGCGCTTGTTCGTTCAAGTCACCTTGCAGGGACGACTACGTGTGCGCACGCTGGGGCGACGGCGGCGCGTGTCTGCCGCCCTATTTTCTGTTCCAGCTGCGCGTGGATGGTCATCCCATTTAGCCGTATTGCGACGCTGCCGTGTCGAGCGCGGCCCGGAGCCAGCGTGGTACGATCCGCTCATGGGGACGAAGGACACGTTGTCGCTGCACGGCCGCGTAGCCGTCGTCGCGGGTGCAACGCGCGGCGCGGGGCGTGGAATCGCTGCTGCGCTCGGCGAAGCGGGCGCGACCGTGGTGTGTACGGGGCGCACGACGCGGCACGCGGCATCCGAGTACCAGCGACCTGAAACCATCGAGGAGACTGCCGAGCTCGTGACGGAGCTCGGAGGAAACGGTGTCGCGATTCAGGTCGATCACCTGGATCCGGCGCAAGTCGCGAGCTTGGCGGAGCGGATCCAGCGTGAGCACGGACAGATCGACGTGCTGGTCAACGACATCTGGGGAGCGGAGCTGCTCAAGGGACCCCCTTCCACATGGAACAAGCCCATCTGGGAGCACGACCTCGACAAGGGTCTCCGGATACTACGTCTCGCCATCGAGACGCACCTCATCACGTCGCATCGGCTGTTGCCGCTGCTCGTGACTCGTCCCGGGGGCCTGCTCGTCGAGGTGACGGATGGCACGACCGCATACAACGCGTCGCACTATCGGATCTCCGTCTTCTACGATTTGGCGAAGGTCGCGGCGAATCGGCTCGCGTTTTCCCTGGGGCACGAGCTTCTGCCACACGGCGGGACCGCCGTCGCTGTCACTCCGGGCTGGCTCCGCTCGGAAATGATGCTCGACGCCTTTGGCGTCACGGAGGACGATTGGCGCGCGGCGCTCGCGGCGAGACCCGGCCTTCCCACGGCTCCACCCGACTTTGCGCTCTCCGAATCGCCGCGCTTCGTCGGACGAGCCGTCGCTGCCTTGGCGCTCGACCCGGATCGCGAGCGATGGTCTCAGAAGTCGCTGACTTCCGGCCGTCTGGCGGCAGAGTACGGTTTCACGGATGTCGACGGCTCGCGCCCGGACATCTGGCGTTACATGGAGCTCAGCGAGCAGGGCATAGCCGGGCCGCGCGAGGGGTACCGTTAGCCGAACCGCCGGTCGAGCTTGCCGAGCTGGCTCGTGAAGCCCTGCGTCGACATCCTCGTGAGCTCGTCGCTGTGCAGCGGGTCGAGGGTCACGACCATGCGCACGCTGTCGCCGGAGGGATGGAAGTCTACCGCGATCGTGTTTTCGTACGGCGTCACCCCGGGCAGAAAGTCGATCAGACTCGTGATCGCCAGCCGCCGCTGCAGCTCGATCTCGGTGAATTTTGCAGACGTTGGGTGCGAGCTCGGCCGGCTCATCTGCTTCATCGCCGCGACCATCTCGGGGCTGTCCGCGATCATGTCGTAGCGCAGCGCACCGCCCAACCGTGCTTCGATGGCGTGGACCTCGGCGCGGAAGCCGTCGGGCCCCCACCACGACTCGAAGCCTTCCTTGGTCGTCCACAGGTCCCAAAGCTCCTCGACTGGCGCGCGGTACGTGCGTTCGACGACTACTTTGGGTTTGGCCGCGCTCTGTGCGGCGGACCGGCTTTTGTCACTCATGTGCGTTTGCTCCTTGGTGAGGCAGGGCGAGCCTGACGTCGTTGCTCGAGCGCTGCCCCAAAGCGATCGAGGCGGGCTTCCCACAGGCTCCGGTACTTCGCGAGCCAGTCGTCGAGATCGCGGAATGGCTCCGGCTTCAGCGAATACAGGCGCCGCTGACCGTCCGGGCGCATCGCCACGAAACCCGCATCGTGAAGGATGCGGAGGTGTCGCGACACGCCGGACTGATGGATCCCGGCCCGCTCCACGATCTCGCCGACCTGCCGTTCGCCATCGATCAGCGCTTCGAGGATGCGCCGGCGGGTGGGGTCGGCCAGAGTCTGAAAGGCGTCAGTCTGCATCGTAGTACATATGCATAGGCGTGCATATATCCTTCGTCAAGGTCGCTCACCGACGCACTTTACGAACGGCTATAAGGCCCGTCGGTCCACCGGAATACGGAGCCACGTTCATGTCCCTCACTCTGCATTATCATCCGCTCTCGTCGGCCTGCTGGAAGGTGCTCGTCGCGCTGTACGAAAATGACACGCGCTTCGAAGGTCGCGTCGTCGATCTGCTCGACCCCGCGCAGCGCGCAGAGTTCGCGAAGATCTCGCCGCTCGTGAAGTTCCCGGTGCTCGTCGACGCTGTGCGCGCCCGCGTCGTCCCTGAAACGAGCATCATCATCGAGCATCTCGCGCGGCACTACCCGGGCAAGGTCGCGCTGATCCCGGCCGACCCGGACGCGGCGCTCGAAGCGCGGCTCTGGGATCGTGTGTACGACTTTTACGTGCACGACCCGATGCAGCGCGTGGTCGCCGATCGCCTGCGTCCGAAAGAGAACAAGGATCCGTACGGCGTCGAGCAGCTCAAATCACAGATTCAGCAGGCGTATGCGTTGATCGAGCAGCAAATGGGCCAGAAGCCGTGGGCGGCGGGCGACGATTTCACGCTGGCGGACTGCGCGGCGTGCCCGGCGCTCTACTACGCGAACCGAGTCTCTCCAATCGCCGAGTCGCAGCCCAACGTGCGCGCCTATCTGAAGCGTCTGATGGAGCGCGCGTCGTTCGCGCGCGTGCTGCGCGAGGCAGAGCCGTACGCCGCGATGTTCCCGAAGGAGTAGCAGGTCCGTTCAGCGCGTGCTGGCGGTCGTCAAGGCGCGTACCAGCTTTTCGAGCCCCGGCGCGGCGAAGCCGGCGGTCTTGCGCGGCGCGAAAGCGCCGAGCACGAGCGCACCGATGATGAACGCCAGCACCGCGCCGGCATCACTCTCGGACAGTCGGCCGTTCGATCGCTCGCGAATCGTCGACAGCTCGTTGTCGATCAGCCGGCGCATCTGCGCGAACAGCGGCGGGTGCCGGACCGCCTCTGCGAACACGCCGACCCAACAGCGGGCCGCGATCAGGTCCGCGCGCTCATCGAGCCGGAGCGCCCCGTCGATGTAGGCAGCCAGCCGGTCGCC
>DATDJP010000067.1:0-10597 GCA_036520475.1 Polyangiaceae bacterium | reverse complement strand
CGCTAAGCGACGGCGGCGATGTCTTCTTCGACGCTGCGCGTGGCGGGACCGTCGGAGCGACTGCGTTCGTCGGAGACGAGCGCAAGCAGCTCACTCTTCGTCGCCACCCCGGTCTCCAGCAGGACGCGCATGTAGCCGTCTACGTAGCCGTGGGCGCGCGAAAGCTTCGCGTACGCCGCACCCGACGTTCGCAGCGCCAGCACATCCCGCAGCATGACGCGGAGGTTCTCGAGCATCTCGGGCTTCGATGTCGTGATTGCCATCCAGAGCTCTCCTGAAAGCGCAGCTCGGCCTGGGCGCTCGGAACGTCGAGCACTCTGAGGCCGCGCGTGGCCTCCTTCCGGTACAGCCACGCTAGGACCCTGGCCAAGTTGTTGGACGCCTTCGTCTCGTGCTTCGGCAAACGGCCGTTGTCGAAGCGCCCGGTCGAGGCTATTCTAAAAGCGTCCGGCAGGTGGACCCGCGCGTCGCGGGCCGCCATGACGCGACGCGCCAGGACTCACGATGAAGCTCAACGTCTTCAAGTCCAAGATTCACCGTGCAACCGTAACCCACGCCGATCTCGAGTACGAAGGCAGCGTCACCATCGACGCGAACTTACTCGAGGCCGCGAACATCCTCCCATACGAGAGCGTTCACATCTGGAACGTGACTCGTGGCACGCGGCTCATGACCTACGCCCTCGAGGGGCCGCGTGGCTCCCATTGCGTCTGTATCAACGGCGCGGCGGCGCACCTGAACAAGCCGGGCGATCTGGTGATTCTCGCGACCTTCGCCGACATGACCCCGGAAGAGGCGCGCAACTACAAGCCCGTCGTCGTGCGCGTGGATCACGAGAACCGCCCGCTCCCCGACAAGGGCGAGGAGCTGCCCGGACCCATCCTGAACTCGCTGCACACGCTGAGCGTTCAGAGCTGTAGCAGCTCGGTCACCCAGTAAGCGCCGGCGGCGCTGCGGGTGAGAACCGCTAATATCGCGGGAGGATGCGGCTAGTCCACCGGCCGGGCGATTTCGAATCGCTGGCGCATTTTTGCGTGTTCGGATATGGCCTTTCGGCTCGATGTCCGCCGCGGAAAGCGCCAGCTCCGTCGTTGAACGACTGACCCGGGAACCCCACGCGCGCGAGCTCGCCCGATACGTGGCGCGCCTGGCGCTCGCCGCGGCCGACGCACGCGATGCCCGCTTTGGAGCCGGTCCCGGTGAGCCGGCGGCGCCCCTGGCGTTCGAGGCCACGCTTCCTCCAGAAGCGGCGGAGACGCCCTTCGGCAATGTCCTGAGCGTCCTGCGACAAGGCGCCCAGAGCCCCACGGACCGCGCCCTGCTCGGTGCACTGGTCGCGCTGGGAATCGAACCGGATTTACCGAGCGCACCCGAGATGGAGCAGAGCCTCGCGGCGCGCCTGGTTTGGCTGGCGACCCACACGCCGGTGGACGCGCTACCCGCCCTGGATGCGGCCCTCGGCGACAAGGCCGCCGTGCTGTGGGGCGCCGTGGGCCGTATCGCAGCTGACCCGGTGCGAGTGGGTCACGCCATGACCCGGGCCGAGGCGCTCGTCGCTCTGGCAGCCTTGGCCGGATCGCGATCGGACGCAGCGCGCTCCGGGCTCGAGGACGTTGCAGCGCAGAGCCACGACCCGCTCGTGCGCGGACTGCTCGAAAGCAAGGACGCGAGCGCCGCGAGCCTCAGCGGCGAGCTCGCGCCGGCCCCGCACGGCCCGGTCGTGACGGCGCTCTTGACCGTCACCCTGCTGCTGTTCGCGCTGCACGCGGGGCGGCTGATCGGACGCTTCGCTTTTTCGTACAGGAAGCCGGCGCGGCTGCGGCTGAGCGCCCGAGGTCTCGAGCTCGAGCAGCGCACCGAAATGCTCGGCAAGGTGCTGCGCGATCGCTCCGTGCTCGTTCCGCTGACGAATCTGGCGCGCATCACGCGCGAGGTCCGCTACGCACGCGCGGGGATGTACGCCGGCATCGCGGCCTTGGTCATTGGCAGCTACCTCGGCATGGGGCTGCTCATCGATGGGCTTCGCGTCCCCGGCGGATCCGGGCCACTGATTGGCCTGGCCGTGCTCCTGATGGTGCTCGGGCTCGTGATTGATTTTGCGCTGTCGGCGCTGTCGGATCCGGCTCGCGGTCGCTGTCGTCTCGTGGTCGTCCCGCGAAAGGGGCGCACGCTGTGCATCGGCGCGCTCGATCCGAAGCGAACGGACGCCATGCTCGAGAGTGTGGCGCACGCTGGGCAAGCGACGGCGTCACGCTGAACGGCGAGCGCAGCTCAGGGGGTGGCGGGCGGCTCGGGTGACGGCACTTCAGGCACTGGCGGCACTTCGGGCAGCGACGGCATGCTCGGGGGCTGCGGAGCGCGGGGCTCGCTGGGCCGCGTACCCGGCGTTTCCGTGCCGGCTTCCACGGGCGCTGCCTGCGGGCGTCGCGGCGTCCCGCCCATGAGCTGCGTCAGCAGATCCACGATGCTCGCGAGCTGCTGCTCCGTCAGACTGAGCTCCCCGCGGATATTGCGACCGTCCGAGGTGAAGTCTACGCGCTCGATGAAGCGCGTCTCGCTGCGACCGAGGAGCACGCCGAACAAGCCCAGATCGAGGCGGGACATCGCCGTGACCCCGTCCTGGAGCATCTGCGCGTGGTGCTCGGCGAGCTCCGCCGATTCGTCGAGACCATGGATGTAGACGATCGCGCCACCGCCGTCCGCCTGCTTCGCCTTGATGCGCAGCCACTTGAGGCTGGCCGGTAGCCGGATCGGCAAACCGCGCAGCGACTGCGACGGCTTCAAGATGTACGCGGTCACGGCTTCATCGCCCGCCGCGCGCGGGAAGCGCGTTTTCGGGCTCAGCGAGAGGGCGTGCCGCTCCGCGCTGGGCGGCGTGACCACGACCAACTTCGGAGCGGGCATCACGAACAGGCGATCGGCGCGGTCGGCCCGGGCGCGGGCCGCCGGCGCGCCGGCGTCGAGCCACTCCCCGTTCGCGTCCCGCTGCACGAGCGCGTCCACGGCGGCACGCATGCGCTCTTCGCTCACGTTGTACTGCATGACCGCGACCACCTGAGACGAATCGCGCAGCTCGGGCCCCGCCAGCAGAATGCGATCGACGTCCTGAATCGGATCGATGCCGCTCGGCCCGAAGAAGTCGCGCCACTGGTACGCCTGGCTGAGCATCGAGCCGACGCGCCGCGCAAGCGGATGGGCGCGCATGCGCTCGGTGTACAGAATCAGGCGGATATTGGCGTTGGCGTCGGCGATCTTTCCCGCCGCGCCGCTCAGCGCCACCGGATCGCCGATCTGCTCGCCCGTGCCCTTCTCGCGGCCCTCGGGGCCGCCCTCGGCGGCCGCCTGCGCGACAGCCTCGGCATCACCGCCGTCCGCTCCCGCATCCGACGGAGCCCCGGCATCAGCCGTTTCGACCTTCGCTTCCTTCGGTTTGGGCGGAGCTTCGACGGGCGCGCCGCCGGACTCCGCGGCGGCTTTCTCGGCAGCGGCCTTCGCCGCGGGATCCGGGCCGTCATCCGGCAACAGATCGAGCGGGATCTCGGTGATGGGCGGGGCGGGCGGCAGATCGTCAGCGCTCGGATCGAGCAGCCCCACTAGACCGAGCAGCGCGACGAGCGGCGTCAGGGGAGCGTGCAGCGCCGAAGAGACGAGCACCCATGTCCACAATCGGCGACGCGGCGTGTGCGATTGACCACGCCAGCCGGCCCAGCCCTCGGCCTCCTCCCGTCCGCCCTCTGCGTTTTCCTGCCCGGAAATCACGACCTGCCTTCGGCATAGCGCGAAAAACTCCCTGGCATGAGGGTTGAATTCGCGCCAAATGGGGCCTCCACAAAATGTGGCGCTGACCTGGGTCCCATGGAAAGTTCCGAGGTCCACCGTGCGTAACCATCCATCCCGAGCTCGCCAAAAGCCCTTTCTCATGACAGTCCCTTCGCTCCGACACAGCGCCGAGCTCGGCGCCGTTTGCGCTGGATTGCTGCTATTCGGCTGCGATCGAGAGGCGCCCCCCGGGGCGCGCCGTACCGACGCACCCGCGGCACCTCAAGCAGGAGAGCCCACGTTGCCGCCCGAGCTCAGTCCCAAGAAGCCCACCGCCAAGGCCGTGCCGGACGCGGGCGCGCCCAAAGCACCGCACGCGGGGCCCTGGTTCGTCGTGACCAGCACCGCGGCCGCCGTGTACTCGGAGCCCGTCTTCGAGCGGACCAAGAAGATCGGCTACATCCGAAATGGCGGCAAAGTTGCCGTACAGGCGGATCGAACCACGACCAAGGAATGCTCGCGCGGCTGGTACCAGCTCGTTTCCGGCGGGTTCGTGTGCGGCAACGTGGGCACGACCGAGCTCACGCACCCCGAGGTGAAGTTCGCCACCAAGCAGCCGGACCTCACGGAGGTCTTGCCCTACGTCTACGCGCGCAACGCGAAAAACGGCACGCCGCTCTACAAGTCCGTGCCGTCGCGCGAGCAGATGAACACCTACGAGCCTTACCTGCTCGAAAAGGAAAAGAGCAGCGACACCGTGGCCGACGACGGCACTGCGAAAAAGCAGATCGCCGAAGGGAACGACACGGGTAGCGCCGTACCGCGCGCGGCCGCGGAGACCATGCAGGTCGGCCAGGACGTCACCGAGTCGGGCGTCGAATTCACGTGGACACACACCGACGCCGGCGCGTCCAGCGAACCCGAGAAGCCCTGGTGGCAGCGCGAGGACGCCAAGGATCGGCTGCACGAAGTCAAGCTGGAGCACTTGAGCGAAGACGCGGATGACGTGCTCGCCAGGCGCATGGTCGCGGGCTTTTACGTCGCCGTGGACCGCACGTTCAGCTGGAACCGCCGCAGCTGGTACAAGACCACGAAAGGGCTGATCGCACCCGCCGACCGCATGTGGCAAACCGCGGGCTCGAAATTCAAAGGTGTCGAGCTCGACGACAAGCTGAAGCTCCCCGTCGCGTGGGCGTACGGCGGGCGAAAGACCGCGCCGCTCTACACGATAGACGAGGAGAAGAAGCAGGTACGCCCTGGCGAATCCGTGGACGTGTTCACGTCACTCCCGTTGACCGGCCGCACACTCGAAATCGGCGGCACGCGCTACAGCGAAACAGTCGATCGTGGGTGGATCAAGAATCAGCACGTTCGCGTCGCGCGCGCCGCGACGCCGCCGGCCGATCTCTCGCCCGACGAGCGCTGGATCGACGTAAGTCTCTCCGATCAAACGCTGATCGCCTACGTCGGGACGCGGCCCGTGTACGCGACGCTGATCTCGAGCGGCAAGAAGTCGAACGACAAAGAGAAGGACCACCGCACGCCCGCCGGAGAGTTTCGAATTCGTGAAAAGCACGTCACGACGACGATGGACGGCGACGGCAGCGCCGCCGGCGATCTTCCGTACAGCATCGAGGACGTGCCCTACGTCATGTATTACAGCGGCTCGTACGCCCTCCACGGCGCGTTCTGGCACCGCAACTACGGCGTTCAGATGAGCCACGGCTGCGTCAACCTCTCGCCGCTCGACGCGAAACACCTGTTTCTCTTCACCGAACCGGCCGTGCCCGAAGGCTGGCACGGCGTCTGGTCGTCCGGCGCGCGCCCCGGGAGCCGCATCGTGATTCGCGACTGACGCGCGCTCGCGAGAGGGCGCGATCCGGGGCCGCGAGCCGGGCAGCGCTTGACTCATGTGCGGCGCGGGACCATCACACGCTTCCGAGACGCACGCATGGATCAGTTTTCTGCACATCTCGACCGCGGGTGGGACCTGGTTCAGCGCGGGGATTCGCGCGGGGCCGAGCTCTCCGCCAGGCGCGCGCTCGAGATCGACAGCCAGTCTCCCGAAGCCTACAACCTGCTCGGCTACGTGGCCGCCCTGCAGGGTGAGTTCGACGACGCCATCGAGCACTACCGTCAGGCGATCGCGCTCGACGACACGTATCTCGAAGCGATGTTGAACGCGGCGGAGGTCTACATTCACCCGCTCGGCGAATACGACGAATCGATCCGGATGTGCGACCACGCCCTCGAGCTCGCCGAGAACGACGACGAGATCGTGGATGCGTTGCTCCTGAAGTTCGACGCTCTGCTCGGCAAGGGCGAGCTCGAAGAAGCGGCCACGCTGTGTCAGCGTTTCCCGAAGGGGCCATTCGAGAACCCGAATCACACGTTTCTGGTCGGCCGCGCGCTGTACGAGATCGGCGACGTGGAAACCGCCGCTCCGCTCATCGAAGAAGCCGTCACACACAACCCGGCCAATCCGGAAGCGCACTACTACCTCGGGTTGGTGCGCGACGAGCGCGGCGACACGCGCGGCGCCACCCAGGCTTTTTTGAAATCGCGCGAGCTAGACATGGACTACCCGGCACCCGCGTGGACGTTGACGCGCGAGACCTTCGAAATGACGGCCAAGAAGGCGCTGGCTTCGCTCGACGAAAAGCTCCGAGCATTCGTGCGCGAAGAAGAGGTCTACGCCGCGGACATTCCCGGCATCGAGGTGGTCGTGGACGGCGTTGACCCGCGCGCGCTCTTGCTCCTGGACGGGGTGAGCGCCTCCGGCAACGGCGACGCGCCGACCGCGCGCGTGTTCGTCTATCAGCGCAACGTCGAGCGCCTGGCGGGCTCAGTCGAGCTCGTCGAAAGCGAGATCCGCGCCGCGCTCGAGCGCGAGATCAGCGGCACGTTCCTCGAGCCGGAGCCCGAAGCCCCATCGAAGCTGAACTAGCCTAACGGTTCAGCTCGATGCGCGAGAGCGGCTCTGCGTCGACCTTGGCGGTCGACAGCAGCATGCCGAGCAGCTGTTTGCCGAGGCGCGCGAGATCGAGCAACGCCTGAATGCGCGAGCGCTGGAGCTCCGCGCGCGCGCGCTCGGCGAAAGGCCCTTCGAGATGCTTCTCGAGCGAGGCCAGCGCTTCCTCGAACGCCTCGATGGCCGCGCTGATCTCTCCTCCTTCGCGCTCCGCCATCACTCGCGAAATCATCTTCCAGAGCTGCACCTCGGCGGTGAAGTAGTCGCGGCGCTCACCGGGTACCCAGACGCGCTTGACCACTCCCCAGCGCGCCAGCTCCGAAATCGTCATGCTCACGGCGCCGGTCGACAGCTGAAGCATGTCGCGAATATCGGAGGCGCTCATGGGCTCGGGCGACAGGTAGAGGATCGCCCACACGCGGCCCATGTTGCGCTTGAAGCCCCAGAACTCGATCAAGCGACCGATCAGGTCCGTGACGAGCACCTCGCTCTGCCAGAGCGTGCGCGCCGCGCCCCCTGCCTCGGTCATGCCGCCCTTTGCGCCAGTTGGTGGGCCACCTGCTCGAGCAGCGCGCGTGCCGGGCCCGGTGCGACGCTACGCAGCGCGTCCACGGCGCTTTCGGTGTAGCGCGTGGCGCGGTGGCGTACTTCGTCACACACACCGCAGTCCGTGACCGTACGGCTGACGAACGCGACCGGCTCGTGATCGCCCGCGTGAATACGGCGGAGCAGCTCGAGCAACTCGGGATGCCGCTGCACCGCGAGCACCAGCGGCAACGTCAACTTGCCCTCACGCAAGTCGGTGAGCAGCGTCTTGCCGCTCTCCGCGCCCGAGTAGTCGAGCACGTCATCCACGAGCTGGAAGGCGATGCCGAGGCGTTCGCCGAAACCGCGCAGACGCTCCTGCTCCTCGGCGCCGGCGCCAGCGACACGTGCGCCGGTGCAAGTGGCCCAGCCAAACAAAGACGCGGTTTTCTCGCGTAGAATTCGCTCGTAGGTGTGCTCCGAGACGTCCAGCTCGGTTCGGCCCCGCATCTGAATGATTTCGCCCTGGACGAGCAGCCTCAGCGTTCCGATCAGGTCCGGCAGGACCTCGGGAGCGCGCTGCAGCGTGCGATCGAGCGCGTTGACGAGCAACATATCACCCGCCAGCACGCTGACCCCGTTGCCGAACAAGCAGCGCGCCGCCTTGGCGCCTCGACGCTCCGTGCCCTCGTCGACCACATCGTCGTGCAGCAAGGTCGCCGAATGAATCAACTCCGCGACCACCGCCAGCTCGCGCGCGACGGGGGTCACGGGGCCGAAGCACGCCGCGCTCAACAACAGCGCCAGCGGCCGCACCCGCTTCCCACCCAGCAATACTAGATGGCGGGCAGCCGAGCCCGCCGGCTCGACGCCGTCCGCCAGAGCCTCACGCAGCCCGATCTCGACGCGGGCCATGTCGTCGCCGAGCACGGCCTGAATTTCGGCGAGCCGCTGGTGTAGGCGCGGCTCGGCTCCCCGGCTGACGGCAGCGGCAGCGAGGGCGCGGGTCGCGGTTTCTAGCGGAAGCGGGGGCGAATCGAGCACTTTCGAGCTTTTCAAATGCTTATGAAACAATTATGGGGAGGCCGTCCGCCGGGGTCAATACGAGAAGCGCCGCCCACCACACTCGGACAGCTGACGAGGCCCGGCCCACGCCAGCCTCCGCCCCGGGGGGCGAGCGACCCGGCGGAAAGATCGACCGGCGCCGCTCCGCGGCTATATAGCAATCCAAAGGAAAACCCAGGACGTGACGCAGCCGACGAGCGAAGGAACGCCTAATAGCCGTGTCGAGGCCAGCCGGCGCCTGGGACGGCGCATCGGCTTGGTGCTCTTCGGCGTCCTGCTCAGCGCTTTCACCGTCGCATCCTCCCTGCAGATCATTCTTCAGGTCTGGTTTCCAAAGAGCGCGGATACGGTCGGATCTTGCCAGTCTGGAATTCGCTCGCTGGTCACGGCCGTAGAACGCGCCAGGACGGCCGCGGCCGCGGAAGATGGCGACGAACGCGCCGCTTTAGCCCGCTTTCGGGCCAAGCTGGCGCCTGAGTGGCAGAGCCTGCCGGCCGTCGAAGACGCCTGTGAGAGCGATGGCGCGGCTCGCGCCGCACTTCGGGACGTCGTCGAGCTTCGCTTTGCAGAGGAACACGCAGTGAGGTACGAGGCGGTCGCGCTCGCGCGCTTGCGCCGGCGCGTCAACGCGCTCGATCCCGGGCTCCGCGCTCCGGATGATCCACGCTAAGCTGCAAAGTAGCTTGATGGCCGACGTAGCACCTGAATCCGCACCGCCTCCCCCTACATTCGACGCTCTCCCGTTGTCGGCCGAAATACGCCGGGCTCTGGAGGACGTCGGCTACACCCATCCCACGCCCGTACAGCGTGCAGTCTTCGAACCCGCCGTGCGCGGGGCGGACCTCGTCGTGCAAGCGCGCACCGGGACCGGCAAGACGGCCGCGTTCGGGCTCCCGCTGCTCGAGTCGCTGGTGCGCCGCAACCTGGCCAAGGTCCAGGCGCTGGTGCTCTGCCCGACGCGCGAGCTCGCGGTGCAGGTGACGCGCGAGCTCGAAGGGCTCGCCAAGTACCGCGGCGTGAAACCGGTCGCCATCTACGGCGGCGCGCCGATGCCGCGTCAGGTCGAGCTGATTCGAGGGGGCGCGCAGCTGCTCGTCGGCACACCGGGGCGCGTGCTCGATCATTTGCGGCGCAAGACGCTCGACCCCGAGAGCATCAAGGTACTGGTGCTCGACGAAAGCGACGAGATGCTTTCGATGGGATTCTTGCCGCAGATCAGCGAGATTTTGTCGTACCTGCCGGAAGCGCGCCAGACGCTGCTCTTCAGCGCCACCCTGCCGAACGACATCAAGCGCATGGCCGAGACGCGGCTGCGCAATCCCGAGTTCATCACGCTGAGCGGCGACCAAATCGGCGCGCTCGAGATCGCGCACTTCGTCTACCTGACGTACCGCGACAAGCTCGCCAACTTGGAGCAGATCCTCGAAATCGAGAACCCGGAAAGCGCGATCATCTTCTGCAACACGCGCGACGAAACCAAGCGCGTCGCCGGTGCGCTCGCGCAGCAGGGCCACTCCGCAGATTGGCTGAACGCCGACCTGGCGCAGAACGAACGCGAGAAGGTGATGGCCGCGACGCGCGGCGGCGAGCTGCGCTTTCTGGTCGCGACCGACGTCGCCGCGCGCGGCATCGACATTTCTCACCTGACGCACGTCATCAATTTCGACTTTCCGGAGTCCACCGAGAACTACGTGCACCGCACGGGACGTACCGGGCGAGCCGGCCGCACCGGCACGGCGATCTCGCTCATCGAGCCGTCGGACATCGGCAACCTCTATCTGCTGCGGTTGACCTATAAAATCCGCCCGATCGAGCGCCAGCTCCCCTCCGCACGCGAAGTGAAGACGCGCGCCGAGACGGACCTGGTGAAGTTGTTCATCGAGGCGTTCGGGGCGCGGCGCACCCATCCCGACGACCTGGCGCTGGCGCGCCGGTTGCTCAGTCACGAACAAGCCGAGAGCATTTTGGCTGGCCTGCTGCGCGATCACCTGGGCGCGCGCCCGGACGCGCTCGAGGAGGCAACGGCGGCGCGCCGCGCTGGCCCTACCCAGAGCTCGAGCTCACGCGGTCGCAGCAATGGTCTCTCCGTTGCCTCGGTGAGCGAGCCGGGCCCCGCACCCAGCGTGGAGCGCGAACCGCGCCCCGAGCGCGAGCCGCGTGCCGTGCGCGAACCGCGCCCCGAGCGCGAACCGCGTGCCGTGCGCGAACCGCGCCCCGAGCGCGAACCGCGCCCCGAGCGCGAACCGCGCCCCGAGCGCGAACCGCGCCCCGAGCGCG
>DATDJP010000066.1:0-26890 GCA_036520475.1 Polyangiaceae bacterium | reverse complement strand
GGCGGGAGATCCTTCGTCCGCCCCGGACGTACAACATTCGTTCGGGGCACTGAAAGCTCGCGCAAGGTCTGAGCGTTGTCTCCCCGAGCGCAAGACGGAGAGAGCGGAAATGAGAGTCAAAACAGTCAGCTACCTGGCCGGCGCGGGCATGTTGCTCACCAGTCTGAGCGTGTGGTCGTTCACGGAGCCCAAGTCCGCGCGCCTCGACGCCGTGGACAGCGTGCTCACGGTCGCAGAGCCCGTGCGGGACACCGACGGCGTAAGCGCCGAGTTCAGCACCGGCCGGACCCTGATGCTGGAAGGACGGCTCGGACATTCGCGGCTCCTCGCCGACAAGGCCGGCCACACCTACGTCCTCTTGAACGTCTCGGCGGACGCGGACGCTGGCGAGAGCGTCCGCACGCCGCTAAACCTCGCGATTGTCATCGACCGCTCCGGTTCCATGAAGGGCAAGCGCCTGCAGAATGCGCGCGAGGCCGCGATCGGCGTCATTCAGAGACTACGGGCAGGGGATGTATTGAGCGTCGTGACGTACAACGCCGGCACCGAGGTGCTGGTCCCGCGCACCGTCATCGACGACGTCTCGCGCAGCCGCGCCATGGCGGCCGTCAGCACGCTCGAGGCACAAGGTGACACCTGCATCTCGTGTGGCATCGAGGTGGCGCAGGGGCTCCTGGCCGCGGGCGGGAGCTCCGCCGCGCGCGTGCTGCTCCTCTCCGACGGTGAGCCGACAGTGGGCGTTCGCGATCTGGAAGGCTTCCGCTCGCTGGCGTCGCGCGTCCGTCAGAGCGGCATCGCGATAAGCTCCATCGGCGTTGACGTCGAATACAACGAGCGCACGCTGGCGGTGCTGGCTCAGGAATCGAACGGCCGGCACCACTTCGTCCCCGATCCGAGCGGCCTGGCCCGCGTCTTCGAAGCCGAATTCGAGACGCTGACGCGCACGGTCGCGCACGACGCGGAGCTCTCGGTCGAGCTGTCGCCCGGATTCGAGATCGAGGAGGTGTTCGACCGCAGCTTCCGCCGTGAAGGCCGGCGCATCGTGGCTTCTCTCGGCACTCTTTCGGCCGGTGAGCAGAGGACGCTCCTCGCGCGCGTGCGTCTGGACTCGAGCGCTGCCGGCGCGCGCCCCGTGGCGGACGCCATGTTGCGCTTCTCGGACGCGAGCACGGGTGCGCGCGGCGAATGTTCCGGGACGCTGTCGCTCGTGGTGACTCGCGACGCGGATGAGCTCCAGCCCATGGACGCGCTGGTCGCCGCACGCCTGCAACGCAGCGAAACGGCGCGCACGCTCACGGAAGCCAATCAGCTGTTCGCCTCCGGCCGCGGGCAGCTCGCCCAGCAGCGGCTCAGCAAAAAGCTCGATACCCTGAAGCAAGAACGCAAGGTTGCCCTGAGCGCGGCGCCGGCGGCACGCGCCCGCGAGCTCGAAAGCGACTTCGAGCGGCAGGAACGCGCGCTCGGATCCGCCGCAGAAGGCTTCGCCGAGCCGCCCTCCGGGGCCGCCAGCGCCGCTCCCGCCAAGCCGCAGGCGCTGCGCAAGGGCAAGGAACAGGTCCGCAGCAATCAAAAAGAGGCCGTCGACCTGTCCTTCTGACGCGCTTCTGCGCAGGTTCCACGCTGCTCGCGGCTTCGCTCCCTGCGGTAAGCGTCTATCCGACAGGCGCAGGGCAGGTGGGCGCTACACGCCCTTTCGCGCGGTCTCCTGATCGGCGAAGTTTGTAGTTCGCATCGAGGGTGAGGCGCGCGCGCGGTCCGGGGCCGGCGTCGCGCCGTCTCGACTCGTCTGGGAGAGTGTCATGACTGAATCGCCGAAGGCCGTGTCTCCGCTGCGCCGCATCGCCAAGCTGGCTGCGGTCGTGATCCTGATTCTGGCCGGTATCAGCGCCGTCATCGTCTTCGCACGACGGAAACCGGCGCCGGAGAAGGCTCCCGCGATTCAAGCTCGCCTCGAGCTCGCGGCGGGAGAGGTGCGCATCGATCACGGTGACGGTGAAGTGCGGGCCGTCTCGGGTATGCCGCTGCTCGCGAACGCCAAGATCCGGACGGAGAAGGGCGCGCGCGCGCTCGTGCGATTGCCGGATGGTGCGGTGCTGTTCATGCGAGCGGACAGCGCCCTTTCGCTCTCGTCCGCCGCGGTACGACTCGAGCGCGGTGAGTACTTCTTGAACGCGCCGCCGAGCGAGCGCCAGAGTCTGACCCACGAGCTCGGTGACCTCGCGGTCTCGGCCGCCGACGCGGCTTTGTCGCTGAGGCGTCAGGGCACGCTCGGCGTGGTGTACGTGGCGCGCGGCATGGCCACGCTCACTGCCAAGGGTGGGCGCGTGGAGGTCTCCGCCGGCGAGCAGGCGAGCGTGCAGGGAAGCGCGGCGCCGCGCGTCGCGCCGTTGTCTTTCTGGGACGACTGGACCGGCGGCATGGCGGACGCGAAATCGGGCGCGGCAGTGGCTGCGGGCAGCGGCGCCATTTTTGGTGTGGATGAGCACGCCGCGGGCGGCAGCCCGGCTCGTCGGCTCACCGTGAGTCGTCAGGCCGTGCGCGCCGTCGTCCGCGACGGGCTGAGTGAAACCGAAGTGGACCAGACGTTCTTCAACCCCGGTGAGCACGCCGTGGAAGGCTGGTACTGGTTCACGGTCCCCGAGCGCGCCAGCATCACGGGTTTCGCGGTGGAGACGAACGGCGTGCTCATCGACGGTGAGTTCACCGAAAGCCGCGAGGCCAAAGCGCAGTACGACAGCGCCAAGGCTAGCGGCCACAGCCCCGCGATCCTGGAGTGGGTGGACAACAAGAGCTATCGCGCGCGCATTTTCCCGGTGCCCGCCGGGGGCCAGCGTCGCGTGGTCCTGCGTTACATCGAGCTCCGGCCGACCAATGGCGACAAGCTCGAATACGTGTACCCGTTCGGGGGCGGTGACGTGCGCATCGGCGAGCTGTCCCTGTCGGTCGACCTGGGCGAGGCGGGCAAAAAGATGAAGATCGCGACCTTGGCCGATGCGCGCATCGAACAGGCTGGACGCCTCGTGACCATGCGCCGCTCCGGCTACACGCCGCGGGCGCCGTTTCAGGTGGAGGCCGTGCTCCCCGAGAAACGGCCCGTGCTGTCGCTCAGTCGTTTTGCGACGGAAGGCGACAGCGCCGACTACGTCATGGCCCGCTACACACCGGATTTCGACTGGAGTCGCGTGAAGCCGCAGCGCGCGGATCTGGTGCTGGTCGTGGATACGTCGGCGGCGGGAGACGAGGCGAGTCGTAGCCTGAAGCTGCTGACGACGGAGGCGATTCTGCGCGCGCTGTCCGACGACGATCGCTTCGCGCTCCTCGCGCTCGACGTGCGCCCGCGCGTGCTGCATCCCAAGAGCAATCTCAGCCCGGCGTCGGACGCGGAGATCTCTCGCGCGCTCGAGGCGCTCGCCGAGCATGCCTCGGGAGGCGCCACGGATCTGGCCGCGATGTTCGACGTCGCGCTGGGGCGGCTGCACGGCGCCGAACAGCCCGCGGTCGTGTACGTGGGAGACGGCATCGCGACCAGCGGCGAGCGCACGGGCGAACAGCTCATCGAACGGTTGCGGCGCGCGTTCGGGACCTCGCGCGCGCGCCTGTTCACGGTCGCCGCCGGCGCCGAAGCGGATTCGGCTCTGCTCCACGAGCTGGCACGCGCGGGCGGCGGGCAAGCGCTGCGCGTGAGCGAAGCGGACCAGACCACGGCGCGGGCGCTCGAGCTGGCGGCTGCCATCAAGGTGCCCACCATCACCGAGCTCGAGCTCGATCTGGGTGCGGGTCTCGACGAGCCCTTCGTCAGCGCGGGCGGCAAGGTGTCGCGCGGCGAAGAGGTCGTGGTGCTGGCCCGCACGCATCACGATTTTCCCGAGCAGGTGAAGGTGCGCGGGCGGCTGGGCGCGGAGCGCTTCGAAAAGAAATACGACGTGGAGCGCGACACCAGCGTGCTCGGGGAGTTCGTGCCGAAGCTCTGGGCGGCCGAGTACGTGCGCCGCTTGCTCGGAGCCTCGGACGGCGTGGAAGCCGAGCGCGGGCGCATCGTCGCGCTCGGCTTGGAGTACGGCATCGTCACGCCGTTCACGAGCATCCTCGCGCTCGAGAGCGAAGACGCCTACGCCCGCATGGGTATCCCGCGCAAGGGCCGTAGCCGCCTGCGTGGCGTCAAGCTGAGCCTGCTCGGCCCCGACGACGAGCGGCGGATGGCCGTGCGCGCGTCGGCAGTTCCGGCAGCTCCGCTGTTCTTCGGCTGTAGCAAATCGGAAGCGCCCGCGAGCCAGAGTGAGTCACGGAACGTGGGCGCTTCGCCAGCCGCGGAGATGGCCAAGACGGAGGCGCCGGCTCCGCCCATGGCAGCGCCCGCACCCGTCGAGGAGCAGGCAGAAAAGTCCGCGGCCGAGCCGGCTCCGGATCTGGCAAAGGGTGCCGCCGCGGGCTACGCGACGGGCCGCGGCGCTGCCGACGGCTTCGACGAGCCGCAGGCAGGCGCTGCTCCGGGTCCCGGCAGCGCTGGGCTCGGCCTCGGTTCGATCGGGTCAATCCGCGCCGGCGCCGGCGGCGGCGGTCGTGTGGCTGCGAAGCCCAGCGCTCCCGCGGCTCGCGAACGCGCGGAGCGGCGCCACGAGAACGCCTGGTCAGCGGCGGTGCCCGTGCTCGGGACTTGCAGCGACGTGGCGGGCAGGCCGCTCGCCGAGCGCATGCTGCTCTGGAGGAAACGGCTGCGCGCGGCGAGCACGGCTCCGGAGCTCGTCGCCCGCTACGACGCCGCGCGCCGCGCCTGCGAGCTGTCGGATTGGCGAGTCGAGCGCGTGTTTCTCGAGCTCTTGCAGGTTCGCATCCGAGACGCCGGCAGCGCCGAGTTCATCCTGCGCCACTTCGAGGGCCGGCGCGACGTGCAGAAATTCTTGGCGAAGTTGATCTTGCGCCGCGCCGTCGATCCCGCGCTGGTGTCCGCCGTAGAACGCGCCCTGTTCGGCGGACAGGTGGACTGGGCCGACGTGGATTTGAAGCTGCAGGCCATCGCCGACGTCGACGCGCGCATCCTGAAACTGCGTGAATACATGGCGCGTGCACCCGAAGATCCCAACGGCGGCATGCGGCTCGTGCGCCTGCTTGCCCAGGCGAACCGGCGCGACGAGGCGCTCACGCTGGGCAGAAAGCTGCGCGATCAGGGGCTGATGACGCCGCGGCTGGCGCAAGAGCTCGGCGACGTCTTGACCCGCGCTGGCCTCGAAGCCGAAGCGGTGCGCACGTACTCGGAGATCGTCGAGTTCGATCCCGATGGGCGCGACTCACGGCGTCTGCTGGGCGATATCTTTCTGGGGCACGGTTGGTACGAGCCGGCGTACCGCCAGTACCGGACCATGACCGACGCGGCGCCCGATGACGCGCTGGCTCGGTTGCGCCTCGCGGCCGCCGCGGCGGGCAGCGGGCGCATCGACGAAGCGCTGCGCCTCGAGCGTCACGTCGCGACGAGCGAAGGCACGCCGGGGCCGAGCGATCCGCGGCGCTGGGCTCGCCTTCTGTCCGCGGCTCGGCTCGCGCGTCTCATCGACAAGCCTCCGGCGCTCCTGGCCGGGGAAGCGGACAGCCCGGAGCGCCGCAAAGAGAGCATCAAACGCGAGCTGAAAGAGCTGCAGCTGTTCAGCGGACCGGGCGTGCTGCGTGTCCTCACCTGGGAACAACTCGACGCGGACGTGACGCTCGAAGCCCAGAGCGGCGCCGCGCCCGCGGCCGTCGGTGACGCGACGGACGCGGCGCGTGCGGGCCTGTCGGCGCTGGCCCTGTCCGGGCCCGAAGCGGCGCGTGTGACCAGCTCCGCGCGGCTACGCAGCCTCGCGCGCACCAGGGAGCTGCCGCTCCTGCTGCACGAGATCACCTGGGACGGTAAGGACTTCGGCGTACGCCTCGAGCGCCGCTCGCTCCCGCCCGGGCAAGCCGCGGTCGCGCTCTGAGCGTCGGTGTCACAGCCGGAGCGCGAGCCACGCCGTCGCATAGTCGACGTCGTTCCCGCCGGACTCGCGCAAGAAGCGGCTCGCGAAGAAGTGCACGTACGCGCCGGTGAGGCTGGCGTGGCGCGTGAGCTGCCACTGCAGCGTCGCGGCGGCCTGATGTCCGATGTAGCGCTTGCTCATCTCGGTGTTCGCGATCATGGGCTCCGTGGACGACCGGTACAAACCGTCGCCCGCCCGGTGTCGCCAGAACACGTCCCAATCGAAGACGAGCAGCACGCTCTCGCCCAGCGAAAGGTCGAGGGCAGGGTGCAAGTCCAGGAGATTTTGCGCGGCGAGCAGCCTCGCCTCGCCGAAGTAGGCGCCGCGCGGAAACAGCGGATTGAAGGTCTCCAGATCCGCGTCATTCGGATCCGCGTCGCCGCTCATGGCGTTGGCTCTCAGGCTGACGCGCGGCTCTGCGGGAAGGCTGTGCAGCGTGTAGCCCGTGTGCGAGAACGCGCCGTACGCGCGAATCCTCGCGTCGCCGAACAGGCCCCACTGGTAAACCGCTTCGAGGTCGTAGTCGAAGGCCTCCGCTCTTCCCCACAGGCGCGCACCGAACGAATGCCGGAGCTCGCGCGCGGTGCCCTGATTGAACGGCGAGTCAGGCTCGCGTAGGCCGAAATAATACAGGTCGAGGCCGAGCCCTGCGGCGAGGGCGCCCGCCGAGTAGCTGCCCCAAAACCACTGCCCACCGGCGCGTGTGTTGTCGAACACGCCGTCTTCTTCGAGCACTGGCGTAAGCGCGAACAGGTTCATCTGCCAGCCCCCGAGCTGTCCGATCAAGCGAGCTCCGTCGAAGGTCCGGCGCAGGTTGGTCCTGTCGCGCACGGACACGAGGCGCGCCGAGCCGAACGCGAGCTCCTGCCGGCCGGCGCGCAGCGTCAGCGACTCCGTCCCGCCGCTGCCCACGTCCAGAAAGGCCTGGTGCAGATCGAGTTGATCTTCGTCGCTGCGAACCGGCACGTCGCGATCGAGCTGGAGCCCGCTCTGGAGCTCCCCGAACGCGCGCACGCTACGACCGAGACGCAGATTGGCGTGCAGCATGACGCGCTGGAGCAGGTAGCCATCGTCGTCGTCGGAAGCCTTGCCGAAGTCTCTGGCGCTCAGGTACTCGAAGCGCTCCCGGAATTCGCCGCCCCAAGAGAAGTAGCTCGAACCCCCATCGCCGAGCCCGAGGTACTTGATGTCATCCAGCACGCCCGCGCGGCACGCCGGATCGTAGAAGGAGGCGTAGTCCTCCTCGTAGCGCATTGACCGGAACGCCTGCGCCGGGCAATCGGCCCCGTTCGCCGTACTGGCGACGAGCGACAGCGCGACCAGCCCGGGCGCGAGCAGGCGGCGTGCAACCGGCGCTCGACACGGCGCGCGCGCAGGGACCATAAACACAATGTATTCCAACGGCTAGGCGTCGTATACTGTCTGGAGTAGCGGCGCTTCCGCCGCCTTCCACCCCGCCAATTTGCCTGAACGCAGCGCGGGCGTACCTTGACTCTAGCGATGAAACCTGGCGATCACCCCGAATTCTTCCGACTACCGCCCCCGCCTGGCCGCTCGCGGGAGAGCAGCATCCGCTTGGATGGGGCAGGTAAGTTCTGGCACGACGGCGAGCTCGTGGCACACCCAGGCATGGCGCGCGCGTTCGCGTCGTGGATTGCTCGGCACCCCGACGACGGCCGGTTCATTCTTTCGAACGGCTACGACTGGTCGTACTTCAGCGTGGACGACGTGCCCTTTTTCGTCCAGACGCTGCGGATCGAGGACGGCGCGGTGACCGCGCTGCTGTCCGACGGCAGCGAGGAGCCGCTTGCGGCAGACACCCTGCAGGTCGGCGCGCAGGATGCCCTTTACGTCCGGGTGAAGGGCGGCAATTTCGACGCGCGCTTCACGCCCGGCGCACAAGCCGCGCTGGCGCCGCTGCTCGTCGAGAGCCCGAGCGGGGAAGCCATCCTCGAAATCGCGGGCAAGCAGTACGGTATCCGTAGCAGGGTTCTGCAGTAAGAGCGCGCCGCGCTCGGCGTGCCGAATGCGCCGCGCGGAAAGAGCGACGCGCTTGCCGGCGGCGACGGCGCGGCGCGCTCGTGATAAAGGGTCGTGCAATGCGAGTTCTGGTCGCCGACCGCCTTGCCACCGGCAGCCTCGACGAGATGCGGGCTTTGAATGTGGAGGTCAGTTATGAGCCGGACCTGACGCCGGCCGAGCTACCGGCAGCGCTCGCTGGGGTGAACGTCCTGATCGTGCGGGGCACGGAGGTCAGCAGGGAGGCGATCGAGGCGGGGGAGGCCCTCAACTTGATCATCCGCGCGGGGGCCGGCGTGAACACGATCGACGTGCACACGGCCAGCGAACGGGGCATCTACGTTGCGAATTGCCCCGGTAAGAACGCCTCTGCCGTCGCGGAGCTGACTTTCACGCTCATCGGCTGCCTGGATCGCCGAGTGCCGGACGCGATGGCGAGCCTACGCTCCGGCAAGTGGCAGAAACACGAGTTTGCTCGGGCGCTTGGCTTGCGCGGCAGGCCCATCGGCATTCTGGGCCTCGGCCACGTCGGCCGCACCGTGCTGCGCGTCGCCCAGGCCTACGACATGGTGCCCTACGGTTGGAGTCGCTCGCTGACTACCGCGAAGGCCGCAGAGCTCGGCGTTGCGCGTGTCGGCAGCGTCGAGGAGCTGGCGAGGCGTTCCCAGATCTTTACCATCCATCTGGACCTGACCGAACGGACACGTCAGATCGTCTCGCGCAAGGTGCTCGAGGCCCTGCCGGACGGCGCCATCGTCATCAACACGGCGCGCAGCGAGCTCCTCGACTACCGCGCGCTGGCGGAGCTGGCGCCGCAAAAGAACCTGCGCGTGGGGCTCGACGTCTTTCCCGAGGAGCCGGAGACTCGAGACTCCCAGTACGAGCTGCAGCTGCTGAGCGGGAACCTCGTTTACGGAACGCCGCACATCGGCGCTTCGACGGACGAAGCTCAAATCGCGATCGCCAACGAAGCCGTGCGAATCCTGCGAAGCTTCATCGTCAAAGGTGAAGTGCCGAACGTGGTGAACATCAGCGTCACCTCGGGGGCGCGCTACCAGCTGGTGGTACGGCACCGCGATCGCATCGGAGCGCTGGCCAACGTGCTGGGTGTGCTCAAACGCCACGGCATCAATATCCAGGAGCTCGACAACACGATTTTCGAGGGCGGCAAGGCGGCGTGCGCCAAAATCCGTCTCGACACGCGCCCATCGGAAGCGTGCATGCAGGAGATCATGGCCTTCTCCGACGAGATCCTGCACGTCGACCTCGTGACCTTGCCGAACTTGGCCTGAGCAAGTTTGGCGCGCGGGCCGCGTTTCACTTCGAGACATGGCGCGCTTTCGCGCAGCCGTTGCAGCAGTCCCGCAGCGCCACGCATCCGTTGCGCGTTCGGCGTGCAGGGCGGGCGTAAATTGCGACTGTAGACGCGCCGGCGGATGCGCCGAATGGCACGCGCTTCGCAGAGCGCTGCCCAAGAGTCGGCGCGCTTCCGTATGCAGCCGCTGGCGAGGAGGCATATGGTCATGCGTAGGTTACAGGGCGTCGCTGTGGGCGTGGTTGCGTTGGGTGCTGCCGTCGGTATCGGCGCAGCCTGCCAGAATAAGGCGCAGCAGGATTTTCAGCTGTCGCAGAAGGGCGGTACGCTGAATGCGTCCGCGTCGATCAAGGAGCTGATGCAAAGCCGAGGATTGTCCGAGGCGGACGTCGAAGCAGCGCTCAAGACGTACGTGCCGACGGGCAAGCGCGAAGACTACATCATCTTCGCGTCCGGCGGTCAGTCCGGCCAAGTGCTCGTGATGGGCGTGCCGTCGATGCGGCTGCTCAAGGTGATCGGCGTGTTCACGCCTGAGCCCTGGCAGGGCTACGGGTACGGCGGTGAGAGCGACAAAGTGCTCGCGGGCGGTCACCAGGGCAAACAAAAGCTCAGCTGGGCTGACGTCCATCATCCCAACTTGTCCGAGACCAAGGGCGACTACGACGGACAGTTCTTGTTCGTGAACGACAAGGCCAACGGCCGCGTCGCCGTCGTCGACTTGAAGGACTACACGACCAAGCAGATCGTGCCCAATCCACTCGTCGGCAGCGACCACGGCGGTGCGTTCGTCGACCCCGAGACGCGCTACGTGATCGAAACCAGCCAGTACCCCGTGCCGCTGGGCCGAGAATACGCGCCCATCGAGCAGTACAAGGAGAAGTACCGCGGCCTGGCCATGTTCTGGAAATTCGATCGCAAGAAGGGGCGCATCGATCCGGACGCGAGCTTTGCCGTGGAGCTGCCGCCATACACGCAAGATCTGGCGGACGCGGGCAAGCTCGTGAGCGACGGTTGGGCGTTCATCAACTCCTTCAACACCGAGATGGCGATCGGCGGCACCCTCGAAGGCAAACCGCCGATCGAGAGCGGCGCGTCTCAGAACGCGATGGACTACCTGCACATCATCGATTGGAAGAAGGCCGAGGCATTGGTCGCCGCGGGTCGCGCGCAGGTGATGAAAGGCGTGAAGGTGCTGCCGCTACGGCTCGCCGCCGACGAGGGCGTGCTCACCCTGGTCGGCGAGCCCAAGAGCCCGCACGGCTGCGACGTGACGCCCGACGGCACTGGCATCGTCGTCGGTGGAAAGCTCGATACGCACGCGACCATCTACGAGTTTTCGAAGCTGAAGCGTCTCATCGCCGAAAAGAAGTTCCTGGGCAAGGACGACTACGGCGTGCCGATTCTGGACTTCAAACAGACGCTGCGCGGCCAGGCCGAGCTCGGCCTGGGCCCGCTCCACACGGTGTTCGACGACAAGGGCTACGCGTACACGTCATTGTTCCTCGAGAGCAAGGTGGCCAAGTGGTCGCTCAAGGAGCTGAAGGTCGTCGAGAAGCTCTCGGTCCATTACAACATCGGACACATCCTCGCGGCCGAGGGAGACACCGTGAGCCCCGACGGCAAGTACGTCGTGGCCATGAACAAGATGTCCATCGATCGCTTCAACCCGGTCGGACCGCTGTATCCCCAAAATTTTCAGCTACTGGACATCACCGGCGAAAAGATGCGCCTGCTCAGCGACACGCCAATCGGCGTGGGTGAGCCGCACTACGCGCAGATGATCAAGGCCGACAAGATCAAGACCGAGCAGGTCTACCCGCCGGGCACCAACGCCTACACCGGCCAGCGCGATCCCTTCGCGGTGGAAGGCGGCAAGGAGCGTATCGAACGCAATGGGACGACGGTCAACGTCTACATGACGGCGATTCGCAGTCACTTCGTGCCCGATCGCATCGAGGTCAACCAGGGCGACACGGTGCACATCCACGTCACGAACCTGGAGCAGGCGGAGGATCAGACGCACGGATTCACGCTGAACATGCACAACCTGAACCTGAGCCTCGAGCCCGGCAAACATGAGAACGTGACGTTCGTCGCGGACGTGCCCGGCGTCTATCCCTTCTACTGCACGGAGTTCTGCTCGGCGCTGCACCTCGAGATGGCGGGCTACTTGCTCGTCAAGCCGAAATGACCCGGACATGAACGCGCTCCCGAAGACAGACGTGCAGGAGCCGCGGCGGCTTCCCGTGATCGCCCCGTCGCACGAGACCCGCGGCGCCACCTTACGCCGCTGGGCGGTCGTGCTGATGGCGGTCACGGGCGCGCTCGCGTTCGCGGCGGCGTACTTCCAGCCGTGGTGGGAGTTCTTGCTGTACGCGCCGCAGTATCCGCATGGTTTGCACCTCACGGTGTCGCTGACTGGAGTCAGCGGAGACGTACGCGAGGTCAACATGCTGAACCACTACATCGGCATGGCGAGCCTCGACCAGGCGGCGACCGCCGAGCGTGCGCTCGCAGCGTACGGTATCGGCGCGCTGGCGGCTGTGGTGCTGCTGCTGGTTCTGCTCGCGGGCAGGCGCCATGGAAAGTGGCTGTTCGTCGCGGGCGCGCTGTTCCCGCTCGGGTTCGTGGCCGACAGCTACTACTGGCTGCACCGCTTCGGCCACGATCTCGATCCGCGCGCGCCGCTGCACATCCCGCCGTTCACGCCGGAGATGTTCGGCAACGGCACCATCGGGCAGTTCATGACGTTCGCCCATCCCGCGCTCGGCTTCTGGCTCGCCGTAGTGGGCGTCGCGCTGCTGACCGTGGCCACCTGGCTTCGGGCCAGCGTGTGCCGGGGCTGCCGGCTGCGCGATCAATGCAGCCGGGTGTGTCCGCGTGCGTTCATCGGTCCCGACAAGAAGCGTCCCGCGCCGACCGACAGCTTGCGTCCCGCGGCGCTGCTGTGCGTGCTCGCCTCATCGCTGGTCACGACGCTCGCCGATGCGGCGCCTGCGGACGTTGGCCCGCGCCCGATCGCGGTGCCGAAGGGCGCGACCGTGGTGCGCGACGACGCCGCCCTGCGCCGCGCGCTGGCGGACCGGCACGGCCCGCGCGAGATCTGGCTGGCTCGGGGGCGCTATCGGGGACCGCTACTGGTTCAGCGTAGCGTCACCCTGCGAGGCGAGCAGGGGGCGGTGATCGACGGTGGTGGCCAGGGCACCGTGCTCACCCTCTCGGCGCCCGACACCGTTATCGAAAATCTCACCGTCCAGCACTCCGGACGCAATCACACGAGCGAGGATGCGGCCGTGAAGGCGACGGCCGATCGCGTGCAGATCCGGCACGTGCGCGTGCGGGATGCGCTCTACGGAATCTCCGCCGGCCCTTGCAAACACTGCCTGATCGAGGACAGTCACGTGATCGGCGACGGCGCGGCCGACGAGTTTCGCGGCGACGCCATCAAGTTATGGGAGGCGCACGATTCGCGCGTGCAAGGCTGTCGGGTCGAGAGCTCACGCGACGTGGTGGTGTGGTACTCGCGGCGCGTGCTGCTCGACGGCAACGTCGTCACGGGCAGCCGCTACGGGACGCACTTCATGTACGCGCACGATTCCGTCGTGCGAAATAGCCGCATCACGGACAACGTCGTCGGCATCTTCGTCATGTACAGCGCGCGCATGCGCCTCGAAGACAACGTGCTGGCCGGCGCGCGCGGCGCTGCGGGCATGGGGGTCGGGTTCAAGGATAGTGACGGCGTGCAAGTGCGCCGCAACTGGCTGGTCGCGAATACGGTTGGCACCTATCTCGACCGCACCCCCGTTTCGCCGCGCTTTCCGGTGGTATTCGCGGACAACGTGCTGGCGCTCAATCAGCTGGCGCTGCGCATTCACGGGGCGGAGCGCGGCGCGCGCTTCACGGGCAACGACTTCACGCAAAACGTCAGCCTGGCCGAAGTCGAAGGCGGAGGCGACGCGCTCGGTCTCGAGTTTTCCGGCAATCACTGGTCGGACTACGCCGGGTACGATTTGAACGCGGACGGCGTGGGAGACGTGGCGTTTCAGTTGAAGCAGCTCTCGAGCGACATGCAAGAGCGGCATCCGACCTTGAAGTTCTTCGAAGGCACGGCTGCCCTACGGCTCGTCGATTGGATCTCGCACGCGGTGCCCGTGCTGACGAGTCAGCTGATCCTCGTGGACCCTGCGCCCGCGATGCGTTCTCATCGGAGTCGTTCATGATCGAGATCACTCACGTATCCAAGTTCTTCGGTAAGATTCCCGCGCTATCGGACGTCTCGCTCAGCATCGAGGAGGGGCAGCGGGTGGCATTGGTCGGCGCGAACGGATCGGGCAAGACCACGCTGCTGCGCGCTCTGCTCGGTCTGGTGCGCGTGAGCGGGCGCATCACGGTCGGCGGCCACGACGTCGCGGTCAGTCCGGAGCGCGCGCTGCGGGACGTCGCTTACATTCCGCAGATCGCGCCGCCGCTCGACGCGCCCGTGCGCGAGGTCGTGCGTGCGGTCGCCTGCTTGCGAAACTACGATCCCGCGCGCGTGCAGCGCTACGCCGCCGAGCTCGGCCTGGACCTCGAGGAGCACGCCGGCAGCCGCTTTCGCGATCTGTCGGGCGGAATGAAGCAGAAGGTCCTGGCGGCGCTGGCGCTGGCCGCGGAGACCCGCGTGCTCCTGTGTGACGAGCCGACTGCCAGTCTCGATGCCAGCGCGCGCGCCGCGTTCGCCAGCGTGCTCGAACGGTTGCCGGCCGAGCGCACCGTGATTTTGTGCTCCCACCGCGCCGAGGAGCTTTCGGATCTCGTCGCGCGCACGGTCGAGCTGCGCGATGGGCGGGTGTTCCGCTCCGAGCTGACGCCGAGCTCGAGCGAACGATCGCTCGTCAGCTGCCGGTCCATCGCAGAGCCGAGCCCCCTACAGGTCGCGTCATGACACGGCGCGGCCTGCTCGCGTGCGCCGCGCTGCTGGCGCTGTCCGGCGCGGGATGCCAGAAACAGAAGACGCCCGAGGACGCGGTGTGGGGCAAACAGCCCTGCGATCACTGCAAGATGGTGCTCAGCGAGCCGCGGCACGCCGCGCAGGTCATTACGGACCGCGGCGAACGACTATTTTTCGACGATCTCGGGTGCATGCTGGAGCACGAGCGAGCGCAGGGCGGAAAGCCCGCACACGCCTGGGTGCGGAGCGAGCAGGGGTCGTGGATCGACGCGCGTCAGGCCCGCTACGCCGCGGGCGCGCGCACGCCCATGGACTACGGCTACGCGTCGAGCCCTGTGGGCACGCTGAGCCTGGAAGACGTCAAACGGCGAATCGCCGAACGCGCGGGAGCGTCGCCATGAGTGCCTCGGCACATGCCGCAGAGAGAGCTTTTTTTCGGCTGGATATCGCGGACGCGCTGCGTTCGCGCTGGGTAGCGGCCAGCGCCGTCACCTACGCCGCGGTGTTCGGGCTGTTCATCTGGCTCGGGCTGCGCGAAAGCTCGGTGCTCGGCTTCACGGGCTTGTCGCGCGTGGTGCTGAACCTGTCGAGCGCGATCGTCCTGGTGCTGCCGCTGGTGGCTCTGATAGCCACGTCGCAGACCGTGGTCGCAGCGCGCCGGAGCGGGCACTTCGAGCTCTTTCTGACGCAGCCGTGCCGGCGCGCGCAGTGGTTTACCGCCGTCGTGGCGTCGCGCACGGCCATCGTGCTGGCTCCGCTGCTCGTCTTGCTCGCCGCTGCCGTGCTCGTGGGACGCCTGACCGGAGAAATCGGGCTCGAGCTCCTGGTCCTGCGTGCTGCCGGCGTTACGGGCGCGCTGGCGTTCGCTTACGTCGGGCTGGGATTCGCTGTCTCCGTGTACGCGCCGAACCCCGAACGGGCCACGGTTTACGCGCTGCTGCTCTGGCTCGTTGGCAGCGCGCTTCACGACTTCGCGCTGATCGGCGTGCTGCTGGCGTTCCGGCTCGAGCCGGCGGTAGTCTTCGCGCTGGCCGCGCTCAACCCGATGGAGGCCGCGCGGCTCGGCATCCTCGCCGGTGTCGACCCGGAGCTCAGTGTGTTCGGGCCTGTTGGTTTTTGGCTCGCGAACACGCTGGGGCCTATGCTGACCACGCTGCTGGGAATCGGCTGGCCGCTGCTCGTGGGGGCAGGAGCGCTCACGCTGAGCCGTTACCGCTTGAGCCGCATGGATTTGATTGCATGAGCAATTCGCTGAGTGGAAGGGAAGTCGCAGTCATGAACGTCCGGTTCGTCGTAGTGAGCTCGTCGTTGGCTCTGGCTCTGGCGCTGGCCGCGTCTGGGTGCTCGAAGAAGGAGCCGGCGCCTGAACGAACGGCAGCGCCTTCGGCACCGGCGGCACCGGCAGCGCCTGCCGAGGCGCCTGTCGCGGCCGGCCCAAACCTCGGCGAGGCGCAGAAGATGTTCAAGACGCGGTGCTCGGTCTGCCACGGCATGGCCGGCAAGGGCGACGGGCCAGGCTCCGCCGCGCTCAACCCCAAACCGCGCAACTACACCGACAAAGTGTGGCAGAAGAGCGTCACGGACGAGCAGATCCGCAATACGATCCTGATGGGCGGAGCCGCAGTCGGTAAGAGCCCGAACATGCCGGCGAGCCCGGATTTGCAATCAAAACCGCAGGTCCTGGACGGCTTGGTCCAGGTCGTGCGCTCGTTCGGTAAATAGGCGGAGTCTCACTCGCAAGGCGAGTCGGGATGATAGAGCGGCTCGCCGACCCAGATCAGCGGGCGAATCCACACCGACACGCGACAGTGACCCGGACGCTCAGAGCGTCTGTTTCACTTCTTCGATCTCGAAGCACTCGATGATGTCACCGAGCTTGAGGTCGTTGTAGCCGTCGAGCGCCATACCGCAGTCGAAGCCTTCCTTGACCTCGCGCACGTCGTCCTTGAAGCGCTTCAAGCTGCTCAGCTTGCCCGTCCAGACCAAGCCCTCTTCGGGGCGTGTCAGGCGGACCTGCGCCGAGCGGCGCACCAGACCTTCGGTCACCATGCAGCCCGCGACCATGCCGGCCTTGGTGATCTTGAACAGCTGGCGGATCTCGGCTTTGCCGATGGTCTTTTCGACGAGGGTCGGCGCGAGCAGGCCTTCCATGGCCGCTTTGACCTCATCCACCACGTTGTAAATGATGGCGTACTGGCGGATCTGGACGCTCTCTTTTTGCGCCAGTGCGGCCGCCTTGCCCGCGGGGCGCACGTTGAAGCCGATGATGATCGCACCAGCGGCGACCGCCAGATTGACGTCACCTTCCGTGATGGCGCCCGCGCCCGAGTGCACCACGGTGACACGCACCTTGTCCGTCGAGAGACGAGTGAGCGCGTCCGAGACGGCTTCGACCGAGCCCTGCACGTCCGCCTTGATGATCAGCTTCAGCTCGAGCTGATCGGCTTCCTTCATGCGCTCGGCGAGATCTTCGAGCGTCATGCGCGGGCCGCCCGTGCTGGGCATCAAGCTGCGGCGCTCTTTGATCTTGCGCGAGCTCGCGATCTGCTCGGCCAGTTTCATGTCCTTGACGACGTGCACCGGGTCACCGGCGTTCGGCACGTCGCTCAGACCAATGATCAACACCGGTGTGGAGGGGCCCGCGACGTTGAGTAATCGGCCGACCGAGTCGGTCATCGCGCGGACCTTGCCGTAGACGCCACCTGCCAGGATCACGTCGCCACGGTTCAAGGTGCCCTCGGTCACCAGCACGGTGGCCACGGGACCCTTGCCGCGGTCGAGCTCGGCCTCCACGACCACGCCGCTCGCCGGCTTGTTGGGATTGGCGCGCAGCTCGAGCACCTCGGCTTGCAGGGCAACCTGCTCGAGCAAATCGTCCACGCCTTGCCCCGTGGTTGCGCTGACCTCGGTGAACAAGGTATCGCCACCCCAGTCTTCCGGCACCAGGCCGACTTCGCTGAGCTCGCGGCGCACGCGCTCGGGTTGCGCATCGGGTTTGTCGATCTTGTTGATCGCCACCACGATTGGCACCTTCGCCGCCTTGGCGTGGTTGATGGCTTCTCGGGTCTGCGGCATCACGCCGTCGTCTGCAGAGACGACCAGGATCACGATGTCGGTCGTCTGCGCCCCGCGCGCGCGCATGGCGGTGAACGCTTCGTGGCCGGGCGTATCCAGGAAGGTGATCGGGCCGCGCGGCGTGTCCACGGAGTAGGCGCCAATGTGCTGGGTAATGCCGCCGGCCTCGCCGGCCACCACGTTCGCTTTGCGGATGCGGTCGAGGAGGCTCGTCTTGCCGTGATCGACGTGACCCATCACCGTGACCACCGCGGGCCGGTGCAGCTTGCCCAGCTCCTCGGGCTCGTCTTCGATACCCTGGGCTGCGACGAGCGCTGCCTCTTCGCTGACGGCGACGTCCTCGACCTCCCAGCCGAACTCGTTGGCGACGATCTTCGCGGTCTCGGCGTCGAGCGTGCTGTTGATGTTCACGCCGGTCATGCCAAGGCGGATGAGCTTCATCAGCACCTCCGTGGCCTTGGCGCCGATCTTGCCGGCGAGGCCTTGCAGGCCGATCGACTCTTCGATGCGCACGACCTTCTTGTGCGCCGAGCGCTCCTGCGTCACTGGCTGGCCCGTGCCCTTGGCGCGCGCCAGTGAGCCGATGCCGCGATGGCGCATGCCGCGCTGACCGCCGGGTCCGCCGGGTCCGCCGCCGGGACGGCCGCCCATCATGGGGCCGCGCGGGCCGCGGCTTGCGAGACCGCCACCGGCCTTCGCGTCGTACTGCACGCGGCGTGGCGTCGGTGCTCCGCGCGGGGCCTGGGGCATCGGCACGCCGGGACGGCCTTCCCAGACATCGATGCCGGTCTTGGGCGGACTCGAAGGTCGGCGCGCTGGCTCGGGAGTTTGCACCGCAGCGGCGGGACCGGCAGCGGCCTGGGCCGGAGCTGCTGGGGACGGCGCGCTGCGCGCGGGTGCGGCTTGCTGCGCACTCGGCGCGGGCGGGCGAGGGGCGGGAGCAGGTTCTGGCATGGATGGGGATGGGGCTGCGGCGACGGGCGCGGGGGTGGCGATGGGTTGGGGCGATGCTGCAGGCGCGGCCGGCGTGGCCACCGCGGTGCGGCCCGACGCGCTCGTGCCGTCGGTGTCAGTCGATGTCGATGGAGCGGCCGCAGCGCCATTGCTGCTCGGGGCGGCGGCGGGAGCCGGCGCGGCCGCGACGGCGGGCGTGGGCACAGGCAACGTGACGGCTTTCGCCACAGGCTCTGGCGACGGCGGAGGAGGAAGCGGCGCAGCGCTCGCAACGGGGGCGGAAGCGGGGCGCGGCTGCGGGGGCGCCGGCCTGGGCAAATCGACGACGCTCGGCGGCCTTTCCGGCGGGGGCGCCGCGCGCGGCGCAGAAGGAGCAGCCGCCTGGGGTGCGGACCTCGCTGCGGCGGGTTCGCGCGCTCCGGGCGCGACCGGGGCGGGCTTGGCGTGGACGGGGGAGGACTGCGCTTCGGCGGCGCCGGGGCGCTGCACAGCACGCCGCTTCACCACGGTTGGCCGGATCCGCTCTTCCACGACTTTGTGCGCCTGCTGCTTCTCGAGCTGGCGTTTTACGCGCTCGATCGCCTCTGGAGCGACCGCGCTCATGTGATTGCGGACGTCCGACACACCGACCGATTGCAGCAATGCGACGAGTGCTTTGTTATCCAGCCCCAGATCGCGAGCCACTTCATAGACACGCAGCTTCGTCATCCAACCTCCGTCACCCGACTCGTTCCTCGTCCTGCTGCCGGTAGCGGCATCTGCGCGATTTCAATCGCTGCTGCAAGCGCCGCAGCAATGCCGCCGTCCAGAACCGCAAGCACAGCCACTTCGCCGCGTCCCGTCGCGGCGCCCAACAACTCTTTCGTGCCGAAGGCCACGGCCTGACCCTCGGCGACGGTCTGCTCGATCCACGGCGTAGAAGCCGCCGCGCGCGCGTCCGTGGAGACCACCACGAGCCGGGCGGCACCGCTATTTAGCGCCTCTTTCACGGCAGTCGAGCCCAGCGCCAAAAGCCGCGCGCGACTGGCAGAAGAGACCAGCGCCGTTGCGCGCGCTTCCGCGGCGGTCCGGAGCAGCAGCACGAGCGCCTGTGCGGTGAGCGTGACCGGTTGCTTGAAGCTCCGAGCCAGGCCGCGCGGAGCCGCTTGCATCACGCAAGCCAGGCGAGGGTGCAGCCAGGCGCCGCGCCCGAACTGCTTGCCGGCCAGGTCCACCGCGAGCTCACCGGCCGGGCCGAGCACGACCCGGATCATCACCCCGCTCGGCTCCTCCGCCTGGCAGCCGACACACGTCCGCGTGCGCGGGCGCCGCGCGCTCGGAGCCGTCTTTTCCGACGGCGGTTCGGGACGTGTGCTTGGGGTCACTCTTTGGAAATCTCCGCGGCCGCAAAGGCCGTGTTCTCTGGCGCCGGCGCGGGCAGCTGCGAGCGCGCCGCTTCGATGGCGCTCGCTTCGTTCTCGAGGAAGTAGTTGGCGCCCTGCTGCACCTGGCGCGCCTTCTTGATGCCGAGGCCCGTCTTGATGGCGAGCCGGTCCGCGTCCTCGCGCGCCAGGTCCTGCACCGTGCGATAGCCGGCTTCCTCGAGTAGTTGCACCGTCCGCAAGCCCACGCCGCGCACGAAGCGCAGCTTGTCGCGCTCGGTGAGCGGCTCGGTGCGCGACGACGCCTGCTGGATGCGTTCGTGCCGCAAGCGCTCCATGGTGCTTTCGGCTTGACCCTTGAGCTGCTGTGCGCGCTCGGGGCTGCCCACACCGTCGATGGCGACGAGCTCCTCGGCGCCCGCTTCGGCGATTTCCTCGAGCGCCCGGAAGCCGAGGCGGTACATGGCTTTCGCCAGGTCCTCGCTCACGCCGTCGATCTCGCGGAGCGCGCCCAGGCTCTCCTCTTCCATCTGCTTGAACTTGCTCTCGCTGATGATGTCGAGCTTCCAGCCCGTGAGCTGGGAGGCGAGCCGCACGTTCTGGCCCTTGCGACCGATGGCGAGCGAGAGCTTCTCGTCGGGGACGACGAGCTCCATGCGGTGGTCGGCCTCGTCGACGATCACCTTGTTCACCTCCGCCGGCTGAATGGCGTTGATGATGTAGCGCGCCGGGTCGCGGTCGTACGGCACGATGTCGATCTTCTCGCCGCGGAGCTCCTGCACCACCGCTTGCACGCGCGAGCCCTTGATGCCCACGCACGCGCCTACCGGATCGACGTCCGAGTCGCGCGTGGTCACGGCGATCTTGCTGCGCGAGCCGGGCTCACGCGCCACGCTCACGATCTTGACGATGCCTTCGTAGATCTCCGGCACCTCGGCCTCGAACAGCTTGTCCACGAGCTGCGGAGCGCTGCGGCTCAAGATGATCATCGGTCCGCGCGCTTCGCGATCGATGTCCTTGACGAACGCGACGATGCGATCGCCCGGGCGATACGTCTCGCGCGGCGTCTGCTCGCGCGCCGGCAGGATGCCCTCGGTGCGCCCGAGATCCACGATGATGTTGTGGCCCTTCTCGAAGCGGCGAATGATCCCGCGGATCAGCTGCCCCTGGCGATCCTTGTACTCGTTGTAAATGATGTCGCGCTCGGCATCGCGCACGCGCTGCAGCAGCACCTGCTTGGCCGTCTGGGCCGCGATGCGGCCGAACGCGCTGCGCGCCTGCTTCATGTCGAGCACGGCGCCGAACTCGCGATCCTGCTGGCGGGCGCGCTCAGCGTCGCGCGGATGCCAGAACACCTGAAAGCCGAGCTCCTCGCCGATCTCCGCTTCGAGCCCGTGCTTCTGCGCGGCGGTGATGGAGATTTGCCGATCCGGCTCCGCCACGTCCTCGACCACGGTCATGTACTGGAAGAGATCGATGTTGCCCGAGTCCTCGTTGAAACGCGCTTCGAGCTCGCGGGTAGGGCCGAACGCTGCCTGAGCGGCCTTGAGGATGGCCGCCTCCATCGTTTCGATGAGGATTTTCTTGTCGATGCCCTTCTCTTGGGCCACCTGCTCGACGATCGAACCGAGGTCGATGTCCAAGCCTGCACCTTGCGTTGCCATTGCCTACCTCAAATGGTCTTTCTTGATGAACGTTGCTCGGTCGACCTTTTCAGGGCGTTAACGCTGTGTTCCCCGGGCGCCGCGCTTGGGCGCGCCGCCGCGTTTGGGCGAATATTTGGCGCGACTGCGATCCGTGCCGCGCCAGTCGAACACGAGCTGTGCCGACTCGATGTTCGCTGGGTCGAGGTTCACGAGGCCGCGTTCGGTCTCCAGGACCACGGTCCCCTGATCGTCCATGCCTTGCAGCGTGCCGCGGGCGACGCGCTGGCCGTCCAGCGGCTGCTTGAGCTTGAACTTGGCGAGCTGTCCGGCAAAGCGCCGGTAATCCCGCTCGCCGTACAGGGCCCGTTCCAGGCCCGGCGAGCCGACCTCCAGATGGTAACGGGCGGTAATCACCTCGGCCACGTCGAGCGCGGCTGACAGATCCCGAGAAATCTCCGAGCACAAGTCGATGGTCACGCCTTCACCCGGGATGCGCGTATCCGGGCGTTCCACGGTCAGCTGCAGGATCCAGCCGCCGCGATCGGTACGCCAGATGAGCTCGACCCCTTCCACCCCGTGCGCGCGCAACACCGGCACGACGACCGCAAGGAGGCGGTCCTCGTCGAGGCCAGGGAGCCGGGTGTGTGCGACGTACATGAATGCAGGGTAAAAAAAAACGGACCCTCGAGCGGGGGTCCGTTGGGGACTCTCCCAAATTGTCGGCCGGAAGCTTAGCCAAGTCATTCCCACGGCGCAAGAAGCGCCGGGATGCCAGCCAGGCTCCCAAACCAGAGCCCGGGGAAGGCTCCAGCTGGCTCGAACCCAAAGTGCGGAACGAGCCCAAGAGGCGCCGGGCAAGTGCCATGAATTCTGCTAGCGAGCAACCCGCATTTTCGATGCCGGCATACTCGGCCCGTCGATGTGACGCGCTCCCAACACGGCGGATGCCATTATCCCCTCAGTGAGGTACAGGCTGCCCGTCTGACAGGTGAGTTGAGATGTTCGTCGGAGTCGCACGCTTCGTGCTCCAAATCCCCGGATCCCGTTCGCTCAAGGACCGCCGGCGCGTGGTGAAGAGCTTCAAGGACCGCGTGCGCGCGCGCCTGCCCGTGTCCGTCGCGGAAATCGGGGATCTGGAGCTCTACCAGGTCGCGACCCTCGGCGTAGCGGTGGTCGCGGCGCAGTCCGGCCGCTGCACCGAGGTGCTCTCCCACGTCAAGAGTATGGCCGCATCTCTGAGCGGCGCGCTGCTCGCCGATGCGGCCACCGAGATTGTTTCTTTCGGCGGCGCCGGCAAGGGACTCCGCGGCGGCATCGAGGACGTGCTCGACCCCGGCATGGACAGTCAAATCGAATGGACGGAAGACGTGGACACCGACTTCGACGAGCATAAGTCATGAGCGACGCTCGCCGCCCGCGCCGGGTGGCAGAACAACTGCGCCTGCACCTCACGAACGCGCTCAGCCGCGAGCTGGCCGATCCGCGCCTGAGCTCGCTGGTCGTCACGAACGTAGACGTGCCCCCCGATCTCTCCTTTGCCCGCATCTCCGTGCGCTTGATGGTCGGCGACGACGACCCGAAGCAGCGCGAGGCCGCTGTTTCCACCTTGCAACGCGCTGGCCGCCGCCTCCGCTCCTCGCTCGCCCCTCGCCTCGGCCTGCGCCGCGTCCCCGAGCTGCGCTTCGAGTACGACGCCGGCCACGACGCCACCCGCCGCGTCGAAGAGCTCCTCGCCGAAATCGCCCGCGAACCCACCGGTTCGAAGTGACCCACTCCTGGCGCCAGGATTGCGCCCCGCGCGAAACTATCCCGTCCGCTTGCACCGGTAACTGACCGGTACGGACTGGCTCGGCCAAGCCGACAGTCTCGTCAGCGTCTCAGCAAGGCTGAGGTGGCGACAAGTGCGCGCTACGTCTAGATTGCCCCACACTGCCATGAGCAACACGCGTTACGGATTGGGTGGGCTGCTGGCATTGGCGCTGATGGCAGAGAGCGGCGCCGCGTCGGCGAATGGGCGGTATCCCCCGGCTGCCAATGACATCGTCTTCAATCGCGCCGATCCGAATCACATGCTTCTGCGCACGACGTTCGGTTTCCTTCAAACGCGGGACGGGGGAGAGAATTGGGATTGGATCTGCGAACGCGGAACGGGGAACCCGGACAACCTCGCTTACGATCCGCCGATCGCCTTGATGGGTGACGGCACCGCCGTAATTTCCGTAACGTTCGGCGGGGCGAGAACCAGTGGAGACTTCTGTAACTGGGCGCCGCCGCCATTTGCTCTCTCGGATAAGCTCGTCGTCGACTCCACCTGGATTCCCAACGATCCAGCCGGCGCGCTGCTGTTGACGTCGAACTGGAGCGAATTCGGATACGTCAATGTCATCTGGACGACACGCGACAACGCGCGAACTTGGCTGCCGAAGAACGTACAGGGAGACCCCCGGGCGTTCATGCATACGGTCGAGGTGGCGCCCTCGAATACTAGCCGCATCTACGTTACGGGATCGTACTATCGACCGACGGGTGACAGCGGTTTGAGCGAGCGAGTGGGTCAGTTCTTGCGCTCGAACGACGGCGGCGTGACGTGGACAACCTTTGACCTTCAGCTACCGGGCAATGGTCCTGCGGGTCTGAATGACGCAAGCGCGTTCATATCGGGGATCGATCCGACCAACGCGGACCGCGTCTATTTACGAGTCGCCCATCGTAACGATCCGAAGGCCGACGGCGCTTCCCCGACCACCTTGCGCGTGACTCACGACGGCGGTGCCACGTGGCACGACGTGTTCTCTACGGACTCCGCTTGCTTCGGTGAGTTTCCGGGCATGCTCGGCTTTGCGCTTTCGCCAGACGGCCGAACCATCGTGTTGGGTGGCCAGTTCGGCATTTATTCGGGGCCGGCTCCGACGCCAGCATCTCCGAACGTCCAGTTCACGAAGATTAGCGATGTGAAGAACCGCTGCTTGAGGTGGGCGAGCAGTGGCATCTACGCGTGCGGTCAGCAGCCCGAGGACCCGTTCACGCTTGCGCGGTCCACGGATGGGGCACGCACGTTCAAAGCGCTGCTCCGACGAGAGGACGATGTGTGTCCGCTGAGTTGTCCATCGGGATCGCCGGTGCAGAATACGTGCCCCGGGGCGTGGAACAACGCGAGCATTCCCTCTCTGTCGATCAGTTATCTGATCAGCGCCAATGAGACGTGTTGCGGAGCTGCATCCACGCAGACTTCCTGTCGATGGCCTAGCGGACCGACGTATGGCGGGGGGGACGTGGGCGCCACATGCCCGTCGAGCGGGCCATCACAAGGCTGCGGTTCATCAGCGGCGACGGCGACCATCGCTGGTTGTTCCATGCGAAACGCGGGATTCGCCGCGCCGGGCCTACTCGGTGTTGTCGGCGGTCTGATGCTGGCGTGGAGGCGTCGCCGAAGGCGTCGAAGTAACAGCGGCACGGGAGTGTCCGCTCGGTGAAACGATGAAGTCAGTTTGGTGGATCCATCTTCTCGGTTTGGCAGCGTGCGCCTGTGCGGGCGGGATGCTGCCGTCGGGAGACTGCAAGCCCACCAACCCGCCAGTTGACGCGGGAACACCGGATGCGGGGACGCCGGACGCTGGCGGAAGCACGCGCTTGACCCGCGAGCAGCTGATGGATCCCGACGCGTGCAAGGATTGCCACCCGAAGCACTACGAAGAGTGGGCCGGCAGCATGCATGCTTACGCGGCTGACGACCCCGTGTTCCTCGCCATGAACAAACGCGGTCAGCGTGAGACGAACGGTGAGCTCGGCGATTTCTGCGTGAAGTGCCACGCGCCCATGGCGGTGCGAACGGGCGCGACCACGGACGGCCTGAACCTGGCGGACGTACCCCAGAAGCTCAAAGGCGTGACTTGTTTCTTCTGCCACACCGTGAATGGCGTCGAGCAGGGGCACCAGTCGAACAATCCGCTCACACTCGCGAACGACGACGTGATGCGCGGTCCGTTCAACGATCCGTACGTGAGCAGCGCCCACTACGCCGGCTACTCAGAGCTTCATCACCGCGACCGGCTCGCATCGGCCACGCTATGTGGCACGTGTCACGACATCGTGAACGGGCACGGCACGCACATCGAACGCACGTTTGCCGAATGGAAGGAGTCGGTGTTTTCGCAGCCGAACGTCGGCATCACCTGCGGCCAGTGTCACATGGATCAGAGCGTCGAGCTCGAGCCAGTCGCCAACGTTCCCGGTGCGCCGTTGCGTCGCAATCACAGCCACCTCTTCCCCGCAGTGGACAACGCGGTGACGCCCTTCCCGGACGAAGCGGCGACACAGCGGCTCATAGCAGCCAATCAGAGGTTTCTGAATGCCACGCTACGGAGCGCGCTGTGCGTGCACGGCTTCCCGGGTCAAGCCCACGTCTTCGTGGTGCTCGATAACAGCAACAATGGGCACGCGTTCCCGAGCGGCGCATCACAGGATCGCAGGGTCTGGGTCGAGATAGAGGCTTTCTCAGGAGCACAGCGCATCTACTCGAGCGGTGTGCTGCAGAATGACCGTCAACCTGTGACCGACCTGCTCGCGACCGATCCCGATCTCTGGCTGATGCGCGACCGGTTGTTCGACGATCAGGGCGACGAGGTGCACGATTTCTGGGCGGGCACTTGCTACGAGAGCCTGCAGCTGCCTGCGCAGCAAACATTCTCGATCAGCGATCCACGCTTTTACCAATCCCACGTGATGAAGCGCTACCCGAATGGGCTCGGCGGGAGACTCTTTCTGTCAGGCTTTCCGGATCGCGTCCGTATGCGCGTGCGGCTGAGTCCGATCGGCCAGGACGTGCTCCAAGAGCTGATCGCGAGCGGCGACTTGACCGATATGCGCGCTCGCGACAACACCGTCGTTTATGACGTGGGCACTCCGCTCGAGTGGACGGCCGCAACCGTGACGGAACGGTTCGCGGATAGTCAAGGCATTCCTGTCTCTTGTATTTCGAAGACCGCGTTGCTCGGTGCGGATCCAAAGACTCTCGCCGCGGCGAAGTCTACGTGTGCCCCTGCGGCGAATGGCGGGGACGGCACGGTTGGCTCAGCCTCTCGCACGATCCCATGAAGGGCGCTCAGCGCGTCGCGGCTCACGAGGAGTAGAACAATGGCAATTCAATGGTTTCTGTCAGCCCGGCGTTTCGCCGCTGTTTACGGTGCATTCGCGCCGCTCCTGATCGTGGCAGCGGCGCCGCCAGACTCGTGCTCGCCAACTGTCTCCTGCGTAGATGACCCACGCGTGAGCAAGACGGCCACAGGTCTGGAAAAGCAGAGCGCCCAAGGGACGTTCAAGGTTCGTATCGAGTCGGCCATTCCCAATCCACCTGCTAGGTACACGAACACCTGGGTCATCCGGATATTCGATGCTTCAGGGGCAGCCATCGTGGGTGCGCGGGTGGTTCCCGACTTGTTCATGCCCGACCACAATCACTATCAGCCGCCGCCGGTGGTCACGGCGAATGCCAACGGTACTTACTCGGTGACTGGGTTCGAGCTGGCCATGCCGGGCATTTTCCAGGTCATTTTTAAACTGCCGGATCGCGGCACCGACTCCGTGAGCTTCTACTTCTGCGTCCA
>DATDJP010000065.1:0-24635 GCA_036520475.1 Polyangiaceae bacterium | reverse complement strand
ACAGAAATACTTCGTCGTTTATTGCATCGCTCGCCACGATCACACCGGCTTCGAGCCGCTCGCCGGCCCTGACGAGGAGCATGGCGCGGCGGGTGGCACGTAACGCGAGCTCGGCAGGCGTCTCGTCGTTTTGCTGAACCACCGTGGCGCGCTCGCAGGCACCAATGACTCCGTCGTAGGTGGTTCCGGAACTTTGTTCGGCGCCGGATTCGACGACCGTCAGGCAAGCGCCCGCGTCCGCTTCTTGGTTCAGGAGATGATTCATATAGCCTCTAGTATTCAGGCGCTTTGCGAGAAGCGTGCCTACACGTACTGCGCCGATTAACCTAGTTATCGTCGCAATTTGGGCAGCGCGTCATGCGCCAACGCGCACCGCGCGCGCTAGTGACACGCAAATTTCGGCCAATCCCCGGGAGTCGCAAACACGGGCAGCGCTGAGCAGGCAGTCAGCGGTGCGCAGAAAGTCGCGGCATGTTGCGGCATCTTGCCCCAATGCGACGTTTTGACCGTGGCGGACGACGGATCAGTTCGCCGGTCCGCAGTATTTGCTCACCGCTGCGAGCAGCGTCTCGAGCTCAACCGGCTTGCGTAAGAACCCGGAGACACCCGTCGTCGCATCCGCGAGCTCTCCGTAAGCAGACACGATCAGCACGGGAATATCGTCGGATTTCGAGTCACTCCGCATGACCTCGAGAAATTCCGGCCCGCTCATGACCGGCATCATCAGGTCGAGCAGAATGAGAGACGGCCGCTGCCGCTCGAGCTCGTCGAGCGCTTCGCGGCCATTTTTGGCAATGGTTACGCGATAGCCGGCTCTTTCCAGCAGGCTTTGATAGCACTCGCGGATGTCTACGTCGTCTTCTACTACTAAGATTGGGGCTCCGCCCATTGCGTGGCCTTCGGCGAACGGTAATAGGGGGAAAAGACAGGCTGCAACAAGCTACAGCCCGTAGCCGGGGGCGACTTGCAAAATCAGCGCCGCTCCGGCAAAAAGCCGCCACCTGTGTCCTCTCCGGCTTTGCGCCCGCGGACCATGCCGCCCCGGCCGGCCCTCATCGCCGCACTCGGACCCGGGGTCATCTGGCTCGCGCTCGCGCAGGGGTCGGGCGAGCTCATCTGGTGGCCATACATCATCGCCAAGTACGGCCTCGGTTTTTTGTGCCTGCTAATTCCAGCCTGCCTCCTGCAGTGGCCTCTGAATGTCGAGATCGGACGTTACACGCTCCTCACCGGAGAAAGCATCTGGCAGGGGTTCGTGCGCTTACATCGCGGGTTCGCCCTCTGCCTGTGGCTCTTGATGGCGCTGTCCTTCTTGTGGTTCGGAGGCTTCGCCAGCGCGGGCGGAGAGGCCATGGCGGCGCTCACGCACTTTCCCTCGAATCTATCCGAAGGCGGGCGCAAGCTGTTTTGGGGATATGCGTCGGTCGCCGTCTCGTTCGGTGCGCTTTTGTTCTCGCGCACCGCCTACGTGCTGATCGCTCGAGTCATGACGGTGATCGCGAGCGTCACGGTGCTGGGCCTATTGCTCGCGTGTTTGAACGCCCAAGTGCGCGCGGCAAGTCCTTCGTTCTTCTCCGGCCTGTTCATGCCCGCCTGGCCAGAGCATCGCGTTTGGCAGAGCCAGGACGCAACGCAGCTGCTGACCGCTGTCAGCTTCGCGGGACTCGGCGGTTTTTGGACTTTGTTCTACTCGTCATGGCTTCGAGAAAAGCGAGCGGGCATGGCGGCATTCATGGGCCGCGTGACGAGTCCGATCACTGGCCGCGCGGAATACATCGAAGACGCAGGATTCGTCCCAGCTGCCGAGCCCGGACTCCAGAAGACGTGGCGCGGCTGGTTGCGCTTCCTGTGGGCAGATGCCGGCGTCGGTGTCGTCGGAAACCTCGTCACCACTTTGGCCACGTGCCTGCTCGCGTACGCTCTCTTGTTTCCGCAAGGAAAGATCCCGAGCGCTACCACGCTGGTCACTCATCAATCCGAGTTCTTCGCCGCCACCTGGGGCGACGTCGGGCGCGCCGTTTTCTTGGTGGTGGCCGCAGCGTTCCTAGCCGACACGTGGCTGGCCACCGTCGATGCGGTGGCACGCACGCACACGGAGATGGTGCGCGCGTTCGTGCCGCGCGTCGCGCGTTCGCTCAGCTACCGGAATACGTACTATGCGTGGGTCGTCGTTCTGACCGCGATCACGTGCGCGACCATGGCCTATCAGAGCCCGAGCACGTTGATCCTCACCTCCGCAGTGATCGGCTTTCTGGGTACGGTGAGCTACACGACGGCGCTGCTATTTCTCAACTACCGGCTCTTGCCACGCTTGGTGCCCGAGGCAGCCGCGCCGGCGCGATCCGGCGCGCTGCTACTCGGGGCGGTGTGCTCGATCTACGCAGGACTCGCGGCCTTGTACCTTTACGAAGTCGGCAAGGGCTTGGTCGCGAGCTACTGAGCTGCCCGCCGAACGGGCTTCTGCATGGAAGGAGTTGACCTCGCCTGGGTGACTCGGTTTGATGCGCGCCCGGAGGTCCGAAATGGCCCAGTGTTACGCCGAGATCTCGCTGACGACTCGTGAGTTTTCAGAGTTTGGCTCATCTTCCACTGCGTCTTACCGAGCCGCAAGCTCGCACGTCCAGAGCGCGCCCGGCGCCCAAGACGATGAGCTGGACGACGAAGACGAAGACGAAGACGAAGACGAAGACGATTGGGACAGCGAGGACGAACCTCTCGACGAGGACGACGAGCCGGTTGAAGACGGCGTCGATGAAGACGAGGACGACGACCTCGATGAGGACGAGGACGAGGACGAGGACGAGGACGACGACCTCGACGACGAAGACGAGTAGGTCAGGTCACCTCTGAGGACGCTCCGAGACCCTCGCACTCGGACCGCGATTTCCTTCCAAAGCAGAGAGCCCCGCGTTACACACGGACGCGGTGGACGCGCCTCCGCACTTCGACGGCTGTCAGGTCATTGAAAGGCTCAAATCGGGCCCGGTCGCAGACGTCTATCACGCCATCCAGGAGCCCCTTGGGCGCCCAGTACTGATCAAGGCATTGAGCTCGAGCATTCTTCCGAGCTCGCCCTTTGCCGCCATGCTGGAGCGTGAGGCCCGGCTCTTGTCGGAGCTCCACCACCCCAACATCCTCCACCTGTACGACTTCGTGCGCAGGGACGACCGGATGTGGCTCGTCCTCGAATACGTCGACGCCTGGACGCTCGAGGACCTGCTCCAGAAACTCAAGCGACTGCCTCATGCGGCCGCCACGGCCATCGCACTGGAGGTGGCGCGGGCGCTCGACCACGCGCACGACCGCGGCATCGTGCACCGGGAAGTGCAGCCGAAGAACATCCTCGTGTCACGGCGCGGCGAGATCAAGCTCGGGGGCTTCTCGGTCGCCGTGGACGAACGCCTGCCCACGGCGCCCGAGCTGCTCGACGGCACCACCCCGTTCAAAGGGCCGGTGTACATGTCGCCCGAACAAATCCTGGGCGAAGCCCCCGACCCGCGCAGCGATCTCTTTTCGCTCGGTATCGTCCTGTACGAAATGATCGCGGGAGTGAATCCCTTCGCTGCACCGGACGAACGCAGCGTCACGCAGCGTATCAGGCACGATCCGCCTGCGCCGCTGACGCGCGAGCGCTCGGACGTGCCGGCGCCGCTCGAGCGGGTCATCGTCCGTTGTCTGGAAAAGATGCCGAGCGACCGCTATCATTCCGCGAGCGAGCTTTCCACGGCGCTCTCGTCCATGTTCAGCGACGCCGCGGCCGGCGCTCAGCGACAGGTGGTGCTCGCGAGCCTGACGCGCGCCGGTTTGCTCCGGGACGCGCCCGTCAGTGAGAATGAGCTCGCGGCCCAGGTGATCGCAACGGTTCGCACCGCGAGCCTCGGGCCGGCCGTGCGTGGTCTTTTCTTGTGCGCCGCCTTGATCGTGCTGGGTGGCGCCGTGATCCAGTTCCTGGCTGGCAGGAGTGACGGCGCCGTGGCAGCTCGTGCCACCGGCAACGCGCTACCGCTCGTCCCTGTTCAGCCGGGATACCTGCGCGTCGTGGCGGATCCCTGGGCGCACGTCATCGTCGATGGCCAAAAAATCGACACCACCCCGTTCGCGCGTGCCATCCCGCTGACGGCGGGAACTCACTACGTCCGTTTGGAGCACCCGAGCGCCATCACGGAACGGCGCACGATCCGGCTCGTGCCCGGTGAAACGGTGCTGCTCGACGCGCGCATGAAAATCGAAGGACCAAAGCCGGCAAGCTCCGTCGAAGAGACTGAAATTGCCCTGCCCCCCCGGGACGCAGCCATCGACGTCGATCTTTCGCCGTGACGTTACGGGAGGTACTACGCGGCCACGGTCGGGCGCTTCCAGATCTTGCGCTCGTCGTCGTGGATGCGTGAAAGGCGCCGCTGCTCCTGAATGAAGGCGGCGTAGGTGCGCGGCACGCGGACGTCGCCGCACAGCGCATGCAGCACGCGCACGGCGGCTTCTGCGTCGGAAGCGGCGCGGTGAGCGCGTTCGAGGACGATGCCGAGCCGCGCACAGACCTCGCCGAGCGCCTTGCTCTTTTCTTCCTTCTGCAGCTCGCGCACCCAGACCAGCGGGTCGATCCACTCCACACCTTTGCGAAGCGCGGGAGGGGGCGCGGCGTGCAGGATGCCGGCGCGCTGAAGCTCGGCCTTCAAGAATTCGCGGTCGAATTCGGCGTTGTACGCGAGCGGAATCGAGCCGCTCAAAAGCTCCACCAGCTCGCCGGCGATCTCCGAGAAAGCGGGCTTGTCGCGCACGTCATCGTCACCGATGCCGTGGACGTCGAACGCCTCCTGAGGAATGGAACGACCGGGATTCACCAGCCAGTGCTGGCGCGTCACGACGTCCCCGCGCTGCCAGACGACGCAGCCGACCTCGACTACACGGTCATTCGCGGGATCGCGCCCCGTCGTCTCCGTGTCGATGGCCACCAGCGGCAGATCGGCGAGCGAGCAATCGCCCTGGCACTCATCGGCGAGCCCTGCCGCGACGATGCGAAGCAGATGCGCGATTCCGGGATAGTGCTTGCCGGTCGGAAAACAGCCGCCGCCGCCTGCCCCGTTCCTCACCGGGCTTTCTCCGCGCTCTTTCCTGCAGCAGGGGCTGCTGCATCGCCGCCGGCAGCGGCCGCGCCCGTCGCAGCAGCGGCATCGGCGACCGGCACGCGGGTCGGACGCTTGCCGGTCTTGGCTTCGAGCTCGGTCTCCACCCAGTTGTTCAGATCACGCGTGAGATCGAACTGCTGCAGATCGAAGTGACGGCCATTGATGTAAATCCACGGTGTGCCGCTGAGCTCGAGCGTCTCGGCTTGCTTGCGGTCGCGCGTGACGACGTCCGCCGTCGCCTCGCTCGCGGCGTCGTCCTGGAACTTCTTCATGTCGAGCCGCAGCTCCTGCGCGATCCGCTTCACGGTCGCTTCATCGAGCTCCTTGCCGGCCGCGTGAGCCGCGAACAGCCGCTCGTGCATGTCCCAGAACTTATTCTGTTTGCCGGCAGCGACGGCGGCGCGCGCCGCCTTCTCCGCGTGCTTGTGGATCGAGAGCGGATAGTGTTTGAACACGAGCCGCACCTGTCCGGGGTACACCTTCACGAGCTCTTTCAAGGCAGGCGCGGCCTTGCCGCAGAACGGACATTCGAAATCCGCCCATTCGATGATCTGCACGGGGGCGTCGGCCGGTCCCAGCGCAGGCGAGTCGTGAGCCTCGATCTTCTTGAGTTGATCGGGCGCGAAGCGTTTGCGAAATGCACCCTCGATCTGGGAGCGGGCCTTGCCTTCGCGGACCTGGGTCGACAGGAACTGCGCCGCCGGCAGACACAGCCGGCAGTCACGTTTTTGCTTGACGCACTCCGCCACGCTGACGGGCTGGTCCGGACAGGGGGCAAGCAACTCGTTGACGAACATGGACCAGTCAGCCTTCTCTCGGCTGGTCATGTTGCTCGTATCGACCCCTGGAAGGCTGACGACTTCGCTCGCTTCCGCGGTGGGGGCCGGCGCCTTACCGCCGTCCGCAGGCGATCGGCAGGTCACGAGCTCGAGGTTGACCAGAGTCAGGCTGATGATGGCCGCAACAGCGCGCAAGCTCAGCATCGCGGGGCAGGGTAGTACGTTCCGCCGCGAATGTAAGGTAGATCGACGCACATGAGCGATTCGGCCGTTCCCCCCAGGGCAGAGGCGCGTGGCCCCGCGCCGCGGGGCGTCCGCCACGTGATCGCCGTGGGTGGCGGCCGAGGTGGCGTCGGAAAGAGCGTCCTGGCCGTGAACTTGAGCGTGTACCTGGCTCAGCTCGGCAGAAGCGTCGTGCTCATCGACGCCGACCCCGCAGGCGCCGAGCTCCACACGCTGCTCGGTCTCGATGCGCCCATCGAGTCGGCCGGGCGCGACGACAGCGACGACGACGACCTGTCGGTACTGCCGACGCCCGTGCCGGGCTTGTCCCTGATGCCCCAGCGCTACAGCGTGGGCTCGACTTCACCGATTCGCCCGGGTCGAAAGGCGCGCTGGGCGCGCGGATTGCGGCAGCTCGACGCGGACTACGTGCTGCTCGATCTCGGCTCTGGCACGGCTCCCGCGACGCTCGACTTGTTCCTGGCAGCGGATCTCGGCCTCTGCGTCACCGCGCCCGAGCCGCCCAGCATCGAAGCCACTTACCGCTTCGCGCGGGCATTGTTCGTGCGCAAGCTGCGCCGGGCGCTCGTGAAGGATCGCTTCCGCATGCGGCTCGTGGAACGTGCGCAGTCCGAGCTCACCGCCCTACCGTCGCCGCTCGAGCTCGTGCGCGTGATCGCGCGCTACGATCCCGGCGCCGGTGAGCTCGCGGCCGCCGAGCTGCAGCGGCTGCACCCCCGCCTCATCTTGAATGGGACGCGCCTCCGGCCCGACAGCGACATCGCTCCTGCGATGTGCGATCTGTCCTTGCGCTACCTCGGGGTGCGTTTCGACTATGTCGGGGCCATCGAGCAGGACGACGCCGTCTGGCTGAGCGTGGTGCGCCGGAGGCCCGTGCTCATCGATAGCCCAGCCAGCAAGAGCGCGCGAAACCTCGAGCGCATCGCGCGGCGCGTGCTGGCGCTCGCCACCTCGCGCGAGCAGCCGCGGAGCGAGCCGCCACGCGCGATCGTGCCCGAAGAACCCAACCTGTACGAGGTGCTGTGGAGCCATCCCAGCGCATCTGACGAAGAGCTGCGACGGGCCTACAAGCGCCAGCGGGAAATTTACCAGGCCGGCAGCTTACCGCTCACATCCCTGCTCGACGCGGAACAGCTCCGGGTGGAGCAGGCGCGCATCGAGGAAGCGCACGAGACGCTGCTCGATCCGCTACGCCGCCGCGCCTACGACGTGTCCACTTTCCCGGAGAACGAGCCGCCCGAGCCCGAGCGCAACGTGATGCTGGACGCGGCGCTGCTCGCCGAGCGCGCCATGCTCCAGCAGGAGCTCGCTCGCGAGCTGAACTCCGAGACCGAGTTCACCGGTCAGCTCTTGCGAAAAGTCCGCGAATCGCAGGGTATCGAGCTGGAAGAGATCGTAAAGCACACCAAAATTTCCAATCACCACCTGAGCGCCATCGAAACGGAGGATTTCGCGAGTCTGCCGGCTCTGGTTTATACGCGCGGTTTCGTGCAACAAGTCGCGAAGTATCTGAAATTGGATCCCGCACAGGTGACCAAGACGTACCTGCGCCGGCTCCGCCACTGGCGCGCGGCCTCGAGCGGCGAGACGACACCGTGATGGCCTTTGCTCAGCGCCCCGCTTCGACGCCGCGTGCCTCCTCGGCGGCGGACTCGGCCGTGGTCACGAGAGAGCTCGGATTCACGTTGGCGCTGGCCGTGGTCGCGCTCTTGCCGCGCTTGTTCGTCGCGGTGGCATGGGCGCGCGAACCGGTGTGGGACGGGCACTACTACCACTTCGGCGCAGAGCGCATCGCGCTCGGGCTCGGCTACTCGGAAGACGTGGTCGTGCGCGGCCTCCGCGTCTGGAAGCCCTGGACGCACTATCCGGTGGGCTACAGCGGGCTGCTCGGCCTGGCCTACGCGCTGTTCGGCGCCGGACTGGTCGTGGCTCCCGTCGTCAATGCGCTGATCGGCGTGCTCCTGGTCGTCGTGGTGTATCGCCTGGCGCGCTACTACTTGTCCGAGACTCGTGCGCGCATCGCCGCGGGCCTGGCGGCGCTGCACCCCGGCCTGATCGCCTACACCGCGGTCGTGATGACGGAGCCACTGGCAGCGCTGCTGCTCCTCACGGCAGCGTGGGCCGCGATTGCGCACCGCGGTCGCTGGCGCGGCATGCTCCTGGCAGGCGTGCTGCTGGGCTTCGCGGGCCTCACGCGTACCTCGTCGCTGCTCGCGCTCCCGCTGCTCGTGCTCATCACGCCGAAGCCCTGGTCACGCTCGATCATCCGCAGCGCGGCGGCGGCGCTCGTCACGTTCGCGGTGATTGCGCCATGGACCGTTCGAAATTGCATGCGAATGGACGGTTGCGCGCTGGTCTCTACCAACGGCGGCTGGAACCTGGCCATCGGCGCGTTGACGGACACGGGACGCTTCGTCACCTTGCGCGCCGAGCACGGTTGCCCCATCGTCACCGGACAGGTGCAGCAAGATCGCTGCTGGGCAAAGGTGGGCCGCGACGTGATTCGCACCGATCCGGTGCGCTGGCTCGCGCTGATTCCGAAGAAGCTGAGTCACACGTACGATCACGAGTCGTTCGCCATCGAGTATCTGCGCGAAGCGAACCCGGCAGCGTGGCCCGAGAGCCGGCGCATCGCGGCGCGCGCGCTGCTCACGACCTTTCACCGTCTCCTGCTCGCGGTAGCCGCGCTCGCTTGCGTGGCGTTCGGCGGCTTTCGCGGCCGAGTCAACGTGCGCTGGGCCGCGCAAGCCATCGCGTTCCTCGCGATTGGAACGCTGGCGGCCCACGCGTTCATCGACGACTCCCACCCGTTCTACCGGCTAGCAGTCCTCGTGCCGCTGTTCGCGCTCTTGCCCTTGCCCGGACGCCCGCACCAGGGTCCGGTCGGGCGCTATCTGCTCGGGCTGCTCGCGGTCACGACGGTCACGCACGCCATCTTCTTCGGCGACGACCGCTACCACATGGTAGTGACGCCCGCGCTCTGCATCCTGGCCGCCGCAGCGCTGCGCAGCTCGGCGGGCGAACGCGACAGCGCCGGCACCGGCGCAGAAGTGGTCAGAACCCGCGCTCAGCCGGCCTGACGCGGATTGCCGGCCACGCGCTGCGCGATGTTTTCGAGATCCACGCCGTAGTTCTTGGCGAGCGCGAGCAGACAGGTCAGCGGCCGTCCGCGGTCGACGCGAACGTAATTGATGTCCGCCTTGCGGCAGGCGCGGCTGATGCGTTCGTCCGACTTGTGATTCATGAAGCCGGTCGCACCGAGCACCAGGTCGTAGGCCGATGCCGTGATCGACTTCACGGCTGCGTCCACGCGCCGCTCCTCGCCTTCCGCGAGATCGAGCGACTCGAGCTCGAGCAGCGTCTGCAGACGTTCTTGGAGCTCGGAGTCGTTCCTGTTCGTAATGAACAGCGCACGCTTGCCGCGCGTGAACGGCACGACTCGATCGCGCACACCCGACGGGATCGACCAGTGAGCGCTGACCTCGTCGTCTCCCTCCGCTTGCGAATCGTTGGCCTGAGAATCCAGCTCCACCGAGTCCGGAGCAATCGACGTGTCCGTGGGATCGAGGGCGCGCTTGAGCTTGTCGAGCCGGCGTCGCAAACGCCGGTCGCCTGCCGGCAGGTCGTCGGCAATGAAGTCCTTGATCTGGGCCGCGTACGGCCGCATCGCGTCCACGATGCGGTCGTGATGCGTATCCGAAAAGCGCAACAGATGCGTGAGCGTCTCCAGGAGCGCAGCGCGATCTACCGGGCCCTGCGCCGGCAGGTGGCCGAGCAGCTCGTCGAGCTCTCGGTCGCGCAGCTGCATGGTGGTGCCCGCGCGATCGACTTCGGCCGCGCGGCGCGCCTGCATGGTGGCGCGATCGAACACCTGAGCCCAGTTCTGCTCGGGTGAGAACTCGGGATTGAGCTCGCGCTCGGCGGCCGCGAGTTCGCGGCGGTGCTTGTACACCCAGTAGCGGAGCCGTCCGGCGACTGCGCCCCAGCGCTCCGCATCTTCGACGGTGCTGCGCAACCAGCGCAGCTTGCGCACCCACACGAGCATCTGGTCGGCTGCCGGGATGACCTCTTCCGGCGGCACGGAGCCGAGACGTCCCCCGAGGTCTTCGACTTCGTGAGTGAGCTCCGCGAGCATCAATTCGGGTTGAGTCGGCGACGGGACCAGGCGCGCCGCATCCGCCCAGCCAAAGGCATCGCGGCCGGCGGCCTGGTCTTCGAGGCGCGCGTTCTCGATGGCTTCTGCCGCCAGCGCCGCGACCTCCGCCCAGGTGTCCGCGGATACGAAGCGGAGCGAGCGCAGCTCGCGAACAGCGTCGATCGGGCGTGTGGAGAGCTGGAGCGCACGCACGGACCCCGGCCAGAACACGCGCGCGAGGCCGCTCAGCATGCGCGCGATGCTCTCTACGGCCTCGTCGACCGAAGGCTCGTCCGGCAAGATCTCTTGATAGGCACGGGCGCGCGAGATCCAGCTGAGCAGGATCAAACGCTGGCGCCGCGGCGTGGTCAGCGCCAGCTCGCGCCGCTCTCCCGTGATGCGGCGACGTAAGTCGCGGAGCTCCTGCTCGGCGCGCCATTCGTCGATATTGGCGAGCTCGGCCGTCACACGCGAAACGACGGACCGATCCACACTGGCGCCGAAGTGCGCATCTCGAATATCGTGCGCCGAGTTCGGCAGTGCATGAGTGACATCGGACACGAACTCTCTCGTGTGCGCAGGCGTGCCGGCGCCAGCAGCTTCGGGGTCGCTCGCGCCGACAGCGCTGACCTTCGAATCCGCTGGCGCGCTGGGCGGCGCCGCTTCGGCGCGTGCACCGTTCGAGCCAGCGCGTCGCGCGCTCTCCTGTTCGAGCAATGCGCGGGACGCACGCGAGGGAAAAGCGTGCCGTATTGCATCGCGCAACGCCTCATCCGCATCCAAGCCCGTTCCGGCCCAACGCTCGCCTTCCGAGAGCAAGAGGCATTCGCACCATTGGTCCTGGCGCTCAGCCACACGATAACCCAGCTCGAGAAGGAGCCGCCGAAGTGCTAATTGCTCCATAATCTAATCAGCGTACCTTCCGCGCCCGTCTTACACAAGGAGCGGCTATCCACGTTTGCCACTTTGCAATCTGCCCAAATTACGCTGAAATACACTCTCTGGTTGCGCTGGTTGCGGCGCTCGCCAACATACACTCATCCCCCGGGCGCCCCGTCTCCCCTTCACATCGCTCCCCTTCACATCGGCCCTCCCCGTCTCGCCATCGGCCCCTTCTCGAAGGCAATTCGGGCCTTTCCCTTAAGTCACGTCCCACTCCATCCGTGTCAGACGAGCTACCGGAACCAGGTGGCCTCCGGCATCCCTCACCATTTCGGGGGCAATAGCCCCCTACCGTTGCCATGTCGAAAGACCATACCGTTCAAACGATTGTCACTGCTCTGAATGAGACCGACGAGCGCCCGAGGAGCCAGATTGCGGCAATCGTTCAAGCAATCGGCGAACAGGCCGCGCTCGCCGTGCTGGTCGAAGCCAACGCCATCGAGCGCAACGGCGGCATGATGCTGCCCGATCAGAGCCGGCGTCGGACTCCCGGTGGAGTTTTCTTCGCACTCGCGCGCAAACGACTCTCGCCGGAGGATCGCGAAGCGATCTTTCCCAAGACCCCGCCTGCGAAAAAGGACGACGAGAAGGAAGACGAGCCGCGTGCAGGGCGGCCGGACCGCCGTCACGTGCGCCTGATCCGACCCGCGGAGCCTCCGCGCGCGCGGCCAGAGCCAGCAGCGCAGCTGGAGCTCGAGGGCGTGCGGAACAATGGCGCGCGCGTGCAGCAGCCGACCCACACGCAGCATTCCTCCAACGGCGCCGAGAGCAAACCCGAAGTGAAGTTGGTCCGTCTCGATCGACGCCGCATCGTTTCACTGCCGCCTCCGAAGCCCGAGCCGGTAGCGGCAAAACCGAACAAGGTCGAGGCTCGCGAAGCACGCGCCGCGACGCGCGCTGCATCCGTGAGCGATCACGAAGGGCCTTCCCGCGAGGTCCCCGTGCAAAAACACCCGGCACCCCGCGGATTGGATCTGGCCTACCGGCGGCTGGACGCCAAGAAGCTCGTGGTGACCGCGCTCGCCGACTTGCCCGTCGATCAAAGGCGGTTGCTGCTGCTCGATGTGCTCGCGGAACAGACCGATGATCGCTCACTGTTCAGCGTCGTGTCGGAACAAGCTCCCGAACTGCGCGGACGCATTCTCGCCACGGTGGGCAATCGTTTGGGGATTCCCCTGGGTCAGCTCGCGACCACGATTTTCGGCGCGGATACGCCCGCGAATCGTCGACGCGTGAAATCTATCGCTGGCGCTAGCGAACCCGACGAGTGAACACATAATTCAGGGCGGGCTCGGCCACTCACCACCGTCAAAAAGCCCAGGGGGGTAATCCATGCCGCGACCTGTACATTCGTGCGCGCTGAGCTGCTTCATTTTGCTCGGCTGCGGAGGTGACGACGACGAGCCCGAGCCGCGAGCAGAAGCGTGCTCGATCGAAGCGCAGAGCGGCTGCGATGCGGGGCTCGTGTGCGAAGCTGTGGTCGGAGCAGCGGACGAGGTCGGATGTTTCGCGCCAGTCACCGTGCGCGGGCGCGTGGTCGATGCGCTGAGCGGCGACGCGATCGCGAACGCGCACGTGGTGGCGCGCGACGCAAATGGCGCCGCGGTGTCGAGCGTGGCCGTGACGGAGACCGACGGAAGCTACGCGCTGACGGTGCCGGTGACTCGAACGGATGCGAATGGCGCGCTGGCCCCGACGTTCTACACGCTGCGCGCCGATGCGGCGCGCTACGCCACGTTCCCGCGCGCGCCGCGCGTCGCTCTGCCGATCGAGGTGTCGACCGCGGTGGGTGACCCGCCTGTCGTGCAGAATACGGCGACAGACGTCGCGTTGATTCCGCTGCCGGACGGCGCCGCGGCGGGTTCCATCTCGGGTCGCGTCCTCGCCGACCACCCTGGCGGCACACTGGTCGTGGCGGGCGGCGCTACCGCCGTTGCCGATCGAAACGGCCAGTACACGGTGTTCAACGTTCCGACGGGCAACGTGACGGTGCAGGGCTACGCGGCGGCCCTGAATCTCGGCGCCGTGGCGGCCGAGGTGCGCGCGGGCGAAGAGACGGCCGGCGTGGTGCTTCGCGCCCTCGGCGAAGCGAACGTCGCGGTGAGCGGTTCGATACAAATCGTCAACGCCGCCGGCGGTATGGGCACGAGCGTGATCCTCGTCGTCGAGGACACCTTCGAGCCGAACGCCGCGAGCGGCGAGAGCCCGCCCGGGCTCCGCGCGGCGAACGTCTCCGGCGCCTGGTCGATCCCGGCTGTCCCGAACGGTAAATACGTCGTGCTCGGCGCGTTCGAAAATGACGACCTCGTGCGCGATCCGGACACCAGCATTGGTGGCACCGACGTGCAGCGCATCGAAGTTGCCGGCGCGGCGGTTACCGTCCCCGGCTTCAAGATCACCGGCGCCTTGGCGGTGCTGTCCCCCGGCGCGGAAACGACCGACAGCGTGAGCGGCACGCCCGAGTTCACGTGGGAAGACGACTCGAGCGAAGACTCGTACGAAGTGCTGGTGTTCGACGCCCTAGGCAATTCGGTCTGGGCGACGACCGGCAACTTCGACCCCGGCGGCGGCAGACCGGCTAGTGTCACCTATGCTGGTCCGGCCCTCTCGTCCGGAATGATTTACCAGTTTCGCGCCACCTCTTTGAAAGACGGCGTTCCCATCTCGCGCACCGAGGACTTGAAGGGCGTCTTCGTCTATCGCTAGAGGCGAGCCGCGGCGAGGGCGGCCAATTTCGTCGCGCGGCGCCGCTTGCTCCGGCGTACCATCTGCCGCGTGCAGGCCGCAGGCGGAGTCTGGCTGACGGGCGCGTTTCTCGCGGCGCTCGTGGGATTGAGGCCGGCCACGGCTCGCGCCCAGGCAGAGCCGGCGTCGGTTGCGCTCGAGTACGCTGCAGAGCGCGACTGCACGCCGCGAGCCGAGCTCGCACGCCAAGTCGAGGCTCGGCTCGGGCGCCCGGTGTTCGTCGAGCAGGACGCCGACGTGCTCGTCGAGGTGAAGACAAAGCGGCGCGAGGACGCCGCGGGCTGGGTCGCGAACCTGACGCTGCGCGCTCGACACGGAAACTGGCTCGGCGCGCGCGAGCTCCAGAGTGAATCCGCGCGCTGCTCGGGCCTGGACCAGCCCTTGTCCCTGGTGCTCGCGCTGATGGTCGACATTCCGAAGGACGAGTTGCCGCCGCCCGCGGAGATACCGGTGCAAGCACCACCCCCTGCGCCGCGTGTCGTGCGCGTACCAGCACCGCCGATCGTTCCGAGAGCAAAAGCCGCGTCTGCTCGCACCGAGCGCAAGCCGCCGTTTCGCGTCGTGCTCGGAGTGAGCGGCGTGCTCAGCGCCGGGCTCCTACCTGACCTCGCGCTGGGCCTGCGCGCCAGCATTCTGCTGCGGCCGCCGGAGTTCTGGCCGGTGGAGCTCGGTGGAGTGGTGTACCGCGACGCACGAGCGCAAGTCTCCAGAGGCGGAAGCGACTTCGAAGCGGCCGGTGCGGACATCGCTGTCTGTCCGCTCGGCGGGGAGCGCGGCCGCGTTACCGTGCTGGCGTGTGCAGCGCAGTCGCTCGGGCGGATGCACGTGTCCGGATATGGTTTCGACCAAAACCAGGAGCACTCGCGTTTTTATTCGTCATTCGGCCTGAGGGCGCGCCTCTCACTCGCACTGACAACTTGGCTTGCCGGGCGCCTCGCGGCCAGCGCTGAAGTCCCCGTGACTCGGGACGAATTCTATTTCGTGAACGAGCGCGGTGAGCGAGAGCGCGTATTTCGCAGCGCGCCCGTCGTCGGAACGGCTGAGTTGGGAATGGAGCTAAGGTTCTAGTTGATAACGTGAGCCGAATTGCCCCACTCACCGGCGAATCACCCGAGAACGCCACCAAGGAGCCAGCGTCTGACGGCGCAGCGGTGTCCGCTGTGGTCCCATCCGTCCGAGAAATTTTCGATGCGTATGCACCCTACCTTTGGCGCACACTTCGCCACCTTGGCGTCCCCGAATCGGACGTCGAGGACGTGTGCCAGGAAGTCTTCGTGGTCGTGCACCGCAAGATTCCTAGCTTCGAGCGGCGCTCGGCGCTCAAGACGTGGCTCTACGGCATTTGTATCCGGACGGCGTCCGACTATCGGCGTCGCGCGCATGTGCGACGCGAGCGCGCAGTCTCCGAGCCGCCCGGTCTACACGCGGACGCGACCCAGTTCGAAGAGCTCGCGCGGCGGGAGCTCCGCGGCGTGCTCGCGGGCGTCCTCGAGCAGCTCGACGCCGACAAGCGAACGGTGTTCGTGCTGTACGAGATCGAGGAGCTCAGCATGAAGGAGATCGCCGAGATCGTCGGCTGTCCTCTGCAGACGGCGTATTCACGCCTCCACGCGGCGCGCAAGCTGCTCGTGGACGCGCTCAAGCAGGCGAAGGCGGGACGCTGATGCCGATCGACGCACCGCCGCCGCTGGGCACGACGCCGGATGAGCTAGAGCTCCGCGAGCTCGTCGCACACGCCAAGCAGGACCTGCCGAGCTCCTCGCAGCTGAACACGCTGGCTACGAGGCTCGGCCCGATCCTCGCGGGCAGCGCGCTCGTGGCCGCGTCCTCTGCGACGGGCGCCGCTGCCGCCGCCGGCAAGGGTGTAGCTGCTGCAGCGCAAGCGACCCTCGGCGCGACTGCGCTGAAGGTGGGCGGCGCCGCGGTCCTCGCCGCCACCATCGCCGGCGGGACGTACTGGGCAGCGTCGGAGACGAACCCGTCGCCGCCAACACGGAGTGCAACGAGCCAGACGCACAGCGCGCCTCAGACCCCTCTGCGCGCGGAGCCACCAGCACCCGCACAGAGCGCACCCGAGGCCGTGCCGGCACCAGCACCCGAGCCGTCTTCGAAGGTGCGTACCGTGCCCGCGCAACCGAATCGAGCGCCCGCTCCACGTGCTGCGGATGAATCGACGCTGCTTCGACAAGCGCAGTCGCAATTGAAGAGCAATCCGGCGCGTGCACTCGCGCTGACGCAGGAACACCGCCGCCAGTTCCCGAACGGAGCTCTCGCGCAAGAACGCGAAGTGATCGCCATCGATGCGCTGGCCCGTCTGGGTCAAGGCAGCGAAGCGCAAAAACGCGCCCGCGATTTCGACGAGCGGTATCCCGGTTCAGCACACCGGCGCAAGGTCGAATCGGCGACAAAACCGGGGCCCTGATCGACTGTACATTGCTCCGTGTTGCGCCGTTTTGCTGCCGCTTGTTCGCTCGACGATGCACTCGGACAGCTCGGCGATGGGACGACGGTGAGCCGCCTGACCCAGCGGCCGATATCCGACATGTGCCCCCTAAAGCTAACGTTCATAACCGCGCGGCCGTTCAACCACTCACGGTTGGTCCCAAAGCGGGACCGAGTGGAGGATCGTATGCGAGTTCGTGGAGCCGTCGCAGGATGGGTGCTGTTCGGGTTTGTCGCTGCTGGAGGCTGCGGCGGCTCGGACAAAGGTAACGATGGCTCGGGCGCGAGCGGCGGCTCCGGCGGATCCGCGGGCTCCGGGGCGGATGGCGGGGTCACGGCGGGCACGGGTGGCACGTCCTCGGGCGGCACGTCCTCGGGCGGCACGTCCTCGGGCGGCAGCGCCGGCGCTGGCGGCTGCCAGGTCACCATGTGCCAGAGCCACATCCGCGCCTGCGGCGACTGCGTCGACAATGACGGCGACGGCAAAACCGACATGAACGATCCGGATTGCCTCGGTCCCTGCCACAACGCCGAGAACACCTATTACGCCAATATCCCCGGCGGGGACGGCCAGGCATGCATCCTGGACTGCTACTTCGACCAAGACTCTGGTTCAGGCTCAGGTTCCGTCGACGGCGGCGGCGGCAATGACGATTGCAACTGGAACCATCGCTGCGACCCCCTGTCGGTCAGTCCCAAGTATCCGCCGGAAGGGGTCGCCACGTGCGCCTTCAACATCGACGCGAACACGCCCGGCACGCCGGAATCTTGCGGTCGCGTGCCGGGGCACTCAGGCGAGGACCCCGGGATGTATGATCGGCAGAGCGCCGCCTGTTTGAACTTCTGCGGGCCCCTGACGCCGAACGGCTGTGACTGCTTCGGTTGTTGCGAGCTACCTGCGGGCGGCGGCAAGTACGTGTGGCTCGGGTCGGAGACCGACGGCCAGGCCACTTGCACGAGGGCCGACGTGAGCAATCCGGACAAGTGCCGGCCGTGCACGCCCGTCAAAGGCTGCCTCAACACGTGCGAGCGCTGCGAGCTCTGCCTGGGTAAGGACACGCTGCCCGCCGATTGCTCACCCCAACCCCCGGATGGCGGCAGCGCCGGTGCTGCAGGCGCCGCTGGCGCGGGCGGCACAGGCGGGACCGGGACCTGTGCTCAGGTCTGCGGGGCAGGTGTGCAGAAGTGCGGCAACGGCTGCGGCGCCTGCGCTGCAGGGTATTTCTGCCTCACCGGGTGCTGCATCCCGGTGCCCGAGTGACCGCCCCAACAGTGAAGGGCCCAAAGGCGGTGCCCCTCCCCTCGGCCGAGGAGGGGCGCCGTCCTAGTCCCAAGCGTCCGAGCGGGCCCGGCTCACCTGAGTTAGACTCTGCTGTCGTGGTCCGCATGCGCAAGCGTCGCAGCACACCGCCCATGGGCGGCGGCAAGGAAGAGCTGCGTGCGGCCCTGCTGAAACCGTACTTGCTCCGCCTGCGCGACGAACGCGGTGAAGCGCAAGCGCGCGCGCTGCTCGCCACCGTGGGCATTCCGCAGTCCATCCTGGAGGACGAGACCGGCTGGATCTCCGTGGCCGCGGCGCGGCGCGCACTGCACGCGTTGACGACTGCGCTGGGTGAAGAGGCCATCGCGCGTCCCGGCGAATGGATGACGCACCCCGAGACGCTCGGCGCGTACGTGCGCATGTTGCGCGTCGCCTCCGAGCCAATCGATGCGTATCGCTACCTGACTGCCAACGCCGCCGAGAGCACGCGCGTCGGAACGTACGAGCTTACGGTGTTCAGCGGCGGCCGCGCGCAAATCATTTATACGCCGCGCCCCGACGCGGAGTCCGAGCAGAACGACCGCCTCTTGTGTCTGGCGCGGCGCGCGGAGCTCGCGAGCATCCCGCGGCTGTGGGGGCTGGGAGACGCGCAGATCGAAGACATCGAGTGTCTCGCCAACAACGACAAGAACTGCAAATACGCGCTGCGCTGGGCGGAGTCCGAGCGCAGGCGTCTGCCGCTCGGGATCGCGTCGGGCGCGCTCCTGTGCGGCGGTGCCGTCGCGGCCGCCGGTAGCTGGACGGCTGCGGCAATCGCCAGCGTGCTCGGCGCCGGACTGGGCGGCGCGATCGGTGCACTCTCGAATCGCGTCGCGGAAGAGCGCGCGTCGCGCGTGTTCGAAAAGAACCGCATCGCGGCGCTCGAGCGCGGCCTCGAGCTGCGCGGTCACCTCGGCGTCGCACCCGGCGACATGGCCGGCGCGATGCTCGGCGGCAAATACCGCATCCTGCGCAAGATCGGCTCGGGCGGCATCGGAGCCGTGTACGCGGCCGAGCACATCGCGCTCGGCTCGGAGGTGGCCGTGAAGGTGTTGCGCGGCGCGGCCGCCGCCGACGCTTCCGAGATCGCGCGGCTACGCCGCGAAGCGCAGGTGCAGGTCTCGATCGAGCACCCCAACGTGGTGCGTACCTTCGATCTCGATCAGATGCCGGACGGCTCGATCTACGTCGTCATGGAGCTGTTGCGCGGCACGAGCATCGCCGAGCGTTTGAAATCGGCGGGGCCGCTCGCGCCGGGGTTCGCGATCCCGGTGTTCATGCAAGTATGCCGCGCGCTGGACGCAGCGCACCGCCTCGGTGTCATCCATCGCGACTTGAAGCCGGGCAACGTGTTCGTCTGCGAAGATCGCACGGTCAAGGTGCTCGATTTCGGGATGAGCAAGTTCGCCGAAGCGGAGTCACTGACGCAAGACGGCTACACGCTGGGCACGCCCGAGTACATGTCGCCCGAGCAATGCATCGGCGCGCCGGTCGAGCCACGCACGGATTTCTATGCTTTCGGCGTGTTGATGTACGAAGCGTTGACCGGAGAAATTCCGATTCGCGGCAATAACCGCCGCGAGCTGCTCGAGCTGCACCAGCGCGCCGTGCCGCCCAACATGCGCCAAAGGCGCCCGGATTTGCACATTCCGCCCGAGCTCGACGCGCTCGTCATGTCGTGTTTGTCGAAGCGCGCGGCGGAGCGCCCGCGCAGCGCGCGCGAGCTCGAGCGCATGCTCGCGTCCGTGCCAGTGGAAGGGCTTTTGTACGAGTATCCGCCGGGGACGTCGCGGCGAGGCCCAGCCGGGGCGCTACCCGGCACACCGCGCCGCTCAACGGGCTGACGTCCAGGACTTCCGCCGCTCGGCGGGATGAGTTAGTTGCGGAGCATGCGCTCCCGGTGGCTCGCGTGCCTCGTCGCACTGTGCTCGACCTCGTTCGTCACGAGCCGCGCTGCGGCGTTCACCCACGTCGTGCAGCCGGGCGAGACGCTGGCGTCGATCGCCGAGAAATTTTACGGGAAGATCCAGCACGAGAAATTGCTCGTCGCTGCGAACGCGCTGGACGCGCAGGGCGGCTCGCCAATCGTCCCGGGGATGCGTCTGGAAATTCCCACGGTGTCCTACCGCCGGGTCAAGCCCGGAGACACGTGGGCGAAGCTGGCGCTCGAGCTGCTCGGCTCGGCCCGACGCGCCGACGTCCTCTCCGGCGCGAACGACAGCTATCCATGGCTGCCTCCCGACGACGCTGCGCAAATCGTCGTCCCCTACAATCTGACGCTGATCCTGGCTTCGGCCGACAACATCGTGAGCATCGCGTTCAAGTTTCTCGGCAACAAGGAGAAGGCGTGGGTGCTCGACTACTACAACGGCTTCAAGGGCAAGAAGCTCGAGCGCGGCGACGTGGTGCTGGTTCCGCTCAGCGATCTCGATCTCGCGCCAGAGGGAAAGCGCGCAGCGGCGAGCGCCAGCGCCAGTGAGGCGACCGGGGACACGCGCCAAACGCAGCGCCGCGTGCACGCCGAGCTACCGGCATTGATCGCCGATGTGCGCGGTGGGCGCTATGCAGACGCCGTGACACGCGGCAATCGCTTCCTGGCGTTCGGCGAGCTCACGACCACCCAGCTCGCGGCAATCCACCGGCAACTACTGGAAGCCTACGTGGCGTTGGACGCGCCCGGCCTGGCCACCGCGTCGTGCAATGCTTGGCGCAAGCACGATGGCGTGGCGCGGCTGGACGCCAACGTTCTCAGTCCGAAGATCATCGCCGCGTGTCAACGCGGCAGACCGTGAATCGGCGCGCTGGATCTGCATGTGGATGGGTGTGTGACACGCGCGCCCCCTTCGCGCGGAATGCGCTCGCTGAACAGCCGCGGCGTGTGGCGCTTTTGCACAGGCACAAAGCGCCGGCAAATATCTGATAAGCGCTGAGCCCGAGCTCCACTATTCACTCACACGATGCGCGCTCGCGAGCGCGTGGCGACAGGAATGTGAGTGAGTATCCCCATTGTACAAAGCTGTCACGGTGGCGCGTTGCCACTCGTCGTCGGGCAGCGTCCTGAAGTATCATCGAGTGCTGCCGTTGGCCTCTAACAGCGCACCGCCAGTCTTGTTGTCCGCCAGGGAAATGTCGCGGTACATCGCCGGCGAAGTCATCGCCGACAAGTATCGCCTGGTGCGACCGCTCGGCGAGGGCGGCATGGGCGCGCTCTGGGTGGCGCAGAATCTCGCGCTCGACGTGCAGGTCGCGCTGAAGCTGATCCGCGCGGACATCGCCTCTGACAGCGCCAGCGACCGACTCTTGAACGAGGCGCGCACCGCAGCACGGCTCAAGCACCCGAGCATCGTGCGCATCTTCGACTTCGGTCGGACCCGGCGCGGGGATCCGTTCATCGTGATGGAGCTCTTGACGGGTCAGAGCCTCGGCGAGCACCTGGAAACGCAGCGCCGCCTGCCGGCAACCTACACCATTCAGCTGCTCCTGCCGATCGCGGAAGCGCTCGCCGCTGCGCATCGCCACGGCATCGTGCACCGCGATCTGAAGCCCGACAACGTGTTTCTCGCGGAGAGTGACGGCCGCCTGCAGCCCAAGATCGTCGACTTCGGCATCGCCAAGCTCAGCCAGGAGCCCGCGAGCGGCCGCCTCACGCAGGACGGCGCGCTGCTCGGTAGCCCGGAATACATGTCGCCCGAGCAGGCGCGCGGCGACGAGCACGTCGATCACCGCGCCGACATCTGGAGCTTCTGCGTCATGCTGTATGAGTGCGTCACCGGCGTCGTGCCGTTCAGTGACGACAACTACAACGCGTTGCTCCGGCGCATCATCGAGCGTGAACCGGTGTCCATCCTCGATCTGTCGACCGGGGATCGCGAACTCTGGAACATCCTGTCGCGCGGCTTGCACAAGGACCAGGACGAACGCTGGCAACGGATTCGCGAGCTCGGTGATGCACTGGCCGGATGGCTCGTGGAGCGAGGCGTCACCGAAGACATTTGCGGTCATTCCCTGCGTGCGAGCTGGCTCGACACCAGAGGCTTCACGGCTGAAGAGATCCCCACGGGACCCCGGCGCATTTCCCGACCACAAGCGCCCCCATTGCCTCCGCGAGCGGACGCCGAGATCGAGCGGCTGGAGAGCGCGGACATCCTGCCCGCCGAGGAAGCGGTCGCGGGCCTGCCGCGCCGTTCTCGCGCGACGAGGATCGTGCTTCTTGCCGCGGCCTTTGCCGCACTGGCAGCGGTCACGCTATCGAGCATGCAGCGTTCCTACAGTGACGCACAGCGCTCCACAAATGCGCCAGCAGTTTCGCTCCAGCGCGTGATGCGACCCGTTAAAGTCGCCGCTCGCTCCGCCGTAGTGGAGCATACCAGAGAGCTCGATCCACGCGGGCGCCCCGCCGCGGACACCGCGACCCGGCGCTCCACATCGAACCAGCGAACCCCGGGCAACGTTACGACCACGCAAGGCGCGAGCAGCGCTGCTGTAGCTCCGCCCAAGCCCCCGACGAACCGCCAGCCGAGGACACGTGATCGGAGACGCAACAGTACGTATGAAGACCTTGGGTTCTGATTTCCGCGGCCGTTCGTCGCGCGGCCTGACTGCGTGCGCTGCGTTCGCGATCGCGGCCAGCGTGTCATCGACCGCGTTCGCTGAAGACGTCGACGACACGACGAAGAACGCCGCGCGAGAGCTCGCTCACCGCGCCACGGGCGCCTACGACTCCGGCGACTTCAAGACTGCACAGGACCTGTTTCACCGCGCGTACACACTCGTACCCGCTCCCACGCTGTCACTCCGCGAAGCGCGCGCCCTCGAGAAGCTAGGACGTCTCGTCGAATCGGTCGAGGCGTACGTGCGCACCGTGCGCACGCCGCTTAGCGCGAGCGCCGCCGACGCCTACAAGCAGGCCGTGCGACAAGCTCAAGACGAGCTCACCAAAGTTCGCCCGCGAGTGCCGCAGCTGCGCATCGTGGTGGAGCCCGCCACGCCCAGCGATACATTGACCGTGGTGATGGACGGTAAGCCGCTGCAGCGCGCGCTGATCGGCGTGGAAATGCCCGTCAATCCAGGCGCACACGAGATTTCGGTGAGCACGAGCGCCGGCGCACGCGCACGCGCACGGGTCACGCTGCGCGAATCCGAGACGCAGGTCGCGACACTGCGGCTCGAGCCCGGTGCGGGCGCCGCGGACTCGGGCCGTATCCTCACGGACGCGTCGCTCGGCCGCGACGCCATGGCCGAGCGCGATCCGGGCAGCATGCAGCGCACCTGGGCCTACGTTGGGTTCGGTGTAGGCGGCGCCGGCCTCGGCACAGGCGTCATCACCGGTCTCTTGGCCGCGAACCGGCACAGCAGCGCGCAGGAGAGTTGTCCCGAGGGCAAATGCGCGCCCGGGTCGTCCGGCGCGAAGGACGTCGACGCATTCCGCTCGTTGCGCACCGTCTCCACTGTAAGCTACGTGCTCGGTGTTGCAGGAGTGGGCGCAGGTGTCACGTTGATGCTCACGGCGCCGAAGCCCGCTCACGCTAGCTTCGTGCGACCTTACGTTGGCGCCGGACGCTTTGGGGTTCAAGGACGGTTCTGATATGAAAAAGCTGCGGGAACTGTGGCCCCGTTCCCTGACGGCTTTGGTCTTCTCCGCGCTGCTATTGCCGGCTTGTCCAGCGCTTCTGGACGACGACTTCGAAACCGCAGAGCGCCGCGATGCCAGCGTCGCGGGCAACGCGGGCGTCCTCGGCAACGACGCGAGTGACTCGTCCGGCGGGAGCGCAGGGCACGACGGATCCGCCGGGAGCTCTGGCTCTGCGGGCAGCTCCGGTACGGCAGGCAGCGGCGGTTCGAACGAGGCCGGCCCCGACGCGCCGCCGCCGACATGCGACGGCGACGACGACTGCGGCGACGACGGCACCTGCTGCAACGGGCAGTGCGTCGACGTCCAGAGCAGCGAGGCGCATTGCGGCGCGTGCGGCAGCACCTGCGCCGGCGAGTGCTGCGACGGACAGTGCATCACCAACTTGCTGAGCAATCCGTTGCATTGCAACGGGTGCGGCAAGGGTTGTCCCGGTACGGTGTGCCTGAGCGGCAGCTGCGTCAACCAGTGCTTGCTCGAGTATCTGGACTGCGACAGCAACGTCACCACCGGCTGCGAAGCTCATGCTGGTTCGGACAACGAGAACTGCGGTAGCTGCGGCATCGCCTGCGGCTTCGACGCGACGTGCAACATGGGCACGTGCCAGTGTCCGGCGAACACCGCCGACTGCGACAGCCAGACGAACAACGGCTGCGAAACCGATGTCAGCAGCGACAAGGCGAACTGCGGCGAATGCCGGCAAAACTGCGGCGGCAATCAACGCTGCGAGGCGAGCCGTTGCGCATGCGAGACCGGTTTTGCGGACTGTAACGGCAAAGCCGACGACGGCTGCGAGGCCTCGCTCTCCGACCCCAAGACGTGCGGCAGCTGCACCAAAGACTGCGGCGCGAACTCGACCTGCAACCAGGGCACATGCGGCTGCTCGAGCGACTTCTCCAACTGCGACGACGTCGCTGGCTGCGAGAGCCCGCTGACGAGCCCAGAGCACTGCGGCGGCTGTAATCGGCCCTGCGACGGCGGAACCCCCGTCTGCAACGGAACGCAGTGCGTGAGCGGCTGCGCCGTCGGCGAGACGCTGTGTGGCGGGGCCTCCTGCGTCAACCTGAGCAACGATCCGAGCAACTGCGGAATCTGCGGGCGCGCCGTGGGCGCGAACGAGACGTGCGTGGGCGGCGAGCCGACCTGCCTGCCCAATTTCGATAATTGCAACGGTCTGCCGGGCGACGGCTGCGAAACGGACTTGCGCAGCGACGCGGCGCATTGCGGCAGCTGTCTGAACGCCTGCAAGACCGGCGCGCTCTGCTCGAGCTCGACGTGCGGCTGCGCTCCCAGCACG
>DATDJP010000064.1:0-12687 GCA_036520475.1 Polyangiaceae bacterium | reverse complement strand
CGTCACCATGGCCGTCCGCCGCCAGTCCGGCGCCAACACCGTCGCGGTGATCGACGGCGTGAAGATCAACCTCGAACGCGTCAAGCCGCAGCTCCCGTCGGATGTGAAGGTCGAAGTCATTCGCGACCAGTCGCGCTACATTCACGCCGCGCTGCACGAGATCAACCTGCACCTCGTGCTCGGCAGCATCCTGGCGTGCCTGGTCGTGCTGCTCTTCATGCGCTCCTGGCGTTCGACGCTGATCGCGGGCATCGCCATCCCGGTGGCCGTGATCGCGACGTTCGGCATGATGTGGGTCCTCGACTTCACGCTGAACAGCGTGACCATGCTCGCGCTCGTTTTGATGGTCGGCATCGTGATCGACGACGCGATCGTGGTGCTCGAGAACATTTTCCGCTTCGTCGAAGAGAAGCACATGCAGCCCTTCGACGCGGCTCGCGAAGCCACGCGCGAAATTGGGCTGGCCGTGCTCGCCACCACGCTGTCCTTGGTGGTGATCTTCGTGCCCGTTTCGTTCATGTCGTCGATCTCCGGGCGCTTTCTGTTTCAGTTCGGGATCACGGCCGCCGTGGCCATCCTGGTCAGCCTGCTGGTCTCGTTCACGCTGACCCCGATGATGAGCGCCCGCCTGCTGAAGAGCGGCGGCGTGGAAGCCGATGCCACCGAGGGCGATCATGAACGGTCGCGGCGCGGCTTCTATGCGCACCTCGACGGCGCGTACACGCGCGCGCTCGAGTTCGCGATGCGGCATCGCCTGGGCGTATCGCTTTTGGCCATCGCGCTGGTGGGCACGTCGGTGCCGCTCTACGGGATGGTCAAGCAGGAATACGTGCCTTCCGACGTGGACGAAGCGGAGTTCGAGATTCGCATCACGGCGCCGCTCAACGCGAGCGTCACGGCCATGGACGAAGTGATTCAACGGGTTCACGCCGACCTGAAGAGCGTCCACGGTGTGCGCACGGTGCTGGCGCTCGTGGGTAGCAGCTTCGTGAGCGGAGTCAGCAGCGCGGATCTGTTCGTGCGCATCGCGCCGCACGAGGAGCGGACCTTCTCGATCACGCGGCTCTTGGCAGAGACCGCGAAGCTCCGCCCCCACGCCGCATTTCAGGGCAACTACACGCAGCGTGACGTGATGCAGCAGGTGCGCCGGAAGCTCCGAAAGTATCCGGACCTTCGCAGCTCCGTGCGCAACGTCCCGGCCTTCAATATCGGCGGAGGCAACTTCGAGATCGACTTCGCGCTGCAGGGACCGGACCTGGAGTCACTGGCGCGCTACACGGACGAGCTCCGGGAGCGCGCGAAGCGGCTGGGAGGCATCGTCGACGCGGACACCACGCTCCGGCTCGATCGGCCGGAGCTACGCGTCGTCATCGATCGCGAGCGCGCCGCGGATCTAGGCGTGCGCACCGAAGACATCGCGACGGCGCTGCGCCTGATGGTCGGCGGCGAGGACGAGGTCTCGCGCTTCCGCGACGAAGCCGCCAACGAGAACTACGACGTTCAGCTGCGGCTGATCGCCGAGGATCGCGATCGCGTGAGCGCCATCCGGCGACTGTATGTGCCGCGCACGCCGGCGACCCAGGTCGCGGCGCTCCCCGGTGCGAACGACCAGGCTGCCAGGGCAGACGGACGGCTCGTGCGCCTCGACAGCCTGGTGAGCATCGAAGAGGGGATGAGTCCCTCGCGCATCGATCGGCTGGATCGACAGCGCGTCTCCAGTCTGCGCGCCGGCGTCGCACCGGGTTTCGCGCTCGCCGATCGCCTGGAGGCGCTGCGCGGTGCGGTGCGCGAAATGGATTTGCCGCAAGCCTATACGGCGAGTGTGCGCGGTCGCGGCGCGGAGCTCGAGCGGACCTTCGGCGAGTTCATCTGGGCGTTCTTGCTCTCGATCGTGCTCATGTACATGATCTTGGCGTCGCAGTTCGAGAGCCTGCTCCACCCGCTCACGATTCTGTTGGCGCTACCTTTGGCGGTGCCGTTCGCGCTGTTCAGCTTGTGGGGCACCGGCAATACCTTGAACTTGTATTCAGCGCTCGGGCTCCTGGTGCTGTTCGGTGTCGTCAAGAAGAACTCGATCCTGCAGGTAGATCACATGAACAAGCTGCGCGCCGCCGGGATGCCGCGCTACGACGCGATCATCCAGGCCAATCGCGATCGCTTGCGTCCCATCCTCATGACCACGCTCGCGCTCGTGGCCGGCATGCTGCCACTGTGGCTGGGCACGGGTCCCGGCGCCGAAGAGCGCCACACCATCGCCGTGGTGGTGATCGGCGGCCAATCCCTCAGCTTGTTTCTGACCCTGATTCTGACGCCCGTTGCCTACTCCTTGTTCGACGACGTGGCCGAGCGCCGCGGCTGGCGTCAGGGCTTTCGTCTGCGCCGGAGACAGGCCGCATGAAGCGCACGCTGATCTGGCTCGCTCTGGGCCTCGGGCTATTGCTGGTCGGCTACGCGTTCTTCGCGAGCAAGACGGACGAAGAAATCATCGAGGAACAGCTCACGCGGCTCGCCGCCGCGGTGAGCGTCTCCCCGGAAGAGAACCCGCTGACGCGCGCTGCGCGGCTCAATGGCGAGTTCAGCGAGCTGTTCACCAGGGACGCGACCGCGAGCGTGCCGGAGCTCTCCGCGCCCGTACAGGGCCGCCGCGAGCTCCTCGCCCTCGCCACGCGCGCGGCCGCCGGCTTCAGAACGCTGGACGTCGCATTTAGCAACACGTCCGTCGAAGTCGGCAACGCAGCCGCGGAGGTGAAGACCACGGCGACTCTGAGCGGCGTGCGCAGCGACGGAGATCTGGACCGCGGAAAGCGCGCGGTCAGCCTGCGCTTCACGCGCTCGGACGGCGATTGGTGGATCGCCTCGGCGAACGTGTCGGACGCGGAATAGGCCCTTCCGCGCTCAACTCTGGCTCAAGCGCCGTACCGGATCGCCCCCCAAGAGCTCGAGCGACTCACGCAGGAAATCCGGGACGCGCGCGGCCTCTGGAGACGCGCTCACCGCGCGCTGGATATCGTCGGCAGAGAGCTCCCGGAGTCTGCTCGGCGGCGCGCCGGGAAACCAGTGATCCGCGCCGCCCAGCAAGTTGAAGCGCATCTTGCCGTACTCGACGAGATCCCAACCGAGCGCGAGGTTTCTGAGCCAGAGCATCATTTGCAGGTTCAACTGACCGGGTGCGTCTTGCCATTCGGGGATGCCGGCCAGGACCGCTTCTGGATCGGCCGCTCCCGTCGCGCGTCGCATCGCGTCCTTCAGGCGTTCGATGATCGGCGGCAAGAGCTCTGCGGCGCGCGGCAGGAGCGCGCTCGCCCCGACGTGTTCGTCGAAATCGCTGGGCCGCGCGGCGCCGATGCTGAGCGTGTGCACCTCGGGATGCGACAGGCAGAACAGATCGTTGAACGCCATCGGCGCGAGCGGCGCGCACAGCTCCACTAGCTTCGGCGGCGGCGCGTACAGCTTACCGCCCTTGTCCGACGGGCTGATGATGAACACGCCCATGTCGCGGCGCGCGGCTTCCAAGATCGCCGGCCAGTTCCGCTGCATGATGAAGTAGTAGTGCAGGTTGACGTAATCGAAGCCGGCGCCGACCCGCGCCTCACCAAAGCGAATCGCCTCGAGGATCACGGGCAACGGCGCGTGCGTCGAGAACCCGACGAACCTCACCTTGCCGGCTTCGCGCAGCCGTTGCGCCGCTTCGAAGCAGCCACCCGGGCGGAGCGACCACTCCAGGCGAAGCCGATCGTTGACGCCATGCAAGGCGAGCAAATCAACATGATCGAGGCGCAGGCGCGCGAGCGATTCGTGAAAATTATCGACGAAGACTCGCGCCTCTTCCTCCACCGCGATCTTCGTCTGCACGATCAGGTCGTCGCGTTTCATTAGCGGCAGAACGCGGCCCAGCTGGCGCTCGCTCGTGCCGTAGCCGCGCGCCGTTTCGATGTGCGCGATGCCGTGCTCCACGGCACGCCGCACGGTCGCTTCGAGGTTCTTCTGCGCCGCAGAGGGGATCATCCAGAACGGTCGGTCTTGCCACTTGTGCTGGAAGCGCATGCCGCCGGCGCTCAGCACCGGCATGGCGAGCTCGCTGCGACCGAACCGACGACGCAAAACCGTCACGCAGTCTTTATAGAGCCCTTACCGTCGGCCCGGAAAGAGTGCGTGCCCAACGCGGAATTCCGCGCCGTTTTCCGTGCACGAATAGAACGCCACACACCCTCGAAACAGGCGAATGTGAACGCGTTCTAACGTATTGACGCTCGTGCGCTGCGTGTGCGATGCGTAGCGCACGAATCGGGGCGTTCGAGTTCGACTCGAGCTCCTATGCGCGCACGGCTTTGGGACGCGAGCTCCAAAGAGGCGCTTTTTTTCAGCAAAATTTGCCTAGGCCCGGCGCTGTTCGAGCGCCGAATCGGTGTTGTTACAATGGTAAATGTTACGTTGCGCGGCGTTGTCCGCAGCGGCTCCACGGAGCGCTGCAAAGCCGCTATGGTGTTCGTCGCTGCCGCTGCGTTTCTGGGTTGGTCCGGATGCAACCCGGTGATCGAGCGCGCCCCCTGGTCTTCGCAACCGACGTCGTCGCCGGACGCCGGCTCACCGCCTCGCTGCGGTGATCTTCGGCCGTGGATCGAGCTCGCGAGCGCGAGTCCCGAACACGTCGTGGTCGACGGCGCGGACGGCTTCGTCGCCTACGCGCCGAGCTCGCTGGGCATCTTCGGCACCGACGGCAAGTACACGCCGCGGATTCGCCTCACCATCCCATTTCCGCGCGGCATCACGCTGCCGGTCCCGACGCCCGGCGGCGGTGCCACCTACGATACGCAAAAGACGTTCATCGTGAAGGCGCGCGCCACGCCGCAGACCTTGGCGGTGCTCACTCATTGTCAGTATAGCGGCGGCTACTGCGGCACCTCGCTGTACTTCAGCGACCGCCAATCCTTCAGCGTCGACGCACTATTTGGCAACCGACCGCTCGGTGAGCTGGATATCTCGAGCACCTTCCCGACGTACTACGCCGGTTTCGCGCTGGATTCTTCGGGTCGGACCGTGGTGGCGTCGCATGTTGCCGGGGCCCTTGGCGCCGCCGCGGGGCCGGGCGTGCACGTGAAGAAACTCGACGCGTCCCAGCGCGTGCTCGCCGAAGCAAGCGTTCCGCTCGCGGGAGGCGCCAAAGCGCACGTCCTGGACATCCAGGTGGATGCAAGCGATCGCGTCGCGCTGCTCTACGCCCTTCGGCCAGCGTCGGCAGTGGGGCCTGCGCCGCTCGCGCCTGGCAATCGGCTCGCGTTGCTCAGCACAGATCTGCAGCCGCTCGCGGAGTGGACCGCGCCCGCCAACGTGACGGTGCGCGCGCTCGCCTTCGATGGTCGAGGTCAGCTTTGGGTCACGGGCGGTATCGAGCTATCCGGTGTCGCGCGCTCCTGGCTCGATCAACTCGACGCGAACACCCTCACGAGCGTGAGGTCGAGTCCGAGTATCGGCTCAGCCGGCGCCGCCAGCGCGCTCGACGTGCGCCAGGATGGTGGGCTGTGGCTTGCCGGAGTCGGCAAGACCGAACAGACGGCATGGCTCGAGCGCTATAGCCCGGAGGGAACGCCGATTTGGCCGTACCGGAGCGAGCTGACCACGAACGGATACTTCCTCGTCAACGAGGGAAGCTCGACGGGACACTTCAAGATCACCGGCGTCGCCGAGCAGAGCGACGGCTCGGTGCTGGTGTCCTCGACCTCCACGTATCGCTACGAGCCGGGCACCCCTTTGACGTTCCCAGCTGACGGAGCGCCGCCCCTCAGCTGCTCCGAGCAGGGTAGCTGCGATTGCGCACGGCGCGGCTGGGAGCCGTGAGCCAGGCCGCGACGCTGACGGCTTGACAGCTTCGCTTACCCGTACGAGACGCGCGCGGCATGGTTCCTTGCCGCCGCGCGTCTCGTTTTTTGCACGTCCTCATCGGGTGCGCCGCGTGTTTAGGTCCGATTGACGCGGCTGCGCAGCCGGCGCTAGCCACGCCCGCGGGACACGCGCTCCACGCTGGACGGCGTCCGCCGCCCCGGGAGCGGCCGGAACGCGACACGCGTGAGCTGGTCCCGGTAGCCGGTCTCTTGATCCATCCCTACGCAAACGACGAGTCGTTCGGCGCAGGGTTTCAGGTCGGGGTACGCCACGGCTTTGCGAGCTTGATGTTCCGCGAAAATTTCTCGCGCTCGACGCAGCACGCAGAAGACGGCGAGCTGCTGCGCCTGAAGAGCCGCGTGTCGTTCGAGTTGTCCCTGGAAGCGCAGGCTCGCATTCGACAATTCCGCCCCTACGCCGGCGCGGGAGGCCTGCTGCGGCGCGATATCTGGGAATGGACGCGCATCGAGGAGCAACGCTTCCTCGCGCGCACGGAGCGCGAGATCCTGCCCCGCCCGTTCATCGTGGCGGGGCTGATCGGCTCGGTCGTGGAAGCGAACGTGCTGCTCGTGCTGCAGGACGACCCCGAAATACGCTTCGGTCTCGGCTTCGTCGTCGGGCGCTAGAGTGCGTCCTGAACAGGGATCTTCGGCGTGCCCGTAAACGTGCCCGAAATGCGTAAAGAAGTGCGGGGCTGTCTTTTTTTCTCACTCCGCACAGCAATCTTTTGCCACTGCCGATCATCGAGTGGCTACCGAACCATCGTGCTGAGCCATGGATTACACCCACGGCCCAATGGAAAGCGGCACCAGCTACCCCGCGCACGCGGCCGTCCGCGCACCCCTCCTATCAAAAAAGAAACTCGACGTCTCCTGACGGACCGTCGGGCACGGGCACGTTTACGGGGAGATCTGCAATCTAGGGACGCACGCTAGTTGTTGGGCGCGCCGGAGGCGATCCAGGCGCGCACCAGATCCACTTGGGCGGCGGGCAGCAGCTGATTGGGCGGCATGCTGGTGCCGCACGCGGGCGTGAGGTTCGAGATCTTGTTCAAGAGCAGACTCGCGTCCGGCTGGAAGGGCACCACGCGGCGCAGCCCCGACAGGCCGCAGGAGGGGCCCGATGCCGTGACTCCCACCAGATTCGCGTACGCCTGAGCCTGCGTGCTCATCACCAGGTTGCCCGCGAGCCCGCCGTGGCAGAAGCCGGCGGTGCAGCCGCCCGCCACCAGGACGCCCTGGTAAACCGACGTGAACGTCGCACCACCATTGCCACCAGTGCCTCCGCTCCCTCCGCCGCCCGTGCCGCCCGTGCCGCCGCCGGACAGAGAGAGCGCATGGAACGTGCGATCGGGGTGCCCGGCGTAGAAAACCAGGCCGCTGCCGAAGTAGACCGCGCCATCTGCGACGACGGGCGCCGACGTGATCGTGCCGGCAGCCTTGTAGTTGAAGAGCTTGGCCCCGGTTCGCACGTCGAACGCCTGCAGCTGCGTTTCGTACCCCACGAAGCCGACGCCGCCCGCGATGGTGATGGGAGACCAGACCCACGCCGGCAACTGCCGTTCCCAGATCACCGCGCCGGTGGCGGGATCGAGCGCCCTGAGCACCGACGTTCCGGGCGTCGGCTTCGGGGTCGTGTTCGGGTTGCTCTCGCCGTTGGCTGGCTCACCGCCGGGGGCGCCGCTCACGCCCAGGTTGCCCGCGACCAGAATGCGCTCGCCGTCATAGGCGCCGTTGTTGAAGATGCCGCCGATCAGCCCGCTACCCGGACTCACCTGACGCGACCAGATCACAGCGCCGGTTTGCCGATCCAGGGCCCAGAACATGCCCGACTTCTGACCCGCGGCGACGAGCTTGCGCCGCTGGCCAGCGATGGTGGCCTCGAGCAAGATCGCGTTGGTGCCGAAGTCGTAGTCGGGGCTGGTCGGGCGAGTCGTCGTGTAGACGTCACCGCTCGTGAGCTGCGTCAACCACACCAGGCCTCCATCGCTCAGGCGGAGCGCGAAGATCGCGTCCGAGGTGTTCGAGGCCTGTCCCGTGTAGTTATTTCCGTTCGTCGCGAACACCAGGCCGAGCTCTGGATCCACGGACACGCTCGACCACACAGCTCCTCCGTTGAACGGCGCGTCCACGGTGTAACGGCGCCAGATCTGCTGGCCCGTGCTGCGATCGTACGCCACCACGGCCCCGCGAAACGTCGAGAAGCCGAGGTTGTTAATCTCATCCGTCGACGAACTGCCGACGATCACGTAACGGCCGTGCACGACCGGCGAGGACATACCGGAGGCTTGCGGATGCGGGTCGATCTTGGCCTGCCAGAGCTCCTGGCCCGTCGCGGCGTTCAGCGCGTGGAGCAGCGACGTGCTGTCGTTCACGAAGAGCACACCCTCGCTGTACGTGGGTGACGACGTGCCCCTGATGAACGTGTTTTGCCAGACGACCTGGCCCGAGCTGGCGCGGAACGCGTACGTACCAGTGTCGGACAGCACGTACACCAGGTCGCCAGCGACCGCGGCGGCACCGTTCACCATGCCGTGCTGCGTGGTCTTCCAGCGCGCGGACAAGCCGGAGACCGTCGCGGGGGAAAGCGTCGTCTCGGCGGTGTTGTGGTAGCTCGATGATAGATCGTAACCGAGCCCGGGCCAGCGCGCGGTCGGCGGCGCACCACCGATGCCGCCCGTTCCTGGCGCGCCACCCGCTCCCGGAACAGGAGTCGGTCCACAGGCCGCGCATACGAGTGTCAGCACGCTCAATCGTTTCCAAGTGACTTGCAACATCATCGCCAAGCTCCAAGGGGACCCAGCACCCCGCCTGCACCCATTTTCGCCGCCAAGTAGCCTGGAACCAAAGCAAAGACGACCGCCTGCCTACCGAACCCCCCAACAGTCGTGTTCGTTTGCCGATGGCTCGCGAGCCGAGACACGTGCCCACAGCGCGACCAATCTCGCAAAATTCCGCGGACATCCCGCCCCGGAAGCCCGCGCGTAGTATGACTCACGGGCATGCCGATCGAGCTGCGCAGCCCCGGTGGCCTCTGGCTACTCGCACTGCTCGGTCCGCTGATCTTGCTCTACGTGCTCAAGATCCGGCGCGAGCGGCTGCAGGTCCCCTCGACCTGGCTCTGGGCGGCGGCGCAGCGCGACCTCATGGCGCGGCAGCCCTTCCGGCGCCTGATCGTTCAGGTCCCGCTGATCGTACAAATACTGGCCGTGCTCTTGCTCGCCCTGGCCCTCAGCCGGCCGGCAGCGCGGGGCGGCGCGCTCGGCGGCGACCACGTCGCGATCGTCATCGACGCGAGCGCCTCCATGAGCGCGCGCGGCGCGGACGGCAAGACGCGCCTGGAACAGGCCCGTGACGCGGCAAAGCGCGTCGTACGCTCGCTGGCGCCCGGCTCGCAGGTGATCATCGTGGAAGCGGGGCGCGAGCCGCGCGTGGCGTCGACGTTGGACCGCGACCGCCGTCGGCTCGAAGCCGCCCTCGATCGCATCCAGGCTCACGACGTGGAAGGCAATCTGACCCGCGCTCTGGCTCTGGCCAGTGATCGATTGCGTCAGGTTCCGGCAGGGGCGGGCTCGACGACACGCTTGCTCGTCTTTACCGACGGCAACCTGGCGCAAGCAGAGACCCCCGCCGCCAGCCTGTTGCCGATGGATGTCGTGCAAGTCGGCGGCGCCGTGGAGAACACCGCGATCGTCCGCATCGACGTGCGCTCCGGGCTCGACGCGACCACGCGCCGCGAGCAGGTCCAAGTGTTTACCGTGATCGAGCACTTCGGTGCCCGGCCGCGCGACGTGTTCGTGACCTTGCGACAGCGTAGCGTTCCGACTCCCCTCGCCTCGCGTCGCCTCACGCTGGCGCCCGGCGAACGCGCACCGGTCGTGCTCAGCTTCGAGCCCGCGCCCGCGGACGTGGGCAGCGGGCTGGTCGTCGAGCTGTCTCCGGGCGACGCCATGACCGTCGATGATCGGGCGTTCGGACGCGTGCCCCCCGGTCGTCACTTGAAAGTCGTGCTCGTCCCGGCCGAAGGCAACGCCTGGGTACAGCGCGCACTCCTGGCGGACCCACACGTCGAGCTCCTGGGAGCGTCGCTGGCCGACCTGCAAGGGGCCGCGGTGCCACGCGACGCGCTCCTGGTCGTTGACGGCGCTTGTCCCGATCAGCTGCCGGGCCTGGATGTGCTCGTGCTGAACCCTCCCGCGGGCAAGTGTCAGCTCGCAACGCTCGGGAAAACACTGCAAAATGTGGCAATTACGTCCTGGGACGAGAGCGATCCGCGGCTCCGCTTCCTGACCCTCGACGGCATCGACATCGTGGAGGCGCGTGCGGTCGAGACCGACAGTCCGTCGGAAGTCCTGGTGCGCTCTCGGCAAGGCACCGTCATCAGCGATATTTCGATTCCCGGCCGTACCGGCACCCTCGTCTCGTTCGACGTCGCGAACAGTAACTGGCCGCTGAAGGCGTCGTTCGTCCTCTTCATCCGCAACATCGTCGAGCTCGCGCGTTCACACCGCGCGCACGGAGTGCTCGAGCCCGCACGCACGGGTGTTGCGCTGCGCGTGCGCGTCCCTTCGGACGTGGAACGGGTGAACGTGCAGGGGCCGAACGGCAAAGAGAGCCAGGTCCTCACCAAGGGCGGCCTCCTGATCGTACCCGACAGCACGCGCTCGGGTTTCTATCACGTGAGCTGGGGCGGTGACCGCGCGGGCAGCGTGCTGCTCGCGGCGAACCTGGCCAGCAGCGCGGAGAGTGACCTGCGTAAGATTCAGACGCCTGCATCGGCGCAGGCCTTGCTCGCGGCGAGCGGCGCCGCGCTCGAAGCGTTCACTCACTATTATTGGCTGCTCGCGCTGTTCGGCCTCTTCTGTCTGGCGTTCGACGTCTGGTGGCTGACCCGCCGTCGCCGGGCGGGCTTGAAACTCGAGGCCTCACGCCCGCGTTTGCCGGAGCGGCCGCCACGCCGGGCAACGGACGCGCGCAGCAGGGCGCCGCGATGACGGGCGTTTTGCGCCGCCCGCTGTTGCTCGTGTTCGCCGTGCTGTCGCTGCTGCCCGCCGTCTACACCGGCTTGGTCTGGGCGCACGTCTTCACGGACACGCTCGTGCGCTTCGAGCGGCCGCTCTGGAGCGTGCCGTGCGCGCTCGTGCTGCTGTTCGTCGTCTATCGACTGACATTGCTCTCGCCGCGCCAATCGACGGTGCGGAGAACGCTCGTCGAGGCGTCGGTGGCCGCTAGCGGTCTGTTCCTGATGCTGGCGGTGCTCGGCTCCGAGCTCGGAAAGCCGCTCGATCGCCTGGCGATCATCGTGGCGCTGGACCGCAGTCGCAGCATCGATCTGGTGCCGAACGCCGAAGCGCGGCTCTCCGCCGAGCTGCGCGTCGCCGAGCTGGGGATGCGCGACGACGATCGCATCGCGAGCGTGGCATTTGCAGCCGATGCAGTGCTGGAAGACGGGCTGCGTCCAAAAAGCAAGCTACCCTCGGCTCAGAAGGCGGACATCGGTCGCGACGGCACCGATCTGGCTTCGGGCATCCGGCGCGCGCTCAGCGAAGTCCCCGCCGATTTCGCCGCGCGTGTCGTGGTCATGAGCGACGGCGTATCGACCCGCGGTGACCCGCTCGACGCAGCCTCGGCGGCGGCGGTCGCCGGTGTGCCAGTCGACGTGGTACCGCTCGAGCAGCGCCAGCTGCCGGACGTCCGCGTGGTGAGCTTGCGTACGACACCGCGTGCCAACGTCGGTGAAACGCTCGACCTGCGCGTGGCCACGGCCTCGAGCTCCGAGGCCGAAGTCGAGGTACGGCTGTATCGCGATGGCGAGCTCATCCGAAAGGGGAACACCCGAGTCGCGGAGGGCGATGACGTGCTGCACCTGCGCGAGGTCGCGCCCGAGGCGGGCCTGCACCGGTACGAGGTTCAGCTGAGCGCCCTCGATGCGAAACAGGATCAGGCGCTCGAGGACAACAGCGGTTCGACCTTTCTGCGTGTGCGCGGAGAAGCGATCGCGCTAGTGCTGGAGCGGGATCCGAGCCTCGCCGAACCGCTGATAGCGGCGCTTTCCTCCGCGGCGTTCAAGGTGAAGAGCGCCAGCGCTACCGGGATGCCGGGGGACCTCGCTGGCTTCGCCGCCTACGACTTGGTCGTCCTCAGCGACATCGCGGCAGCGGAGCTCGCTCCTTCACAGATCGAAGCGCTCTCGTCCTATGTGCGGGACATGGGCGGCGGTCTCTTGCTGATGGGCGGCGATAAATCGTTTGGCCCCGGAGGCTTCGGCAAGACGCCGATCGAAGAAATCAGCCCGGTCTCGTTCGATTTGAAGCAGGAACGGCGCCGCGCCAGCCTCGCCGAGATCATCGCCATCGACTACTCGGGGTCGATGGCCGCGCGCGTGGGCGCGAAGACCAAGCTCGACCTCGCGAACGAAGCCGCCGTGCGCTCCGCCGAGCTCCTGGGAGCCGGCGATCGGCTCGGGGTCATGCACGTGGATACGACCGTGCGCTGGACCGTTCCGCTCGGACCGGTGAGCGACACGGGCGCGATCGCCAAAGCCATCCGGTCCGTGTCGGTGGGCGGCGGCGGCATCTACATCGACCTGACGCTGAAGAACGCCTACGAAGCGCTCGCGCGTGAAAAGGTGAATCTCAAACATCTGCTGCTGTTCTCCGACGGCAGCGACGCCGAAGAGCGCCAGAACGCCTACGCGCTCGTCAGCGCCGCGAAAGCACGCGGCATCACCACCAGCGTGATCGCGCTGGGGCGCGGCGGCGACGTTGCGGCGCTCGAGCACATGAGCAAGCTCGGTGACGGCCGTTTC
>DATDJP010000063.1:0-13011 GCA_036520475.1 Polyangiaceae bacterium | reverse complement strand
GCTGGCGCAGGCGCTGATCCTGCTTGCCTTCGTGCTGCTGTACGTCCCCTTGCATCGCCTCTGGCTCGGGCGCGTCAGCGAGCGAGCGTCGGATCTGCTCTCCGTGGCCTGGTTTGGCCTGGCAGGGGCGGGCGTTTTGCTATTTTCCGTGCTTCACGCCCTGGCTCGCGCGGCCAACGTGCGGTACGGGGCACGAGTATCCGACAATCTCGTGCACGCCATCGCGGTGCTGCGACAGTGGCCCGGAAAACTTGCGGCGAGCTGGGGGGTCGTCGGCGTCGCGAGCCTCCTGCTCGTCGCGGGGGCTGCCTATGCGGTCGACGCGGCGCACATCGAGCGGCCCGACACCTGGCGCATCGTGGTCGTCGCGTTCGTTCACCAGGGTGCGGCGCTGGGGCTCGCCGCGCTACGCGCAGCGTGGCTGGCCGTGACTCTGCGCCTGGTGAGCGCTCGTCCTCATGCTCCGACCGGCTTGGATTGGGAACGGCAAGAGCCTGTTCCTGAATTGCCGAGCTCCACGTGAACGTGAACAACGGATGGGCCGGGCAGGCTGGTTCGGATGTGTTGGAGCTCCGGAGGGTCGCGGCAATGCCTCGGAGCGGCGCGCATGCTGGCGAGAGCGCACTTGTGCGCCGCCACGGTCTCGCGCGCCGCGGGGGGTCGCGCTGTCCAGACGATCGCGAACGAAATTCCGGCTTTACGTTATTGATCGTCTGGAATGAGCAACCCCCCCGGCGAACAAACCGACGGGCGCCCACCACCGCAGTCTTTGCCCGCGGTAGCGGCGGAAGCGACCGCGGGTAGGCCGCAGCCCTGGGACGGAAGTTAGATACTTCGCACGGCTTGATTTTTGGGGCGAGCGCGGGGCGAGGCGGCGTGCAGGCCGGCCTTTAAGCGTTGGCGCCGAGAGTCTGACGGTAGACCTGTAAGTACCGGCGCGCGGGGCGGTCCCAGTTGTGATCGAGACGCATGACGCGCCGGACCAGGCGCGGCCAGGCCGGGGAAGCGTACGCGGCCAGGGCGCGCGCGACCCCTCCGATAAGCTCCTTCTGCGTCATGGCTTCGAACAGGAAGCCCGTGCCGGTTTCGAGGCCCGCGTCACAGTCGACGACGACGTCGAGAACGCCTCCGGTCGCAAACGCGACGGGCAGGGCGCCATAACGGTGCGCCGCCATGGCGCCGGCGCCGGACGGCTCGTGCCGGCCCGTGTGCAATAGAATGTCTGCAGCCGCGAGCATGCGGTGGCGCTGCGCATCGGTGTAGTCGCGGACCAGGCAGAGCACGTCGGCGTTCGTCTGCGCAAGGGTCGCCGCCTTCTCGATGAAACGCGCACGCCCGCGCACCGCGAACACGACGGACACGGGATTTTTCAGCAAGTGCGGCAGGGCGGCCGCAGCGAGATCCAGCCCGCGTTCCTTGTCGGCATCGCCGACCACGGCCACGAGCGGCGCCCCGGAGTCGAGCTCCAGGTTGCATTCACGCAGCATGGCGACCTTGGATCGCGCCTTGTTGCTCGCGTCCTCGGCGTCGTAACGGCTGACCAGAGCCGGATCGGTCGCTGGATTGTAGACGCCGTAGTCCAGGCCGTTGGCGATGCCGATCAGCGGTTTACCCGAGGCGCTGATCACCTCGGCGAGTGCGCCCGCCCGCTCGGCGCTCGAGAGCTCAGCGGTATACGCCGCGGACACGCTGGTGATGGCATCGGCGAACGAGACGCCGGCCTTGAGCATGTTGATCTTGCCCCCGAGCTTCAGCGCTTCCTCGACGAGCTCCGCGGGCACTCCCAGCGCATCCAGATCTTTGTTGGGAAAAATACCCTGCCGGCTCACGTCGTGGATGGTGAGCACGCTCGGCACCGACGGCCCGGTCGTGCGGAGCAGCACTGGAACCAGCGCCGCGGGCCAGTCGTGAACGTGCAGGATGTCGAACGCCTTTGCTTGCTGAGCTCGCTGGCGCAACAGGGCCGCCGCTGCTTCACACAGAAGGCCGAAGCGTTTGGCGTTGTCCGGATAGTCCTGGCCGTCCTCGCCGAAGATCCCCGGGCGATCGAACAGCACCGGCGCGTCGAAGAGCACCAGCTTGACCCCGGACGGCAGTTGGCCGTCGTACACGGTCACCTCGGCGCCGGATGACAGCGCCAGCGGCGTCAAACGGCGCGCGGCCATCAAGCCAGAGCTTTCCAAACTCTTGTAGCGCGGCAACGCGACCGTCACTTCGTGCCCGAGCTGTCGCAGCGCCTTGGCCAGGGAGGCCACCGCGTCCGCGGTCTCGCTCGCCCGCGCGTACGGGCTCAGCTCGGCCGAAACCATCAAAATGTCCATCTTGGCCGGGCGAATACCACGTTCAGCCCAATTTTGCGCTAGCCTCCCGCGCGCCATGGATGAGCTCGTCAGCAAAGCTGCGATTTTGCACGAAGCGCTGCCCTATATTCGCCGCTTTCAGAAGCGCACTTTCGTCGTGAAATACGGCGGACATGCCATGATGGACGACGAGCTCAAGGAGAGCTTCGCCCGGGACGTGTGCCTGCTCCGCTACGTGGGCATTCGCGTGGTCGTCGTGCACGGAGGCGGGCCCCAGATCGACAAGATGCTGGAGCGGGTGGGCATCAAGAGCACCTTCAGCGGCGGCCTGCGCGTCACGGACGACGAGACGATGAACGTCGTGGAAATGGTGCTGGGCGGCGCCGTAAACCAGGAAATTGTCGGCCTGATCTGTAAACACGGTGGCCGCGCCGTGGGCCTCTCGGGCCGCGACGATCAGTTCATGCGCGCCCGGCGTCTCGAGCAAGTCCAGGGCCGCTCCGCGAGCGGCGAGCCCATCCTGGTCGATCTCGGCCGCGTCGGGGACGTGGAGCACGTCAATCCGAACATCGTCGAAGAGCTGATGTCGAACGGCTTCGTGCCCGTGGTGGCGCCGATCGCGGTCGACGCGACCGGCTCGCCACTCAACGTCAACGCCGATACGGCGGCGGGCCGCATCGCCGCGGCGCTCGGCGCCGCGAAGCTCATGCTGATGACCGACGTCGAGGGCGTCAAAGACCACCAGGGGCAGCTGATCAGCTCGCTGGCGGCCCGCGAAGCGGAACAGCTGATCGCCGAGGAAGTGATCCGCGCGGGTATGATCCCGAAGGTACAGTGTGCTCTCGAGGCCGTGAGTGACGGCGTCGAAAAGGTACACATCATCGACGGGCGCCGGCGGCACGCGCTCTTGCTCGAGATTTTTACGGACCGTGGCGTCGGCACGGAAATCCATCGCTCCGCCAGCTGAACGCGGCGCCGCCCTCGAGCGCGCGCTGCGCCGCCCGGACGGAGTGCCCGAAGGCGCGATCCTGCGCGTCCTGCGCGTTCCGCCCGAGGCCGCCGGGAAACGCCTGGACGTGTTCGTGCAATCGCAGCTTCGCAACACGAGCCGCACGCGTGCGCGCGCCATCGTCGAAAATAGTGCGTTTTCTCCCGACGGCCGCCGGCTCCGCGCCAACGACCGGATCCGAGCGGAAGAGCACGTCGTGCTCTGGCGCGCGCAGTTCGAGGCAGACGAGGAAGCGGCCCCGCTGCCCATCGTCTACGAAGACCCGCATCTGCTCGTGATCGACAAGCCGCCGCTCCTGGCCGTGCATCCCACGGCGCGGCACCACAAACACACGGTCATCAAGCGCTTGCAGGCCGAGCGCCCCGGCGAATTCTTCGCGCTCGTGCACCGCCTGGATCGCGAGACCAGCGGCATTCTGCTGATCGCGCGCTCCTCGGAGGCCGACCGCGCCTTCAAACGCATCCTGGAGGATCGTTCCACCGCGGGCCTGCCCGCGAACAGTCCGCGCATGGCCCGCGCCGCGGCGCTCGAGAAGATCTACCTCGCCATCACCTGGGGCCACCCGACGCCTGGTCTGATCGACGCTCCGCTCGAGCTCGACCGCGAGAACTCCCTGCGCGTCAAAATGCGCATCGCGGCGCGCGGTACGGGCATGGACGCGCGAACCGAGCTGCAAATCGTCGACACACGCCCCGGCTATGCGCTCGTTTCATGCGTCCTGCACACGGGCCGGCAGCACCAGATTCGCGTGCACCTGGCCAGCGTGGGCTGCCCCGTCGTGGGCGACAAGCTATACGGCCCCGACGAGCGGCTGCTGGCGCGCGCCGCGGACGACGAGCTCACCGCCGAAGATTTGCAAAAGCTCGAGCTCCCCCGCCACGCGCTCCACGCCCATTGTTACCGCATTCCGCACGCCATCACCGGCGAGCTGCTCACCGTGTCGGCGCCGCTCGCGAGCGACCTGCAGTCGTTCTGGGACGCGCTACCGCGATAGCCGTCGCCTTCAACCGGCAGGGGCGTCGCGCGGCGCGTCCGCGGCGGCATCGCGACCGCCGTCGCCCCCGTCGTCCGACGCGTCCGATCGCCCATCGCTACCGGAGTCGGCGCTGTCGGAGCCGGCGTCGCCGGGTTCTTCCACGCACGTCGGGTCCGAGCTGGCGAGCACCGTCACGACGCAGCGCTTGCTCGCGAGCTCCTCGCACGCGGTGTAGGCGTCGATGACGGACACGCAGGCGCTCACCGTGCCCTGGTCGTATTGCGCGCATCGCCTGCCTCCCGGCGGACGGACGTAGGCCGGACACGCCGGAACCTGCTCCGTGGTGCAATCGAGCCGCGTCCGCGCGTTGGCGATCGCGTCCGAGAGGGCCGCACACGCCGCGGCTTCCGCCATGGGCTGCCCGCTCGCATCCGGTACGACGAGGCCCGGCTTCGCCGGAAACACGTCCTTCTCCTCATAGGAAGACGAACAGGCACCGGCCCACGCCAGCGCAACCCCGGACAGCACCACGGACACCCTGCGGAACATCGCCCGGATGCTACCGCCTGGCCGCCAGCTTCTGCACGCGCATTTTAACCGCGGCCCAAGGGACAGTCATTGACGGCGCCGCCACCAGGGGATACCCGCCTGGTCACGATGACTATTCGGCGTGCTTTGCTGAGCGTTTCCGACAAATCCGGCTTGGTCGAGTTCGCGCGCGCACTCGAGCGTCACGGCGTGGAGCTCCTGTCCACCGGCGGCACGTTCGCGGCACTGGACAAGGCGGGCATCCGGGTCGCGACCGTCGAGAGCTATACCGGATCGCCGGAGGTGATGGACGGCCGGGTGAAGACGCTCCACCCCCGCGTCCACGGCGCGCTGCTGTCGCGGAGCGGCACGGACGACGCGGACCTGGAGCGGCTGGGCGCCAAACCCATCGACCTGGTCGTGGTCAACTTGTACCCGTTCGCAGCGACGCTCCAGCGCGCCGACGCGAGCTACGACGAGCTCGTCGAAAACATCGACATCGGTGGGCCGAGCATGCTGCGTTCCGCGGCGAAGAACCACGCGCGCGTGACCGTGGTCTGCGACCCTGCCGACTACGCCGCGGTGATCTCCGAGCTGGACGCGAGCGGCGCCGTCAGTCAGGAGACGCGCCGGCGCTTGGCGGGCAAAGCGTTCTCACACACGGCTGCGTACGACGCCGCCATCAGCGGCTGGCTGACGGCTCAGGGCGAGACCGACGGCTGGTCGCGCTCGCTGTCCGTGTCACTCGAGAAAGCGTACAGCCTGCGCTACGGCGAGAACCCCCACCAGCGCGGCGCGTTCTACCGCGAGCGCGCGGCAGCTCCGGGCACGCTCGCTCGCGCCGAAAGCCTGGGTAGCGGCGCCAAAGAGCTCAGCTTCAACAACCTGGTAGATGCCGAGGCAGCGCTGGACGCGGTGCGCGAGTTCAACGAGCCGGCGGTCGTGATCATCAAGCATGCAAGCCCTTGCGGCGCCGCGACGGCCAAGGACCTGGCAACGGCGTACCACGCGGCGCGCGAAGCGGACGCGATGAGCGCCTTCGGCGGGATCGTCGCGCTCAACCGCGAAGTTGACGAAGCGGCGGCCAAGCTGCTCGCGGAGACGTTTCTGGAGTGCATCATCGCGCCGCGCTTCTCGGAGTCGGCGCTCGCCGTGCTGCGCGCCAAGTCGGCGCTGCGCCTGCTCGCGACGGGGGAGTGGCTCGGCGTTGATCACGACGGGCTCGTGTTCAAGCGCGTGGGGGGCGGCTTCGCGGTGCAGAACCGTGACGCGACGGGGCCGGGCGAGGTGCGGAGCGGCAAAGTGGTGACCCGCCGGGCGCCCACCGCGGACGAGCTCGCGGCGCTGGAGTTCACCTGGGGCGTCTGCAAACACGTGCGCAGCAACGCGATCGTGCTCGGCCGCGCCGGCAAGCAGCCGGGCCTGTTCGAGACCGTCGGCATCGGCGGCGGACAGACGGCGCGAGTCACGGCCGTGCAGATCGCTTGCGAAAAAGCGGCCGCGAACGCGCGCGGCAGCGTGCTCGCCTCGGACGCTTTCTTCCCCTTCCCTGACGGCCTCGAAGCCGCGGTCAAAGCCGGCGTCACGGCCGTCGCTCAACCGGGCGGAAGCAAGAAGGACAGTGACGTGATCGCCGCTGCGGACGCCGCCAACGTCGCGATGGTGTTCACCGGCGTCCGGCACTTCCGACACTGACGATTTGCTCGAGCAGATTCGAGAGCTCGCGGGCCGAGCCGAAGCGCGCCTCCGGTTGCTTGGCGAGGCACACGTCCATGACCGCCATCAGCCGCCCCGAGACCCGCGCATCGGGAGGTCGCCAGCGCGGGGTGACACAGGCCGAGCAGATCTGATCGCGCAGCCCTTGCAAGGTGTCGGCGTCGAATGGCAGCCCGCCCAGGAACAGCTGGTACATCAGGATGCCCACCGCCCAGATGTCCGTACGCGCATCCTGCCCTGCGCCCTGCCACTGCTCCGGCGCCATGTAGGCCGGGCTTCCCGCCGCCGTAGCCTCGTTTACGCCCGGCACGGTGTCTTCTGCGCGCAGAACCGAGCCCTGGATCGAGCGACTTTCGCAATGCGCGAGGCCAAAGTCCAAAACCTTGACCGTACCTTCGCTGGTCAGAAAAACGTTGCTGGGCTTGATGTCTCGGTGAATCACGCCGCGTTCGTGCGCGTGCTGCAGGGCGCGTAGCACCGCGAGCACCGTCGCCATCGCGGCGTCTGTCGTCAGCATGCCGGCGCTCATGCGCTCGCCAAGCGACTGCCCTTCCAGGCGTTCCAGGACGAGAAAAGGGACCTCGTCGCAGCCGCCGACATCCCACAAGCGCACGATGTTTTCGTGGTCCATGCGCGCCAACGCCCGCGCCTCGGTCTGGAGCTGCTCCACGCCTGTGCGCCCCCCCTGAGGAAGTTTGATGGCCACGTCGCGGTCGAGCCACGCGTCGTATGCGCTGAAGACGCTGCCCATCGCGCCCGCCCCGATTTTCTCCAGCACCTCGAAGCGACGCGCAGGTCCCAGGAAGCGTGGCGGCTCGTACGGCACCTCGCGCGGAGTGGTCAGCTCCTCGGTGACACGGAGGAGCAAGGAGTCGAGGTGATCGGCGCTGTTGCTCGCCGTGATCCGTTGTGCCGCGCGTGAGGGTGCCATCATCACAGCATTCTGCGCAGCTCGTGTTTGAGCCGCCGGAACTGTTGACGCAAAGCGGCCGCCTCCCGGCGCAGTAGTTCGTCGCTGATCCAGGCTTCACCCTGGTTCATGACGCGAGCAATTTCGTTCCACGACATTTGCTTTTCCACGCGCAAGGTCAGCACCATGCGTTGTTTGATCGTGAGTCGTTCACAAATGTCGCGCAGCTTGTTCTTCACGTCGGTTCGGAACCAGGGGCGGGTCTCCGAGCGATCGTAAGTGGGACGAATCACCAGCTGCGAGTCGAACACCCAATCCTCGCGCTGGCGCCCGCAAAAGTATCGATATGTCGCGTTGCGTGCGATGCGATAGAGGAGCGTCCGAATCGACGCTTCGAAGCGAAACTGCGGCAGCGCCTTCCAGAATTGCTCCAGGCACGCGCTGTAGATCTCCCGCGCTGCCGTCTGGTCGCGCACACTGTTCGCGAGCCAGCCCTGAAGCTCCGAGCCATAGCGCTTGATGGCGATCGCTGCCGCGCGTTCGAACGCGCCGCCAGCGTGGAGCTCGCGAATCTGCTCTTCTACAGCGCTGGGTTTCATTGACAGCATCAGGACGCTCCTTTCACGGAATCGCAGCTAGCGCGCCCGTCCAGAGCACGTGTGCGGGATCGATGCAGGCCGTCACCTTGTGTTTCCTGCCGCCGAGCATGACGAACACACCCGCGTCGGGTGCTTCGCGGAGCAGCGTTCCGTCACGCGGGACAGTGCCGACGCGCGCAAGCGCCGAGCTCTGGACGCGGACTGGTTCGCGGTCACCGAGCAGGCGCTCCGCTGCCGCTGCGCTGGGCACCGCGAAGCGCGCTCCGCCAAAGATGACCCACAGCGTCCGCTGCTCGTCGCACAGCAGTGTTCCGTCGCACAGAGGCGTCGCCAGGCGGCCCCCGGCCTGCCTCAGCCAGGCGTCGTGACTCGGCGCGGCGCTGGTTCCCTGCGTGCGGCCCTTCTCGCTCACTCCGCCCAGCGCTGCGTACGGGCGCCGCCCGACGCCGGCGACTGCCCAGGCGCAGGTCTCGGTCGCTCGTGGCAGCACACCGCTGATCTCCGCGCTGCTGGACGGCACTTCCGCATGGCCGAGAGCCGTAGCTGGCTGACGAGAACGCATCACTACCTCCGCTAATCCGCACTGCACGCCGTGCGACATGAGCAAGGCACGTGCCCGGCCGATTTCAGACCGGTGCGAGAGCTCTCACCCGGCGGGAACGGTCACTAGGACCGCGGAATTGCCCGTGAATATGGACGAGCCGCCAGCGAAGCGCTCGCGAGCCCGCCGGCCGGGCCTCGGCGGTCCGTCGGGACCGCGAAACCAAGGGTTGTGAAGGGAAACCTCCGGTTTCGCTCGCCCGGGTTTCGCAAACGCGCTCGTTTGCGGAGGTCGAGAGCGCACACGCCGAATAGACGAGGCCGTTCATAAGGTAGAGCGCGCTGTGACGCGCCGGGGCGCGGCGTTTCCGGCCGTGAAGCCGCTGTGCGCTGCGGTAGGCGGCTCGTCGCGGCTCGTGGTACAAATTCGATAAAGGTAAGGTTTACCGCTCGCTGTTGACGTATAGAAACCCCGAGATTGGCAGCACTTAGCGACTGACTCCCTCGCAATTTTTGGGAGCGCCGCACCCGGAGAACACCCGTTGACCCATAACCCCACTGCGCGAGTCATCGGTCGCTACGTTCTGTGCGACTTGATCGCCAGCGGCGGCATGGCTGCGGTGCATTTGGGGCGGTTCATCGGCGTCCAGGAGTTCTCGCGGATCGTTGCCATCAAGCAACTGCACGAGCACTTCGCCGGCGATCGCGAGTTCGTCGCCATGCTCTTCGACGAAGCGCGCCTGCTCGCTCGGATTCGGCACACCAACGTCGTGGCGCCCCTGGACGTGGAGCTGTGTGGGTCGGAGCTGTTCATCGTCATGGAGTACATCCATGCCGAATCGCTCTCGCGCGTCCTCCGCGCAGCGAATGCACCCGTGCCGCCGAGCATCGCCTGCGCCGTGATGTGCCAGGTGCTGTCGGGGCTGCATGCGGCGCACGAGGCGCGCGGACCCCGCGGCCAGTCGCTCAGCATCGTGCATCGCGACGTGTCGCCCCAGAACCTCCTGATCATGGAGGATGGCACCGTCAAAATCGTCGACTTCGGGATCGCCAAGGCGGGCTGGCGCATGCACACCACGAGCTGCGGCACCCTCAAGGGCAAACGCAGCTACATGGCGCCCGAGCAGTTCCGCGGCCTCCCCGTCGATCGCCGCACGGACATCTTCTCTGCCGGCGTCGTGCTCTGGGAGATGCTCACGGGCAAGCGCCTGTTCACCGGCGATGCACCCGCGCTCATCGAAGCACAGGTCATGAGCGGCGAGGTCACCGCGCCCAGCAAGCTCGTACCCGGACTATCGGCAGAGCTCGACGCGATCGTGCTGCGAGCCATTTCCGTCGATCCGGAGCAGCGTTTCCCCGATGCGCACGCGATGGCCGCGGCGCTCGCCGCCGTGGGACCGCTCGCCAACCCGCTCGAGGTAGGTGCCTGGGTGACCCGGCACGTGGGCGACGCGCTGCGCGTTCGGGCCGCGCGCATCCTCGAGCTGGAGAGCGTCGCGCTCGAAGAGCTCACGTTGCCGCTACCCGCTTCGGGGCCGATCCACGAACGCCCGCTGGCCGCACCGATCGCCTTCGCCAGCTCGACCGTGCCGACTGTTCGCGAGCGGCCACAACCGCGCCCGCGGCGGGGGCTCGCGCGGGTGGCGTCGGTCGTCGCACTCTCGGTGGCGGCAGCCGCGCTGGTGTTCGCGCAGCAGCAGCAAGACGTGAAGCCGGCCCTAGCCCGGGCGATCGCGCCGTCGGCACGCATCACGTCGGCGAGCTCCGCATTGTCCGCTACTCGTTCCGCACAGCGCGAAGACGACTCACAGAACCTTGCTGCCACCGTTGCGCCCGCTCAATCCCCCGCCGACCCGAACCCGGCACCGCCGGCCGCCAAAGCGCCCGCAGTGCGGCGCTCGGAGACGCAGCCCAGAGCGGCCGCCGTAACGCCTCCTGCGCCCAGCGAGGCGCCGAGCGCGCCGGCGGTCGAAGAAGCCCCGCCAGCGGCGTCTCCAGCGCCGCAGGAAGCAGCTCCGGTCTCCAATACGCGCTGCAGTCCGCCGTACTGGGTGGACAAGGACGGCTTCAAACGGTTCAAGCTCGAGTGCGTCGCGCCCAGTACACGACCGTGAGCCCGGGGCGTCTCTCCGCGCCGGCTGGGGCGCTCATTTCGGCACTCGGGGCGTGTCTGCTCTTTACGGCCCCCGCCCGCGCGGACACGGCGAAAGCGTGCGTGGACCGTCACTACCAGGCGCAAGTGGCGGAGCGAAACGGCTTGCTACTCCGCGCGCAGAAGCTCTGGTCTGCCTGTGCCAGGGCGGAATGCCCGCCCGTGGTGCGCGATGACTGCGCGGCGCTGAACGCCGCCGTGCTCGCCGCGATTCCTACGGTGACCCCTGCCGCGGTGGATGCGTCTGGAACGGATTTGCCCGAGGCCAGCGTACGTATCGACCACAGGCCGGAGCGCTGGGCGCTCGTCGGCAGAGCGCTGCCCCTGGATCCGGGCCGCCATTCACTCACCTTCGACGCGCCCGGCTACCGATCGCAGCGCATCGCACTGGCCGTGCGCGAGGGCGAGAAGCTGCGGCCGATCCTGATTCGCCTGGAGCGGCTCGAAACGGGATCCATGTGGAAGCGCGCTCATCCCGCTGCCTACGTGGCCGCGGGCACCGGCGCCGTGGCCGCCGGCTTTTGGACCTATTTCGGGCTGAACGCCCTGTCGAAGCGCGCCGACTGCGACGGCCGCGCCGATGAGCACCTCTGCGCCGATGAAGCCAACGATTGGCTGACCTACACGGACATCGCGTCCGCCATCACCGTCGCCGCCCTGGGCACCAGCGCCTACTTCTTCTTCCTACACCCGGGCCAGAGCCGCGAGCAGTCGCTACGGGGCACCCCCGCCCTGCGGCTTACTCCGCGCGTCCAGGCCTCCCAGGCGTCGCTCTCCCTGGGCGCGAGCTTCTGACCGCGCTCAAGCGCTGAAAATCAGGGTTTTCGGTCACATCGGGGTCGGGCGCGCTCGATCTCCGGGCCATGCACGGTTCGCGGCACGACACGCGACGACGAGGCTTCATGCACGCCGCCGTTGTAGACTGGTGCCCAATGTTCTCGGACGATGCGCACACGGCAGCCCGGGACCGGCCCAGGGTGGTCAGTTACCGGAAGGTTCGTGTCCTCGTCGAAAAAGGCCCCGACCAGGGGCGCGAGTGCTTCATCGTCAACCAGACGCTGCGCGTCGGCACCTCGTCCGACAACGATCTGGTGCTGTCCGATCGGTTCGTCTCCCGGCGGCACTGCGCCATCGAGCCCGTCTCCGACGGCCTCAGGATTCGCGATGAGGGCGCCCGAAACGCGGTGTTGCTCGACGGCATCCGCATTCGCGACGCCACCGTCAGCGGCGCAGTCCGGCTCTCGCTCGGCGACACCGTGCTGCTGGTCGAGCCGCAGGACGCCCGCGAAGAGCGCGAACAGGCCCTGGAGAACCGCTTCGGCGACCTGCTGGGCCAATCCGCGCGCATGCGCGAGCTGTTCGTCGATCTGGCGCGCATCGCCGCCAGCAATGTCACTCTGCTCATCGAAGGCGAAACCGGCACCGGCAAAGAGCTCGTCGCGGAGTCCGTGCACGCGAACAGCCCGCGCGCGAGCGGCCCGTTCGTGGTGTTCGATTGCGGCGCGGTCGCGCCCCAGCTCGCCGAGGACGCGCTCTTCGGCCACGAGCGCGGCGCGTTCACGGGAGCGCACACCGCCGAGCCCGGAGTCTTCGAGCAGGCTGACGGCGGTACCTTGTTCCTCGACGAGCTCGGCGAGCTGCCGAAGGAGCTCCAGCCGAAGCTACTCCGCGCCCTGGAAAGCAACACCGTTCAACGGCTCGGCAGCCGCAAGCCCGTCAAGGTGGACGTGCGCGTGCTCGCCGCCACGAATCGCAATCTCGAGGCCGAGGTCGCGCGCGGTAACTTCCGCCAAGACCTGTACTTCCGCTTCACCGCTCACGTGCGCGTGCCGCCCCTGCGCGATCGCATGGACGACCTGCCGCTTCTGGTCGGCCATTTCCTGGCGCGCGAGGAGCCGGCGCGCGAGCTGCGTGACATCTCCCAGGACGTCTGGGCGATGTTCAATGCCTATCACTGGCCCGGCAACGTGCGCGAGCTCAGCAACGTCTTACGCCGCATTCAGATCACGCCAGGTTACGTGTTGCCGTCGTCGCCCGGCGCGGCCGATGGTCTCAACTCGTCGCCCATGGCGAGCGAGAGCCGCCCCTCGTGGCCGCGGCAGAACCCCGTTGAAGGGGTGGTCCCGCTGCGCGTCGCGCGCCGCCAAGCGAGCGACGATTTCGAACGCGAGTATCTGAAGAGCGTGCTCGAAAAAGCCGCGGGCAGCACGACCAAAGCCGCGGCTCTGGCGGAAGTCTCCGTGCAGATGGTGCGGCGGCTATTGAGACGGCACGGATTGGG
>DATDJP010000062.1:0-16395 GCA_036520475.1 Polyangiaceae bacterium | reverse complement strand
ATTCATGAGATGGGCTCGGGCGCCGTGGGCGGCTCTAGCACCAGTTCCGTGAGCGTGCCGCGGCTCACGACTTCGCGGCCTTTCCCGCCGCGTCCCGTCTTCTCGTAGCGAGCCGTGTTGATGCGTTGCTCGCCGCCCATGCTGGTCTTCACGACCAGCGTGTCGCGGTCGTCGCGCGCGAGCTTCATGCCGAGCAAGCGATCGTCTTCGGCGAGCTTCATCAAGAGCACGCCCTTGCCGGCTCCGGCGAGGTAGTTGATCTCGTCCACCTTGCAGAGCAAGGCTCGTCGCTTTTGCGAAGCCGCGATCACCGTCTCGTTTCCGTGCGCGATCTCGACGTTGATGATGCGCGCGCCCTCACCCAGGCGAGCGTAGCGCCGCCCGCTGCGCGTGCTCGGCTCGATGAACGTCTCGAGGCCGAACGCGAGCGCGTAGCCATCGGAGCTGGCCGCGACGGCGAACGTCTCCGGGTAGTGGTTCTCGTCCCCCGCCAGGTTCGTGCCCGTGATCCGCGGGTCCAGCGACGCCACGGATACGATCGTCTCGCCGTCCTTGAGCTTGAACAGCTTCTGAATCGGCTCGCCGTAGCCGGTCGTCGCCGGCACATCGACGAAGCGGCAGGTGTAAGCCGTACCGAAGCTCGAGAAGAACACGACGGTGGCTTTCGTGGAGCCCGCGACGACGCTCAGCACGCGATCGCCTTCGCGCACGCGCGTCGCGCTCGGATCTTTGATCTCCTTTTGACGCTTGACCCAGCCATCGCGCGTGATGAGCACGTGGTTGTCTTCGGCGATGATCAGATCTTCTTCCGAGAACGCCGGCTCTTCGCCGACGGCTTCGATCAGCGTACGGCGCTTGCCCGCCTTGCCGAAGCCTTCGCTGAGCGTGACGAGCTCCGCGCGCACGATCGCCCAGATGCCCTTCGAGCCGGCCTCGGCGAGCAGCTTCTCGATGTCGCCCGCGCGCTTCCGCTTCGTCTTGAGCTCCTGTTGAATGACCAGGATCTCGAGCCGCGCCAGGCGATACAGCCGTAGCTCGAGGATGGCGTCGGTTTGCTCCGCGTCGAGCTTGAAACGCGCCATGATCTTCTGCGCCGCGTCGGCCTTACCGTCCGAGGCGCGGATGATCTTCAAGATCTGATCGAGGGCGTCGAAGATCTTCGCGAAGCCCTCGAGGATGTGCATGCGGCGCACGAGCTCCGCGAGCTCGTGCTCGAGGCGCTTGGTGACCACCTTCAGCCGGAAATCCAGGAAATGCCAGAGGATCGAGCGCAGATCGAGCCGCTCGGGCCGTCCCACTTCCTCGTTCTCCGTCGGCACGAGGCAGGTCAGGTTGACCGAAAATCCGCTCTGCAGCGGCGTCTGCTTGAACAGATACGCGAGCACCTTGTGCTCATCGGCGTCCTTCTTCAGCTCGAGCTCGATGCGCGTGTCATCCGCCGAGACGTCTTTGACGTCGAGGAGCAGCGGCATCTTGCGCGACATCACCACGTCCGCGATGCGCTCGACGAGCTGCGCCTTGTTCACGCCGTACGGGATGCTGTTGATGAACAGAGTCTTGCCGTCGCGCGACGCGCCGCCCTTTTCCCACGTCGCCCGCACCTTCACGGTGCCCTGCCCCGTTTCGTAGATCTGCTTGATCTCCTCGATCGAAGAGATGATCTGCCCGCCGGTCGGAAAGTCCGGCCCCTTCACGGTGCGGCAGAGCTCGCGCGACGACAGCTGCTTGCCTTCGAGCAGCGCATCCAGGAGGCGCAAGGCGGCCGCGCACACTTCTTCCGGATTGTGCGGCGGAATGTTCGTCGCCATGCCGACGGCGATGCCCGAAGCGCCGTTGATCAAGAGGTTCGGCAGCTTCGCCGGCAGCACCACGGGCTCCGACTTCGTGCCGTCGTAGTTGGGCCGAAAATGCACGGTCTTCTGGTCGAGCTCGGCCAGCAAATCGCTCGCGAGCGGCGCGAGCCGGCACTCCGTGTAGCGCATGGCCGCCGGGGGATCGCCGTCCGGTGAACCGAAGTTGCCGGACCCCTCCACCAACGTCACCCTCATGACGAACGGCTGCGCCATCCGGACCAGCGCGTCGTAAATCGAGCTGTCGCCGTGCGGGTGGTAGCTGCCCATCACGTCGCCGACGATCTTCGCGCACTTGCGGTGCTTTGCGTCCGGGAACACGCGCTCGCGCCACATCGTGTAGAGGATACGGCGTTGCACGGGTTTGAGGCCGTCGCGCACATCCGGCAGAGCGCGGCTGGTGATCACGGAGAGCGCGTAGTTCAGGTAGCGGGTCTCGGCGATGTCGTGCAGCGGGACGATCTCGAAGGCCGCTCCCACCGGCAGCTCGAGCTGATCGTCGCCCTTGCCACGCTTTTTGCGCGGCGGCCCCTCACCGCCGCCACGTTTATTCTTCTTCGATGTTTTCTGCGCCACGCTTGGGTCCTGGGCCGCTCTTCGGGGAAACCGAGAGCAAGTGCCCGGGGACTATCTGACTGTCAAGAATTCGGCAACTCGCCCGGCCCGAGCCCCGGCGAGCAAAGCCGGAGCCCGAGCCGCGCACGCCCGTTCAGGGCCGCTGACCGCCCGGCGGCGCTGCCGGCTCGCAGTAGCCAGAAGCCCGCTCCCAGTAGCCGTTCACGCACAGGTACCGGTAGCCATCGCCCGTGTACCGCGCTCCGCACGCCCGTACCTTGGTGCGACCATTGATGCAGCCGTTGCGGAAATCGACCTCCACGTACAGGGCGCCCTGGGAGCTCACCTCGAAGTGCGGGCAGACCTGGCGTGCGATGGCGTTCGCGGGGAGGCCGCCGAGCTGCGTCCAGATCGGGCCGATGATGGCTTGCGTTCTGGCCGCGAGCATTCGATTCGCCTCGGTTTGAATCGCTCGCTCAATCTCGGGCCTCACGGGCACGAGCGTGGTGGCTTCGAGCTCGTCGATCAACGCAAACGGCCCGTTCGCGTTGCAGTCGAGCACCACGTCGAAATCGATGTCCACGGGGACCACCGCGGGCACACCCAGCACGGACGCGTCGAAGGTCAGGTTCAAGCGGATGTGCAGCGTGTTCCCGTCCACGCCCGAAGCGAACGTTTCGACGCGCGTGACACCAGCGAGCCACGCGAACTCCGACACCTGTGATTGAATGTAGCTGTTTATCGCCGTGTCGATCTTGCTGGTGATGAAGCTGTCCGAAACGGACACCGAGATGTCCGCGGCCTCTGCTTCGCCGGCGGCGCCCGCGCTCGCGGCCACCACGGCCAGCGCGCTCAACCAATGCCTTCGTTTCATGAAGAACTCCTCGCGTCGGGGGATGAGAACGGGTTCACGGTTGCTGCCCGCCCGGGGGTGCCTTGGGCTCGCAAACTCCGGTGCGCTCCCAGTAACCGTTGACACAGAAGTACGTGTAGCCGCTGCCTGTCGTGTTGCTGGGACACGGGCTTTGACGGCGCTGGCCCGCTGAGCACTCGCTGCCGGCGCCAAACACGACCTCGACGTTCGCGCTCGGGGTCACGTTGAACGCTGGGCAGAAGTCGAAGCCGACCTGCCCCAGCTGTTGATTCACTTGCTGGACGACCTGCTGTCGTATGTCGTCGATGCTGCGAAGCTTCTTGTCGATGATCACGTTCACGACGTGATTGGCGACCCAGGACAGGCCGCCGGTCGCGACCACTAACCACGTGGGAAAGTTGACGTCCACGTCCCACTTGGGAACGGCCAGCTTCACGTCAGGGTCGGCGTAGAAGCAGTGGAACCCGACTTCGACGTCGACGTCGACCTCCGGATCGGGGGCGTTCTTGAGGTCGAACGCGAGGTCGAGATCGATGTTGATCGAGTCCTGATCTTTGCGCGTGACCTCCACGCGCCGTCCAGACACGTGCCCCCAGTATAGCCGCGGCTCAGCGGCCACGGCCGTGCGCGTGACGGCGTCCTCGACGGCACGCTCGAGGAACGCGCGGTCGAGCGTGACCACCACGTCCGCCGCCTGTGCACTGCTCGCGGGCAGCAGCGACGCCGCAGCCAGCGCGGCGACGGCCGCGCGCTTTCCAGTCGACTTTAAATGTAATTTCATCGCTTTTCTCCTGCTCGATGTGGTCCGCTCACTGCGGACGGCAAACGGCGCGACAGCCCTCGGCGACGCACACGTTGCCGGGTGCGCACAGCACCGTCGCGCACGGGTTGGTCGGACACGCGGACGGCACGCAGCCGCACACGCCCGGCGAGCTGTCCCACTGGAAGCCCGGTCGACACGTGCTCAGCACCGGGCAGACGCACATGCCGCTGCAGTCCGCGCCGCCCGTCTTCGGATCGCAGTCGTCGCTCGGATCGTCCACGCAGCGGCCGCTGCCCGGACAAGGAATGCCCGCTATTCCGCCGCAGAACTGCTGTTCGTCTTTGCAAGCGCCGGCGTGGCGCACGCTGATGCCCCCAGCGCTCGCGCGGCAGGCGTTCGGATAGGTCTTGCCGTCGCAGCCGCAGAACGGCTTGAACTCCTTCGTACACAAATCGGGGCGCGGCGCGCACACGCCCCAGTGCCCCTCGGTCGGACAGCGGTTGTCACCGAGCGAGCGACAGAACTGCCGCGGACCACACTCGAGGCCGAGTGGACCGCCACAGCGCTGAGCGACGAGATCGTCGGCGTGCTCGAGCGCACTGCTCGACGCCGACATCATGGGCCCTTTGACCGGCTCCTGAGCGTCGCCGCACGCGGCGAGATTCAGGCCGAAGATCACAGGAACGATCAGACTTCGCAGCTTCATGGAAATCCTCCCTTGTCACGAGCCCATCGCCTGAGCGACGCATGGCGGCCTATGGGACCGACAGCGACGCTGGCTCGCTCGTCACGGGAGGTACGCTGATGCGCGCGACCGGATGCTTTCTTTAACCGCGTTTAACCCGCGCTAACCGCGCCGCCGACGAGTGACCCCTAACTCGCGCACTTCGTCTCGTCGCGAGCACAAACCAGAACATGGGCGAGCTCCGCGCCATCGAGCAGCAGCCGGACCACGACGCTGGTTTCGACTGCCTCGACTGTAAGCGCGCGCGCAATCTCGCCCATCAGCCCCGGCTTCTTCCCGAGCAGACGGCCGATCAATGCTGCGGCGTCGGCGGCGCGCCGGGCATCCTCGGCGAACTCGAATTCCAGTTCGATTTCCGACGACAATCCGGTCGCCGAGAGCTCGAGATGACCACGCAGCACCTTGCCGCGGCCGAGCAACTGCGCTGCCATCGGTGACCGCTCTGCGATCTTGACGGCGATCGGCGCGGGACGAGCAGCGACTGAAATTACTCCGCGCGCCGAGGGCTTGAGCACCGCGTCCGACGCACCCCCCTCGATGCGGCGTTCCACGCTATCGATCTCCGCGAAGGAGACGAACACGAGCAGCCGGCCCGCGTGGCTGTAGATGCGCGCCGGCAGCGAGCGATCGAGCGGCTTATCGCGTTCGTAAACGCGGAACGCTGCGCCCAGGTCGGCCTCGGTGTCGAATGGCGGCGTGGTGTCGTAGCGCTCAATCGACAAGTCCTCGAAGTCGCCGGTGAGGGCGATCACGTTGTCCGTGAGCCCGGACCGACCGCCGGGCCGCAGCCCGATGACCACGACATCGGCGCGCGCCATGGCGTCACTCAGCAGGCGTTCGGCGGCGGGGTCGCGCGAGCTGCCGTCCGGACGCACTCGCGTGCGAAGCGCGTCCAGCGCCTCGGCTCCGAGCGTGCGGCGGATCTGACCGAGATCGACGCGCACCACCACGTCCAGGTCGGCGGGCATCGCGTCGTTCGGGCCTTTCAGGCGCGGCGCAGGGGTAGTCGGCGCTGGGATGCGTTCGGGGCCGCAAGCGACGAGCGCGCCGGCCAGGCTCGTCACGGCCAGCACGCGACAGGCGGCCGCGAGCACATTCATGGCGTTCGGCGCGTGTGCTCCGCCAAGCGAGCTTCCACTTCCCTCACACGGCGCACGATCTGCTCCACGACTTCGTCGATCTCGAGCGCCGAGCTGTCGACGAGCGCGGCGTCGGAGGCACGCGACAAGGGCGCCACGGGCCGGTTGCTATCGCGTGCGTCGCGCTCGATCACTTCGCGGCGTACGTCGTCCAGATCGGCCGGCAAACCGCGCGTGGACAGCTCGCTGGCGCGCCTGCGCGCGCGCACGTCCACGCTCGCGGTCAGGTAGAACTTCGCCTCGGCGTCCGGGAACACGGTGGTTCCGATATCGCGCCCTTCGAGCACCACGCCGCCCTGACTGCCTGCGTCTCGCTGCATGGCGAGCAGGGCTTCGCGCACGGCGGGCAGCGCCGATACGATGCTGGCGCCGCGTCCAATCTCCGGTTCGCGAATCGCGCTCGAGACGTCTTCGCCCTCGAGCAGCACGCGCGAATCGCCGCCTGCACCACCGCTCTCGAAGCGAAGCAGGCGCCCGTCGGCCAGCGCGCGCGCGATCTCCCCGATGCGCGGCGCGTCGTGCCACGCCACCGCGCGTCGCTGCACGGCCAGCGCGACGGCTCGGTACAGCGCGCCGGTGTCGACGAGCGAATAGCCGAGGCGCGCGGCAACCTGCTGCGTCACCGTCGTTTTGCCTGCGCCGGCGGGGCCATCGATGGCGACGACCGGACGGGCCCGCGTCACGTCAGTACCTCGATTTCCGCGCCGAGCGCGCGCAACGTGCCGACGAAGCGGGGAAAGCTGGTCGCGATGCAGTCGACGTCTTCCACGATGGTCTGCCCGTCCGCGAGTAACCCGAGCACCGCCGCAGTCATGGCGATGCGATGGTCACCCCCGCTCTCGATGCGGGCAGCGGAGAGCGGCCCCGTCGGGCGTCCCTCGACGGCGAGTCCGTCCTCGCGCTCGGTGGCTTCGACGCCGAACGCGCGCAGGAGCCGCACCATGAGCGCAATGCGATCGCTCTCCTTCACACGCAGCTCCCCCACGTCGCAAAACTCCGTGGTGCCGCTGGCCCGCGCTGCGAGCGCACACAGGATGGGAATCTCGTCGATGCTGCGCACCGACAGCTCACCGCTGATCACGCCGCCGCGCAGACGCGACGTCGCTACCGTGATTTCACCGTACGGCTCGTTCAGCGTCTCGCCTTGCGCGCTCGTGGCCATCTGGCCGCCCAGCATGCGAATCACGTCGATGATGCCGGTGCGCGTCGGGTTGAGGCCCGTGTGCCGAGTCGTGATCTGGCTGTCCGGCACGATCGCGGCCGCCGTCAGCAGAAACGCCGCCGCCGACAAGTCGCCGGGAAGGTCGATCGAGAACGGCTTGATGGCATGCGGATCGGCCGGCGGGTGCAGGCTGACGATCGAGCCCACGGTGCGTATCGGGAGCGCGAGCGCCTCCATCATGCGCTCCGTATGATCGCGGGACACGATCGGCTCCGCGAGGGTCGTTGGCCCCGACGCGTACAACCCGGACAATAGCAAGGAGCTCTTGACCTGCGCGCTCGACATGGGGAGCTGGTATTCGAGCGGGCTCAGCCGTTTGCCATCCGGCAGCGGACCGATCTCCAGCGGTGGCGTGAGCTCGTTTGGCTTGCTGGGGTGCGGCGCGCCGTTCAAGATCGCGCCGCGCGCGCGGAGGGGGATCACGATGCGCCCCATCGGCCGTCGCGTGAGCGACGCGTCGCCCGTCAGTTGCGACGCGAAATGCTGTCCCGATAGCAGCCCCGCGAGCAAGCGCATCGTCGTCCCGGAGTTGCCGCAGTCGATCGGGGTCCTGGGCGCTGACAGCCCATTCAGGCCCCGGCCCTGAACGCGCACGAGGCCCTGTCCATCGTCATCGACGACGAGCCCCATGTTCCGGAAGGCGTTCAACGTGGCGACGTTATCCTCGCCGTAGGAGAAGCCGCGCAAATCACTATGGCCGCTGGCGAGAGCTGCGAGGATGAGCGCGCGATGGCTGATGCTCTTGTCGCTTGGAACCGGGACGCTGCCGCGCAGGCCGCCGCGAACCGGATTGACCACGAGTCGTGTCGTTGGCATGCGCGCTCTCAGCGAGTCACGCCCGGACTCAAGGTCGCGGGCACGGTTTGAGACGAGTTCGTGAGACCCAGGAACTGTTCCGCCTTCTCGAGCAACCGCACCAGCGCCTGGCCATCGAGGCCGACCACGAAGCGCGTGTCCTTACCCGCCGCTTCGGCTTCCAGCTTCTGTATCGGCTGCGCGATCCCGATGATGGCCATCAAGAAACGATAACTTCGTAGCGTCTCGTGCAGTTTGCGCACGGACTCCGCGCCGCGCTGAGCCGCGGCTTCATCGGTGTACGTCAGAGTTCCCGCGACGTTCAACCCGGGCGGCTCGAAATTGCCGAGCATGCGCGCCGTCTCGAGATCATTGAGAAAGGGCAGCTGCGCGCGCGCCGCGTCGGTCACCGCCTGCGAACGCAAATCGACGCCGCCTGCCGCGCTCGCGCCCTTGGTCAAAAGGAGCTTGCTCATCCAGTCGGGCAGCTCGCGTTTGGCGCGCCCTTCCTTGATGCGGTCCAGCGTGCGTCGAATGCCGGTTTCGTTGCCCGCTAGAACCGTGCGCTCCGTGAGCACCACGAAGCCGACGTTGCGCGAAGTGTACAGCGTCCTGCCCGCGTACGTGCTCTTCACCACCGGCGCGCCGAGCGCCGTCTGGTCGGTGCTCTCGGCCGTCTTCTCGATCTTGTCCCGATCGAACGTGCCCGTCAGCACCGCAGCGACGTCGGCGCCCTGCATCGAGTACGAGCCGATGTACATGCTCTTCAGGTCGCGCTCCGGATCGAAACCGGCGGACTGTGGCATGGGCGCGCTCGCGCGCGCCATGGCCAAAAGCTTCTTGCCGAGCTCGGACGCGAACAACTTCTGGGTGTCGATGTAGAACGCGCCGATCGCGCCACCCGGAAGTAGCGCGAGCGGATCGTCGTCGATCTGGCGCGCGCTGAGCGCCTTGTCCGCGGCGGTTTGGCTGACGACTTCCTGCTTTTTGGCACAGCCGAACGCGAGCGCGGCGCAGGCGAGCGCCACGGACGTCTTTCTGAAGAACCGCATCACCAAAGGACCTCGCGCAGCGCGCTCAGGAAACGGGTATTTTCGTCCGGGGTTCCCACCGTAATGCGAAATGCGTTGGGCAGGCTCGCGAAGGTGCGCACGATCACGCCTTTACGGAGCAGGCGCTCGTAGAGCTCATGAGCCGATCGATCGAAGGTTGCGTACACGAAGTTTGCCTGCGACGGCGCGACGCGCCAGCCGAGCTCCTGTAAGGCGTGCGTCAGCCGCGCGCGCTCGTGAAGGTTCATCTCGCGGCTCGCTGCGACGTACTGGGCGTCGTCGAGCGCAGCCAGGGCCGCCTCCTGCGCGACCGTGCTGCAATTGAAAGGCAGTCTCAAGCGATTCATGTAATCGATGATCGGGGCAGGGCCGATGGCATAGCCGATGCGAAGCGCCGCCAGCGCATGCACTTTCGAGAACGTGCGCAGCACCACCAGCCGCTCGCGTGTGCCGCGCAAGCTCACAGAATCCGGATAATCGGCAGCGTCGCCGTATTCGAAATAGGCCTCGTCGACGACCACGATCACCTCTGGCGGCACGCGCTTCAGGAACGCCTCGAGCGCGCGCTTCGGCACGTAAGTGCTCGTCGGATTGTTGGGGTTAGCGATGAACACCAGCGCCGTGCGCGGCTCGACGGCCTCGGCCATGGCCTCGAGGTCGTGCGTCTCGTGCTCGAGCGGCACGGCCGTGAACGGCGTGCCCTGCGCCAGCGACGAATTTTTGTAACAGACGAAGGACGGTTCCGCGAACACCACGTGCTTGTCCTTCGTGGTGAACGCGCGCACCAGAACGTCGATGAGCTCGTTCGAGCCGGCACCCTGGACGACCTCGTCCATGCGCACGCCGTGAAAGGCCGCGAGCCTCTCCCGAAGCCGATAGGCGGCGCCGTCCGGATAGCGATTCACGCTGCCGGCAGCGCGCTGCATCGCCTCGATGACGCGTGGGCTCGGACCGCGCGGATTCTCGTTCGACGCGAGCTTCACCGCGTCGCTGATGCCGAGCTCGCGCGCCAGCTCCTCGATGGGTTTGCCGGCTTCGTAGGGCCGGAGCAGTTCGATCGTATCCGTAACCAACTTGGGCATGGGTGCGGGCGCAGGTTATCGCGGCCACGGCCGCGGCGCGCGCAACAAATCGCGCCGCGTGCTCCGAAGCCCTACGACTCGGTGGGAAATGAGCCGAGCACCTTGAGGTATTTCGTGGTGCGTTTGACGGCTTCGAGCGCCGTGACCACCGGACGATCGGTGACGTGCCCGCTGACCTCGACGTAAAAGACGTAGTCCCAGCCCTCGCTGCGCACCGGGCGCGACTGCAGCTTCTTCAGGCTGATGCCGCGCTCGGCAAAGTGGCGGAGCACATCGAACAGGGCGCCAGCGCTGTCATCCACGCTGAAGATGAGACACGTCGTGTCGTTGCCCGACCGGCTCGCGGGGCGCAGGGTCGCCACCGCATAACGGAAGCGCAGATCCGGCGTGTCCCCCACGTTGGCGCGCGCCAGCTCGAGCTCGGCGGTCCGCCCGCACGTCTCGGGCACGATTGCCGCGCTGCCGTGATCTTCGAAAGCCAGCTGGGCAGCCACGACCGGTGAGCGCACGTCGATGACGGACGCGCGCGGCAGCTCGCGAGTCAGGAACCGTTCGCACGCGGCGTGTGCGGCCGGCGTCGCATAGACCTTGTCCACGTCTCCCAGATTGCCCGTGCGACTCATCATGGAATATGCGGCCGCTGCGGCGCGCTCGGCGACCAGCACCAGATCCGTCTGCGCGAGGGCCGTCACCGCCGGCTGCTGCAGACCGTCGATCGACGACTCGAAGGGGAAAACCGCGAATACCGCGCGACCACGCCCCACCTCGTCGAACGCCTCGGCCGGCGTGGCGCACTCGAGGAACGCGGCGTTCGCTCCGAAATACGCGCGCGCCATCTCGTGGCAAAATCCGCCCTCTGGACCGATGTACGAGACCTTGACCGGCTGCTCGATACTGCGCCCGACTGCGCGGATCTGACGGAATATCGCGCGCAAGCCTTCGGCAGGCAGCGCGCCGCTGGCCTGTGCTTCCAGGCGCTCCAGCCACTCGCGCTCGGAAAGATCGACGGCGCTCGTCTCACCTTCCAGGAGACTTTGAATGTCTTTCGATAGTCGCGCGCGCACCTCTAGTTGCGCGAGAATCTCACCGTCGATCCTCGCGATGCGCTCTCGAATCTCGGATTGTTCGCGTTTGTCGGCCATCGTTGCGCACGGCCGAGGTCGTCAAGCAGCCGCGGTGCTGCTGCCCTTCGGCCCGGACGTAGTGTCAGTTTTTTTTGGACTGCTCGTATCCGACGTCGTGTCGGACTTGCTCGAGCTCGAAGCTTCGCTCGTGGACGAGCCCACGGACGAAGACGTGCTCTCGGTCGTCTTGGCGGATTCGGCCTTCTTGCTGCTGGAACCGTAGCCGTCGGCGTACCAACCGCCGCCCTTCAGGATGAAGCCGGCGCCGCCCGAGACCTGACGTTTGGCGGAGCTCGCGTGGCACTTGGGGCACTCTTTGAGAGGCGGCTCGCTGATGGACTGCTCGGCCTCCCATTCGCTACCGCACGCCGTACAAACGTATTCGTAAGTCATCTCGCAAACCTCGCGCCTCGCACATGCGTCGAAGCGTGGCGCATGTCAACTCGGACGCGTTGAACCATGCCACACCGCCCATACTTGGCCACTTCGCAGCGGCAGGCCAAGTGGGTCGGGGAGGCTGCCCGGCCCGGCCCGGCGCGCATGCTTCCGGTAGCCAGGCCCGCCTTGGCTCCGCGTCATGGTTCCTCACGAGTGGCGATGGCCCCGAGGCCTCGCCATTCACCGGGTCCGCCGCCGGTGCGGCCTTAGGCGCCCTACCCCCGACTGGGCTGTCTACAAATCGTGTTCAGGTTCGGGAGTAGCTGTGAACAAAGTCTGGAGTGGCGGCATTGCCAGGGGCGGCAAGCAGCTCCGCTGCGAGGTGTTAAGTCGCGGATTTCACCGCACATTACTCCCCATCCTCGCGCCCTGCACTTAGCCCTTGTAAGCGTAGTTACAGAAGCGTACAAGAAAACGGCAATGCGTGACGGTACATGCCATCGCGTTACTTCGCTGCCAACGCGCTCTACGGCGGCAAAGGTCACCACGAAACCTGCTGCTATATGAGAGCCTGGGGAGCCTGCTGAGGGACATATCGATGCACATCAAGAAGATCGAAATCGCGGGCTTCAAGTCGTTCGTCGATCGCACCGTCATCCACTTCGATCACGACGTGATTGGCGTCGTCGGGCCCAACGGCTGCGGCAAGAGCAACATCGTGGACGCCATCCGCTGGTGCATGGGCGAACAGAGCGCCAAGCACTTGCGCGGCCGCTTGATGGAAGACGTGATTTTCAACGGCTCCGAGTCGCGCGGGCCGCACGGTTTGGCCGAGGTCACCCTCACCTTCGACAACTCGGACCCCGCGGCCGCCGCGGGCTTGCCCCCGGAGTATCGGGACTATCCGGAGCTTGGGGTGACCCGGCGCCTGTATCGAGACGGCACCAGCGAGTACCTCATCAACAAGACCCAGGTGCGGCTCCGGGATGTCACGGACTTGTTCCTGGGCACCGGCGTGGGCACGAAGGCCTACTCGATCGTCGAGCAGGGGCGCATCGGGCAGATCGTGAGCTCACGTCCGGAGGACCGTCGTCTGTTCATCGAAGAGGCCGCGGGCATCACCAAGTACAAGCAGCGCAAGAAGCACGCAGAACGCAAGATGGAGCTCACGCGGCAGAACTTGCTGCGCTTGAGCGACATCGTCTCGGAGATCGAGCGCTCGCGCTCCTCGTTGAAGCGGCAGGTCGCCAAAGCCGAGCGCTTTCTGCAGTACCGGAGCGAGCTCGAAGATCTCACGCTTCACGAAGCCAGCCATCGGCTGCTCGAGCTGATCGTCACCGAGCGGGTGGAACGCGAGTCGCTCGAGACTTCCACGACTGCTGCCGGCGTCGCGCGTGAACAACTGAAGCACGCCGAAGAGGAGCTCGAGGCGGCCCGCCGCGACGCGTGGGCCATCGAATCCCGGACGGATGACGCCTCGCGCCGCGCGTTCGACGCAGACAACCAGGTGAGCTCCCTGCAAGCGGAAATCGAGCGCTCCGACGACCGCCTGCAGCACCTCGAACAGCGACTTCGCAACGGCGAGACGGAGCGCGAAGAGATCCTCGCGCGCGTGCAGGGCCTCTGCTCCGAGCAGGACACGCTCACGGCGCGCATCGAAGAGCTCGGTCGCGACGAAAGTGCGAGGGAAGCGGACGCGGCCGCGGAAGATGACGCGCTGGAAGGCTTGCGCCAGGAGGAGGCGCGCGCCAACGAGGTGGTGCAAACCGTACGCAATCAGGCGGCGGAGACCAGCCGGCAGGCAGCCGGCGCCGAGGTCCGGCTCGACAACTTCACGCAACGCATCGACGAAGCCCGCGCGCGCCGCGACCGCCTGACCGCGGAGCGCGAGACACTGCACGGTGAGCTCACTAACCTGTCTGCGCGAAAGCACGCCCTGGAGCGCAGCGTGGCCGAGCTCGCCGAAGGCAAGCGCCTGACCGAAGCCGAGCGTGAAGCGCTGGCGCAGGAGATGGACCGTTTGCGCGAGCAGCGGCTCGACAGCGAGCGCGCCGTCGATGCGGCCAAGAACGAGCTCGGCCTCAAGCGCAACCGCCTGCGCGCGCTGGAAGAGCTGCATCGCCGTCTGGAAGGCGTCGGCGCTGGTGCGCGCGCGCTTCTGTCGAAGAGTGATCCGACGGTGCTCGGCATGGTCGCCGATCGCATCGAGGCACCCGAAGAGCTCACGGTCCCGTTCGCCGCGCTGCTCGGCGAACGGCTGCAGTACGTGGTGGTGTCGGACGGGGCGCGGGGCCTCGAGCTCCTCGAGGAGCTGCGCACGGCGCAGCGCGGCCGCGCCCACATCGTACCGGCCCAGCCGCAGGTCGCCGCGCGAGATTTCGGGGAAGCACGTCAGGATCCCGCCGTGCTCGGCGTCCTTTCGGAGCGGCTCTCCTACGCCCCCGCGGACGAAGCCCTCGTGCACGCCTTGATCGGCGACGCGGTGTTGGTCGAAAACGCCGAACGCGCCGTGCAGGTGGCTGGGCGCTATGCCGGGGTAACGGCGGTCGCGCTCGACGGCACCGTGGCTCACCCTGGCGGCGCAGTCAGCGGCGGCAGCGGCGACGATGTCGCGGCCGCGATGCTCGAGCAGAAGCGCGAGATGCATGTGCTGGGCGACGACGTGGCGCGGCTCGAAGCGCGCTGCGCCGAGCTCGTGGAAAGCCACAACGCGCTGCGCGCTCGCATCACGGACCTCGAGACGTCGCTGGAGCGAGCGCGCGAGGGCGCTCACGAAGGCGCGCTGGCGCACATCACCGCCGAAAAGGACCTGTCGCGAGCCGCTTCCGAGATCGAACGGAACGAGAAGCGCGCCCACGTCATCGACGGTGAGCTGGGCGAGCTCGAGCGCGTGCTGAGCACGTGCAGCTCGGATCAAGCCGAACAGGAAGCTCAGCTGGATACGCTGCGCAGCGAGCTCGATCGCACGCAGCACGAGCTCACGCGCGCGGAGACGCACGCGGCGAGCTGGAAAGAGCGTGTCGCGGCTCAGGCCGCGCTCGTCACCGAGCGCAAGGTGCGTCTGGCTCAGGTCAAAGAGCAGATGGAAGCAGCGCGCGCCGCAAGCGAGCGCGTCGCTGCCTCGCTCGGCGAGCTCGTCGTTCGCGCGCAGCGGCTCGAGGACGAGCTGCACGAGTCGGCGCAACAGTTCGGCGAAACTGCGGGACGCATCGTGGTCGCGCGCGAAGCACGCGTGAGCGCGGACGAGCGCGCACGCGCCGTCCACGCCGAGCTCGACGCCGCCCGCGCCGAGCTCGACCAGGTACGGCAACTGCTGGGTAGCCGCGAGGCCGAGCTCAAGCAGCTACGCGACGGGCTCGCCGTCCTCGACGAGAGCACGCAGCGGCATCAGATGGCGCTGCAGCGTATCGAGCTCGAGCGCGAGCACTTGCTCAGGAACATCCGCGAACGCTTCCGCGGTCTCGAGCTTCCGCGCGTGGTCGGCGACTACCACGCCCGCCCCGCACCGGACGCCGAACACCGCCGGCGTATCGACGAGCTGGCGCAGGTCATCGACCGCATGGGCCCCGTGAACCTGGACGCCAAGGCCGAATACGAAGAGGCCGAGCGCCGCTTCGTCGAGCTGACCAAGCAGAAGCAGGACGTGGAGCTCGCGCTGGAAGAGCTCGAGCGCGCGATCAAGCACATGAACAAGGAGTCGCGAAAGCGCTTCCGCGAGACGTTCGACTCCGTCAACGAGCTCTTCAAGAAGACGTTTACGCGCATGTTCCGCGGCGGTCGCGCGGAGCTCGTGCTCACGGACCCGGAGAACCTGCTCGACAGCGGCGTGGACATCATCGCGCAGCCCCCCGGCAAGAAGCTCGGCAACATCGAGCTGATGAGCGGCGGAGAGAAGGCGCTCACCGCTGTCTCGCTGATTTTCGCGATCTTTCAGCACAAGCCTTCGCCGTTCTGCGTGCTGGACGAGGTCGACGCGCCGCTCGACGAAGCCAACGTGGCTCGCTACAACGACGCGATCCGCAGCATGACCGCGAGCTCGCAGTTCATTCTGATCACACACGTGCGCAAGACCATGGAGTCCGTGGACGTGCTCTACGGCGTGACGATGGGCGAGCCCGGTGTGTCACGCATCGTGAGCGTGAAGGTGAACGAGAAAGCCGTTCAGCGCAGCGAGTTCCACGCGCACGGCACAGTCCGCGACACGCAGGCCCCCCCGCTCGACGCCGAGCAGCAGGGCGACGAATCCCAGACGCAAGTCGCCTGACCTCACGTCGCCACACACGGCACTGGACGGCGCACATCACGGCATTCGACGGCACACACGTCGTCCAGATTTAACCGCCATGACGCCGAACCTCGCCAAGTTCGCCAAAGGTTTTTGGGGGCTCTCGTTGGGACGGATTTGCCCTCTCTGATTTTGATTGGGGCGCTCGCTGAAACGGATTTGCCTGCTCTAGGTTTTGGCTCTCGTTGAAACGATAGAGCCGACACATTGCAGCCACGAGCTGCGTCCTCGTTTTATCGAGCAGCCCGCCGTCGCAGCGATCTGATCAAAAAATATTTGGCGAACTTGGCGGACCTTGGCGTCATGGCGGCAAAAAAGAATGCCAAAACAGGCCGTGCCGGGTGCGCGCGAATGAACCGTGAACTGGCGGCACGGGCAGGCGTGCGGACGCGCGGGGGGATCAGTGAAAGTCGCGGGACATGCTGGCGATGGTTTGCCCCGGCAGATCGAGGCGTTCTAGCTGGCGTGCGATGAGATGCACGATCGGCGTGTCGGCGGAGAGGTCGGGCACGTGGCGTTCGACATCGCCGT
>DATDJP010000061.1:0-21899 GCA_036520475.1 Polyangiaceae bacterium | reverse complement strand
CCGCCGGAGCTTGCGTGTGCACTCGCGCACGGCGATGGTTCCGAGCTTTGGCAGCCGCACGGAACGCGCAGAGCCCTCGCCGAGTCTAATCGCCGACGAGCCTGATTTCGCTACCTTGCTCCGTAGGCGAAAGGAGCGGCGCGCTGTGAGCTTATTTTTGAAGCGCGGCATGCATGGCTTCTTGCCCTTGCGCTCTCTCACCGAGGGGCAACGGGCACGATAGCTGGCCGGCCTGCGAGCTGGTTCAACGAGCGCAGACGAGCTGTTGTCTGGACCGACAAGGCCTACGATTCCGACGCATTTCGTCTGGCGTTGGACAACCCAGGCTGCGTGGCCGTCATCCCTTCCAACGCAAGCCGCGCCGGCAAACTGCCGTACGACAAGGAGCTATACAAGTCGCGTGCCGAGATCGAATGCACCTTAACCTGCTCAAGCAAGCCAGGCTTCGCAGCTGCCGACTCCGTCGCCGACCCCCTAGCGGTCACGTAGTAGCGGCGCTTGTCGAGCTTCGAGTGCTTGCCTGCACCTTCGGCCAGATTCAGCACGATGGACAGTGATGCCCGCGTGAACTGGTCAGCCAGGTGGCTGCGCCCGCGCGGCAATCCTTCGATAATACCGTTCGCCAGAACCAGAAATTCCAGCGCCAAGTCGTAGACGTCCAGCCGTTCGTGATCGAGCTGCATTCCGACCTATCGGCGCAGCCCAGCACTCCTTTGCCCTTTTTCGGGCGCGGGCACGGGCACGTTTACGGGCACGCCGGAAGTCCCAGCTTAGGGACGCACCCTAGCGCAAAGTGCCGAAAGGGCCGAGCGTTTCGCCACCGCGTCCCAATAACTGGCAATTGGCACTGGCAGAACGCGCCCCAGTCTTCATATACCCGTGCCGTGTCGCGAGTCGTCCCGTTCACGCTGATCGTGCTCTTCGCAGCGTCGCTCATGGCCGCGCTGCACGGATATGTCTGGCTGCGACTCGTGCACGACGTCGCGCTTCCCCCGCTCGCGTACGGCGCGGCGAGCGCGCTCGTGGTCGGACTCTTCGCGAGTCTGGTGCTCGCGTTCTGGTTCGGTCGCCGCGGCGCCGCGCGGACCCGACCCCTACTTTTCCTCGCGTTCGGCTGGCTCGGGTTACTGTTTTTCTTGGTCGTGCTGCTCGCGCTCACCGAACCTTTGCGCTGGCTATTGCCGGCCGTCGCGGGCCCGCTTGCGGGCACAGCGGATCCGTCCAAGGGCGCGGAGCTACTCTGGTCACGCGCCGTGGCGGGCGGCGTGGCGCTCCTGGCGACGGTCATGACGCTGGCCGCAGTGCGTTCGGGGCTCGGGCGCGTGCGCGTGCGCGACGTCGAGGTCGAGCTCACGCGCCTCCCCGCGCTACTGGATGGCTTCGTCATCGTACAGCTCAGCGACGTGCACGTCGGACCCACCATCGGTCAGAGCTTCGTTACCCACCTGGTCGAGCGCTGTAACGAGCTCCAAGCCGACGCGGTCGTGATCACGGGGGATCTCGTCGACGGCTCGGTGCGCGAGCTGTCCGCGGCCGTGGCGCCGCTCGCCAGGCTGCGCGCGCGGCACGGCGTGTACTTCGTCACCGGCAATCACGAATACTACTCGGGCGTCAGCGCGTGGTGCCGCGAGCTCGACCGCCTCGGGGTGCGGGTGCTCCGCAACGAGCGTGTCAGCATCGACCAGGAGGGCGCGGGCTTCGACCTGGCCGGCGTGGACGACTTCAGCGCGCGTCAGTTCGGGCGCGGCCATGGCGCAGACCTGCCGCGCGCGCTCGCCGGTCGCGATCCCAGCCGCGAGCTCGTGCTTTTGGCGCACCAGCCGCGCGCCATGTTCGAGGCGGAGCGGCTAGGCGTGGGTTTGCAGCTCTCCGGGCACACGCACGGCGGCCAGCTCTGGCCATGGAACTACGTGGTGCGCCTGCAGCAACCGATCGTCTCCGGACTCACCCGCTTCGGCAACTGTCAGGTCTACGTCTCCAATGGCACCGGCTACTGGGGCCCCCCCATGCGCCTCGGAGCGCCCGCGGAAATCACGCGCATCGTCCTGCGCGCGCGACCTGCCGCCGGAAACATGGCACGGGCGGCCTGAATTACGGAGCGCGCGCGATCGCGTCGGCGACGCTGAGGCCGTCGAGCGCGGCGCTCACGATTCCGCCGGCGTAGCCCGCGCCTTCGGCGCACGGATAGAGCCGGCGCAGACCGCGTGCCTCGAGCGTTTGCTCGTCGCGCAGCACGCGCACGGGAGAGCTCGTGCGCGACTCGACCCCGATCAGGACAGCCTCCTCGGTGAGATAGCCGCGCAAGGTGCGGTCGAAGCGGCGCAGCGCGTCTTTCAGAAAGGCAGACAGGCGCAGGCCTCCTGCGTCGAGCACGTCTGCGACGTCGCTGGGCGTGAGCCCTGGCAAGTAACTCGACTTTGGCAGCGTGCCCGAGGCACGCCCGGCCAGAAAGTCCGTCACCCGCGTCGCGGGCGCCCTCAGCATGCCGCCGCCGGCCGCGCACGCGGCGCGCTCGATGCTGCGCTGGAACTCCACGCCCGCGAACACGCCAGCGAACCCGAACGCCGAAAGCTCCGCCGGATCGACGGCCACGACCAGGCCGGAGTTCGCGAACGGCGAGTCGCGCTTGGAGAGGCTCATGCCGTTGACGACGAGGCCCTCTCTGTCCGTAGACGCGGGCACGACGAAGCCGCCCGGGCACATGCAGAACGAGAAGACGCCGTGCGCGTCCACCGTCTCTGCGAGACGGTAGGCAGCGCTCGGCAGCTTGGGGTGACCTGCTGCCTTGCCGTACTGAATGCGGTTGATCAGCGGCTGCGGATGCTCGATGCGCACCCCGAGCGCGAAACCCTTCGACTCGAGCGCGACGCCCTCTTGCCGCAGCATCTCGAACACGTCACGCGCCGAGTGTCCCGTCGCGAGCACGACGTGCTCCGCTTCGATCTCACTCCCGTCGGCGAGCTTCACGCCGCGCACGCGGCGCTCGCTTCCCGCGCCGGCGCTGAGCAGACCGACGACGCGCGCGCCGAAGCGAAGCTCGACGCCCACGTTCTCGAGACTCTCGCGGAGCGCCGTCACCACCTTCGGCAAGAGGTTCGAGCCGATGTGCGGGCGAGCTTCCGTCAAGATCGCGGGCGGTGCGCCGTGTTCCGCGAGCACCTCCATGACGTCGCGTACGTTGCCGCGCTTGTGCGAGCGCGTGTACAGCTTGCCGTCGCTGTACGTGCCTGCGCCGCCTTCACCGAAGCAGTAGTTGCTATCTCCATCGACGCGGCCATGTCGATTCAGCGACTTCAAATCGTGGCGGCGCGGCTGCACCAGCTTGCCGCGCTCGAGCACGAGTGAAGCGATGCCCGAGCGCGCCAGCTGGTACGCGCAAAACAGCCCCGCGGGCCCGTCCCCAACGATGATCACGCGGGCGGGCCGGCTCACTTCGCGGAGCGGCGCTTTTGCATGCGCGGAGGCCGCGTCCGGTCCGAGGCCGAGCAGGACCTGGAAATGGACGCGCCCGCGGCGCGCATCGAGCGAGCGGCGCTGCACCATCACTTCCGGCAGCGCCTCGGGGGCGACGCCGAGCGCGCGCGCCGCTTTGGTGCGCAGCGCCGGCAGGTCGTCGGGCTCGTCGAGCTCGAGGTGCACCTCGAGCTCGCGAGGCAGCTCACGCCGCGGTACTCCGGACACTAGCTCTTGGTGAGCGCTGCGCCCAGCGTACAGATCGCCTGAGGCCGCTTCACGCGCAGCGCCAGGCATTCATAGACGCGGAACGGATAGTCCTGGTCCTGCTCGCCGAGAAACGCGATCGTCAGATCCTCGGCGACGGCGATGTCCACGTTCTGGTCGCCCGTGGAGAGCATCACGGCGCTGCCGTCGGGGATGGCCGGCGAGGTGTACACGCCGTCGTCGCAGAGCCGCATGATCGCGTCGATTTCCGGTGCGAACTGGCCCTCTTTCTGCTGGACCAGGCGCGCGTAGTCGCGCGCCGAGACGGCCAGCGCGAAGGGGCGATGATGATTGTGCTCGAGCAGAATTTCCGCGGCGCGTACCACGTCGCGGTAGGCCTGCCCGTACTTGCTCCAGTCGCCGCGCTCGACGTGATGCCGTCCGCTGCAGTTCAAGAGCCCCTCGATGCCGAACTTTGGCTCACCGTGGAACAGGAACTGATCCTCGCGATCCGCGACGAAGTGCGCGGCGCGAATGGCGCGCGAAGCATCCAGCGGCGCGCCGAGCTTGCGCGAGAGCTCCACGTCGCGCCAGTGGAGCACGAAGTCCTTGTAGATGATCGGCACGCGCACGTACTTCTTGCGCACGGCGACGATCGGATCCGGATCGTGTTTGCCTTCGATCTCGATTTCCGCATCGGCATCGGGGCCGTACTCCTCGAGCGCGACGCTCTCGATGCCCACGCCCAGGGGGCCGTACACGCCGAGAAACCGGCGTACGACCAAGGTGCGGCGCGCCTCGCGGATGGCCTCTTCCTGGATGAACTGCCACTGCGCCTCGGTGAGCGGATTCGAGCTACCCATGGTTCGATGTGTCTCCTCGCAAGCTGCTTCTGTTAAGCATGAATCAACGGCGCCGCAGCGAGCCGATGCTGGAGCGCGCGCCGCTCCCTGACGGCACCGGGACCGGCGCGGCGCGGGTGGCGCTGGCTGCAGCCGACGCGCGCGTGCGCGGCGTGAGCGGAACACGCTCGCAGCGCAGAGAGCCAATGGTGAGCCGGGCACCTGCGCTGGTCGCGCGACCCGACGCCGGAGCGTCGGCTCGGCTCTCGCGATCGCCCGGGAGCGCGCGGCGCTCGCGGGCGTTGCGCGCCGCGCTGCCCGGAGAGAGCAGCGCAATCTTGGCCCGAAGCTCGTCCTCTTCCTGGTTCAAGTGTTCGACGAGCGCGCTGCGCACGTCCCGTGACATGCCTGCATCCGCCTCGATTTTGTCGAGCAGCGGCGTGTGCTCGGCCTGGAGGTGCTGCATGCGGGTGAGGAGCTCCGCGAGCTCTCCCTGTGCTGGTTTTTGCGTGGCCATGCGCGAGGTTCAGCATTGCTTTCCCCTTCGAAGTCGTCAACGGAAAGCGCGCGGCTTGACACGGCGATCTGCTAGAGGCCATGGTCCGGGCAAGCGGGGTTCCCGAGAGTCGAACTCGCACGCGCCGGGGGGCCGCGCGTCTTTCAGGAGGTTTTCGGACATGGCACAACAAAGAAAAGCTGCGGTGACGTGGAAGGGCACGCCGACCGACCTGGTCGGCCCGGCGCTCGAGCCCGGGGACTCCGCCCCGGCTGATTTCACGCTCGTCGGCACGGACATGTCGCCCCTGAGCGGCGCGGATCTCCGCGGAAAACCACGCATCGTGTGCGCCGTGCCGTCACTGGACACCCCGGTGTGCGACATCGAGATGCGCCGCTTCAACAGCGAGGCAGAGAAAATCCCCGGCGTGAACGTGGTCGTGGTGTCGCTCGATCTACCGTTCGCGCAAAAACGCTGGTGCGGCGCCACGGGCAGCGATCGCGTCCAGGCGCTGAGCGACTACAAGGAACGTAGCTTCGGGCCTGCGTACGGCGTGCTGGCGCCGAGCAAAGGGTTGTTCGCGCGCGCCGTGTTCGTCATCGACGGCAACGACGTCGTCCGGCACGCCGAGTACGTGTCCGAAGTGGCGAACGAGCCTAATTACGCCGCCGCGCTCGACGCCGCCAAGCAGCTCTAGAAGCACGTCCTTGGTAGCCGGCCGCTCTGCGCTACACTCACGGCAATGAGCGACAATGGATCCCAGCAGCCCGCGCGCCAGTTCGAGCGCGAGGACATGCACGGCGCGCGCTTCTCGCAGGTGGATCTCTCGGAGGCGCGCTTCGAGCGCGTCGGCCTCGAGCGAGCGCGCATGGACGACGCTTCGCTCGCCAGCGCCGAGCTTCACGACGTCAACCTGACCGACCTGGTGCTCACGGACGCCAACGCCCGCGGGGCCAAGCTGAGCAACGTCGAGCTGTCGCAGCTGATCCTGGACGACGCCAGGCTCGTGCACGCGAAGCTTTCCGACGTGGACGTGTCGAACGCGCACATCGAGGACGCGAACCTGAGCGGCAGCACGATCACCAACATCGACCTGAGCCGTCTCGTCTTGCACGACGCGCTGCTGCTGGACGGCCGCTGGTCCGACGTCGATGCTTCACGCACCTCGCTGCAGAACGCACGCTGGATTGGCGGCACGCTGCGCGACTGCGACTTCAGCCGCGTCAAGGTCGACGACTGCCGCGGCAAGCACGTGCACCTGCACAACGTGGATCTGACGGACGCGGTGCTGAGCGACGTCAACCTCTCCGGCCTGCGCGCCAAGAACGTCAACTTGCGCGGCGCGCTGCTGGAAGACTGCGAGATCGACGGCCTGACCATCAACGGCGTGCGTATCGACCTTCTGCTCGAGAATAACCGAAGCGGCTGAGCTCGCCTCAGACGTGAACGCCGGGGCGCGACGCGAGCGCGCTCGGATTCGACGAGAGCTCGTGTACGAACGCGCGCGCTGGGCCGAGCGCTTCACGCGCCAGCTCGACGTGTCGTGCATGATGCGTGAAAAAGAGCACTTGCGTGGTCTGCGCCAGCTCGCCGAGCACTTCGAATGCAGCTCGGCTGCGCTCGTCGTCGAAGTGCAGGAGCACATCGTCGAGCACGAGGGGCAGCGCGTCGTGACTCATCAGATAGCGTTCGATGGTGGCGAGGCGAAGCGCGAGATAGAGCTGATACTGCGCGCCTTCGCTCAGGCCCGAGACCTCCACCTCGTCGCCGTCGTCGCGCACACACAGGATGATTTGCCGGTCCAGTCCGACCTTCAGCCCCGTGTACCGCCCCAGCGTCAGCCGCGGGAACAGCTCCGCGGCCCGGGACAACACCGGGCCTTGATGCCGTTCCCGGTAGCGATTGATTTCCCGAGAGAGGATCACCCCGGCCAGCCGAACACGGGCGTAGCGCTGAACGAGCTCACGCACGTCGCTCGCGAGGATCTCGGACTCTTGAGCCGCTTCGGCGGCGTCTTCGTCGCTCCGCAGCTGCTCGAGTCCCTTCTCGATCTCCTTGATTTCGACGCTGACGTTCGACAGCGCCTCCTCGGTCTCCTGGAGCCGGGCTTCCACGTCCTCCTTGTCACGCATCACTTGCGGCCGATCGGCGCCTTCGCACTCGGCGAGCAGCGCCACCAACGTCAGCCCCTCCCCGAGCTCCCGCATCCGCTCCTCCTCGCCCGCTATGCGGGCATCCAGGTCGGCGGCGGAGTGTGCGCGCTGTTCGAGCTCCAAGAGCTCGTCGAGGCTGTGCGCTCCGGTTCTCGAGAGCAGCTCCTGCAAGGTCTGATCGGCGCGTAGCTTCCGATCCGCATACGCCTCGTGCTCGCGCCGTTGCTCCGCGATCTCCGCGAGCAGGCGCTCACGTTCGCGCGCCGTATTCTGCGCCGCGTTGGCGGCACGGAGCAGCTGCTCCGCCGCGCGTTCGCTCGGGAGCTCGGCGAGATCCGGCGCGTACTCTCGCACCAGCGCGGCTACCCGCTCGCGGAACGCCGCCTGTTCCGCCAAGAGTGCCTGAAGCGTCTGTCGCTTCTCCGGGACTTCGTCGAGCTTGCGGAACAGTTCCCGGAGCTCGTCCAAAAATGCGACCACGAGACCGCGCGAGGGCGCGTCGCCAAGCCCGAGCCTTGCCGTGTTCGAGCGCCAGTCGCGTTGCCACGTCTGGAGCTCTTCCGTGTGCCGGGACAGCTCGGCGCCGGCCTGCTGCGCGCGCACCTCGAGCTCGAGCACGCTCGAATCGAGCAGCTTGCGTCGCTCCGCGAGCTCGAGCTCCTCGTCGAGCCGCGCCCGCGCCTGATCGAGGAGCACGGACAGCGGCGCGGGCACGAGACCGAAGGCCAGAGCGAGCTCGGTGCACGTGCCGTGAAGCTCGCTCTGGCACAGCTCGAGCTCTCGCTCCAGCGCCTGCTGCTCGGCTTTGCGCGCGCGGTAGGCCGCGAGCTTCGTCAACCAGGCTCGAGCCTCGCGCGGCGAACGCGCTTCCAGCTGCCCGTCACTCCAGAGGGCCAGCCAGCGCGCTTCGAGCGCGGCCCCGGCCTGCTCATTCGTCGCCACGCCGCGCGCCGCCTCGGCTGTCAGCTCGCGCTCTTCCTCGAGTTGCGCGGTCAGCGCCTGGATCTCGGCGATGCGCGCCGCTTCCCGCAGGCGCGCGTCGGCCAGTTCGTCCGCCTGCCGCTGGGCGCTTTCGAATGCGGTTGAAAGGCCCGGCCCTGCGGCGGTGGGGTCGGCGACTCCGCGCAGCGCTCGCTCGACGACTTGCCACAACGTGTCGCGCTGGCGGCGCGCCGCGTCCAGCGCCTCCTCCGTCGGCAGCGGCCCGCGTCGCTGGATGCGGGCTACCTGTCGGGTCAGGTCGCGGACCTTCGCCGCGTGCTGCTCGTGCTCCAGGACCGCACGGCGCAGGGCCGCCGAGTGCTCGCGAAATTCGAGCGCATACTGCTCGACGGCTTCCAGCTCCGGAACGATCGCCTCGACGAGCCAGCCTTCGAGCTCCGCGGAGACCCCGAGCGCCAGCCACTTCTGCCGCGCGTCCTCGCGCGCGTGCTCATTTTCCGCCGACGAACGCCGCAGATTCTCCTCGAGATGCGCCTTTCGCGACGCACGTTGAAGCAGCTGGACGAGGCCCGGACCCAGGCTGAGCTCTCGGCACTGCGCGAGCTCGCGACGCTTGAGCGAAAGCGCCGACTCTGCAGCACTTTGCCGCTCGTGCGCCGCCTCGACGCGCTCGAGCAGCACGGCATGGCAACGCTCGAGCTCTCGAATGCGTTGCTCGTCGGCGAGGTTCGGCCGCAGACTGCCGAGATCCTCGAGGGACGGTGCACGACCGAGCTTTTGCAGGATGGCGCGCGCTTCGTCCTCGCGCGCCGCGATGGCCGCCCGCAGCAGAGGCACGTCCCACTCCACCTTGTGCACGGCGGTCAGCTGTTCGCCGAGCCTCTGCAAATGCTCGGGCTCGATCCGGAGCAAGCTCTCGTCCACCGGCAGCTGTTCGAGGTGCTGCTGCTGGCGCGCCAGGGAACGCTCCAGGCGCGCCATTTCGCGCGCACATTCGCCGAGGACGTGCTGCGCTTGCTCGCGTGCTTCCCGTGTGCCCGTGACGAGCTCGCGCACACGGCCGAGGGTCGCGCGCCGTTCGATGAGCTCGCGCCGGTTCGCCGCCGGCTTGAGCACGCCAGCGAGTCGCAGCAAGCGATCCCGTTCTTTCTGCAGGCTCTGCCGCTCGGCTGCCAGCTCGAGCTTGCGAGCGCGCCGCGCCTCGAGCTGCTGCTGCTGATCGAAGTAGGCCTGCGGCGTGAGGACGGCCTCGTTCCGGCGCACCAAGCTTTCTCTGTAGGCCTTGAGCGCCACGTTCAGGCGCGGGTTCTCGCCACGCGGTTTGAACAGCGCTTCGGCTTCGCGCGTGAGCTCGAGCAGCACGGCGTGGACGCTGCGTCCACCCATGCCCGCGTCGTAGAGACTTTCGCCCACGTCGCCCTTGCCCGCGAGCAACGCTTCGCCCCCGAGCTTGAGCACATGGTGGTCGAGCCCGAAGAGTCCGCGATAAAGCTCGCGGTCCACCCCTCCCAGCCAGCGCGCTAGCTCCGCTTCGTCGAGCGGCTCGTCGCGCGCGTCGCGCAGGGCCGCCTTGCGCTTCTTGCGCCGGATGATGCCCAGGCTGCGGCCGCTGACCTCGAGCACCCCGGACACGCGCAACTTGTCCGGCGGGTGAAGATGAACGTCTTGCGTGCGCTCCGGGATGCCGAACAAAAGCCCGCTCACCGCGCGCAGCGCGGTCGACTTTCCGGCTTCATTTCGGCCGTAAATGACGTGCAGGCCGCCGGGTGCACCGGCCGAGAAATCGAGCACGCAGTCCGTGAATGGGCCGAACGCGAGCAGGCCGAGCTCGGCCAGCCTCATGCGTCGTCTCCGGCGAGCAAGCGCGGAAGCAGCAGCTGCTCGACGTCGTCGAGCACGCGACGCTGCGCCGCGACGTCTGCGAACAAGCTCCGTTCGAGCTCGCGCCCGAGCTCGCTCGGCAAGCGATGTTTCAAGTCGCCCAGCTCGGCGAACAGCGTCTCGAGCTGCTCCGGGCTCGCGCGCAAATCGACGAGCGCTTGCGACAGCTCCCCGATCGCGTCGTCGCGGGCGCGCAGCGCTGCGAAATCTACCTCCGCGCGCGTCGCGAACAGCACCTTTTCGATCCACACCTGGCCGTCGCGCAGATACATGGCCGCGCTGCGAATTTGTTCGCGGACCTGTTCCTGCTCGACCACGAGCGCGCGATGCGCACGCGTCGTGCCTTCGAGGACGATGCGCGCCGCGAGCAGCCGCCCGTCGCAGGCCGACGCCTCGCCCTCGAGCTGACGCAGCACGCGCTCGACGACTTCGTCCGTGGAGCTGGCCCCCGCTGCGTCGATTCGGCACACCGCGTACCGCGCCACGTCTAGTGCGCGGTGTTCCAGGTTTTGCACGCGGCCATGCTCGAGCGTGACGAGCACCGCACCCTTCGCGCCCGTCTCGCGCACGTTTCTACCCTGAAGATTGCCGGGAAAGACCAGCCATGGCTCGCGCGTCACGACCGTATGCTGGTGCACGTGGCCGAGCGCCCAGTACTCGTACCCTTTGTTGACGAGCGCCTCCGCTTTGCACGGCGCGTACGGGGCGTGACCCTCCATGCCGTCGAGGGCGGTGTGCAAGAGGCCGATGTTGAACGCGCCCGCGACGGGCTCCGGATACGCCGCTGACAAATCGCGCGTGACGGCCTGTGTGGCGAAGCCTTGACCATGCACGACCACGCCCAGCTCCTCGAACACGACGCTGCCCGGCGCGTCGCACGGCAGCTCGTGCACTCCGGGCAGGACCAGGTGCTTCGTGACGCGACAGGCCGCGTCGTGATTACCGCGGATCCACACGACCCGGACGTCCGCCTGCTGAAGGCGCGCCATCTGCGACGCAAAGAACAGGCCCGTGGCGTAGTCGCGCCAGTCGCCGTCGAACACGTCGCCCGCAATCACCAGCAGCGCGGCGCCTTCGCCGATGCACAGGTCCACGAGATTGCCCAGCGCCCGCCGGCTCGCGCGCCGAATTTGCTCGACAGGTGCACCCTCGTAGCGCTCGAGACCGGTGAGCGGGCTATCGAGGTGCAGATCGGCGGCGTGCACGAACTTCACGCCCGCTCCATAGCATGGGCGCGAAACTACGGTGGGTCAGTCAACGACAGCGTTTGGCGGCGGTCGTCGCGGTTTGCTGCTGTGCACAGCCCAGCGCGCCGTTGGCGACACAGCCGCGGAGCAATTGGCTGCCGCACAGCGCATTAACGCCCAGACCTGAACGGGGACCCGGGACGTACCCAGGCGGATATTGCTGCGTGTTGCATGGCGGAAGCAGTGGACAACTCGCCGGCGCCGCGCCGAATGACTCTGGATCCGGTTCCTCGAGCCCGCTGCAGTCGTAGTCGAAGGACACGCCCTGCGTCGTCTCGTAGCCCTCGGGCATGTAATCGTCCTGGTCCGGGTTCACCTTCGGCAGGTCGTCGCGGCAATCCCCGCCGCGGAGCACCCAGTCACCACTGGGGGGATCGCAAGCGCGCAGCATCGTGCTGTCATCGCCGTACGTGTCGTGATCGGCGTCCAGGAAGTACTCGAGCGGGGCGTCGCAGGTCGGCCGCGTGTCGGTGGGCGCGTCGAACGGCGCATCTGCGGACGTGTCCGCTCTAGCGTCGCCGGTGTCTGGCCCCGCTTCTGGCAGCGTGCCAGCCGATCCTCCCGAGCCGGTCCCTGCGGAGCCGCCACGGCCGGCGCTCGCATCGGTGTCGCCGTCCGATTCGCTGGCGTCACGGCCGCTGGATCCGCCGTTCGATCCGCCGCTTCCACCTCTGCCGCCGCCGGCGCTGCCGTCTTGCGCCGACACCGTGAACTCGGCGTCGCTGCACGCCGGATACACGCCGATGAGCCCCCAGAACACCAGCACGCCGAGCCACCGGCCTGCAAGCTGCGGGTACTTCGCAGCGCACGTTTTCATCAGCGCAGCTCCCAGGGCATCCTACGAGGATAGCAACAAACGCACGGATGGCCGCACAAAGGGACAGCGCCATCCGCGCATGCCACGGCAGCGCGCTAAACGCGCGGCGTCACGAAAGCTTCAGCCCCACGATACCGAGCGCGATCAGCGCAATGCAGCCGAGCCGCACGGGCTCGCGTGACTCGCCGAACAGCAGCATTCCGAGCGCCGCCGCTCCCACCGCCCCAATCCCGGTCCACACTGCGTACGCGGTGCCTATCGGCAACGTGCGCACCGCCCGCGCCAACAGACCGAGGCTCACGGCAAAGCCCACGACCGTCCACACGCTCGGCCAGAGGCGCGTCAAACCCTCGCTGTACTTGAGCCCGAGCACCCAGCCGATCTCACACAAGCCCGCCAGCAGCAAGTAAACCCACGCCATGATCGCCGTTCGCTCACACGCCTGTTGGGCTCTACCGAGGCTCGGTAAAACCAGAAGCCGTTACACGTAGGTTGTTTGGCTACTGGCGTCCAACGGGACAGGTGACGCCAGTGCCGCCGATGCCGCAGTAGCCGCTCGGATTTTTGGCCAGGTACTGCTGGTGATAGCCTTCGGCGTAGTAGAACTCCGGCGCTTCGCAGATTTCGGTCGTGATGTTCCCGTAGCGCGCCTCGCTGAGGCTCTTCTGGTAGGCCGTTCGGGACGCCTCCGCCGCGCGCAGCTGCTCCGCGCCGTAGCTGAAGATCGCCGAACGGTATTGCGTGCCCACGTCGTTACCCTGCCGCATTCCCTGGGTCGGATCGTGATTTTCCCAGAATACGCGCAACAGCTCCGCATACGAGACGCGTGCCGGCTCGAACACCACCAGCACGACCTCGGTGTGACCCGTGCGACCGCTGCACACCTCCCGGTAGCTGGCGTTGGGCGTGCTGCCACCGGCGTAACCGACAGCGGTCGTGTACACGCCGTCGAGCTCCCAGAATTTGCGCTCGGCGCCCCAGAAGCACCCCATGCCGAAGACGGCGCGCTCGGTGTTGGCTGGAAACGGCGGCTCGATGGCCGTACCGAGCACGAAATGCGGCCCTTCGATGGGCATGCGCTCTGCGCGGCCCGGAAGCGCTTCCGCAGCAGTCGGAACGTGCGCCTTGGTCGATTCGAACAACATCCCGACAAGCTTAAGACGATGGCCTACACTTCGCCAGCCGCGCCGGGTGACGTCAAAAACGGCCCGAAGCGCGCAATGCCCAGCCGGAAGCCGTCGGAGCCACCCCGAAACCGACGGCTTTGGGCGCGGAGGAGCTCGGCTTCCACAAGAACCAGGTCCCCACCGTCGCGGCCGCGAACACCCCGCCGGCGACGAAGCTGCCCAGGGCCAAATTGCGGTACTTGTGCTCGCCGTCCACCGCGTCGCCGAGCTCGCCACAATCGCCGTGCTCCGCCGGGGGTCTGCAAACCTGTTGTTCGCTGCCGATTTCGTCCTCCACGGCATCCGCGTCGTCCGCCTTCATGTTCGCGGCTCGCGTGAAGGCGATGCCCCAGCCAACGCCCGCGACGGCCAATGTCGCCGAACCAATCAAGACCGCCGTGCGCGCGACGTTGCTGGGCGCTTCCCGCTCTCGCTCGCTCGGGGATGGCGCGGATTTTACGGCCTGAGGGCGCGCCGGCGGCGGGGCGCGTCGCGGCGGCCACTCGAGCTGCAGGGTCAGGTGCTGGCCTTCTTTGATGGTCACCGCGCGCACGAGCGATACGTTCTGTTGAGCGGCGCGGAGCTCGATGCGGTGAGCACCGGCATCGAGGATCAGGGGCTCATCTGAGGTTGGCAGCGGGCGCGCTTCGCCGTCGACCTGGAGCGCGGTCGGGGCCGGGTCTTTGGGCAATACCAGCGTGATCTTGGGCACGCGCTCCTTCAAGGACGCCTGCCGCGTGGCCAGGAGCTGCTGCACGTCCGGCGCGGCCGCCCCCGCCGCGATCAACGCCTCCGCGCGCGCGTAGTGGACGAGGGCCTCTGTCAGCTGACCCTGCTGCTCCAGACAGTAGGCCAGGTGGTACTCGAGACCCGGCGTCTCCACCAATTGCAGCGCGGACCGTAGCTTTGGAATGGCCTCCGACCACTGCTCGGCGGCTTCGAGCGTAGCGGCCTCTTCGAACAGGCGCCGGGCGGTCTCTCGATCCCGGGCAGGCTCCGCCACGGCAGAACCGCTGGCGAACAGCGCCACTGCAGCCACCGCGAACCACCGAACACGACGCCCCATTCCGTTCACCATGCCTCTTCGCCCGCGATCGGTCGGAAATTGACCGGAGTTGCCAAAAAACCGCCGCTTCGGCGGCGCGCAGCCTAGCAACCGACCCTGTAGGTTGGAAGGTGGAAGCGTGGGCGCGGAGCCGGCCGGCCTACAGCGCCGGGTAGGCGCGCAGACTGAAGCGATCTGTGCGTGTTTCACGCAGAAACCCGACGAGCACCGACGACGATTGCTTAAGCGACCGGAGTCGAGCGCCGTTCGATTCGTTTGGGCGAGCCGCATATTCGCGCGCTCCCGCTCACGGCTCGGACAACACACACCATGCGCGTTCTCCTCTCTCGTCGCACTAGCCTGCAGCTGTTACCTGTTCTCGCAGCGTCGATCTCCCTCGCCTGCGGCGGCGCCGGTGAGCCACATCCGGAGCGCGCGCCCGGAGACCCCAGCATCGAGCAGAGCGGCCTCGGGGTGGAAGCCTCCGCGACCGAGGAAACCAGTGACGAGCAGGGCGAGACGTCCGCATCCGGCAGCAAGTGCGTGGACGGCGACTGGAAAGAGTGCCGCGTGAAGCTGCCGAAACAGGGCGACGTGGAGAACTGCTTCGTCGGTGTTCGCCTGTGCACGGACGGCGTGTGGAGCGACTGTCAGTGACGGCGCCGCGCCTGGGCTGAGCTGAGCTGAAGCCCGCGCAACGGCGCCACGCGCCGGGCATCGCGCCTACTGGCGCGCGCTCCCCGCGATGCTGGCGCCCGTCAAACGCTGCGCTCGACGATTCCAGAAGTAGGCGAACGTCGACCGGTACAGGACGAAGAACACCAGCGTCGTCCAGACCGGGAACATCCAGATGCTGACGCCAGGCCCGCCGGGCCCCGCGGTGAGCGCGAGCACGGCGTTCGCGAGCATGCCGGCAAAGAACCCGTGCAACACAGCCAGCGCGAGGACGCGCCGCGATCCCATCCGCTCGTGCTCGCGGGGCCGCAGGAACAGGAATGGCCACCACTCCCGGTCATTGTCGCTGACCCAGTTCACGAGTCGTTCGACCTGGTTGAGCTGTGTGCGGGCCTTTGCGAGCATTCTTCCTCCTGGAAAGCGTTTCGCGAGCGGTGCCCTCGAGGCTCGAACCGGCGTGGCATCGTTGCGCGGTGGGGAGTTGTGACTCAAGCAGTGCTCGAGTGCCACAAACGGCCTGTGCGTCCCCGAATTAACTCGAATTGCCCAGATTTTGCGTCAAACGCGGCACAGTTGGCGCAATTTATCCGGTCGACTCCAGCTTTTTCACGAGCGCGCGCGCTTCCACGATGTTGTCCTCGATGGAACAGTACGTCCAGCCGCCGTAGCGGCCGATCGAGTACACGCCGTGGTCGGCGAGGACGTGGGAGCAGCGCTGGTGCTCGCGAATCGACGCCTGCGTGATGTGCACGTACGCGGGATCCATGAGCACGTGATGCGACGCGACGAGCGCGTGATCGGTGATGATCCCCTCGTCTTTCAGGTCTGCCAACACGCGCGGCAAGATGGCGTCCGGACTCGGGTCGGCAGCGCGCGCAAAGCCGATCTCCACGTACAGACTCATGCGATCCGTGTCGAAGATGTTGTCGTAGAGGCCCACGCGATAGAAAACCCGCCGCCGATCCGGATAGTAAATCCAGTGCGTGTCGCGCCGGCCCTTCTTGTCGAAACCCAGGTTGAAGACGAGCACCTTGTTCCAGCTGAACACGTCGCTCGCGTGGGGGAGCCCCGTGAGCTCGAGCAAGCGATTGAACGGCGCCGACGACACCAGCCGCTCGAAGCGGATCTCTCGACGCGGCGTGCGCGCCGTGCGCGTGGCGAGATCGACGGCGATCACCGGCTCTTCCAGGCGGATGGCGCCGGGCCGCGCGGCGCTCGCCAGCGCCTTCACGTATTCGATCGCGCCGCCTTCGGGATACGTGAACGTGGAGTTGTAGCTCGCGTTGTCCGCGACCTTCATGTTGCGGATGATCTCGTCCAGGTCGGCGTGCGGGAAAAAGCGCCCCATGGCGTCGCGGTCGAGCTCGGCCAGATCACAGGCGTAGAGCTTCTCGTTGTACGGGATCAGAAACTTTTCGGCGATGCCACGGCCGAAGCGCGCGTAGAGCATCTCCTTGAAGTTCCCCTCAGCCTGCTTCGACTCCCCGCCTTCGCCCGCGCTGCGCGCAAAATACAGGTCGTACAGGCAGTCGACGAACTCCGGCTGCGGCAGCTGGTGGATGTTTTTCTGAAACGGAAAATCGATGTAACGGTCGGCGTACGAGATGAACGATTTCTTCTCGACGGTGCGCACCGCTTGCGCCGGCATGCGATCGCGCAGCCAGCGCTCGATGTCGGCGTGCTTGAAGTGGAAGAAGTGCCCGGAGTAGTCCCAGACGAAACCGGCGCGCTTGACGGTCTTGCAGTAGCCGCCAATCTCCGAGTCCGCCTCCAGCACCTGGTAGTCGTCGTCCCCGAGCGCTGCGGCAGTCGCGAGCCCGCTGATGCCAGCGCCGACGATCAAGGTGCGTACGGATTCCATCGCGCGCGCACTTTAGCAGCGCACCTCGGCCCGGGACGGTGATTTCCGGGCCGAGGTTGCAAACGTGACAGGCTTTTACAAACTGAATGCCCCGCGCACGCCGAGCGTCAGCCACTCGTGGAGCGCCTTCTCGTCGAGACTCTCGGATTGATCGCCAAAGCCGACCGTAGAGTATTGGCCGAGCGAGAAGCTCACGAACGGACCGATGCCGACGCTATCCGAAAGCTTGAAGTCGCCGCCGGCCTGGAGGTTCACGAACTCGAAGCCCTTGAGACTTCCCTCCTGAGACGATCCGTCCTCCGATTCCAGTGAATAATCGAAAATCTCGTAGCCGATGCCGAGACCGAACCACGGATTGAACGACTCGCCGGGAGACAGGTGGTACTGGCCTTGGAGGCCGAAGCGGATGTCCGCGCCGGAGCAATCGCCTTCGTCGCAGAAGTCCCCCATGATGGCGAAACCATAGCTCGCGTACAAGCCGACCAGGATGTTGGGCGTCACACGGTACGCGAGATCGATCCAAATCGGAATTTGCCCGGACGCGAAGTCGCTCAGCTTCCCGTCCGTCACCCCGTCGACCGTGCCGAGCGGAATGCCGTAGCCGAGTCGCAGGCCGATGAAGAACTTGCTGTCGAAAGTGCCAGTCGTCAGCTCCGCGTCCGCCTCCGCGTCCGCGTCGGCTTCAGCAGTGGCCTCTTCGGTTGCCTCTTCTTCGGCTGCCGGCTCGCCCTCGGCATCCTCTGCCGCTTCTTCCGTCTCCGCCGGCTCTCCTTCCTCGTCCTGTGCAAACGCGTTCGTTGCCGTGAACGCAAGCGCGAGTGTCAAAGCCCAGCGTGAGAAATTCCGTTTCATCAAAGTTCCTCCGAAATGAACGTGCCGCCCAGCGACCCGGGTTGGGACGCCTGTTTTCGTCGATTTCGAGGCGCGCGTCATGCGAACTATCGCCGCCGTGTGCTCGATAACGCGACTGCGACCCCAGATGCGCAGCGACGAGAGCGCGTTCGCTGCAGTTTTACAGGCGCGGCGGAGGCGAAGCCGTGTCCATCGGGCGCAGCGCCCCCGATCGTCGCTACGCGGCGCGCAGCGTCATCAGTCTTTGATCGAGCCGCGGAGCTCGTAGCGCTGCAAGAGGCGGTACAGGTACATGCGGTCCATCTTCGCCATGCGCGCCGCCTTGCTGATGTTGCCGCCAGCCTGCTGCAACAGCGCGCTCAAGTAGCGCTGCTCGAATTCGGAGATGACTTGCTCCTTGGCGACCTTGAACGGCTGGCTGAGATCCGCAGCGCTGCCGCCCGCGGCGGAGCCGCCGGAACCTCGCGAGTGCGGCGGGATCGACGAGAGCACGTTGCGCGGCGCCGGCGCTGCTGCGTCGAGCACGACGCTGCGCTCCACGTAGTTTCGGAGCTCGCGGACGTTGCCCGGCCAATCGTGCTCTGCCATGTGTCCGAGCACTTCGGGGGTGAACAGATGATCGCAATCTTCCGCGTTCATCGAGCGCAAGAGTACGCGGATCAGCTGCTCGAGGTCGTCGAGTCGCTTGCGTAGTGGTGGCAGGCGCACCGTCACCACGCTGAGCCGGAAGTACAGATCCTCCCGGAAGCGACCCTGGTTGACCTCGACTTCGAGGCGCCGATTGGTAGCGGCGATCAGCCTCACGTCGACCCGGCGCGCCGAGTTCTCTCCCATGCGCCGCACCTCACGCGCCTCCAGCGCGCGCAGCAGCTTCGGCTGCATGTCGATCGGCATCTCGCCAATCTCGTCCAGGAACAGCGTGCCGCCATCGGCGGCTTCGAACGCGCCCACGCGCGCGCGATCCGCGCCGGTGAATGCGCCCCGCACATGGCCGAACAGCTCGCTTTCGATCAGGTTCGGCGAAATGGCGCCGGAATCGATGATCAAGAACGGCTTATCTGCGCGTGGTCCGCGGCGCACGATCTCCGTCGCTGCCAGCTCCTTGCCGGTTCCGCTCTCGCCTTCGATGAGCACGGTGGAATCACTCTGCGCCACCCGGTTCAATAGCCCGAACAAGCGACGCATCACGACCGACTCGCCGTAGAGCTCACCGAAGCTCGACCAGGTCGGGATTTCCGTGACGCCGGTGGCGCCGAGCTCGCGCAGCGAGAGCACCGAGTCGCCCAGCGACAGGCGCGCGCCGTTCGCCGGCAGGTCCGCGTCGCGCACGCGCACGCCCTGCACGAACGTGCCGTTGAGCGAACCGGTATCTGCGATCGTCCAGCGTGAGTCGGTGCGCGCGAGCTGACAATGGAAGCGCGACACGAGCGGATCGTTCAGCACCACGTCGTTGCTGGCGTGCGAACCGAAGCGAAGCAGGTCGCCCTCGAGGATACGGCTCTGTGACGCGGGCGCCCCGGCGTGGCGTTCCAGCATGAGCTCGAGACGGGGTACGGCGACCGCGCTCGAGAGCTGGCGCATGGTCGCGAGCCCCGTATTCCGGCTGGGAGGGAGCGCGGTGGGTCGCCCCGTCTCGGCGTCATCGTGCACCACGCGGCTAGGGTAGCCGGTTTGTCGAAGTGATGCCTCCAGGCAGCATCTGCTGCTGAGGGGCAGCAACAGGGTCCGTGTAGGTGCGCCGGCGCGCGCGATCGTTTTCGAGACCTTTCCATTACTTGCTCACGCCCTCCGTCATGGCACGCGACTTGTATGACCCCCGGATATGAAGGTGCTCGCCGGACTCATCGCCGCAACGCTTCTCAGCTTCGCGACGCAGCCCGTCGAGTCTCACACGGGGGCTCGCGCGGCCGGTTCGGTGACGCGCCCACTTCAGGCCGACGTGGAAAGCGCCCGCATGGCGGTGATCGAGGCCAAAGCCCGGCAGACGACTCAGTCGCGCACCTGGATTCGAGCGGGCGCACCCAACAAGGTCGTCCTGATTCCGAGCGACGTGTGCGAGAGCGCCGAGCCGTTCGACGTGATGGTGCACTTCCACGGCGTGCCGGTGACGACCGAGCCCAGTGTGCACCGTGCCAATTTGGCGGCAGTGTCGGTCATCGTGAACTGGGGCATCGGATCCGGCGCGTACGAAAATCGTTTCCAGCAAGCCGGCTCGCTTTGCACATTTCTGGAGAGCATCGAGAAGAGCGTCAAGAAGGCCTGTCCGACGTCGAACGGCAAAGTCGGCCGCGTGGCGCTCAGCGCCTGGAGCGCCGGCTACGGCGCCATCTATCGCATTCTGTTCCACGACAAGGACGCGGAGCGCGTGGACGCCGTGCTGCTCTCGGACGGGCTACATGCCGGCTATGTCGGGTATCGCAAAGTGAACCCGCTGCAGATGGAGGGCTTCACGCGTTTTGCGGAGCTCGCGGCGCGCGGTGAGCGGCTATTTGCGATCACGCACTCCGACGTGCATCCGATGAAGTACGCGAGCACGACGGAGACGGCGGAGTTTCTGCTCGACTCACAGGGAGTCGAGCGCACCATGACCAAGCGTCAGGGTCCGCTACCGAAGATGCAAATGACGTCCACGGCCGATCACGGCAGCCTGCACGTGCGTGGCTTCTCGGGCGGCACGATCGACGACCACTCCAATCACCTGCGCAGCATCGGCGACACGCTGTGGCCACTCCTGGGCGACCGCTGGTCCAAGTCCGCTCGCCTCGCGCAGCGCTGACGCCTGGTTGCGGCCACGTGGTTTTGCGGCTCGAGAGTTTTTGCGGCTCCTGATTAGCCGCCAAGTCGCCGAGGAACGCCAAGACCTCGCCAGGGGATTGGGGATTGGGGATTGGGGTTGAACCTTGCTCGACACTCCCCGTCCATCAAACGGCTCAGACTCGCTCACTCGTTTGAGCGACTCGCTGAGCCGCGCATGGCTCAACCCAAAAATCTGCTGGAAATCTGCTGGCGAGCTCTTGGCCTCCATGGCGCCGTGGCGGCAAAATAGATCTACCCATACGGCCGACACTAACCGCCTTGAAAACCAGCCCCCGTCGCGCTGGTTAAGCCGCCCAAGGCGCGTCAGGCGCCGGCTTCGCTCTTGGTGCGGCCGGCCAGGCGCGCGGTCTCGGCTTCCGCTCGTTCGATCTTGCGCGCGCGGAGCACCGACGCGGCGATGGCCGCGCCGAGCAGTCCGCACACGACGATCAGTGAGACGCCCGGCGGGATCTTGTAGAAATCGGCGATCGTCATCTTGATGCCGACGAAGATCAGCACCGCGGATAGGCCGACCTTCAGGTACGTGAACTTCTCCATCAGGCCGCCCGCCAGGAAGAACAGCGAGCGCAGCCCGAGGATCGCGAAGATGTTCGACGTGAAGACGATGAACGGGTCTTTGGTCACCGAGAAGATCGCCGGGATCGAATCCACCGCGAAAATCACGTCGCAAATTTCGACGAGCATCAGCGCCATGAACAGCGGCGTCGCGAGCCAGCGTCCGTTCTCCTTGACGAAGAAGTGATGCCCGCTGAGCGTTTTCGTCGAAGGGATCGTGCGGTTGATCAGGCGCATGGCCGCGCCTTGCTCCGGGTGTTCCTCTTTGTCGCGATCTCGGAAGAGCTTGATGCCCGTGATGATCAAAAAGCCGCCGAAGACGTAGATCACCCAGTGGAAGCGCGCGAGCATGGCGGCGCCTGCGAAGATCATCGCCGCGCGCATCAAGAGCGCCGTGAAGATGCCCCAGAACAGCACGCGGTGCTGGTAGAGCTGCGGGATGCCGAGCGCGCTGAAGATGATCAGAAAGACGAAGATGTTGTCGACCGACAGCGATTTCTCGATGAGATAGCCGGTCAGAAACTCGATGGCGTGTTGGGAGCCGAACCAGATGTAGACGCCGAGGTTGAAGAGGAGCGCCAGACTCACCCACACCCCGCTCCAGATCAGCGCTTCGCGGTAGCGAATGACATGCGCTTTCCGATGGAAGACGCCGAGGTCGAGCGCCAGCATCAGCAGCACGAAGACGATGAATCCCCCCCAGAGCGCGGGTGAGCCAATCGTGTGTAGTCCCATCTGCAATAATCTCCTGGCTCCGCGTCGCGCTGCTCAGCTTCCGTCAGGCGTACAGGCCCGATAGCCGAGCGTCATTGGGGGGTGTACCACGCCGCGCCAGCTCTTCGAGGCGCCGCACGCGCTCTTCGACCCGAGGGTGCGTCGAGAACAACTCG
>DATDJP010000060.1:0-14138 GCA_036520475.1 Polyangiaceae bacterium | reverse complement strand
GGCGATCTTCCCCGCGTCGAGCGCACCGACAACGCTCGTGCCCTCGAGCAACGCAAGGCACAGGTGGCCCAGGCTCAGCGTGGGCTGGAACAAGCGGCCATCGAGCTCGGGCTCTTCGTCCGCGATCGCGACGGCAGGCCGTATCCCCCGTCCGTGGCGCGACTGCCGAAAAACTTTCCCGAGCCGCTCGTAACGCCGGGCGAGATGAACCCCGCGGATTTTTCGCTCGCCCAAGCTCAACGGCCGGAAGCGCGGCGGTTTCAGCTGCAGCTTCGCCAGCAACGCATCGAGCTCGACTGGGCGGAGAACCAGCTCGCTCCCGCCATCGATCTTCAACTCGCCGGCTCGCGCGATCTCGGGCGCCGCTTGCCCGGCCGACCCGACCTGAGCCAGTCCGTCTTGGAGGTATCGCTCCTCGTCGAGGTTCCGCTGCAAACTCGTCTGATGAAGGGCAGGGCAGATGTCGCGTCCGCGATGGCTAAACGCCTCCACCATCAACAGGAGTTCGCACGCGATCGTATCGACGCGGATGTGCGTGACGCTCATTCCGGCATACGCCGCGCTCTCGAACGCATCGAAGCCGCGCGTCGCGAAGTGAAGCTGGCCGTCGAATTGGAAAAAGCCGAGCGCAAGCGCTTCGAGTACGGCGACAGTCATCTCCTCATCGTCAACATCCGCGAACAGCAGACGGCGGAAGCCGAGCTGCGCGAAGTGGATGCGCTCTTGGACTATTTCCGCGCCGCCGCCGACGTGAAGGCGGCGCGAGGTGACTACACCGGAGACCACTTGCGCTGATTGCGAACGCTGGCGACATTTGTCTCCGGTGCTTCTTCTTGTCCATCACCGCAACTGGGTTGCGGGGTAACAGCGTCGTCACTTACATCTGTTGCTGCAGCGCTGCTCGCACGCGCTCTGCGGCACGCTCATCGTCTTTCCGGTCGCCGCGACCTGCTCGCGCGGCTGGATCTTCTCCGGCTCGTTGTTGCACGACTCCAAACAGCGGTTGATGATCGCCGTGCAATCGGGGCTCTTCGCGCGCTGCGGCGCACACGCCCCGAACACGAGCGCGAGCGCGGCCGCAAGCCAAGGCGTTCTTCGATGACCCATGGGGGCGATTATACCCGGTCGGCCAGTTCCACGCTCGGGGTTGCGCGTTCTCTTCGTGCGAGTGAGTGGATGCGTGTGTCCGCTCGCCGCGGTTCGGCGCGCTCTTCCGGTTTTCGTGCTCTCGTGCTGTCATGCGCCGCGGGAACCATGAACGCGAACACGATACGGGCCTCGTTCTGCGTGCTGAGCGCGCTCACTCTGGCGGCGTGCGATACGGACGAAGCGACGCAGGTCACGGCGACCAGCGCGCGACTCAATCTCAAAGATCCAATCACGGACTGCAGCGCGTCGAACCCTTGCAAGTGGTACTACGAGCTCACGGCCAATCAGGCGATCTTCGACGGGTCGCCGGCCATCCCCACCGGCTCGACAGCGGACAACGTGCCGGCGACACCGAAGGTGTGGAATGGAGACGTCGGTGCCGCTCCTGATCCGTCGGTGGTCAAGACCGGCCTGACGCCCAACACCCGCTACTACTTCCGCGTGTGCGGCGCGCGCGGCGCGGGGCCGTTCTATTGCGGGACGGTGCAGAGCTTCGTCACGATGGAGGGACTGAAGCTCTCGGCGGACAAGAGCCGATTCGTCCTCGACGTGAGCGGAACCGAGGTCATTCCGTTCGGTTACACGTATCACCAGCCGGACGCGGCGGGCGCCGAGATCCTGCGCATCACGAGCTGGAACATGACCACGTTCGCGTCGGACGTGGACGAGATGAAGCAGCTCGGCGCGAACACGATCCGGATCCGACCCCAGATCGGCGAACTGATGAGCGGCCCGAGCACGCTGAACACGGCAGGCGTGTCACGGCTGATGGCCGTCCTCGACGTGCTCGAGCGCAAGAACGTGTACGTCGATATCGTGGGCCTCGCGGACTATGCGCGCGATCCGACGCCCTGGTACGAGAGCCTCGATGAAACGGGCCGGCATGCCGCTCAGGAGTTCTTCTGGACTCGAATCGCGGCGGCGGTGAAGAGCTCTCCGGCAGTCTTCGCCCTGAACCTGATCAACGAGCCGCTCGTGCCAGCCAGCGCGGTCGACAGCTGGCGCTTCGGCTCGATGGACAATGGGAATTATTGGTTCTGCAACTATCTCGTAAAGGACCGAGGAACGAGCAGCCCGGTCGACGTGCTCCGAGAGTGGCTTCGCCGGATGTCCACGGCGATCAGAAGCACCAATAGCCGTCACCTCATCACCTTCGGCGCCTGGGAGCAGTGGCACGCCGACGGGGCGTGGATGAAGGACTACATCGATTTTTACGAGCCTCACATCTATCCAAAGTCGGCCGAGCCAGCCCACAACGTGCCGGCGAGCCTCGCCATCGTGGCGGCCTGGGCGGGGCACGGGAGGCCCGTCTTCATCGGGGAAACATCGAACTTCGGCGCTGGTCGAAGCCAGCAATCACGCTTCATCAAGTCGATGAGGCCGTACGTGAAAGGAGTGCTGTCCCACTACTACGGCACTCCGCCCTGGTCCGCGAACTGCAGCGGCGACGTCGTGTGCGCGATCCGGCGCGACGAGGGGTACGACATGGCCGACGTCTCGCCGTTCTTTCGGGCGCTCACGACGGCAGGACGCAGGACTACTCTGCGCCGCTTCGTGAACGTCACTCCTGTACCCGGCAAACACCTGCACTCCGAGTCGACCGACATCAACGTCGACACGGCGCTCGCGTTCCGTATCAACGTCTGGAACGTCCCTTACGCGTACTCGGCCGAGCCGGACACCGGCATCCTGCTCAAGGTCGCCGAAGCGAACACGGCCGCGCTCGTGCGGTTCTGGGCGAAGTCAACGCGCACCGCCATCTACCTGCCGGACCCGTCCGAAACCGACGTGGCGAACGCAGCACTTCTCGGCTACGAGTACGATCGGCTGCTCGGCTTCATGCACAAGACTCCGGTGAGCGGAACCGCCGCTCTGCACAAGTGCACATCCAGCAACGACGAGATCTTGCAGAAATCCGCCACGTGCCCCAGCGGCTACGCGCTCCGCCCGACGCCGCTCGGTTACGTATTCTGACGCCGGGACGTGGTGTCAAAGGCCTGACGCCGCGGGCGTTTCTGTGCGCCCTGATTGGGTTTGCGAAGTCGTGTCGCCCAGCAACGCCAAAGACGACACGCTCAAGAAGCTTCGTCTGTACCACCAGGTTTCGATTCCTCACTACTGGATAATCGACCCTCGTGACTCGACAATCACCGTGATGCGCTGGAGCATCGACGGCTACGTCACACTGATGCGGGCAGAGCGAGGCGAGACGATTCGTGCAGAGCCTTTCGATGCCATCGAGCTGGTCGTGGGCACGCTGTTCGGCGACGACCCTTCCGAACCCGCCCCCTGAAGCTTCAGCGCGCGCCGCTTTTCAGGATTCAGCAATGATTCGACGCAGGCACTGCGTTGAATGAACCTCACCTCACGCTCGACGATCGCCTGAGGCGCTCCTGCAAGTTCTGAGTAGTGCTGCACCCGTGGTTGGCACTGTTGACCCGATCTCGACAAAGCGCGTCAAAGCTGCTGATCGACCGGGTTCAGCCGCTCGGCCGCCGTGACTTGCGGCTGCTCGGCGGCTGCAGCGCTGCCCTGCAGTGCAAGCTCCTTCGTTCGCTCGATCAGGCTCACCCCAACTGCGATCAGGCCGAGCATCTTGATCGCCAGCAGCGGCACCCCCGAAATCCCGAGCGCGACCGGCTGCCACCAGACGAGCAGCAGCGCCAGCGAGATCTTGACGAACCAGGGGTCTTTGAAGCTGGCGACGGCCATCACGGCCAGAGGCAAAAACGCCAGGCTGTAGTCGTTGGCGATCAGGCCCACGCACGAGCCCAGCGCGTTTAACCAGAGCAGCAGCGGATACACGAGCAGCACCGACGCCCGCATGCGGAACATGCGGAAGCACACGTACCCCGCCATGGTGATCACGACCGCGCCGGCGACCAGACCTACCGGCAGCGCACGCAGGGGCCCGTCCACGACGGTTCCCGGAAAGGCGCGCGCCAGCTTGCCCCAGAGCACCGACAGCGAGTGCACACACGGTGCGTAGTCGTTGAGGAAGGAGGCGGGCTTCGCCCTTTCCACCGCGATGTGCAACACCTTCAGCGAACGCAGCGTCTGGTGCGGGGCCAGAAGGAAGATCGCCACTCCTACCACGACGAAGCCGGCAGTCGCCCTCCAGCGGCGCAGCGCAAGGAGCCCGAGGGCCATCAGGCCCGGATAGAGCTTCACCCACGGACCCATCGCGAGGATGCAACCGGCGAGGAACTCGAGCTTCGGAGTGCCGCGGTAGAGCAAAGGCAGCGCCGCGAGCATCGCAGCCAGCGTGATCAGATCGAAGTTCGCGCGCTCGAGCTCGAAGATCACGGGGGAGCTGAACAGAACGGCTGCGACCGCGAACACCGCCGGCACCTGCCCGATCGGCAGCTTGCGTCGCACACGCAGCGCCACCAGTGTTCCGAACACGACCAGGCCGATGTTGAAGACGACCCAGATGCGCAGGGCCGTGTGCGACTGCAGCAGCGGTGTCCAGCTGAACAGCCAGAGCACCAGCGGCGGGTAGTGGAACAGATTCTCGCTCAAGTCGTACGGGTTCCTGCCGAGCGCGTACGGGTCCTTTCCAACGGAATACGCGCGTGCTGCGAGATCCGGCTGAGTCGTGAAATCAACGCCGAAAGCCGGCGTTCCGTTCAAGGTGTGCTGAAACAGCGGCAGGTCCACGCGGTAGATCGCGACCGCCCACCAGACCGCCCAGACGATCAAGGCGACGACGCCGGCAATCGACAGACGGTGCGACGCCTTCGAACCGCCCCACGCGCCCGTAGGCGACCTTTCCGTTAGCCCAGACACACTTATCAGGCTCTACCAGACCGCCGACCGCGAGTGGAGGCCAGATGAGCCAAGGGGCGGCGCGCAGGTCGACATAATCCTCGGTTACCCGAATCAGCCTCTGTAGGACCAAAAAATGAAAATGTCGGGGTCGTGCCAAGTAGAAATGTGCGGGGTCGCGGTACGCGGGCCGGCATGTCGGCACCGTCCTGACCAAAAGTACGGGACGGCAGGCCCGTCGGCTCTCGCCTCTCGGAAGCGCGGGCGACCGAGTAACCGGCGGATAGCAGCGACACCCCAGTCGGCGCCCTTTGAAGAACGTGTTCACGCGCTTCTCGATGCGGTCGACGAGCACGGCTGGCGCGCAGGAGCGAAGCGACGAGCACCTGCGACTTGGGGCAACCCCGGCGGAGGAGTCTGCCTGCCCCAACCCGTCGGTCCTCGCGCAGCGTGCTCCGGGTCGCCGACCTTGTCGGCCGTTTCAGCTACGGGTCGACGGAGGTTTGCTCCGCGCTCCAGCGCGCGACATAGAAAACCATGCCGCTGGTCGTCGCGGAGTGCTTGCCCTGCTTGCGCTCGAGGAGCACGTCGCCGATCAATTCGCCATCTGCGACGTGTGCGTTCACGCTTCCGAAGGCGCCGAGGCGAACACTCAACGCGTCCGGCCCGCGCGCGATCTGAAAACTACCCTGAAGCGCGTTCACGTCGAGGTCTCCATGCTTCCAGAATCTTTGCTCGGGAGTATAGGCCTCGAACGTCACCTGGAGCTCCTCCGAGAGCGCGCCGTCCTCGCTCTCGAGGCGCAACGTGAGCACGGCCTCCAAGCGATCGTCGCATTTCCGGGTGTTCGTCGACACCCCCGCATCGCAGCGCACGTCGACCTCGTCGATTCTCCACACCGCCGAGTCTCGTGGCGGCATCGCGAACGACCAGGACACTCTGGTGCGGGTGCCGGAGGGAGAGAACTCCACGTGGTCCGGGACCACACTCCACTCCATCGTCGCCGAATACGTAGGACGTTCGGGCAGGGCATCTGCCAATGCGAAGCCGAGTAGCTCGGAGACTTCGGCTTCAGACGCTAGCGCGCGACGCTTCTCGGTTGTCCCGGCAGACTCTGGCCCGGAGCAGGCGCCGACCAGCAGCATCCATCCACAACCGAAAATGCGTAGAACAACACAGCCAATGTGCCCGCTCATGAAATGCAGAGTACCTGCGCGCGCGCGCGCGTCAACGAGCTCACTCGAAGCGCGAGGAGCCCTCGGTTGACACTAATACTACCGGACCATCGCTTTCGAGACCGAGTCGAGGTCCGGAGTCTGACTGAGAAAGGCCCGGGCGAAGCGGCGACTTTGCGGCGAAACATGCCACGTGGCAATCTCGTCGGCAGAGTGGCTTCGCCCCGCCTCGAGATCATTTATTGCACGCGCTGCCGCTGGCTGCTGCGCGCGACCTGGTTTGCGCAGGAGCTTCTCACGACGTTCGAAACGGAGCTTGGCGAAGTGGCGCTCGTTCCCGGCACCGGTGGCATCTTCGAGGTGCGTTTGGATGGCGAGCTCTTGTGGTCACGCGCGGAGCGGCGGCGCGCGCCTGCCCTTTCGATTCGCGAGTCTAGTTCGAATGCAAACTAGAAGTCGTTTTCGAGAAACCCCTGCGGCGGGCGAGCGCGCCGTGACGGCGTCAGTGCGTCCTGCGATCGACGTGGAGACGCTGAAGAGGGAGCGTAGAGTGCCGGATTGAAGTCGCGCGAGCGCATCGGCGCGACCGCGGCTCGGGGTTCGCTGGGAGACAGCCACAGACGCAAGGCCAGCTTCGTTGAAGCGCTTTGCGACGAACTCAGCATGCGCGATGTCGCGCTGCGGCGGCGTGTGAATTTCCGCTTTGCGGTGAACCGATCCCAATGTGACGAAGTGTCGTTGCGGCGGGATGCCCAGTCGGCGATGATTCCGGAGGGTGGGAAAGAACGGTACGCCGCACCCTTGTAAAGGTACCGGCTCTAACTCGTAGGGCGGCCCGGATCTGCTGCCTGCACCTCGCTCTCCAGCGCAAGCCCGGAGGATCTGACTTTGATCGAAAAGCCAGCAGGCAAGCAGCCGCAATGGGTGGGGGCGCTGAAGCTCGCGAGCCTGGCGTGCATGGTGAGTGTCGCCGCGCTGGCACTCGCGTCACTGCTGGTACCAAAGATCGCGCTCTCGGAGGGCGGAGCGCGGCGGACCGTGAAATTGCCGGAACGGCGGAGTCACACGGACCACGCCGGCATGATGAAGGGTCCCTTTCCGGATGGCCCGTCCGTTACCCGCGCTTGCCTCGAATGCCACCCGACCGCGGGCAAAGAGATGTTGCACTCCGCCCATTTCACCTGGTTGGGCAAGGAGGCGACCATTCCGGGGGCGGGCGGCGCTGCTCATGCGACACCACAGCGAATCGGCAAGCGTAACCTCATCAACAATTTCTGCTTGTCCGTCGAATCCAACTGGCCGCGCTGCACCAACTGCCACGCGGGCTACGGCTACGAGGATGGCAGCTACGACTTTGGCAAAGTCGACAACATCGACTGTTTGATCTGCCACGAGCAGACCGGCACTTACAGCAAGGACTTGGCCGGTTTGCCCGCCAAGAACATAGACCTCGTGAAGGTGGCCGCCTCGGTGGCGTCGCCCACTCGTGCAAATTGCGGTTCGTGCCACTTCGCGGGCGGGGGCGGGGATGCGGTGAAGCATGGCGATCTGGACGGTTCGCTGTTCTTCCCGCGTGAGCGCGTGGACGTCCATATGGGGCGGCATGGGCTCGTCTGCACCGACTGCCACCGCACCACGAAGCACGAAATCCCGGGGCAGTCGCTGTCCGTGACTGTCAGTGGCGCGTCGCGAGTGCAATGCTCGGATTGCCACGACGCGACGCCGCACCGGAGCGAGCGCCTCAACGCGCACACGGCCGCTGTTGCGTGCCCCACTTGCCACATTCCGCTCATGGCCGTCGATACGCCGACCAAAATGGTCTGGGATTGGTCCACCGCCGGCCAAGACACGGCCGTGAAGGACGCGCATCGCTATCTCAAGGAGAAGGGCAGCTTCGTCTACGCCGAACGCGTCCCGCCCGAATATCATTGGTATGATGGTACGGGCGAGCGCTACCTGAAAGGCGATCGCATCGATCCGCGCAAGGTCGTCAACATCAACCGTCCGCGGGGCAGCATTCGTGATCCGCGGGCACGCATTTGGCCGTTCAAGGTCCATCGAGGCAAACAGCCTTACGACGTCGTTCACCGCACGCTCGTCGTCGCCAAGACGTACGGTGCGGGCGGCTTCTGGAACGAATACGACTGGGACAAGGCCATACGGCTCGGCAGCGAAGCTTCGGGGCTGCCCTACAGTGGGAGCCATGGCTTCGTGACGACAGCGATGTACTGGCCACTCGCGCACATGGTTCAACCGGGGGAGAAGGCCCTGCAGTGTACGGATTGCCATGGTGAGCAAGGACGTATGGACTGGAGGGCGCTCGGCTATGACAGCGATCCAGCTGATCGAGGCGGACGGGCGCGCCTCGGCTACACGGCAAGTGTTGCACGAGGCGCGCCATGAAAGGCCGGACGATTGCGGCAGTTCTCTGCACGATCGCGCCGCTTTCGGCGCGCGCGAACGAAGCCGCGACGTCGTCGTTGCCTCCGCCGTCACCTGAGCTGCTCGCGCCTTCGCGTAGCGCGCCGCCCGTGTCCATGCATCCACGCGTGGTCTTGCGCGATAGCGCGGGCGAGCCAGTGCTGACCAGCGGCGAAGCCGTGAGCCCGGAGAAGTCGTGCGGCGCTTGCCATGACGTCGCCTGGATAAACGCGCACAGCTATCATGGCACGCTCGGCTCGGACGAACGTGTCCCGCTCGGCAAGGCACGCAGCGGGCGACGATGGGACTTCAGCCCAGGGGTGTTCGGGCGTTGGGATCCTTTGAGCTACCTCGTCGCTCCCACTTCCAATAGCCATACAGAAGCCTTGTCGGAGTGGTTGCGTCACGAAAGTTGGCGACACGTGGGCGGCGGACCGGGCGCCGGAAGCATCGAGCGGAACTGCTTTTTGTGTCATGTAAAAGGAGCTGACAACGCGGCGCGCATCGCCACGACCAGCGCCGGTCACTTTCGCTTTGCCGCCACGGCCACTCTGCGCTCCACAGGACTCGTCGCGGGACAAGACGACTCTTTTCGGTGGCAGCGCGAGCGTTTCGCCGACGACGGTTCCGTAGCCGCGCTGGAGCTGAAGCTGGGGCGCGCAACGGACGAAGCTTGTGCCTTCTGTCACGGCCTCGGCTACCGCGAGCGCTCGCCGCTCGGCTACGACTTCACCGACCCGCGTCTGCGCACCACGCACACGCAGGGTATCATCGTGTCCCCTCAGCGTATGAGCGACTCTGCGTTGAATCTGCAAGGCAAGGAGCAGCTGGCTCGGCCGTGGGACGTGCACGCCGAACGCATGGTGACCTGCACGGGGTGCCACTTCACTCCGAATCATCCTGCGTATTCGTATTTGGGACGCGCGGCCGCGCCCGAGCACCTGCGCTTCGATACACGGCGGGTCGAAATCGCCGACTATCTTCACCGGCCGGATCACAATTTCGCCAAGGGCCGCACCGCCCAAGGCACTATGGCCGCCCAGCTCGCCGGCAGCTTGCGTCGTTGCGAGAAGTGCCACGACGCTTCGACCACGCACGAGTTCTTGCCGCGCGCCGGTCGACACTTCGCCGCGCTGCTCTGCGAGAGTTGCCACGTGCCCAAGGCACATGCTCCGGCGCGCATGACGACCGACTGGTCGCTGCCAGCGCGCCCGGGCGAGCCGTCGGTGATGCTGCGCGGGCTTCAGGGACCGGCATCGGACCGTCTGGCTTATGTCACCGGGTTCGAACCCATTCTACTGGCGCGGCGCGACTCCGACGGTGTGCGTCGCGTCGGGCCGTACAACCTCCTGACGACTTGGTTCTGGATCGAGAAGGGGCCAGCGGGCGAGCGTCCTGTGCCGTTATCGACGCTCAACCAAGCGCTTTTTGACGCTCGGGGAGCTCTCCGCCCGGAGCTCCGTACGCTGCTGGACAGCAATCGGGACGGCCGGGTGAGTCCGGAGGAGCACGTGCTCGATACCGAGATCAAAGTACGAACGGCGCGTGCGCTGCTCACTGCGGCGGGCGCGCGCACGCCGCGCCTAGCCGGAGAGATTCAGCCGTTCGGGATCCACCACGGCGTCGCACCCGGACGATTCGCGACCCGCGATTGCGCCGCTTGTCACGACAAGCACTCGCGCTTCGAGGCAGCCTTCCTGCTGGCCTCCCGTGTTCCCTTCGGAGTGACTCCAAAACTCGTCGGCGACGCGAACGTGACCCTGTCGGGCCGTATCGAGCTCTCTCCGAACGGACAGCTCGTGTACACGCAACGCGCGGCCGATCAAGGCCTGTATGTGCTGGGCGCGACCCGGAGCCGCTTCGTTGACACGCTTGGCATGGCGCTCGTCTTGGGTGCGTTCGCCAGCGCGGCCTTGCACGGAGCGCTGCGCATTCGATTGGCGCGGAAGCGTCGAGTGGAAGAGCGCTCGCATGAGAAATCCAACACTTCCACGACGGAGGTCGGGCGATGAGGAGACGAATCGAGGTTTACTCGGCGTTCGAACGCTTCTGGCATTGGTTGCAGGCCGTCACGATCATCGCGCTGCTCGTCACGGGGCTCGAGATTCACTGGCCGGAAAAGGTGCGACTATTCGGGTTCATGCGCGCGACGACCCTCCACGAGGTGCTGGCGCTCTTCACGATTGCCAACGCATTCCTCGCGCTATTTTACCACCTGGCAACGGGCGCGATTCGGCAGTTCTTGCCCGAGCCGCGCGACTTCTTCTCCTTGGCTGTTGCACAAGCGAAATACTATTTCTACGGCGTTTTCAAGGGCGAACGCCATCCGTTCGAGCACGGGAAAGCGCAAAAGCTGAACGTGCTTCAGCAGGTCACCTACCTCGTACTCCTGAACTTCGTTTTACCCGCGCAAGTCGTCACGGGAGTCCTGATGTGGAAGGCAGAGGACTGGGCGGTGCTCGTCGAACGGCTGGGAGGGCTGTCGATGATAGCCACGTTGCACGTGCTGGGGGCGTTCTTCTTCTTCGGCTTCGTGGTGATGCATGTTTACCTGACCACGACGGGCCGCACGCCCACGGCGCACCTGCGAGCCATGACGCTCGGTTGGGACGAGGTTTCCGACGACCCACCCGCCGAGAAAAAGGAGACGGCGCCATGACGACCCGCGTTGGCAGCGACCGCTACTGGAATCCGTACGTCTGCGGCGTGCTCTTGGGCGTGATCCTCTACGTGAGCTTTCTCGTCACGGGCCACGGCCTCGGTGCATCGGGCGGCCTTTCGCGCATGGTGACGGCGGGGGTGAAAACGTTCGCGACGAACACCGTCAACGAGAACGCGTATTTCGCGAGCCTCGGCGGCGGGGACAAGGCAACACTCGACAATTGGCTCGTCTGGGAAGTCCTGGGCGTGATCGTCGGCGGCGCGCTGTCCGGCCTTCTCGCCGGCAGATTCCGACTTGGCACGCAGCGTGGCCCGCAGCTCACCGCGCGCATGCGCTGGCTCTTTGCTCTACTCGGCGGACTGCTCGTCGGTTGGGGCACGCAGCTCAGTCGCGGCTGCACTTCTGGCCAGGCGTTGTCGGGCGGCGCCGTGCTCTCGGTGGGCAGCTGGGCGTTCATGTTCGCCGTGTTCGGCGGGGGGTACGCCGTGGCGTACCCGCTGCGTCGGTTGTGGAGGTAGCGATGGCACCCTTCGATATCGATGCTTGGGGATCGTGGGCCACGCCCGTCGTGCACATCGTGCTCGGTGTGCTGTTCGGGTTCGTCCTCGAGCGTGCAGGTTTCGGCAACGCGACGAAGCTCGCTGCTCAGTTCTACTTGCGCGACATGACCGTGCTCAAAGTGATGTTCACCGGGATCATCACGGCCATGCTGCTGATTCACTGGACAGTCGGCTTCGGTGCGCTCGACCTGGAGCGTCTCTGGGTGAACCCCACTTACCTCGGTTCGGGTATTGTCGGCGGGCTTTTGTTCGGTGTCGGGTTCGTGATCGGAGGCTATTGTCCGGGCACTGCGCTGGTTGCGCTGGCGACGCTCAAGCTCGACGGGCTATTTTTCGTTCTGGGCGTGCTGGGCGGCATTCTGCTCTTCGGTTTCACCGTCGAGCCCATCACGAACTTTTGGCACCACTCGGGCGCGCTCGGCACCTTCCTGCTCTACGATTGGCTCGGGCTCTCGCCGCCAGTGGTGATCGTGCTCGCGGTGCTCATGGCTCTCGGCATGTTTGCGGGGGCCGAAGCGCTGGAGCAGCTCATGAGGAAGCGTGCGCCATGAGGTCAGTGACGCGCAAGCACGGCGCAGCGGCATTGGCTCTCATGCTGGCTTTCGGACTGCTCCTCGCCTGGGACGGCATGGCCGATCGGCGAGCGCGCTCGCGGCAAGGTAAGATTGACGCGGCCATCGCGAAGCGCGAGCTGCACGTGAGCGCCGCCGAGCTTGCCTCGCTCATGCGAGACCGGCAAGTCGCCCTGGCGCTATTCGATTTACGCGAGGAGTCAGCGTACAATCGCTTTCATCTGCTGGATGCCGAGCGCCTCGTGCTCGACGCGGCCGCGGTAGAGCGCCTGCGCACTCTGCCGGAACAGAGCGTGAAGCTACTGATCGCCGATGATGAACGAGCCGCGGAGCGCGCGAGCCGTACGCTTCTTTTGGCAGGTACGAAGCAAGTGTATCTACTCGCGGGCGGCATCGGGTCTTGGTACGGTCTCTTCCCCGAGCACCGGAAGCGACTATTGGCTGGCGCGTTCGGCGGTCGTCATCCTCTGAGCGAGCCGGGCGACGACTTCAAGGCTCCCGCATCCACGCGCAAGGTGCAGCTGAGCACCGGCCGCAAGAGCGGTCCGGGAGGGTGCGGCGGATAAGCCGGGGTCGACTTGCGTTGACCCGCGGGTGGATGGGAGCGGCAGCTCGGCGATGCGAGAAGCGTCAACGCCGCACCGAAAAGCTCGAACGCGCCGGTTACCGCGTGCTCCGGCTCGACGTGCGAATTGTCATGCGCGACTTGCCTCGCGCGCCGCGCTGCGCTGGGCGGCTGAGTCGCACTGTGTCTACCTCCCCCTGCCGCGCGCAGCGCAGCGAGCACGGCTTTGGGGGAGGTCGGCGCTGCGCAGCAGCGACGAGTGGGGGCAGCGGAGGAGGAGGCATTCGAACCCACGGTGCTTTTTGCGCCGGGTGCCCCAACCCGTCGGTCCTCGCGTCCTTCGGCCGCTCCGGGCCGCCGACCTTCCCCAAAGCTGTGCTCGCGCGCCCTGGGCGCGCTCCGCGCAGCAGGGGAAGGTGGCCTACCAAATGCTAGACTTGCACCAAATGGAGGACCGACATCGACTAACCGTTGAGCGCAGCGTCGCCTTGCACAAAGAGGTCGCGCAGCGAATTCAAAAGGATCCGCAGCTGCTCGACGTGGCGCGACGTCGGGTGCAAGGCTGGCTTCTGGACGGCTCAGTCTCGAAGATCTACGCGGAGGCGTGGGCGAAGCTTCTTGCGCGACCCGTCGGCGAAGTCGCTGACGCTATCGTCGAACGCAGCGAACGGGCGCACGATCTACGCCAGGTTTCTCCGTTCGCCGGCGTAGTAGATGCGCGCACTCGCTGGCAGATTCGCCGCGACGTCAAAGCTCGCATCACCTCATGAAACGCACGGCCCTCGAACACATCATCCGTGCTGCAGCCGATATTGCGGACGACGATGAGATTATCGTCATCGGCAGCCAATCGATTCTCGGTCAATATCCCAACGCACCCGACGAGCTCTGCGTATCCAACGAAGCAGACGTCTACCCGAAGAACAAGCCCGAACGCTGGGAGCTCATCGATGGCTCCATCGGAGAACTCTCGCCCTTCCATGAAACCTTCGGTTACTACGCCCAGGGGGTAGAAGAAGGTACCGCAACTCTCCCGGCGGGCTGGCAGGAGCGAATCGTCAGCATCTCGAATCGAAACACGCGCGGAGCCGTCGGTCTCTGTCTCGAAGTGCACGATCTACTAATCTCGAAGTATGTTGCCGGAAGGGAAAAGGACCAGCGTTTCATTGAGGCGGCAATTCGTCACGGATTAGTCCAGCGCGACCTCTTGCTGGAACGCCTCACGCTGACAGCGATCGATGATTCGAGCAGGACGCGAATCGGCGC
>DATDJP010000059.1:0-15196 GCA_036520475.1 Polyangiaceae bacterium | reverse complement strand
GGCTACATCGACGGTCTACGCGCGAGTGCCGCTATTTTGGTGCTGACGCGTCACTACTACATGGGCACGAGCACGCCTGACTATCCACGCCGGGCAGACGCGTTCGACCTTGGTTACACCGGCGTGCACCGGTTCTTGTTGTTTTCGAGCTTTTGCGTCGCTGGGCGATTGCTGGCGAGCGGCAGCAGCAGTCCGCCGCCACCGAATACATCTGACGACGGGCGACGCGCTTTCTGCCCGCCTGCTACGTGGCGCTCGTACTCGCGTCAGCTGCTCGTTCACGTCGCGATGCTGCACGACCTTTCTACGGGCAAGGTGCTCAGTCACTGCGCTCGAGTGTCTTTCCGCTCACCGCAGTCGTGAGCTTCGCGGACGCGATCATCATCGCGAAACGGCGACTAGGTCTGTCGCGGTCCGTATCCAACATCGAACCGGCAGGCAGTACGTAGCAGGACGACGCTCTGCACACGCGGATGGCGACGTGTTATCCGGCGTCGATCGTCTTCGTCAGTGTGCCGCTCAGCGCGAGCTCGCTCAGCATGTCGACGATTTCACGGCGGATGTCCAGGAGCGCGCCGCGGGACTCGACGGAGGCGGCGGGAGCGACGGGGGCTTCTTGAGCGGCTGCTGGCGCGGACGCCGCAGCCGTCTTTTCATGCGGGTCGCGCATGCGCTTGCGAGCGCCGGCGATGGTGAAGCCGTGGTTGTAGAGCAGGTCCTTGACGCGCAGCAGCTTCTCGACGTCGCGGCGTGAGTAGATGCGCTGGCCCTTGCGCGACTTCTGCGGGCGGATCGAGCGGAACTCCGTCTCCCAGTAGCGCAGGACGTGGGGCTCTACACCGACGATCTCGGAGACTTCACCGATGCGATAGTAGAGCTTTACCGGCGGCTCGCGCTCGCGATCGGACAATGCGCTCACTCCTCGATGCTGCGTTCCGTGCGCTCCCCGGGAGCCGCGGCGAGGACGGACCCTGCAGGAGCTCCCGCTCCGGCCGCGTCTTCGGGTTTCGCGTCCGCGCGCTCGTCGTTCAGAGCTTGCTTGAGCAGCTGGCTGGCCTTGAAGTTCAGGACGCGGCGCTCGGTGATCACGATGGGCTCGCCCGTCTGCGGATTTCTGCCCTGGCGCTGGCGCTTGTCGCGCAGCACGAAGTTGCCAAATCCGCTGATCTTGATCTTTTCGCCGCGCCCCAGCGTTTCCTTCATGGTCTCGAACACGAGATCCACGAGGTCGGCGGACTCCTTTTTGGAGAAGCCGCCGAGTCGCGTGTAGACGGCCTGAACGATGTCGGCCTTGGTCATTGTGCGCCCCGTCTCACAGCGTCTGGTGATCCTGAACGTTGGTATCGAGTGAACGAGCTCGCAGCGGAGCCAATTGCCTCATACTACCGGCGCAGGTCTGAAAGTCCATCGCTTTTCGGGTCTTTGCCTCGCACCTCTCCGCACCTCGGATACCTTCGGCGCACCTACTATGGCGCCCACTTGCCTCCGCGCGGCGTCAGCGCCGGCGCAGGGCCGGCTGAGACGGCTCAAAACCTGCGCTCGGCAAACGTCAGGCCGCGCGCGCGACACCAGCGGCCTGCACGTCCGCGACCGGCATGGACTCGCTCGAAATGCGCTCGGCATGGGCGAACGCGAGCGCTTCGCGGCGGCGCGTCAGCTGCTCGGAGATCACGAGCGTCGCGACGTACGAGTAGCCGGCGAAGAACAGGAACGCGAACGGCGTCGCGAACCAGTGCTCTGTGTAGACCGACGCGACCACGCTCGCGAGGCTGATCAAGGCTAGGCCGATCTCGGCGAGCGGGAGCTGCGCCTGCTGCCGATAGCGGCCCTCGAAGATGCCGCGCTTGGGCGTGCGCACGAACTCACCGGACATGGAGTTCAAACCCTCGAAGAGCGCGCGCGTCAGGTGCGGAGCGAGCCCTGCGCCGAGCGCGATCAGCGCCGGCAGGCGGCGGATCGCGGAGCCTATCGAGCGACCTTGCGCGTGCTCTGCGTGCGCGTAGAACGTCGCCAGCGAGCCCGTCGCGCCGATGCAGAGCGGCAAGTCGATGAGCAGCATGGTCCCGACGTCCGTCGCTGGCATGAGGATCAGGGCCGGCAGCAGGAGCACGCTGAGCGACAACATCAGCGGGTAGGCAAAATGCGGGAGCAAGTGGAAGCACGCTTCGATCCGCTGCGTGACCGTGAGCGGAGCCGTGAGCACGCGCCCGAGCAGCTTGCGCGCCGTCTGCACGGTGCCCTTGGCCCAGCGGAACTGCTGCGCGCGAAACGCGGACATGTCCTCCGGGAGCTCCGCGGGCGTCACGACGTCCGGCCTGTAAACGAAGCGCCAGCCGACGAGCTGCGCGCGATACGAGAGGTCGAGATCTTCCGTGAGCGTGTCGTGCTGCCAACCACCCGCTTCGTCGATGGCGCGACGGCGCCAGATGCCGCCCGTGCCGGAGAAGTTGAACATGCAGCCGGCGCCGAAGCGGGCGCGGTTTTCGACCAGGTGGTGACCGTCGAGCATCAACGCCTGGATGCTCGTGAGCAAGTTGTGCTCGCGGTTGATGTGCCCCCAGCGGGTTTGCACCATGCCGATGCCCGGATCGCTGAAGTGACCCACGACGTCACGCAAGAAGTCCGGCTGCGGCACGAAGTCCGCATCGAAGATCGCGATCAGCTCACCCTTGGCGCTGTCGAGGCCGTAATCGAGCGCGCCGGCCTTGTAGCCCGCGCGCGACGGACGGCGCACGTACACGGCGTCGACGCCGGCCTCGCGCAGCTCGCGCACCTTGGCTTCGGCGATGCTCGCCGTTTCGTCGCTCGAATCGTCGAGCACCTGAATCTCGAGGCGGTCGCGCGGGTAATCGATGCGCCCGGCTGCGTCGAGGAGCCGCGCCACGACCGTTGCCTCGTTGTAGAGCGGTAGCTGCACCGTGACGCTCGGCAGCTCGTGCTCCAGAACCGTCACCGTCTTCGCCGCTTTGAGCAGGCGCTTCTTGTGACGAGCGCATAGCCAAACCAGGTGGGCGCGGTGCACGCCGTAGGCACAGAGGATCAGCAGAACCGCGAAATAGAGAAAAACGAGTACGGCTTCCATGACGTTCGAAGTGCTCGTTAACACTCCGGAAAGCCTTGATTGTCATGCAATTGTAATTCTTTGCATGTCGTTGTCGGCGGCGCCCCGTGGCTGTCAAAACCGGCGAGTTTTAGGGGCTGCGCACGACACTTCTGCAAAAATCGCGCATTTCCGCGGCGCCGGGGGGCTTCAGGGACCGTCGTTGCCGAGCACGAAATCACCCCCCACGCCGAACACGAACAGGCCGTTGGTTTTGGGGTCTTCGACGGGCAGCTCGTCCTTGAGGATGGCGGCGGTTCGATCAACGAGCCGGCAGGCGCGATCTCCGCCCCAGTCCGCCTCCCACTTGTCCGGTGTCTTACCGACCGTGACGCCGACGTAGGGAGACAGATGAAAGATCTTCGCCAGCGGGAACTGCACGCCGGCGATCGCGCGCAGACCCTGGCCGGTAAGGGTCCAGGAAACATCGCAGCTCAGGTTGCCCGCGCTGACGTCCAGGTCGACCTGATAGCGGCGATAGAGCGCGAAGTCGATTTCTGCGAAGGGTCCAATCTTGCCGCGTGGAAAAGCGAACATCACGCCGAACCCCGCCTCTTCCGCGGACGCCGTGTTGTCCGTGGTCACCTCGGCGTCCAGCGCTTCAATCGAGTCGTCCCAGAACACGCCCGGCTTCATCACGTAGCGCCCGAAATACAGCAGGCCGGTGAAGTAGCGCGCGAAGCGCACGCCGCCGCGCAGCTCGGCTCCGCCGCCCGTACTCACGAAGTCACTGAGCGGCTGGGTCTCGTCGTACTCCGGGGTGATGCCCACGTCGCCTATGGGCGCGGCGCCGCCGAGACGCAGGCCTACCAAGAAGCCGATGGCTGAGCGCTTCTTGCTCTCCGCGTCCGCTTCCCCCGCCGCTGGGGGCGCGACTTCAATCGGCGGCTGCGGTCCCACGGCCGCGGGTTGACCCGGCTGTTCTGGAACGGGGGCGACTGGTGGCGGACCGCCCGAGCCTGGCGTCAGCTGCAGAGGAACCGGCTTCTTCTCGCCGGGCTTGAGGTCGATCTCCGCTTCCGCAGCGCTCCACCCCGGCGCCCAGACCTGCACCTTGTGCATGCCGGGATTCGCGGGTCGGTCGACGCCGACAATCGCCGGCGGCACACGCTCACCATCGATACGGATTTCCAGACCGGTGACGCCTGCCGGCTGCACGTCGAGTCGCAGCGTCGGGATCTTCGGCTCGAGCTCGGTCAGCTCTTGCGCACCCGCCTCGACCGCTTGCTTCTGTGCTGCCGCGCCGGCCTCGAGCTGCGCGCGCGCCAGACGCCGGTACGATTCCGCGCCTTCCACGAGCTTGTCGAGCTTCACCTGCGCGCGAGCGATGTAAAGCAGGTGCACCGGTGCGTCGTAGAGCGCTTGAGCCCGCTGCAAGCGGTCGAGCGCTTCGGCGTAGCGCCCGGCTTGAAACAGCTTGATCCCCTCGGTCGCCAGAGTTCGGGCAGTGGCTTTGTCCGCGGCCGATTGAGCGTTCGCCACCCCTGGCGCCAGCAGGACCGCGGCCGAACCGGCAACGAGCCAGCTCGCGTACAAGACCGAAGCGACACTAAAGGCTCTGACGAGACGCATGCGCGGCACTATGGCGCGCTTCACGCGTTTCGCTCAATAGCCGAGGTCGATCGCGCCCGAATTCCCTTTGGCCGCGGGCTTTCCCTTTTGAGGCTCCGTGCGTGCCGGCGGCAGACGAGTGCTCGGCCGCTGCGCAGGGCGGGTCGCGCTGGCCGTCTGTGGACGCGCCGGACGAGCCGCGGAGTTGACGGGCGCTGCACTCGCCTGGACGGGCGGTGCGACAGACACTGTCGGCGCGACCTCCGGCGTCACCTCGCTGCTCGGGACCTGCGTGGTAGCCACCGGCACCGTGGCCGAGGGCGCCTCGGCAGCGACCGGGGATCGGTCCGATCCACGCAGCAGCTTCGCCGCCACGGCGATGCCGATGCCCAGCACCAGGCACACGCCGAAAATCGCGGTAAAGAGCAGGCCCTTCGAGGTGCGCCCGCCCGACGACGAGGTCGCGGTCAGCGGCGCGCCGGTGCGATCGAAGCCGCCTGGATACTGCGGCGAAGAGACGCGTCCGGCCTCCAGCACTCCGCTCTGCAGCGCGGGTCCGGGCGTGGTGACGGCACCGTGGTGGCCCGGCGTGAAGTACATCGGGTTCTGGTGCATGGGCGTCGTCAGACCCGGAGTCGTGGCCGCGACGGGCCCGTGCCCATTGTTGGCCGACGGCAAAGGGCGCTGCGCCAGCCCGAAGGCGGCATTCAACGCCTGCGCCGCCACGCTCGCGGACTCGAAACGCTGACTGGGCTCGCGGTCGAGCGCCCTGGCGAACCAGGCGTCGAAGCCGGGGGGAACGCCCGGCGCACGCTGCGACGGCACCGGCAGCGGCGCCGTGCAGATCTTGACGAGAAGATCTCCGAGCGCTTCACCCTCGAAGGGAAGCTCGCCGACGACGCAGCGATAGGCGATCACGCCGACGGACCACAGGTCCGAGCGATGATCGACGCTCCGCAGCCCGCGCGCCTGCTCCGGGCTCATGTAGTACGGGGTTCCGAGCACCGAGCCCGTGCGGGTGGCCGAAGACACGCCCACGCTCCCGTCGGTGAACTTGGCAATGCCGAAGTCCACGACCTTGACGACGTCCGCGCCGTCTTCCTCGTCCCACACCAGGAAGACGTTCTCCGGCTTCAAGTCGCGGTGCACGATGCCGGCTTCGTGCGCACGTCCAAGCGCGCGACACACCTGGTGGATGATGCGCGCCGTGTCGACCGAAGTGAGACGGCCGACGCGGTCGAGCCGGCGATCGAGCGGCTCGCCCGCGAGAAACTCCATGACGATGAACGGGCGCCCGTCGGCCAGGACCCCGTGGTCGTACACCTGCACGACGTGCTTGCTCCGGAGCTTCGCGGCGGCGCGCGCTTCATTTTCGAAGCGACTCCGCGCTTCAGTGCTGGCGGCGTGCGCGGACTCGATGAACTTCACCGCCACGCGCGTGCCGAGGGACGTGTGAATCCCCTCCCACACGGAGCCCATGCCACCCCGCCCGAGAAGCCGCGTTAGCCGATACTTACCGGCAACCAAGTCCTCCGGGGGCTTCTCTGCCTCGGCCACCGACATACCCATTCAAGCGTAGTGGGCATTTACCACGCGTGCCACAAATGTCTTCCCAGCCACGGCGACCGAGGCAGCCCTACATGGGAGCAACCTGCCAAGGCCTGAACCTCGCACGCGCTTTTTCTCCCCTGTCCGGCACTCTCGGGGCCACGGAATGGCGAAAGCGGTGGTAGAGCGCGCGTCCATGGCGACACAACTCTTCGAGGCCGGCGCCGCCGACGTGCTCTACGTCATCGACCTCTCGAGCTACATGCTGCGCGCCTACCACGCCATCGCGCCGCTCTCGAACGCCGCCGGCGAACCCACTCACGCCGCCTACGGCACGGTCACCATGCTCGAGCGGCTCGTCCGCGAGCGGCAGCCGCGCTTCCTGGCCGTCGCCATGGACTCCGGCCGCGTCACGTTCCGCAAGGAGATCTACGACGCCTACAAGGCGAATCGACCCCCGGCGCCCGACGATCTGAAGTCGCAGATGGCGCGCTGCGAGCAGATCGTGCGCGCGTTCTCGATTCCGATCTTGAAACAAGACGGCGTCGAGGCCGACGACCTGATCGCGTGCGCCGTCAAGCGCGCCCAGGCGGGCAACATCAAGGTGGTGATCGTCGCGGCCGACAAGGACCTCATGCAGCTCGTGTCGGAGGATGTCGTCATGTGGGACACCATGCGCGATCGCGTGTTCGGGCCGACCGAGGTGGAAGAGCGCTTCGGGGTGAAGGTTTCCCAGCTGCGGGACCTCCTGGCGCTGATGGGCGACAGCTCCGACAACATCCCGGGCGTGCCGCACATCGGACCCAAGACAGCGCGCGATCTACTGGTCGAGTTCGGCTCGCTCGAGGCCATCTACGCAGGGCTCGACACCATCAAGAAGAAGGCGTGCCGCGAGACGCTCAGCCAGCACAAGCAAGAAGCCTTCTTGAGCCAAAAGCTCGTCACGCTGCGCGAGGACTGTCCCATCGAGTTCGATCTGGAAGCATTGCGTTACGGCGGACGCGACGTGCAGCGCCTGCGCGAGCTGTACACGGAGCTCGAGTTCATCCGTCAATTGAAGGCGCTCGATACCGAGGACGCGGCGCCGGCGGACGCAGAGTCCAGAGCACCGAGTCCGGACGCAGACAGCGGGCGCGTCGCACGGGAGCAGAAGAGAGCGGCGCCGCCCCGTCCTCCTGCGGAGATTGCGTACACGGCCGTGCTGGATCGCGCGGCGCTGGCGCAGCTCGCCGATGAGCTGCGCAGCGCTGGCCGCTTTGCGCTTTCGTCGATGACGACTTCGCTGCGGCCGAACGCAGTGCTCGCCGGGCTCGCTCTTTCGCCGAGCGCCGGACGCGCGTTCTACGTCCCGGTCAGCCATCGTTACGTGGGCGCGCCCCGGCAGGTCACGCTGGCGGACGTCTCGGAGATCCTCGGCCCCCTGCTCTCGGACCCCGCCGTCAAGAAGCTCGCCCACGACGCGAAACGCGCCGCGGTCCGGCTCGCCGATGCGGGGTTCGTGCTGCGCGGCGTCGAGTTCGACAGCGAGATCGGAAGTTACCTGCTCGATCCCGAAACCGACCATGCGCTGGAAGCTGTCGCGGAACGCGAGCTCGACGTGAAGCTCGTGAGTTACGAGTCGCTCACCAAGAAATCGCGGGGGCAGCAGCTCGACTTCGAATCGGTGAGCGTGGAAGAGGCGCTGGCTTTCGCCGGCGCGCAAGCCGACGTCTGTTATCGGCTCTGGCAACACCTGGGGCCACGCATTCACGACGAGGCGCTCGGGAAATTGCTCGACGAAGTGGAGCTACCGCTGAGTGAAGTGCTGGTCGATATGGAGCGCCGCGGCGTACTGGTCGACATCGCGCGGCTCGGCGAGCTCGGCAAGGTGTGCCAGGCGACCATCGAGCGCCTGGAACAAGAAGCGCACCGCATCGCCGGCCGGCCGTTCAACGTCAACTCCCCGCGGCAGCTCGAGACGCTGCTGTTCGACGAATGCGGGCTCAAGCCGCTGAAGCGCACCAAGACGTCGCGGTCGACGGACGCCGCTACGCTGGAAGCGCTCGCCGAAGAACACGAGCTGCCCAAAGTCATCCTCGAACACCGGCAGATCGCCAAGCTCAAGGGGACGTACATCGACGCGCTGCCGAGTCTGCTGAACCCGCGGACGGGGCGCATCCACACGCGCTGGGAGCAAGCCGTCGCGGCGACCGGCCGAATTTCGTCCACGGATCCGAACCTGCAAAATATCCCAATCCGCACGGAGCTCGGGCGCTTGATTCGCGGCGCCTTCATCGCGCGTCCGGGCTACCTGCTCGTGAGCGCGGACTACTCGCAGATCGAGCTGCGCGTGCTCGCCCACCTCTCTCGAGATCCGGTGCTGCTCGACGCGTTTCGTACGGGACAGGACATCCACACGCGCACGGCGATGGAGATCTTCGAGGTACCCGCCGACGGGGTGACGCGCGAGATGCGCACCAAGACCAAAGCGGTGAACTTCGGCGTCATTTACGGTCAGGGCGACAGCGGGCTCGCCAAGAGCATCGGCATTCCGCGCGCTGAAGCCGCCAACTTCATCGCCGCCTACTTCCGTCGCTACGAGGGCGTGAGGCGCTTCATGCAGAGCACTCTGGAGAGCGCTCGGGACAGCGAGACAGTCCGCAGCCTACTCGGACGACGCCGGCTCGTGCCCGACATCAAGAGTGGCAACCGCGCCCGGCGTCTCGCGGCCGAGCGTATCGCCATGAACATGCCGATTCAGAGCAGCGCAGCCGATCTGCTGAAGCTCGCCATGCTCAAGCTGCGCGACCCGGTGACCCCCGGCGCCGAGATGATTCTCACCGTGCACGACGAGCTCGTATTCGAAGTCCCGGAGGCAGAAGTAGAGCTGGCCGAACAGGCCATCAAACACGGCATGGAGAGCGTCTACCCGCTCGACGTCCCTCTGCTCGTCGAAATCGGGCATGGCCCCGACTGGAACTCCGCTCACTGAGTCCTCGGCCCAGGTGCGCGATCGGATTTGATCGGCCCCCACTTGGGGTGAGGGCCGATCAAATCCGGTGCGCGCACACCTCTGGCCTCGTCTCGGGTTTTGTTCCTGACGCTCATCGTCCCTCCGGGCCGATTCGCTATTTTCTCCCCGCATAACGCCGCGCTTCCGTTTCGTCGCCCCCACTAGCCTGACGGCGGCCTTCTTAACGGAAAAAACGCCGGGGCGGGCGGCACAAGCGTATTGGCATTTGCGGGGCAGCCTGTACTCTCCCGGCCCGGAAACGTCATGAGCCCCGATCGTGTCCAGGACCCAGAGCTGTCGATCGTCATCCCCGTGTACAACGAAGAGGCCATCCTGCGCGCCGCAGTGTGCGATTTGCGGGAGCGTTTGGCGCCGCTCAATTGGAAGTACGAGATTCTGCTGGCCGAAAATGGCTCACGCGACCGGACGGTGAGCATCGCCGAGGAGCTGAAGGTCAAGTATCCGGAGGTGAGGCTCCTGTCGACGGGCGAACCCAACTACGGCAAAGCGCTGCGAATGGGCATCCTGGCCGCGCGCGGCCGCATCGTGATCTGCGAAGAAATCGATCTGTGCGACGTGGATTTTCATCAGCAGGCGGTCGCCGAGCTCGCGGCCGGCCGTGACATGGTCATCGGCTCCAAGCTGATCGGCGGCTCGGAAGACGAGCGGCCCCTCATCCGCCACGCCGCCAGCATCGTTTACAATGGTTTGCTGCGCGTCTCGCTCGGGTTCCGCGGCACCGACACCCACGGGCTCAAGGCCTTCCGGCGTGATCGGCTGCTCCCGATCGTCAATGCGTGTCTGGTCGAGAAGGACGTGTTCGCAAGTGAGCTCGTGATCCGTGCTTACCGCGCCGACCTCGATATCGTCGAAATTCCCGTGCGGGTCATGGAGAAGCGACCGCCGTCGATCAACCTGTTCAAGCGCGTGCCGAACGTGCTCAAGAGTGTGGGCAAGCTGCTCTGGACGATCCGCGTCAAGGGCTGACGAGTCACCAGATTTCGATGGGCCAGCCGCGCCGCTGGGCGACCCGGCGCAAGCGCGTGTCGGGGTTGACGACGATTGGGCTCTTCACGCGCTCCAGCAGCGGCAAATCCGTGATGCTGTCGGAGTAGAACGTGGCTTCTTCGAGCTTGAATTCGAGCGTCCGAGCAATGCGCTCCGAGAGCTCGATCTTACCGACGCCGTAACACATCGGGCGGCGTAGCTGGCCAGTGAAGCAGCCCGCGTCGTCCACCTCGAGCTCCGTGCACACCACGTGATCGATGCCCAGCTCACGCGCGAGCGGGCGCGCGGCGTAGGGCGTCGCGGTCGTGACGATCGCGACGATGTCCCCGCGCTCGCGGTGCCGCTTCACGGCCTCTCGGCCCTTTTCGCAGACGTGTGGCAGCACGTACCCCTGGAACCATTCTTCGCAGGTACTCACCATCCACGATTCGGCTTTGCCGCGAAACGACTGGAGTGCCTGCGCGGCGACGCGCTCCGCGTCGATCACGCCGAAGGTGTACTGCAGCAGCCAATACGCGACGCGCAGCGTGTCGCGCCACGTCGCCTCCCCCACGTCCACGCGGTAGCGCGTGTACAATGTGGCCGTATCCTTGCGGATCAAGGTGCGGTCCATGTCGAACAACGCCGCTCGCGCCATCGGTTCCTCAGCCGGGCACGCCGATGGCTCGCACGAACAGATACGTGACCGCGCTGATCGCGGCCGCGCCCGGGATGGTCAAGAGCCAGGCCACGACGATGTTCTTGGCCACGCCCCAGCGGACCGCGCTGAGCTTGCGTACGCTGCCGACGCCCATGATGGATCCCGTGATGGTGTGAGTCGTGGAGACCGGCACACCCAGACTCGTGGCCATGAACAGGGTCATGGCGCCGCTGGTTTCGGCGGCGAAACCGCCGGCCGGCTGCAGCTTCGTCACGCGCATGCCGAGCGTGCGCACGATGCGCCAGCCGCCCATCATGGTGCCGAGCGCCATGGCGACGTGACACGACAGCACGACCCAGAGCGGCACGTGCAGGCCGCCGTCCGGGTGCGCCGGCATGTAGCCCGACGCCAGCAGCGCCGCCACGATGATGCCCATGGTCTTTTGCGCGTCGTTGCCGCCGTGTCCGAGTGAGTACAGGGCCGCCGAGAGCAGCTGACCGCGCCGGAACAGCTTGTCCACGCTGCGCGGCGAGCGGTTACCGAAAATGCGCATCACGAGCCGCATCAGGATCGCTCCCATGGCCATGCCCAGGAGCGGCGCGAGCACGATGAAGACGGCCATGCTCAGGAAGAAAGGGCCGTCCAGCGAGCCAAAGCCGGCCTTCACGATCGCGGCCCCGGCGAAGCCCCCCATCAATGCGTGCGACGACGAGGTGGGGAGCGCCCACCACCACGTCAAAAGATCCCAAACGATGGCTCCCACCAGCCCGGCGCCCACGATGGTAAGCGAAACCACGTCCGCGTCCACGCCCTTGGCGATGTTCTTGGCGACCTTGGTCTCGAAGAACAAGAACGCGACGAAGTTGAAGAAGGCCGCCCAGAGCACGGCCAACCGCGGCGTGAGGACACGCGTCGAGACCACGGTGGCGATCGAGTTGGCCGCGTCGTGAAAGCCGTTGATGAAGTCGAAGACGAGGGCCAGGGCCACGATCGCGATCAGGGCCCACAACATCAGGCGTACTCCATGACCACGCCCTCGAGCGTGTTGGCCACGTCCTCGCACACGTCCGTGGCGGACTCGAGCTTGTCGTACAGCTCACGCCACTTCATGACGAACAGTGGTTCGTGACCGGGCTTGAAGAGCTCACCGATGGCCGTCCGGAACAGCGCATCGGCCTTGTTTTCCCAGCTATTGATCTCGACGCACAGTTCCAGGATTTGTTTGGATTTTTTGCCGCTCTCCGGCAGGAGCATGACGGCGTTGCGCATGGCCGTCACCGCCGACTCGAGCGCGCCCACGGCTTCCATGGCGATCGGCGAGACCTCGCGGATGTCGAACAGCACGACCCGCTCGGCGATGGCTTCGATCACGTCCAGCACGTCGTCGAGCTCGGTGATGAGCGCGTGGATGTCGGAGCGATCGAGGGGAGTAATCCACTGACTGCGCAAGCGCGCGATGGTGTCGTGGGTGATCTTGTCGCCCTCGTGTTCCGCTTCTTTGATCTTCTTCGCGATCTCGCCGGCGCGCGCCGGCTGCTCGAACAGCTCGCGCAGCAGCGCCGCTGCTCGCACACTCACTTCGGCGTGCCGCGTGAACGCGACGAAGAACGGATCGTTGGCCTTGCCTTTACCGAACATGGTGATCTCTCGTGCTTCCCAACGGAGCGCCAGCGCGGCGCGAGCGGAGCCAACCATGAGTTTCGGGGAAGCTCAATTGTGACAATCGAGCAAATTGCCTTCGACAGCTGTGTGGCGGTCTGGAGCCCCCAGCCCTGGCGTCGAGCGGGGGGGCCGCTGCGGCGCCGCGTCGCTATCCCGGCGCAGCCCTGCGAAAAGGTCCGCGTTCGACCGGCTCACCCGCGCGCAGGTCGGCCGGACCCCGGCGAGTTCGTGCACACTGCGCGCCGATGACGCCGGCTGAGCTGCCGATCGACGCGGTCCTGGCCGACCTTCTGTCTGCGCTGGAGCACGCGCCCGCGATCGTGCTCGAAGCACCTCCGGGCGCCGGCAAGACCACGCGTGTTCCGCCGGCCCTGGCCAACGCGCCTTGGCTTTCGCGCGGACAGGTCGTGGTGGCCGAGCCACGCCGGCTCGCGGCGCGGCTTTCGGCGCGGCGAGTGGCCGCCGAACGCGGCGAGCGCGTCGGAGAGAGCATCGGTTATAGCGTTCGTTTCGAAGACGTGTCGAGCACGGCCACGCGCGTGCGCTACGTCACCGAAGGCGTACTGCTCAGACGGCTGTTCGTGGACGCCCAGCTGCGCGAAGTCGCGGCGGTGGTGCTCGACGAATTCCACGAGCGCCAGCTCGCGACGGATCTGGTGCTGTCGCTCGTGCGACGCCTACAAAAGACGACGCGGCCCGACCTCAAGCTCGTGGTCATGAGCGCCACGCTCGAAGCGCAGGCTGTCGCCGACTACCTCGACGGTTGCCCGCGCGTCCGGAGTGAGGGCCGGCTGTATCCGGTGACGATTGAGCACCTTCCCAAACCCGACGAGCGCCCCCTCGAGAAACAGGTCGCGAGCGCCGTGCGGCGTGTCGTCATGGACGAACCTTCGGGCGACATTTTGGTGTTCCTCCCGGGAGGGGGCGAGATCGCGCGCTCCCGCGAGGCGCTCGCCCCGCTCGCGGAGCAAGCGAATCTGCTCGTGCTACCGCTGTACGGCGACTTGCCTCTCGACGACCAGGTTCGGGCGCTCGAGCCCGCCGAACGGCGCAAGGTGGTCTTGTCGACGAACGTGGCCGAAACCTCCGTCACGATCGAGGGCGTCACGACCGTCATCGACGGCGGCACGTTCCGCGTCGCGGAGCACTCTGCCTGGACGGGTCTGCCGCGGCTGCGCGTGGCGCCCATCAGTCGTGCGTCCGCGACACAGCGAGCCGGCCGAGCCGGGCGCACACGGGCCGGCCGTGTGCTCCGCCTCTACACGAAAGGCGACTACGAGAGCCGCCGCGAACACGACGTGCCCGAGATCCGGCGCGCTGACCTGAGTGAAACGTGGCTCCTCCTGCACGGCCTCGACCTCGGCCATCCGGACGCCCTGCGCTGGCTCGATCCGCCCGAACCCGAGAGCGTCGGCGCGGCGAACAGCCTGCTCACGGCGCTCGGGGCGCTCGACCCGTCCGGCCGCATCAGCGAGACCGGTCGACGCATGCTGGAATTCCCACTGCACCCGCGGCTCTCGCGCTTGGTGGTGGAAGGCATGCGGCGCGGCGTCGCGGGACTTGCCTGCATCGGCGCGGCGCTGCTCGCCGAGCGCGACATCCTGCTCGAGGCGCGCAGCCGCTCGCAGCGTGGCCCCGGTGACCGCGCAGCCGGCCCTTCCGACCTGCTCGAACGAGCGGAGTTGTTCCTCGAGGCGCGCGCCGGGCGCTTCAATGCCGGGCGCCTGCGTGCGCTCGGGCTCGACGCGCGCAGCGTCCAAGCCGTGGACCGCGCCAGCCGACAGCTCGCGCGGCTGGCGCGCGCCAACCTCGATCACGCCACTGACGAGCTCGGTCTCGACGAGGCGCTCGGGCTGTGCGTGCTGTTTGCGTTCCCCGACCGCGTGGCACGCCGGCGCCGGCGGGGCGAACGGGAGCTCGTGCTCGCGAATGGATCGGTGGCGCGCCTCTCCGAGCTGAGCGTGGTGCACGACGCTCAACTCGTCGTCGCGATCGACGTCGAAGAGCACCGCAGCGGCACGCGCTCGAGCAACGTCGTGCGCCTGGCGAGCGCCATCGAGGCCGAGTGGCTGCTCGAAGCGTGTCCCGGCGCGCTCAACGAGATCGACGAGCTCATCTTCAATCCCGATACGCAGCGTGTCGAGCGCCACACCCGCATGAGCCTCGGCTCGGTCGTCATCGACGAGGCTCGCAGCGCCGCGAAGCCGTCGCCGGAAGCAGCACGCATCCTGGCGCGCGCAGCGCTCGCTGGCGGCCTCTCCGAGAGGCTCGCGGCCGGCGCGGAGCTCGCAGCCCGCGTCGAGTTTCTCGCCGAAGCCATGCCCGATCTGGCGCTGCCATCGCTCACTGAAGCGACGCAGGTAACGCTGCTCGAGCGCGCAGCCGAAGGCTGTACGACCCTCGCGGAGCTCGCGGGTCTCGACCTGGCCGGAGCGTATTGGAACGAGCTCGATGCAGCGCAGCGTCGCGCCCTGATCGAGCAGGCCCCCGAGCGCCTCCAGCTGCCCGGAGGGCGCTCGCTTTCGGTGCACTACGAACGGGGCAAACCGCCGTGGATCGCCTCGCGCCTCCAAGATTTCTTCGGCATGCAAAGCACGCCGCGCATCGCTCGCGGCCGCGTGCCGCTGACGGTGCACCTCTTGGCACCGAACCAGCGCGCCGTGCAAGTGACCAGCGATCTCGAGAGCTTTTGGCA
>DATDJP010000058.1:0-6828 GCA_036520475.1 Polyangiaceae bacterium | reverse complement strand
CCCCTTCGCCCGCTCAGTCACGACGCTTGGCGCGGCTGGCGCCGGCAGACGGACAGAGCTCCGGCCTTGCCGGGGGGCCGAAGTCGTCCCCGGGTCAGATGCGCTGCTTGTCTGTGTCCCTCAATGCTCTTCGAGGCATTCACGATCATGTGCGAGCGCATCTGCAACAACCCGCATTCACCGCAGATCATCGTCGTCGATCCGCGGCGCACCGAGACGGCCATGGCCGCCAGCGTGCACCTGCCGATTCGGCCAAAGTCCGATCTGGTGCTGTTCTACGGCCTGGCTGCGCTCTTGATCGAACGCGGTTTCATCGACCGGGACTTCATCGAACGGCACACCACCGGCTTCGACGCCTTCGCCGAGCGATGGGCTCGCTTGTCAGCCCCAACGACTGGGTGACGGTCGAATCGCGCCGCGGCCGCATGAAGGCGCGTGCTTTCGTGACGCACGTCGTGCAGCCGTCGCAGCTGTTCGTGCCCATGCACTACGCGCGCACGAATCGGCTCACCTTCGCCGCGTTCGACCCGTATTCGCGGCAGCCGAGCTACAAAGAGTGCGCCGTGCGCCTGCGTCGCTTCGAGGCCGGCGACCTCGAGTAGCACTACGGCGCTCCGCGTGGACTCCGCGGGTTGCGCAGATCGGGCTCAAGTGCTTGCGCAAGTGCGCAACGCTCGAGCCGAACTTGCGCAAGCGCGTCTCGACACGCCGATGAGCTCGGCCGTTCGCGGGCGTGTTCCGCCCTTTTTCGGGTGATGGCCGGCGCCTTGCAGAGCGCGCAGCCACCACTCAGAAAGGTTGGACACTATGCTCAGATTGCGTCGCGTTAGTTTGCTTGCGTTCATGTCGTGTCTGTCCGCAGGCGCTGCTGGCCTTTATGCTGCACCAGCCGCTGCGCAGGGTGCACCGAGGTTTCCGGTGCGTCCCGCCGCCGTCATCAGCAAGGGTGATGTGCCGATGAACACGACGCCGCGGGGCGTAGACGTCGTGAACGCGCGCGACGGCACGCACGCGCTCAAGATCGGGACCCGTACGTACTTCATCTTCGGCGACACGGTCGTGAACAACGAGCCGTGGTTTCGCTACACGAACTCGATGTTGTCGACGACCGACAGCGACTTTTCGAATGGCATCGACACTTCTAGCACCGTGACACAGAACTTCTTGAACGGCGCCGTCAGGCAGTGGATTCCGGAGACCACTGCGGAGGGGACGTACGAGACCAACAACCCGAACAAGGACGTGACGCTCTGGCCAGCGACGATGTTCACGAACCCGCTGGACAATCGCTCTTACGCCACCTTCGCCAAGCTGCTGCGCAACCGCACGCCCGGCAACACGTACGTCGCGGTTGGGACCGGTCTGGCCGAGATCAAAGGGCACACCGTGGTGGCGGAGCGAACGTCGTTCGTGACGTCCGGCCCCACCAACCCGGCGACCGGGGTGCGAGAACCGGACGTCATCATCAATGCGAACGCGGATGGCGGCTGGGACACGGGACTCGCGCTCAGTCGAGACAACACCTTCATCTACATGTTCCAGGCCGTCAACACGCGCAACGGCTCGCTGCCGGACACTAGTCAAACGTCGAAGCTGTACGTGGCGCGCGCCTCGCTCGCGGGCAATGCGTTCAAGCAGCCGACGAACTGGTCCGTGTGCACCGCGGCGACTGCCGCGCTGGGTTGCACCACCTGGGGCAATCTGCTGACGAGCACCAAGGCTGCGCTGGTCACCGCCGGGAACCTCGACGGCTTCGCGCCGCACGCGTCCGTGGAGTGGAATCCCTATTACAACGCCTACGTGATGACCTACGCCCAGATGTCGTACTTCAACGACGGTAACCCGCGCTGGTTCAGCAACAAGAAAGTCGTAATGCGTCTGGCGCCTCAACCCTACGGGCCCTGGTCGGCCGCGACGACCGTGCATACTGCCACGGAGGGTCTGCCGTACGTCGGTAAGACCCACGCGCTCATGAACCAGCTCAACGGGCGAACTCAGTACCTCAGCTACGCGCTCATGGGGAACATCACGGGGTCGGGCATCGTGTTCAAACAGCTGCGCTACCTCGGGGCCCGCGGCGACCTCGCGGGCGACACGCGCACCGACATCGCCGTGCTCGGCGCCGGAGGATCCACGATCCCCGTCGCGACGGCGCAGAGCAACGGCACCTTCACCGTCTCTCAGCTGTCCGTCGCCAGCATCCCCGGTTGGGCGGCCGAGACGGCGGTCAAGCCCGTGGCCGGCGATTTCGACGGTGACAACCGTGGTGACATCGCGCTCATCGGCGGCAGCACGTTCACCACCATCCCCATTGCGCACACCAAGGTCGACGGAACGTACGAGCTCTGGAACCAACCCGTGAGCGGGTTTCCCGCGCAGGCGCGCGCGCCTGGAGCCAAGCACGTCGCGGGCGACTTCAACGGCGACGGCAGGGACGACATCGCGCTCGTCGGCGGCAGCGGCTGGACCACCGTCCCGGTCGCGCTCTCCAACGGCAACGGCACCTTCACGGTGACCAACAATGCGCTCAACGACTTCGCGTACGTCGCGACGTTGCCTGGCGCCAAGCCCGTCTCCGGCGACTTCAATGGCGACGGCAGGAGCGACATCGCGATCGTCGGCATCCAGGGCTTGAGCTCGTTTGCCGTCGCGTACTCCACGGGCAACGGCACCTTCTCGGTGTCCGTCGTCAGTGCTCCGGAGTTCCAGGGCTTCGCGTCGAACCCCAGTGCTAAGGTGGTTTCCGGCGACTTCGACAAGGACGGACGCGGGGACATCGCGCTCACGGGCGTCAGCGGCTGGACGACGTTCCCGCTCGCGCTCGGAAACGGGACTGGCGCGTTCACGTTCGCGAAGGGCAATGTCGCCTTCATTCCCGTACCCAGCGACGCCGCGCTGGGGGGCATGAAGCCGGTTGCCGGCGAGTTCGATGCGCAAGGCGGGGCGGACATCGCGTTCACCGGTGCTGGCTCGTCCACGACGATCTCGGTCGCCTACTCGCTCGGTGGCCGCGACGCGAATGGCGACGTGCAGTTTGCGGGCGCTCGCCTCGCCGCCGGCAACTTCCCGAGTCTAGCCTCGGCGAGCACGGCGAAGCTGCTCGGCTCCTACTGAAGCTGCACGGGTCGAGTGCTCGGGCGTGGCGCTGCACATCGCGGCGCCGCGCCCGATTCGTTTCACCGGCTCGGGCCGGCAAAGCGGCGCTATTCCGCTGACACGACTTCCAGCGTCGGAGCCGGCTCCGCGTCGCTCTTCTCCGGCGCGCACAGCCGATAACCCCAGCCGCGCAGGGTCTCGAGCGGCAAGGCTTCACCCAGCTTGGCGCGGAGGCGCCGCACGTGAATATCGACCGTGCGCCGCCCGCCGATGTAGCCCTTGCCCCACACACGAGACAACAGGTGCTCGCGCGACAAGGCGCGACCGCGGTGCTCGCACAGGTACGCGAGCAGCGCGAACTCCTTCGGGGTCAGGAGCACCGCGCGTCCATCCACGGTGACCTCGTGCGCGGCTTTGTCCACGACGATCTGGCCGAGCTTGTGACGTTCATCGGTTTCGAATTCGCTGCGACGCCACTCGAGCGCGCGAATGCGCGCGTACAGCTCGACCGGCGAGTACGGATACACCACGAAATCGTCGAAGCCGCCCGAGGGCTCGACGCGCGCGACGTGCGGGCTGCTGACGGCCAGGAGCGTGCCCACGCTTTCGAAGACGGGAATCTTACGCACGCTGATGAGGGCGGCGCGAGCCAGATCCGGCCGATCGACGGCCTCGAACAGGATGGCGGCGCGTAAGTAAATCAAAGGGGGTGCTGCTCGGGCTGGGGTCGAGGCGGAGGGTGACTGGGCACGCCCGAGCCCCCCTTCGCCCGCTCAGTCACGACGCTTGGCGCGGCTGGCGCCGGCAGACGGACAGAGCTCCGGCCTTGCCGGGGGGCCGAAGTCGTCCCCGGGTCAGATGCGCTGCTTGTCTGTGTCCCTCAATGCGCCCTCAATGCTCTTCGAACATCCTCAGTGCGTGTTTCGATAGCCGTTCCCGACTCGATGACTTCTGTGTGTTCGCGCTCGTGCGCTGGTGCGCACGCAAACACTCCTGCTCGCGGGAGGGTCGTGCGCTGCCACTGTTACGCGGGTGAATGGGCAAGCCCGAAAGCCTCGCCGGCTGAGGTGGTGAATCAGAGAATCGCATCCGCGATGGAGCACTCTATTCATCACACGAGTATTCGGTGTTCGATGTTCGGTTGCGTGTTGCGCAAGTCATTGAGCTGAAATTGCGCATGTCGATTGCGCAATCGTGCCGGCAAATCCCTTTGCAACGATCGGAGGCACGGCTGTAGGTTGGCCGTGGGTGTTGCGGTCGACCGGACCGCTCCGCGCTCGTCGCGGAGCGACCGCGAGCCTCGAGCGTTTCGGGGAAGGCGAGGATCTATGGACAAATCGTATGTTTCTAAACGTCGTGCGGGACAGCGGAGTGCACGCTGGCTGGCGGGAGCAACGCTGTTGGCGCTCACCGGATGCGCGAGCTCGAGCCAGGAGCAGGTCACTTCGCAAAAAGCGGCGACGGTCATCAACTACGGCACCTGGGCGCCGTGGTTTTATTCGAGCGTTCTGGCGGTGCACGCGGCGCTCATGCCGCCGAAAGACGCCAACACGCCGGCAAAGGTGGTGTACTTCGGCGGCAGTGAGTTCGAGCCGACGCTACGGAACTGGGTTTATGCGCCCGGGCCACCGCCGCCGAGTCCTCCACCTGCCGCAGCGCTTGGCGCAGTTTCCCGAAACTCCTGGGAGGAGTTCAATACGGGAACCGGCGTCATCACGCGCTTGAACGTACCCATTCCGCCGATCCCCGCGAATCAGCCGCAGGCCACGCCCGACGACCTGTTTTGCGCCGCACACACGCACTCGGCCGACGGACAGCTCGTCATCGTCGGGGGCAACCAGTACTACCTGGGCCACTCTGGATATGCCGGAGAGATGCCCGCAGATGCTGGCGGCCCGCAGCACCAGCCCTGCGGCCTGATACCCTCGATGAACGTGCATCGCTGCGCCTTTCACTATACGGGCACGCGGAGCTCGTTCCGCTTCGATCACGCGACCAACACGCTGATTCGCGGTCTGTTCACGGGACGCGGTCGCTGGTACCCGACCGTGGTACGCGCCTATCACGGCACCACGGAGACGTTCGTGACGCTATCGGGGCACCCCGCGTACGACGACCCGCCGGGGACGCATCCCCATCATCATACCCCGTGGATCGAGGTGGCGAGCGCGACGACTCTCGGATCCTGGCAGAAGAACCCGACGGATCTCGACACCGTCGAAATGTACCCGCGCGCCTTCTACACGCGCGTCGCGGGAATGTCTCAGGGCACGATCGTGGTGGCTAGTCCGAAGCTGTCGAGTTTGAAATCGACGACAATCACGCCCATCGTCGGCAGCCCGAATCAATTCGCCGTCGCGGAGCTCCCGAACGCGCATGTTTCGAACGCCCACTATTGGGGCTATCACAACAGCGCCGTATTGCTGCCGCTGCGACCCACGGCCGCAGGCGTGTACTCGCCCGGTCGTATCCTGATGACGAACGACACGGTCCCCGTCATTCTCGACCTCGGCGCGGCGAGTCCGCAATGGAGGAGCGCTGGCAGCGTTCCCAAGTTGCGTACTCATGCGAATGCGACGATCTTGGCTACCGGCGACGTTCTCGTATCCGGTGGTGTCAACGAACCCATTCCGTTGCCCACGGTTCCGTTCAAGGATGGGTACGACGGGCGCACGAACCTGTCCGTCAACGAGATCGACGTGTTTCGCGAGGACAGGTGGAACGCCAATCCGCTGGCGAATCCGTGGGACCTCGGCGCTTCGGCCTCGTCATCCACCATCTCGCGCAACTATCATCATGTGGCGTTGCTGCTACCGAACGGCACGGTGCTGACCGCCGGAGGCAACAAAGGCGCGCTGAACTCACGCACGGGGCAGCCATCGCAAGAGGGACGCATCTTGCGCACCGAGCTGTTCATCCCGTGGTACGCACAGCCCGGCGTGGCGCGCCCCACGATCAACAAGACCGCTACGTTGAACCCGCCGCGCAGTGGACTCTGGACGATCACTACCGGATCGGGCACCACGGGCACCAGCATCACGCGCGTCGCGTTGATTGCACCCGGGAGTGTGACTCATTCGTTCAACGTGAGTCAGCGCTACGTCGAATTGTGGAAGAATACGCTGACCGCCACTGGCGTCACGGTGACCGTGCCGGCTGACCAGGCCGTCCTACCGAGCGGCTGGTACATGCTGGTCGTATCGCGCTCCAGCAACAGTCATCCAGCCGGACCTCACGTCCCATCCGAGTCGCACTGGGTCAAGGTCCCGTGACTTCAGCCTGAGCGCAGCGGCAGTAGCCGCCAGAACGGCGCGGCCATACGGCGTTGACTTCGATTGCAGCGTGCGTCGTGGCCGTGCGGCCCTCACGGCGGCCACTGGCCGAGCGCGAAGAGCGGCCTTAAATCGATTGCATGACGACACGGTGCAGATCCAATCCTGACGCAGCGGGCGGCGGGAATCCATGGGGATCTCGCGTGTTGATGGCGGCATGAGCAGCACCTCCATTGTCCGTTCCACCTCCGCCCAACGTCACGACATCGCCCGCGTGGCTGCTCCAAGCTGAGCGCGAGATCGTCGGGGATGTCATGGCGGCGTCGGACGTGGACGCCGACGCCATCGAGATCGAAGGACGCGTCCATCGTAGGGTGCTGTGCAGTCGGCAAACGTACATGACCGCCTGCGGTCCGGTCGAGGTGGAGCGCTGGTTATACAAGGACCGCGCTGACCCAAC
>DATDJP010000057.1:0-18978 GCA_036520475.1 Polyangiaceae bacterium | reverse complement strand
CGTGTGGACGCCAGCTGCTTCGAGCGCTCGGGCGAGCTCGGCGTAGCGTAGGTTCGGCGCGCCTCCCGCCTGGAGCTGGTACGTGACCGACAAGATCACGAAGCGCCCCCGCGCGGAGCCCTTGAACCAGCTGTCCCGGTATGCAAAGCGACACTCGCGATTGGAGAGCTGAGTGACGAGTGAGCTCTCCCGATCGAACGCGCGCACCGTGACGACGGTCTCGCTCACTTCTTGCCCGTAGGCGCCGACGTTTTGGATGGGCGTCGCGCCCACCAGGCCAGGCACACCGCTCAAACATTCGATCCCCGAAAGGCCTTGCTCGACGGTGCGCCGGACGATGTCGTCCCACGGCTCGCCGGCCGCGGCGCTGAAATGGGCGAACGCGCCGCGTGTTTCAAGGCTCGTGCCACGCGTCGCGATACGCACCACGAGACCGTTCACGCCCGCGTCGGAAATGACGACGTTGCTGCCGCCGCCGAGCAGCGAGGCGCGAATGCGGTGCGCCTCCGCCCACTCGAGAGCGGAGAGCACCTCCGCCTCGCTCTTTGCGTCCACGAAGTAGCGCGCAGGCCCCCCCACGCCGAGACTCGTGAGCGGTGCTAAGTTCACATTCTCTTCGAGCGCGAGCTCTACCATCCTGCACACATCGAATCGATTTCGCGCGCGCGCGGGGATCGGGCATACTGAAGCGAGAACGGTTCGAGAGGGAAGAGTTCATGATTCGCTACACGCTGGGCCCGTCGCTGCTCGAGCTCGTGCAAGGCGACATCACACAAAGCGACACGGATGCCATCGCGAGCGCGGCGAACAGCATGCTGGTCGGTGGCGGCGGAGTCGACGGCGCGATCCACCGCGCTGCGGGCCCCGAGCTCATACTGGCGCTTCGAGACGTGAAGCGCGAGCTTCCCACAGGCGTGCTCGAGACTGGCGGCGCCGTGGTCACGGCCGGCTTTCAGCTGCGAGCGCGTTACGTCATTCATTGCGTTGGACCCATGTACGATCGAGAACGCGAGCGTGCGCCGGAGCTCCTCGCTCGGTGTTACGAAGAAGCGCTGCGCTTGTGCCGCGAATGGGAGCTTTCGTCGATAGCCTTTCCGTCCATCAGTACGGGCGTCTACGGCTATCCCGTCGCGCTTGCCGCGCCGGTGGCGCTCAGCACGGTGAGAACCGAGCTTTCGCGCCACGGTCGGCCCGGTATGTGCCGCTTCATCCTCTTCGATGAAGCCACGCTGAAGGTGTACCGCAGCGCTGCCGAGAATTTGGGCCTGAAAGAGGCTGCGACGTAGGACGGGAAGGGGGCCTGGATGGGGACGGCGTGGGCGCGGCGTGGGGCCCTTTTTGTGTTTTCGGTCACGGGCACGTTCACGTTCACGTTTTCCTGAACGCGTACTGTTGGAGTCGTGAAAACACCGTGCTATGTCGGGGGAACTGATTGGGGTTCTGCCGGTGGCGGGAGCGATGCGCGCTTCCCAGGAGGACCCGACGAGAGAACCGTCCGAGCGTTCTCCTAGAAAACCGAGAGTCGATACGGAATGACCTTCACCGAAGCTGCGGCGCAGGTACTGCGCCTTGTGGGAAAACCTCTACATTACAAAGAGATAACCGACGTCGCCATCGAGAAGAACCTGCTCAGCCATGTCGGCAAGAGCCCGGAAGTGACGATGGGCGCGCGCCTCGCGGCCCTCGTCAAAAAAGGCGACAAGGACAACCCGCTCGTGCGCGTCAAGCCGGGCGTGTTCGCCCTCCGCGAGTGGGACAAGGGTACCATCGACAAGGGCCTCGCTGACCGTACCCCGGCGCTCGAGCGCATCGCCGCGTTGCCTCAAAGTGAGGTGGAAGCCTTGCAGGTGGTGGCCGCCCAACCCGGAGCCGACGAGGACGACAACGAGGAGGTCGCCGAGTCGGAAGGGGCGCAGAGCTACCCCGAGCCCGAGGAAGAAGTGCGCGCGCCGGATCAGGAAGAGCTCGCTCGCGCGGAAATTCGAGCAGGGGCCACGGAGCTGTTCGCTCCCGAGGCCGACGACGACGAGCCCATCTTCGGCTCGACGGAAGCGGAGGAGGACGCTGACGCCGAAGGGCTGCTCGACGGGGGTGCCCGTCGGCGCCGCCGCCGCCGGCGACGGGGCGGCCGTCCCGGTGAGACCCGCGGTGACGACCTGCCGTCCTATACCGTCTCGGATGCCCCACTCGATATACCGGAGCTTCAGGCCGACGCGTCGGGCGCCGAGCGTCCAGCAAACCCACGTACGGTCGAGCGCTTGGCTCCCGAACGCGCTGGCGAGCGCGACACCATCGAGCGCGAGCGCCCCGAGTTTCGCGAGCGGGGTGAGCGCGCTGAAGGCCGCGAGCGTCCGGAGCGTCCGGAGCGGCGCGAGCGGGGCGACCGAGATCGGGATCGGGATCGGGATCGGGATCGGGATCGAGATCGGGATCGGGATCGGGATCGCACTGAGGTTCGCGATCGAACCGAAGGCGGAGAGCGCGCGGATCGCGGCGCGCCGCTCGATGAGCTCGCGGGGCGCGACTTGGCGGACACGCTCCAGCAGATGGTCGCTAACTTCGATCGCACCCGGGGTCTGGTGGGCTTTCAGAACCTCGCGGAAGCCGCGCAGCGCAAAGGACGCGCCAACGGCGACCTTCAGGCGACGCAGAGCCTGCTCGCGGCCGCCGCACGCACGGACAACATGCGCCGCGCGAGCCAGGGCCAGCGCCAGCGTTTCCGCGTCGTCGGCAACCGCGTCGGTCTCACCGAATGGATCTTGGACGGTGAGCTCTTGCGGCTGGAGCGAGAAATCATCAGCCTCAGTGAGCGCTACCGCGACACGATGCGCAGGACCTTGAGCCGCAAGCTGCAGGAGCTTCCGCACCGCGCCGTGGGCGAGCTCGTGGTGCTCTTGCTCGAGCGGCTCGGAGTGACGGAGCTCGTGCCCGTGCGCCGTACCGGTGCGCATGGCGCCGAGCTGCACCTCTCCGGCAAGGCCGCGAGCGCAGGCGCCGAGATGCGCGTTGCCATCGTCGTGCGCCGGGATGGGCGCGAGATCGGCCGCGAGCGCGTGACCGAGCTCCGGGGCGCGCTCCACCACTACGGGCCGGCGCACGCCGGCTGGTTGATCACGACGGGGCAGGTGCTGAGCGGCGCGCGTGAAGAGGCGAGCGCCAACGGTGCGGCTCCGGTGTCGCTCTGGGACGGACAAGCTCTGGCACGGCTGTGCGAAGAGCAGGGCATGGGCGTGTCGTTCACGCGCGTCAGCCTGCCCGTCCCCGACGTCGAGTTGTTCGAAGCGCTGCGCCAGGCGTGAGTGGCTCGTTTGCGTCATCCGATGCTGCACCACCGGCGCACGGCTCGTAGCGGCTCGGCGTGTGCCGGCGCCGCGCTCGGAGCGCTGCTCGCGCTGGGCTGCGCCTCCGCGCCGCCCTCGCGCTTTCCGAGCGCCGAAGCCGTGCTCGATCGCATGCGGCAGACGGTCGCGTGCAGCCGCGCGGTCCGCGCCGAGGCCAAGATCGACTATTTCGGCGACCAGGGCCGCGCGCGCGGCAACGTCATGTACATCGCTCAACTGCCCGAGCAGCTGCGCTTCGATGTGTTCAGCCCGTTCGGCGTGACGCTCGCGACGCTGACCAGCGACGGAAAGAACTTCGCGCTCTACGATTTTCGCGAGAAGAGCTTCCACTACGGCCCGGCGAGCGTGTGCAACGTGGCGCGTTTCACGCGCGTGCCGGTGCCGCCGCACGCGCTCGCTCAGCTCCTGCGCGGGGAAGCGCCGGTGCTCGTGCACTCACCCGAGCAGGCGAGCCTTCATTGGTCCTCGGGCTTGTTCTCGAGCGGCCGCTACGTGGTCGAGATTCAGAGCAAGCACGCCGCGCGCGAGCGCATCGAGCTGACCCCGCGGCCCGAAGACTGGCAGCGGCCCTGGGCGGAGCAGCGCTTGCGGGTGCTGTCGGTAGCGATCGAGCAGCAGGGCATCGAGCTTTACAGCGCCGAGCTCGCCGATCATCGCGTCGTGCGCACCGCTCTAGCACAGACGGATCCGGACGGCCTTTCACCCACGCTGCCTCCGAGCGGGCCGGCGTGCGACGCCGAGGTGCCCGGCCGTGTGCGCCTGGAAGTGCCGGGCACCGACCAGGACTTGATCTTGCGCAACGATCGCGTGCACCACAACCCGCCGCTCGATAGCCGGAGCTTCCGGCAGGTGCCGCCCGGCGGCGTAAGCGTGCGCTACTCGGGCTGCACGACGACTCCGTAAAATCACTTCAGCCGCGCGCGCCGGCTGTGTCCGCGCGTTGTAGGCGGGCCAGGATGGCGCCCGGCGTATCGCTGATGATCGCGTCCACGCCGAGCTCGGCGAGCGCGGCGGCCCGCTCGGGGTCGTTCACCGTCCAGGTGTTGACCAGAGCGCCTCCGGCGCGGAGCGCGACGAGGCGCGCGGGGGTGATCAGCGGGTGCTCCGGGTGCACACCGACGGCGCCGAGCAGCCGCCACGCGGGCGCCCGGCGCAGCACGTGCTGCTGTTTGTGCACCAGCCAGGCTACCGGCACGTGCGGCAGCGCGCGGGCCAAACGCAGCACGATGGCGGGATGAAAACACGAAAGCAGGATCCAGTCGGGCGCGTCCGGCAGGGTGCCGATCAGGCTCTGGACCTTCGAGACGAGCTCACGTCGGTTGCGGACGTCGTGCTTGAGCTCGACGTTGACGCGGAGGGCACGGGAGCGCGTGAATTCGAGCACTTCGCGCAGCTCGGGCACGCGCTCTCCGGATCCGACATCGACGAGCGATAGCTCGGCGCTGCTCACGCCCTCCGCGGCGCGTCGGTCGCGATTGCCCGTGACCCGAGCCAGGTTCGTGTCGTGGAGGACGATGACGCGGCCGCTGCCGTCGAGGCGCACGTCGAGCTCGAAGCCGTCAGCGCCCTCCCGCGCGGCGAGCTCGAACGCTGCCAGCGTGTTCTCGGGCGCGGCGTGACGGGCGCCGCGGTGTCCGAGCACCCACGGCCTTTGCCCGCTGGGACGCCGCCAGGCGCGCGCGATGTCCGTCCCGTGGTGCTTGGGCACGTCAGGCGAGCTCTTCGGCGATGTGGCGAGCCACCTCGCGTGCGCGTTCCACCTCGCGCCGATCGAACGCAATCCCGCCCACCACCGGGTGTCCTCCGCCGCCGTAGCGCGCGCAGATCTGACTGATGTCGTGCTCGCGCGGCTGACCGCACCAGGGATTGTAACCGACGGAGATCTTCGCGCCGCTCTTCAAGAGCCCGACGATCACCGAGTACGTCGACTCCGGGTACAGCGCGTACGTGACGAACTTGCCGACGCTCTCGAGCACGCCTTCGGTCAAGTCGACGAACACCACGCGGCCCATGCGCTGGCCCTTGTCGCGCACGCGCTGCACGAAGCGTTCGTGTTTCTGCCCGAGCGGCCGGTACTTCTCGTCGATTTCGTGCGCGCTCGCCACATCCATGATGGGTTTGGTCAAGAGCTCCGGAACCATGCGCGTCAAGAACGAGTCGTCACCGAAGTGCTCGATCACCGTCGCGAGGCGCAACATGGGCTCGGTACGGCTGATGGCCTGGTCCGCGCTGTCGAAGCGAGCGGAGTCGATGCGATCGGCCCAGTCGACGAGCTCGTTCAGCTTGGACGTATCGACCTGGAACTGGCTCTCGGCGACGTCGCGGATCAGCTTGGTGCACGAGCTGTAGCTGGAGTCGAAAAAGAAGCGTCCGAGCGGACGCCGCTCCTCGAACGCTTGCCGATCCTCGTCACTGCCGAACGCGGTCTGGTGGTGGTCGAAGTACCAGGAGAGCTTCGGCGACGCGAAGAAGCGGTAGTCGAGGATGGCGTTCTCCTCGCCTTCGAGCACGGCGGCGTCGGGCCGGAGTTGGCCGGTTCCGTAACCGCAAGCGCGATACACCAGCCGATGGCCCGATCCGTTCAGTGACTCGAACAGGCGCGTGAAGAGCGCGGCGCTCGCGAGGCCATCGAAGCAGTGGCCGTGCGTCGCAATCACGACGTGCATGGCGCCCTTGTTACCACACTCTGCGCGCCCCGCCCCGTGTGCGGACAACGTGTGCATTTCCGTCACGCGTCGCGCCGGGCGGCGCCGATTCGGTGAACAGCCCAGATGCCGGTGGCAAGTTGCCTCGGATACTGCTTGAATTGGACTGTTCCATGCGCGGCTGTTTCTACATCGCGGGTGCCGGGGTGCTCGTGGCGTGCGGGGGAGACACGAGCGACAGGCGACCCGTCGCCGCTCAGGGCTTTCAGCAGGGCCAGCCGGGGCAAATGGCATACGCAGCGCCTCAATCCGCACCGCCCACCCCTCCGCCTGCCGGGAGCGCGCCGGCGGCCGCGGGCGTGCAGCCGCTCGGTGACGTCTCGTCGGATTCGGGTACGCTGCAGAGCATCATCGCGGGCGCGCTCGCCGGCGGAGCCGCCTCGTTCAGCGCGCTCACCGGCGGCGAGCTCGGACCCGTCGAGCAAGGCATCAAAGGTCAGGCCAAGAGTCATGCGCGCGGCATGAAGCCCGAAGGGCAGCTCATGACGGCGAAGCTCGCGCAAGGAGCGCATGCTCAGGGCACGCTGTTGATGCAACCGGGCGCTTGTTACGCGGTGCTCGGCTTCGCGGGGCTCGGCGTATTCAAGTATCAGATCAACCTGATCACCGCGCCGCCGGCGCCGCCGAGCGTGCTCGCGCAAAGTGGCTCGGACAACGTGACCCCCGTCGTCGGCGCGAACGAGCAGTGCCTCAAGAATCCTTACCCGCTACCCATGCAGGTGAAGGTCGACATGCACGTCGTACAAGGGCAGGGGCTCGTTGGCGCGCAGGTATACAAGAAATAGAAACTGAGACGCGCGCGCGGCCGAGTCGTGCCCGGTGCCGAAGTATCCCGAAAGCATCCTGCGCGGCGCCGGGCTGCCACCGCGGCTCCTCGACCTGCCTAGCCCGCCGGCGACGTTGTTCGTGCGGGGTGAGCTCCCGCGTGGCGCCTCCGTCAGTATCGTGGGGACTCGGCATCCCAGTAGCGCGGGCCGTCGCTACGCGCGCACCCTCGCCCGCGAGCTCGCTCAGGAAGGGGTGGCGGTGCTCTCGGGCGGCGCGCTCGGCATCGACGGAGCGGCGCATAGGGGCGCACTCGACGCCGGTGGCATCACCGTCGTGGTCGCACCGAGCGGTTGGGAGCGTCCTTCGCCCAAGGAGCATCGCCTGCTGTTTCGTCGTGCGGTGCAGGCGGGCGGCGCGCACGTGTCACTCGTTCCCGCTACTGCTCCGGCGATTCCTGCCCATTACTTCCCGCGCAACGCGGTGCTCGCTGCGCTCGCGCACGTCGTGGTCGTCGTGGAAGCGCCGTTTCGGAGCGGCGCCCGGAACACTGCTCGCACCGCGCGTGAGCTCGGCCGCCCGCTGTTCGTTTGCGCGGCTCCCCCCTGGCACGAGGCTGGGCACGGCTGCACACTGGAGGTTCGCCTCGGCGCCAGGCCGCTCCTCTCCACCAGGGACATCCTGCGCCATCTGGTGGAACAGAGGGCTCATCCCGTACCCACGGGCGGAGCACGTACCCCCGCGACATCCCAGCAACTCCTGCTTCGCGCAGACTTCCGTGAAGCGACAGATAACCCCAGCGTTTCCGAACCCAGTCCGAAAGAGGTCGGGCTGGAAACCGTGTGAACGGGGTCGGCATACCCCGATGAGCGCTGTGAGCGGACGGGACTTTGTCCACAGGCTCTGGAGAACTGGTCTTGACTCTCCGGCTGGACGGAGTCTTAGTGTCCCACGCATCGGGTCGAGTGACGCCCGTAACTCGTTAGAATAGTTAAGATTTGTCCCGGATCTCGGGTCGGAGTGACTTGCACGGACGCTACTTGAAGCGCATTGCAAGGAGCGGGAAGGCCAATCGAAGCTGATGAATAAGACGCTCGTCGTCGTCGAGTCGCCCGCCAAGGCAAAGACGATCAAGAAGTACCTTGGCCCTGGGTTCGAGGTGCTGGCCAGCAAAGGCCACGTCAAAGATCTGCCCAAGAAGATGGGCATCGATGTCGAGCATGGTTTCAAGGAAACCTACGAAATCATCGAGAGCAAAGCGAAGGTCCTGGCCGACCTGAAGACGGAAGTGAAGAAGGCGGACCGCCTGCTGCTCGCCACCGACCCCGACCGCGAAGGGGAGGCCATTGCCTGGCACTTGATGGAGGAGCTGGGTCGCCCGAAGCTCGACGTGCAGCGCGTGGAGTTCCACGAGATCACGAAGAAGGGCGTGCAGACCGGCCTCGAAAAGCCGCGCGCCCTCGATGGGCACCTCTACGACGCGCAGCGTTGCCGGCGCGTGCTCGACCGTATCGTGGGTTACGACGTCTCCGCGCTGGTGTGGTCGAAGCTCGCCTTCGGCCTGAGCGCTGGCCGCGTCCAGTCCGTCGCCCTCCGGCTCATCGTCGAACGCGAGCGGGAGATCGAAGCGTTCGTGCCCGAGGAGTACTGGAACATCGGGGCCGCGCTGCGCGGCAAAGATCCGCAGTCGCTCGTTGCTCGCCTGACCAAGGCGGACGGTGAAAAGCTCGAGGTACACGACGGCGAGCTCGCCGGCGCTGTTCAAGAGGATCTGCAGAGCAGCCGTTACAAGGTCGCGCAAATCACTCGCCGCGAGCAGCGTCGCAACGCTCCGGCTCCGTACACGACGAGCAAGCTCCAGCAAGACGCCACGAGCTACCTGCGCTTCACCACGAAGCGCACCATGAACGTCGCGCAGCGCCTGTACGAAGGTATCGACCTGAAGAAGGACGGCGGTCAGGTCGGCCTCATCACCTACATGCGTACGGACTCGGTGCGCGTGAGCAACGACGCCATCGAAGAGGTGCGCGTGCACATCGGCGAAACGTTCGGCGCCAAATTCACGCCGGACAAGCCGAACGCCTTCAAATCGAAGAAGAGCGCGCAAGAGGCGCACGAGGCCATTCGTCCCACGTCCCTCGAGTACACGCCGGAGCGCGTGCGCAAGCACCTCTCGGACGAGCAGTTCAAGCTCTACAAGCTGATCTGGGACCGCTTCGTCGCGTCCCAGATGACGCCTGCGGTGTACGACCAGACCGGCGTCGACATCGAGGCCACGCCGGAACGGAGCGGCCCGCGCCACAAGAGCTACACCCTGCGCGCGAGCGGCAAGGTGCTGAAGTTCGCCGGCTGGCTGGCTCAATACGAAAAGAAGTCATACGGCGAGGACGCGCCCACGGAGTTCGCCGGCGAGGACGAGTCGAACGCGGTGGACACCCAGGAGCGCGAAGCCCCGAACGGCGCGGGAGCCAAGGCCAACGGCGCCGTGAAGAAGGCCTCGCTCGAAGAGGACCAGGAAGGCACCTTGCCCGAGCTCGGCGACGGCGAAGTCTTGAAGCTCGTCACTCCCCCGGGCGTGATCTCCGAGCAGAAGTTCACGCAGCCACCCCCGCGCTACAACGAAGGCTCGCTCGTGCGCGAGCTCGAGAAGCGCGGCATCGGACGGCCGAGCACCTACGCTGAAATCATCAGCAAGGTGCAGGCGCGCGACTACGTCGAGAAGCTGCCGGGCGGTCAGATGAAAGCCTCCGAGCTCGGCAAGATCGTGGTCGACGGCCTCGTCTCGACGGAGCTCGACTTCATGGATCCGGACTTCACCGCCAAGATGGAGGAGGAGCTCGACGAAGTCGAAGCCGGCAAGCTCGAGCGCGAGGAGCTATTGAAGCGCTTCTACAAGCGTTTCAAGCAAGTGCTCGAGACGGCCAAGAAGCAGAAGCGCTGGGCACCCGAGCCCGAGGTCACCGAGCACAAGTGCGAGGATTGCGGCTCGCGCCTGCTCAAGCGCTGGAGCAAGAACGGCTACTTCCTGGGCTGCGAGGCGTACCCGAAGTGCAAGTTCACGCGCGACCTGGGCAAAGACGGCGAGGCGCCCGCGCAGCCACAGCTCACGGACATCCCCTGTGACAAGTGCGGCAAGTTCATGAGCATCCGCACGGGCCGCTACGGCGAGTTCTTGTCGTGCAGCGGCTACCCCGAGTGCAAGAACGCGAAACCGGTGCCGCTCGGTGTGCCCTGCCCGAAGTGTGCTGGCGACATCATCGAGATCCGCTCCAAGAAGCGCGGCGGCAAGGCCTTCTACGGCTGCGCCAACTACCCGAAGTGCGACTTCAAGGTCTGGCAGAAGCCGGTCAAAGAAGCCTGCCCACAGTGCAACCACCCCTTCCTCGTCATCGCGGGTGGCAAGAATCCGAAGCTCGTGTGCGGGCGGGGCAAAGAGTGCGGCTACTCGCGGCCTCTCGAGGAGAACGAGCCGCTCGGCGCTGAAAACGGGCAGAGCGAGCAGCCGGAGACCGCGAGCGGCGTCGCGGAAAAGCCGGCGCGTCTCGCGGGTTCGACCAGCACCGCCGTGCCGTGACGGCAGCACCCGTGGTCACGATCATCGGCGCGGGGCTAGCGGGCTCCGAAGCCGCGTTGCAGCTCGCCTCGCGCGGCATCTCCGTGCGGCTCATCGAGCAGAAGCCCAAAGCACGCACCCCTGCGCAGACGGCTGACTCGCTCTGCGAGCTCGTGTGCTCCAACTCGTTTCGCGGCGCCGCGTTGTCGAACGCCGTGGGCCTCCTGAAAGAAGAGATGCGCCGTCTCGGTTCGTTCGTGATGCGCGTCGCGGACGAGACCCGGGTCCCGGCGGGCGGAGCCCTGGCCGTCGATCGCGAACGCTTCTCCGAGCGCGTGACGGCGCTGCTCAAAGCCCACCCACTCATCGCGCTTCACAGCGAGCTCGTGTGCGACATCCCCGCGGAGCGGCCGCTGGTCATCGCCACCGGACCGCTCACCGGCGACGCGCTCGCCGCAGCCATCGCTGCGAAAGTCGGCAGCGAGGCGCTTGCTTACTACGACGCCATCGCCCCCATCGTCAGCGCCGAATCCCTCGACTGGGACAAGGTGTTCTTCGCCTCCCGCTACGACAAGGGCGAAAACGACGAGGACCGCAGCGCCTACGTCAACTGCCCGCTCGACGAAGCCGAGTACCGCGCGTTCGTCGCAGCGCTGTGCGGCGCGACCAAGGTGACGCCCAAGCCGTTCGAAGACGTCCGCTACTTCGAAGGCTGCCTGCCCATCGAAGTCATGGCCGAGCGCGGGGAGCGGACCCTCGCCTTTGGGCCGATGAAACCCGTTGGACTCACGGATCCGCGCACCGGTAGGTGGCCCCACGCCGTCGTCCAGCTGCGCAAAGAAGACGAAGCCGGCACCGCCTACAACATCGTGGGCTTCCAGACGCGCATGACGTGGCCGGAACAAACGCGCATCTTCCGCACCATCCCCGGCCTGGAAAACGCGGAGTTCTTCCGCTACGGCGCCGTGCATCGAAACACGTTTCTGAACGCTCCGAAGCTGCTCGACGAAACGCTGCAGTTGCGCCGCGAACCGGGCCTGTACTTCGCCGGTCAGATCAGCGGCGTCGAAGGTTACGTCGAAAGCGCGGCGTCCGGCCTGCTCTGTGCGCTCTTCATCGCCGATCGCCTCGCCGGGCGCGAGCCGCGCGTGCCGCCGAAAACCACCGCGCACGGCGGTCTGCTCACGCACCTGTCGCGCAGCGAACAGGCGTACCAACCGTCGAACATCACGTTCTCCCACTTGCCGCCCTGGGAAGGCAAACGCCTGCAAAAGCGCGCCAAGTACGAAGCCATCGCCGAACGCGCCCTCCGCGACCTCGCCGACTACATCGCGGCGCGCGGCCCGGCCGAACTGTCCTCGGCGGGCTAACACCAACGCGTTGGCGTTCGAGATTAACCGCCACGCGCGCCAAGTTTTCGCCACGCGCGCCAGCTTTTGTTGTCCGCTCGTTGGCACGGCGGGCGGATGCGTAGCAACGAGCGCCCCAAAAAATATGGCGTACATGGCGAAAACTTGGCGCCGTGGCGGCAAAAGAACGAGCCGCTATAGCCGCTATAAGAGGGTGCTGATAGTGCCGTCCGCGAAGAGCCACTGGTCTTTGGGGATGAGCCAGCGGGTGCCGTGCTGCACGATGCGGCCCCGGTCGAGGAGGCGCTGTGCGGCGCGTTGGCGGTCCTTGGGCCACGCTTCGACGCCGAGCTCCGCCGCCTGTGCGTCGATGTCGAGGCCCTCGGCGAGACGCAGTCCGAGCAGGATGCGTTCACGGAGCAACGTCTCGCGATCCAGGTGCTCCACGACGCTGACGAGCTCTCCCGGCCCTGCTTCGAGGAGCGGAACAGTGGACCAATGCTCCGTGGACGCCAAGTAGCGCTCGGGGACGGGTGTGTTTCGGTAACGGACGCGCTGCCCGGCAAAATCCACGGTGCCCCACGCGCCGCAGCCGAGACCGAGGTACTCGGTGCCGCGCCAGTAGCCGAGGTTGTGCTCGGCGTATGCGCCGGCGCGCGCGTAGTTACTGATTTCATAGTGCTCGAAGCCGCGCGCCCCAAGTGCCTCGTCGACCGCCTGGAACGACTCTGCCACGCGCCCTTCGTCGAGCAGCGGCAGCTTGCCCTTCTTGGCGAGCGCCCCGAACTGCGTGCCAGGCTCGATCGTCAGCGCGTACGCGCTCACGTGCGTCAGGCCCAGGTCGGCCACGGTCGCCGCTTCGGCCGCTGCAGTCTCGGGCGGTTCGGCGGCCACACCGAAAATCAGGTCGGCTGAAACGCGTTCCACGCTCGACGCCACGGCTTCTTGAACCGCTCGCAGCGCGCCGGCCGGATCGTGCAGCCTGCCGAGAAACTGCAAGCGCGCGGCTTCGAGCCCCTGCACCCCGATGCTGAAGCGGTTCACGCCGACTGCCCCGAATGCCTCCGCCCGAGGCAGGTCGAAGCTCGTCGGGTTGCACTCGAGTGTCACCTCCGGGCTGCTGCCTCCGGCGTCGAATGCCTGGAAAATGGCCGACAAAACTCGCCCGACCTCGGCCGGCGCCCAGAGCGACGGCGTTCCGCCGCCGAAGAACACACTCCGCAAACGCCGTGCTCCGAGCTCTCGCACCCGCCGCTCGAGCTCGGCCAGGACCGCGTCTGCGTAGCGGCCGTGTGGCAAGTCCGGAGCGGGGCTCGCGACGCTCAGGAAATCACAATAGGGGCACTTCTTGAGGCACCACGGAAAGTGAACGTAAACGCCTATCCCTGCCGGATCGGCGCCACGAATGGTGGCATGCGACGGAGGTCCCGAGCTCGGCGGTGGCGGTGCCGGTTGCAGTGGCCGCGGTGGCTTTGCGGCGGTCATGGCCCGGTGTTAGCTTCCATACAGCGCGAGTTTTCGCGCCGAGCAAAAACCACGTGTTTGCCATCGAAGAGATAGTAGATCGGGTTCAGAGCTACCATCCGGCTGCGGATTTAGACCTCATCCGCAAGGCCTACCACTACTCCGAGTGGGCGCACCGCGAGCAGACACGGAAAAGCGGGGACCCGTACTTCGTGCACCCGGCCAGCGTCGCCGGCATCATCGCGGACCTGCGCCTGGACACGGCGAGCGTCTGCGCCGGCCTGCTCCACGACGTCGTCGAGGACACCCTGGCCAGCATCGGCGACATCACCGAGGGCTTCGGGAAGGAAGTGGCCACCCTGGTCGACGGGGTCACCAAGCTCGGCAAAATCAACTTCGCCTCGCGTGAAGACCGCCAGGCCGAGAACTTCCGCAAGATGGTCGTGGCCATGGCGCAGGACATCCGAGTCCTGCTCATCAAGCTCTGCGACCGGCTCGACAACATGCGCACGCTCGATCACATGAGCCCCGAGGCGCAGGAGCGCATCGCGCGGGAGACCATGGAGATCTACGCGCCGCTCGCCAACCGCCTCGGCATTCAGGCGATCAAGAGCGAGCTCGAAGATCTCTCGCTCAAGTACGTGGACGCGGAGAGCTACCGGCACATCGTCGGCAAGCTCAACAAGACCAAGAAAGAGCGCGACCGCTACATCGAAGGCGTGTGCCGCACCATCACCTCACGCCTCGCCGAACATGAGTTCGCGGCCGAGGTCACCGGCCGCGGGAAGCACATCTACTCGGTTCATCGCAAGATGAAGGAGCAGCAGTGCGAGTTCGAACAGATGTTCGACATCCTCGCGTTTCGCATCTGCGTGGAGTCGGTCGCTGATTGCTACGCCGCCCTCGGCGTCATCCATTCGCGCTGGACCCCGATCCCTGGCCGATTCAAGGACTACATCGCGCTGCCCAAGCCCAACATGTACCAGTCGCTGCACACCACGGTGATTGGTCCCGGGCGCCAGCGCATCGAAGTCCAGATCCGCACTCACGAAATGCACCGGGTCGCCGAACACGGCGTCGCCGCGCACTGGAAATACAAGGAGCGCATCTCCGGCGGTGTCGATCCGCGCGACGCCGAACGCTTCAGCTGGCTGCGTGAGCTCGCCGACTACCAGCAGAACCTCAAAGACCCGGCCGAATTCCTGGAGAGCGTGAAGATCGACCTCTTCCCCGACGAGGTCTACGTCTTCACTCCCAAGGGTGACGTGCGGGTCTTCCCGCGCGGCTCGACGCCCATCGACTTCGCCTACGCCATTCACTCCGAGGTCGGCCACCACTGTTCCGGCGCCCGCGCCAACGGGCAGATCGTCCCGCTCCGCTACAAGCTCCGCAACGGCGATGTCATGGAAGTCATGACGAGCCCCACGCAGCAGCCGAGCAAAGACTGGCTCGATTTTTCCGCCACCACGCGCGCACGCAATCGCATCCGAGGCGTTCTCCGCGGCGAGCAGCGCAACAAGAGCATCAACCTCGGCAAAGAGTTGCTCGAGAACGAGATGCGTTCGGCGGGCATGAGCCTCACCAAGTTCCTCAAGAACGACGACGAAGTGCGCCGCGTCGTCGAGGAGCTCCGCTTCGGCACCAAAGAGGAGCTCTTGCTCGCCATCGGCTACGGCAAGCTCGACCCCGAAGTCGCCGTCAACCACGTGCGCAAGCGCGCCACCGACGGCAACGGCTCCCCCGAGCCACCCAAAGAGTTCAAGACCGGCCCCATCGAGCAGCTCGTCAACCGCGTCACGGGCCGCGACACCGGCGGTATCCGCGTCAACGGCATCGACGACGTGCTCGTGCGCTATGCCCGCTGCTGCAACCCGCTGCCCGGCGACGCCATCATCGGCTTCATCACGCGCGGCCGCGGCGTCACCATCCACCGCCGCGAGTGCACGAAGGCGTTCGACACCGACCCCGAGCGCCGCATCGACGTCACCTGGGACGCCAAGGCGAAAATCAATCGTCCCGTGCAGCTCAAGGTGATGACCGCGAACAAGCCCGGCATCCTCGCGACGGTGAGCCAGACCTTCAGCGCGCAGCGCATCAACATCAGCGAAGCCAACTGTCGCGCGGGCGACGACGGCCGCGCCTGCAACGTCTTCACATTCCACGTCGGCGACCTGAATCAGCTCAAGAACGTGATGCGCGCGCTCCAAAAAGTGAGCGGCGTCGTCCAGGTCGAACGCGTCTGATTCCGAACGACTTCCGCGCAACTGGCGCGCCCGTTTGAACGACTTCGGGAGCGGTGGTACCGTTCTCATGATGTCTCAGCCTGCGGTATCCGAAGCAGAGCTCGGCCCCCTCATGACTCTCGAGGAGTGGGCCGAGCTTCCGGATGAAGTGCCCGGCGAGTTCGTCAACGGCCGCCTCGTCGAGGAAGAAGTGCCGGACTACCTTCATGAAGTTTTGATCGCTTGGCTCGTCTGGACGCTCGGTAGCTGGGGTTACGAACGTGGCGTCATCGTGGGCGGCTCCGGTGCCAAGTTCGGTATCAGCCCGATTCGTGGCAGAAAGCCGGACCTGTCCGTCTTTTTGCCTGGGAGACGACCACCGGCGCGTGGCCTCGTGCGCAATCAGCCCGACATTGCCGTCGAGGTCGTCTCGAGCAGCCGTCGCGATCAGCGGCGCGACCGCGAGGAGAAAATGGCGGAGTACGCCGAATTCGGCATTCCGTACTACTGGATCGTCGATCCCCAGCAGCGCCGCTTCGAAGTGTACGTGCTGAACGCGAACGGCGCGTACGAGCGTGCAGTGGCAGAGGCGACGGGGCTCATCGCCAACGTTCCCGGTTGCGACGGCTTGAGTCTCGACCTCGACGCCATGTGGGCGAAGGCCGACGAGCTCGCGTAATCAGCAGTAATGCCGGCGGCGCCCTATAGAGTCGATCCGAGCGACCCGCGAGCGCCCCCGCAAGAGGTCTGGGATCGGCTTAGCTCGGCAGAGCGGCAGGACGTCATCATGAGCCTGCCGTCGGAAATCGAAAGCAGCGAGCCACCCGAGGGCGACGCGCATCGGATCTCCAAGACGAACGCGCTGGGCGCACTCGACGAGTACTATCGTCGCATTCATCGGCGCATCTATTTGTCCGCCGAGCTGCCCATCTACTACCCGGCCGAGGCCATGTTTGCGCCCGACCTGATTGCAGTGCGTGACGTCGAAATCCACGAGCGCAACTCGTGGATCGTGAGTCAGGAAGGGAAGGGCATCGATTTCGCGCTGGAGATCCGCGTGCTCGGCCGAGCGCGCAAGGATCTGGAGCTCAACGTCGAGCGCTTCGCGCGACTCGGCATATCCGAGTACTTCGCGTTCGATGTCCGGACCGGCCGCGTACTCGGCTGGCGGCTCCCTACCCCCGGTACGGTTCGGTACGAGCCCGTGGCCTCTTGCGCTGGGCGCTGGCCGTCCCGTGTGCTCGAGCTCGATCTGGCGCTCGATGAGGGGCGGCTGCGTTTTTATGCCGGTTCTGCGCCCTTGCTCGACGCCCGCGAGCTCATCGACAAGCTGTCCTCTATGGTGGACCAGGCCGTGTGCCGAGCCGAGGACGAAGCACGCCGAGCCGAGGACGAAGCACGCCGAGCGGATCGCCTCGCAGCGCGCCTGCGCGAGCTGGGAGTCGACCCCGACGCAATCGAATAGAACGGCGTTACGCCCCGCCGTTCGGCCACCGGCCGGCCAGGGTCGGCCCTTTTTCGGCCCGAGCACACTCGACCTTGACAGAGCGCCCCCCGCCCGCTACTTCACCGGCCTCTCCGCGGGAGTAACTCAGCGGTAGAGTGCCACCTTGCCAAGGTGGACGTCGAGGGTTCGAATCCCTTCTCCCGCTCTGAAAACCTAAGTGAAAGCAGCCGGTTCGAGCACTAGCTCAGCCGGCTTTCTTGCTTAGAGCACCACCTCCTTGTGACGGAACACCACTGGGAGCACCACCTCCGGCTGCTGCCGCGGCCGAGACCACCGAAATGGTTCCGTGCTCGGCAGCGTTGGAGGGTGCCGAGCTACCGGCCTCGTGGTCATTGGCGGCACGGAACAGCGCCGTGACGCGCGATGCTCTCCCGCTGCTCCTCGGGACGGACCGTGGAGTAGTGGTGCTGCATGCGCTCGGTAAGAGGCCCGCTGATGCTACGGGTCACCAGCGACTCGACCTTGGCTGCGCGACAGAGGTCGTTGAACGTCGCACCTGTCGAACGCTTCCGCGTCGCGCGCATGCACGATCGCCGAGTTGCTCAGGGCGAACTTCGTAGACCGCCGCGCCCGCCCGAGCACATCGACGGCTGGTTTGGTGTGAAGTGAGTGAGGTGACGCCCGTCATTGGCTGGCGTGAGCGCGAGAGACGAGCGACGTTGCTTGCCGTGCGTCTTGTAATCGTGTTCACGAGTTCATTGGCCGTGCGTCGGTTGCACTCCGCATAGCAACACCCGAGCACTCATGTTCGTGCGCGAGCGATGCGGCCGCCGTCCCATCTCACTTCTCGCCAACGCCCTTGCCAGGTTCATCTTTTCGAACGTGACGGCTCAGGGCGTAGTATCTCAAAACCGATCGTCCGTTCTGCATGCGCGGCGGCAGGTCGTCTTCGAATACGAGTTTGCCCTTTGGATCGACTATCTGCACCTTTAGATCGATGCCGTCTTCGTCATTGTCCGATTCCGGCGCGCGAGACGAATGGGTCGCGGGAGGCGCTGGCGGCGGTGCTGCTGGGCCGCCTTGTTTGGCCGCTACGGCTCGCTTGCTCGCCCTTGGCGGTTTCTCCGTATCCGCGCCAGAGCCACTGAGGTCGAGTATTTCGGGCAAACGAGCGAGATTCGTCAAGAGCACGTTCTGACGGCCCACGCCCGCCTTTGGTTCGCGCGGCTTGTCGCCAAGAGACTCGAATTCGATACGGAAGTAGCCTTTGGTGTCGGTCTTCGCGCTCAGCGGGTCGTGCTGGCTCGGGGTCGTAGTGACGCGCACGGTGTAGTTGCTCACGGCGTCACCCTTTGCATCGACGACATAGCCGTGAAAGACGTCCTCGACCGCGAACGTGTCGACTACCTTCTCTAGCCGATCCAGATCCAAGGTCAGGTGTTGCGCGCTGATTTTCATGCGCTCGGCCCGCGCTGCGGCGTCCTTGACACGCGGGTGATCGGCGCGGCCGTATTTGTTCGCGAGGCGTTCGGCCTCCCGCAGCTGTGTGCCGGCGGCTCCGAAGTGCAGCGCGCCCTGGAATTGGAGGAAGCGCGGGAAAAACTGGCGCAGATCCCGCAGCGCCTCCGTCGTACCGGCCAACAATTTCAGCTGTTCGTGTTTGTCTTCGGGCTCGGGTTTAATCGGCACGGGTTCCTCGTGGTTGGTGTCAGAAGGTTTTGGAATTGGCGACCGCGCCGAGCAGAATCGTTCCGAGCAGGCCGGTCTTGTTGCCACAGGCGCCGTCGCAGAAGGTTTCCGCGAGCGTGAGGTTGTCGCGAACGGCGCCTCGTACTCCGAAGGGCAAGATGCAGTGGGTGGTTTGGTTGCCGGTCGCGGTGTTCATGAAGCCGAGGGAAAGCAGCGACAGAAACGCGCGGCCCCAGGTTTCGGCATGCCGATTGTCGTTCGTTCGGATCGTGAAACCACCCGCGAGCACGTCGGCGACGAGCTCACGCTCTGACGTGTGGTACTCGAACTGGTTGCTCGCAATCCCGATGTCATCGAGTGAGAAGAGCAGCACGGACGAGAACGCGTAGGTACCCGCTTGATCACCCTGCATCATCAGGAAGCTCACCTGATTGTCGTTGAAC
>DATDJP010000056.1:0-47063 GCA_036520475.1 Polyangiaceae bacterium | reverse complement strand
CACCCTCGCGTTGGCCTTTGCCCTCGTGTTCGCCCGCGCCCCTCGAAACCCCGTCACGTCCTCGCAACAGACCGTCACAGTATAGCCATCGCAGGCTTTCAAGCTCCGGGCGACTTGTGAGCAATCGTCAGACGGGCACGTTCACGGGGGGGAGGGCAGACCCTAGGCGCTCTGCTCGGGCGGCTTCTGGCGCGTAAACTCTGCCACGAACGCGGTCGCGGGATGGCGCTCGAGCTCTTGCCAGGGGCCGATTTGCGTCAAGCGTCCCGCTTCGATGACGGCGACGCGACGCGCCAGCGCTGCGGCGTCACGGGCGTCGTGCGTGACGAGCACGCTCGGGCCGTCGAGCTCGGCCAGGTACGACGTCAAGAACGCACGGACCTTGTCGCGTGCGCTGACGTCGAGCGCGGCCAGCGGCTCGTCGAGGAGCAGGGCGCGCGGCCGCACGGACAGCGCGCGCGCGAGCGCGACGCGCTGCCGCTCTCCGCCGGAGAGCTCCGTCACGCGCCGGCTCGCGAGAGGCTCGATCTCGAGCTCCGCCAACACCGCGAGCGCCCGCGCGGCGCGTACCCTGCGGCCCTGGAACGCCGGGGAGCTGGCGAGCGCGAATTCGACGTTTGCGCGCACGCTGAGGTGCGGAAAGAGCGCGTAGTGCTGCGGCACGTAGCCGAGCTGTCGCTCCTCGAGGGGCACGTGCACACCGCCAGCCGAATCGAACAGAACCCGCCCTCCGATCTCGATACGCCCTTGCTCCGGCTCGAGCACGCCGAGCAGCGCGAGCAGTAGCGTGCTCTTGCCCGCACCGTTCGGGCCGACCAGGACGAGCGTGCCGGACTCGTTCTCGAGGTTCACGTCGAAGTGAAGCCCGCGCAGCGGACCTTGGATACACGCATGCAGGCGAGGGCGCGTCACGGTGCCGGGCCACGCTGCTGTTTTGGCCCGAGCGCAGCGCGTGCAGCCAGGAGCAGCAGCAGCGCGCTGAGCACGAGCAGCACCGAGAGCGTGCGCGCGGCCCGCAGATCGGACTCGAGCGTCGTGTAAATGGCCAGCGGCAGCGTCTGCGTGCGACCCTCGAGATTGCCCGCGAACATCAGCGTCGCGCCGAACTCTCCGAGCGAGCGGGCCCAGCTCAAGGTGGCACCGGCGAACAGCCCCTGCGCGGCGAGCGGCACGGCCAGACGAAAGAATACGCGCAGCGGCGACGCTCCCAAACTGCGCGCCACGATCACCAGATCCTCGTCCACCCGACGGAAGGCGCTGACGGCCGCCTGCACGTAGAACGGCGCCGACACGAACACCTCCGCCATCACGACCGCGGCCGTCGTGAACGCGAGGCCGAAGCCCGGCGGGTACAGCCATTCGGCGAGCAGGCCCTGGCGACCGAAGACGACGAGCATCGCCACGCCCGCGACCGCTGGCGGAATCACGATCGGCAGCTCCACCGCGCTTTCCACGGTGCGGGCCAGTCGCGTCCGCGAACGCGCCACGCTCCACGCGAGGGGCGTCCCGAACGCGATCACGAGCACGAGACTGCACAGCGTCGTCAGCAGACTGAGGCGCAACGCGGGCCACACCAGCGGATGCGCGAGACCTGCCAGAATTTCCTTCCAGCTCGTCGTGAGCACGAGCCCCAGCAGCGGTAACAGCAGGAACGCGACGAGGACCGCGCCAGCGCCGCGCAAGAGCCCGTGCTCGACGCGGCGCCGCCGGCTGGACCACGCGCGTTCGCTCATGGGGGAGAGGACGTCGAAATGGGGATGAAGCCGGCGTCCGCGAGCGCCTGCTGTCCTGTCGGGGAGAGGACCAGCGCCGTAAAGGCGCGAGCGAGCCCAGGATGCGCGGCATCGGTGAGCGCTGCGATGGGATACTCGGCGACGACGTTGAGCTCCGCCGGAACGGCCACGACGCGCACGCTGTCGCGCTCGGCGTGCACGTCGCTTCGATAGACGATCCCCGCGTCCGCCTCGCCGAGACTGACTTTGGCCAGCACCTGCCGCACGTTGAGCTCGCGGGATACGATTTGGCTTTCTACCCGCGCCCGCCAGGCTGGCCCGAATTGCTTGCCCGCCCGCTCGAGAATTTGTCGCGCGTAACGGCCAATCGGCACCGCGTCGGCACCCACGACCAGGCGCTCGGCACGGGGCAGATCGGCGAAGCTCCGCAGCGCTTCGGACGCCTTCGCGGCGACGACCAACACGGGTTGATTGCGCGCGAACGAGCGAGCCGGCGTGACGTGCTGGCCGCGCACCAGCGCGTCCATGTGGTGAAGGTCGGCCGAGGCAAACACGTCCGCCGCAGCGCCGTGCTCGATCTGTGCGCGGAGCTCCTGACTCCCTGCGAAATTGAACGTGACCACCGCCTGCGGATGGCTGCGCCGAAAGTCGTGGCGGAGGCCCGTGAAGGGCTCGCGCAATGACGCCGCCGCGAACACCACCAGCGCGGCGTGCGAAGCCGGCTGAGAGCGCTTGCACCCGAGTGCAAGCAGCGCGACGCAAAGGAGGAAGCCGCAGGCGGGAGCGCGCATGTTACGCGGCTCTCAGCTCTGCGACGCGTCGCCCGCATTGCCGCATGTCGTAGCCGAGACACGCCAGCTCGCGCCGGAAGCTCGCACCCGTCATGGCGTCCAATAGTCGCTGAATGCGTGGGTCGCTCAGGTAGTCGCGCGGGATCACCAGGTCGTAGCGTTCTTCGGCGAGCGGCAAGAACGGCAGCTCGAACGCGAGCGCGGCGTCGCGCGTCGCGATCCCCGCGTCGGCTGCGCCGAGGGCGATGGCGCGCGCGACGTCGAGATGGCCCTTGTGCGGCGGGTTCGGAGCACGCACGGCGTCGAGTGGAATGCCGGCGCGGGACAGCTCGCTGTCGAGCAGCCGGCGCGCACCGGACCCGGATTCTCGCAGCGCGAGGCGCAGACCGCGCGCGCTGAGGTCGGCCACGGACCGAATGCGGTTGGCGCAGCTCGGCGCGAGCAAAAGGCCCGCTTCCCAGGTACCCAGAGTAATCAAAACCACCGTTTGATTGCAGAGTGAACGCTGCACGTCCAAAAGGTTCGCTTCGCCGCTCGCCGCATCGACGAGATGCACTCCGGCGATGTGAGCGCGCTCCTCGCGCAGCGCTTCGAGCGCCGCGTTGCTCGAGCGGTTGAGCCACAGAAAGCGCCCGGGTCCGGAGCGCGTGTTCAGGCGGTCTGCCAGCAGTCCGAGACCTGCCGCGCAGCCCAGGATCACGACGTTGTCGCGCGCCTCATCCGTCCCCCGCAAGGGCTCGGCGCGCGCGCGGCCGTGGCGGGCCGAGCCTCCGAGCGCGTCCGCCGAGATGTGCAGCTGATCCCGCAGCGGATAGGACACCCAGCGGCCGTTGAGATAGGCGAGCGCCCTGCGGCCGGTGTGCGGCTCGCCCTCCGTTTCGACGGGAAGCAGCTGTCCGCTCACGGCGGGTGAGAATAGCGTTTCCACCGAGCAGTCGAGCGCTGCGGCCAACCGCAGCGCGACGTCGATGGCAGGTTGCGAGCGCCCCGCTTCGATGGCTCCGATGCTCTGTCGGCTGAGCCCTGCCTGTGCCGCCAGACGCGCCTGAGTTACCCCGCGACGCTGTCGTAACTCACGAACCTTGTTGGGGTAATCTGTCACGCAAGGATAGTTTACATCATGTCAAGTTTACTTGTCATCGCTTTGGGCGCACTGGCGCGCGCGTGCAGAATCGCAACAGCTGACCGCCGTGCCACAGGCTCGCGAAACGCTGCTCGGCGATTGAGACGGGCCGCGGGCGGCGCGAAACGTGCATCGCAACGGCGCGTGTTTACCGCCTCACCGCGTGTCTTACGAAGCTGGGTCGCGGTCGCCGCCGCTTGCGCCGGCATGATCTTCACCGGAGTGGCGGGGGCGTGCCCGGCCTGTCCCGTCGGGCGCGAGGCGCGAGAGCGGGTGTACGAGCAGGACTTCGCCCGCAACATGCTGATCGCCCTGGTGCCGTTTGCGCTCGTCGGCATTGCCAGCGGCTATGCCGAACGCATCGGCAAGAGCCGGGCAAACCCTGGAGCGGAAACAGGAGCAGACCCACATGCCTGATGCGCAGCATCGCGGAGCGATCATTTCAGCAGGTATCCTGCTGGGCGCAGGGCTCGGCGGTTTCTTCGACGGCATCCTGCTGCATCAGATCCTGCAGTGGCACAGCATGCTCTCGAGCGTGCACCCGCCGACGGATCTGGTGAGCATGAAGTACAACATGCTCTGGGATGGCGTGTTCCACGCCTTCACGTGGACCGCGACCGTGCTCGGGCTGACGCGACTGTGGCGCGCGGGCCAGCGCTCCGATGTCCCCTGGTCCACGCACACGTTCGTGGGTTCGCTGCTCCTGGGCTGGGGCCTGTTCAACTTCGTCGAAGGCCTCATCGACCATCAGATTCTGGGCCTGCACCACGTCCACCCCGGCGAGGGACAGCTCGCCTGGGACCTGGGCTTTCTGGCTTCGGGGCTGCTGTTTCTCGGCGCCGGTTGGCTGCTCGTGCGCGCCGGGCGCAAGGACACCACACCACGCGGCGGGATGACTACCGCCGCACGTCTCGCGCGTGAGCGGCTCGACTGAGCCGCACGGCTACCACGTGTCGATGAAGCGGCGCTCCGGCGTGCGTTTCGGCACCGACCGCAGCCCCCGCACGAGCCAGCCTCGCGTCTCGGCCGGATCGATCACGGCGTCGAGCTCGAGCAGCGAGGCGATGTTCAGCGCCTTGCCGCGTTCGTACGCGATGGCGATCATCCCCTGCGCCATTTGTTCGCGCGCCGCTGGGTCCGCTATGGCTTCGAGCTGCTTGCGCATGCCGAGCCGCACCGCTCCCTCGAGATTCATGCCGCCAAACTCGCCTGTCGGCCACGAGACGGTGAAGAACGGCGCGTGAAAGTGCCCGCCGCTCATCGCTTGCGCGCCGAGGCCGTAGCCTTTGCGCAGCACGACCGTGAAAAACGGCACAGCCAGCCTACCCGCGTTGGCGAACAGGCGAGACACGTGGCGCACCAACGCCGTGGTCTCGGCCTTCGGCCCCACCATGAAGCCGGGCGTATCGCAGAGCGAGACGATGGGTAGACCGAACGCGTCGCAGAGCTGAAGGAAGCGCGCTGCCTTGTCGGCGGCATCGGCGTCGATGGCGCCGCCCAGATAGAACGTGTCGTTGGCGATCAAGCCGACCGGCATGCCTGCGATGCGCACGAGTGCCGTCACCACGCTGCGCCCGAAGTCCCGCCTCAGCTCGAGCACGCTCCCCGCGTCGGCCAGGGTTTCGATGATGGGCCGGATCTTGTACGCACGGCGGCGACTGTCGGGCAGCGCCGCGCGCAGCGTGGCCTGGTCAGCGGCGGTGAACTCCGGGAGCGTCCCCTGGAAGTAGCTCAGGTATTGCTTGGCGACGGCCACGGCTTCCGCTTCGTCGCGCACACGCACGTCGATCACCCCGTTTTTCGTCTGCACGTCGATAGGGCCGACCTGGTCCGGATCGCACTTACCGAGGCCGCCGCCCTCGATCATGGCGGGCCCGCCCATGCCGATGCTGCTGTTCTCGGTGGCGATGATCACGTCCGAGCAGCCGAGCAGAGCCGCGTTGCCGGCGAAGCAGCGGCCGGACACGATGCCGACACGCGGTACCAGGCCCGAGAGCGCGCCGAACGCGAGAAAGCTCGGCGTATCGAGCGCCGCGACGGTGGCGACGTCGGTGTCGTTCGGACGGCCGCCGCCGCCCTCGGCGAACAGCACGATGGGCAAGCGCCACTGCGCGGCGAGCGCGAGCATGCGGTCGAGCTTCTGATGGCCCACGAAGCCCTGGGTGCCCGCGAACACGGTGTAGTCGTAGGCGAGCACCATGCTGCGCGCGCGCTCTTCGCCGAACTGGGCGCCATTGACCGTCCCGATGCCGCACACGATGCCATCCGCCGGGCTCACGCGGATCAGTTCGTCGATCGAGCGGCTCTGACGCTGAGCGGCCAGGGCGAGCGCGCCGTATTCGACGAAGCTGCCCTCGTCCACGAGATCGGCGATGTTTTCGCGCGTCGTGCGCTGTCCCGTCTTGCGACGCTTGGCCACCGCCTCGGGCCGGCCTTCGTCGCGCGTGACGTGCAGGCGGTCGCGCAGCTCCGCCAGTTCGGGTCGGATGGTCTCGGACGCGGGGGCGCTCTCATCGCGTTTGGGGTCGTTCATCGAGCCTGCTTCGCGGCGGGGCTTAGCACATCTCGCCGCGCGCGCGCCGAGGGTCGTGACCGGCGGTTGACAATGGTTCTCCCTAACGTTAACTATTGCCGGAATCGGTCAACAAAGGAGCACGTTCATGAAACCCCCTCCCAGCGGCTGGCCGCGCATCACCAGCGCGATCTTTTACGACGACGCCGGCAAGGCCATCGACTGGTTGTGCCGCGTATTCGGCTTCCGCGTGCGTCTCAAGGTCGAAGGCGAAGGCGGACGCGTCGAGCATTCCGAGCTCGAATTCGGGGACGACGGGATGATCATGGTCGGGCAGACGGGCGGCAAGACGGACCGGCCGCGCACGCATTGCAAGAGCCCGCGCTCGCTGGGCGGCGCCAACACCCAAAGCCTGTGCGTCGCGGTCGAGGACGCCGACACGCACTGCCAGCGCGCGCGCGCCGAGGGCGCCAAGATCGTGAGCGAGCCCCAGACAACCGACTACGGGGAGGAATACTGGGCCGACCGCACGTACGAAGCCGAGGATCTCGAAGGGCACCGCTGGTGGTTCATGCAGCGCGTGCGGGATCAAAAGCCCGGTGGATAGCACCCTGGATCGGACCCTGGCCGCCCTGGCCGATCCCACACGTCGCCGCGTCGTGGAGCTGCTCCGCAAGCGCAGCTGCCGCCCGAGCGAGATCGCCGATCGCATGGCCCTGACGCGGCCGGCGTTGAGCCGGCACTTGCGGGTGCTGCGGCGCGCCGGCATCGTCTCCGAACGCATCGAAGAGGACGATGCTCGCGCGCGGCTCTACACGCTCCGCGAGCAGCCGTTCTCGGAGCTCGGCGATTGGCTGCGCGAGGTGGAAGCGTTCTGGGGGGATCAGCTGAACGCCTTCAAACAGCACGCAGAGCGTTCCCCGCCGCGGAAGCGCCGTCGATGAGCACCGCACAGGATCAGGCGCGAGCGTCGGTGCTCGTGCGCGTGGATCGCGAGCGCGCGTTCCGCTTGTTCACGGAAGAGATCGATCGCTGGTGGCGGCGCGGTTTGAAGTACCGCGTGGCCGGCAAGCGCCGCGGCATCATCGCGCTCGAGCCGCGCGTCGGTGGCCGTCTCTTCGAGTCCTTCGATGTGGACGGCGAAACGCGCGTGACGGTCAGTGGCCAGGTCACCGCGTGGGAGCCTCCGGCGCGGCTCATGTTCGAATGGCGCGCGGTCAACTTTGCTCCCTCGGAGAGCACCGAAGTGGAGGTGCGGTTCGAGCCGGACGGTGAGAGCACGCTCGTGACGGTCACCCACCGCGGCTGGAGCAAGATCCGCCCCGATCATCCCGCCCGCCACGGGCTCGCGCCGGCGGCCTTCCTGCGCATGATGGGCATGTGGTGGGCCGACTTGCTGAGCTCGGCGCGTGTGCACGCAGCCGGTGGGAGCCGCTAACTCGGCTCCAGGCTCGCGTCCCGCAGCACTTCTGCGCGCACGATGCGGTCGAGCCGGAAATGGCGGCGCTCACCGCTCTTGACGTCGCTCGCGTCCAGGCGAGTCTCGTGGCGATCCATGACGACGCCGTGGATGCGGACGCTGCGCGTGCTTTCGATGAAGTTGCCGTCCACGTACGTGATGGAGAGCGGCTGTTGCTCGAACCACGCGCGCTCCAGCGCGGCGCGCACCTCTTTACGGCTGGGAAGCGCGGGTACGCCTTGAAACGCGAGCTCGTCCAGCCGCCGCAACAGCTCGCGCTGCGCGGACGTGGACAGCGCGGCGCGCACCTTGTCCAGCGCCGACTCGAGCGTCTCGGCGAAGGGCAAGAGGCGCATGTCGATAGCAAATCGTCCGAGCGCGACCAGCAGCGCGGCCTCCCGTGCCGTGAAGTTCACGGGCGGCAAGCTGTAGCTGCGATCCAGCGCGTAACCGCCCCCGCGTCCCCGTTCCGCGCCGAGCGGTAGAGAGGCAGCACGCAGTGCGTCCAGGTCGCGGTACATGGTGCGAACCGTCACTCCGAAACGGTCCGCCAGCGCCTCGGCCGTCACGCCAGTGCGACGGCCGCGCAGGTATTCGGCCAGCGCGAACAGCCGCTCCGTCCTTCGCATGCCGTAAAGATGACATAAGGCTGACATCACGCGCAACGGCGCGCTATTACGCGGGCAGGCGCGCGGCGTACTCCGCGAGGACCTCTGCGGCGCTCGCCGTTTGATCGGGCGCCGCTCGGTTTGCCAGGCGCGCGGCGAGCGCGTCCAGGCGCGCGTGCCAGTGGCTGGCCGACGCCGCCGCTGATCGAACGTGGTGTGCGGTGTGACGGAGCACCAGCCGAGTGTCGTTTCGCAGCGCTTCCAGGCTGAAGACCACGAGTCCGTCGAGATCCTCGCGCAGCGTGCGGGCACGCCACGAACACGCGAAGCGTTGCGGCGGGTCGTGCTCGAGAACCGTCCCGCTGACGATGGCATCGCTCACGTGCAGCTCGACGCGGCCGCCCACACGCGGCTCGAGTAGCGCAATGCCGAGCCAGTGCGATAGCAGCTCCGGCTCCGTCAAGTGCCGCCAAACGCGCTCCGGTGTGCCCAGGAGCAACCGCTCGAAGATGACGGTGTGAGCATCTGCGAACACGCCAAGGTCGGCCATCGAGACAAGGTAACACCGGGCTCGGCCCGCGCGCGAAGCCAGCTTCAAGAGAGGATTCGCGAAAAAAGGGATCATGTCCGAAAATGGCCAGCGCGGCGCAGGACAGCGCGCTAATTCTGCTGTGTCATGACGCTCGACCCCGACGCCTGTTATCGCGCGATGCTCGCGCACGACGAGCGCTTCGACGGTCGCTTTTTCGTCGCCGTCAAGACCACGGGGATCTACTGCCGTCCCGTGTGCCGTGTGCGCATGCCGGCGCGCCACCGTTGTGAATTCTACACCAGCGCGGCGCTCGCAGAACACGCCGGCTACCGCGCGTGTTTCCGTTGCCGCCCCGAGCTCGCACCGGGACTCGCGCCGATGGATTCGGTGTCGCGCCTGGTTTCGCAGGCGGTGCGCCGTATCGAAGCAGGCGCCCTGAACGAGGCATCACTCGAAGAGCTCGCGCGTGGGCTCGGCGTCACCGGCCGCCATTTGCGGCGCGCCGTTCAGGCCGAGCTCGGACTTTCCCCCATAGACCTGGCGCAGACGCAGCGCTTGGCGCTCGCCAAGCAACTGCTCCACGACACCCAGCTGCCGATGACCGATGTCGCGTTCGCGAGCGGCTTTCGCAGCCTGCGTCGCTTCAACGCAGCCTTCAAAGCGCGCTACGCACGCTCCCCGTCGGCGCTGCGGCGGCAAGGCGCCGCCTTCGAACGTCCGGAGACCGTGCGCGTGACGTTGTCCTATCGTCCACCCTTCGCCTGGTCGCCGCTGCTCGAATTCTTGAGCGCACGGGCAGTTCCCGGAGTCGAGCTCGTGCGCGACGAAGTCTACTATCGCACGGCGGAGATCGGCGGCGCCCAAGGCTGGCTCGCCGTTTCGGCATGCGCGGATCGCGCTGCGCTGCGCGCGGAGCTGTCGTTCTCGCTGGCTCGGCACGTACTTCCGATCGTTGCGCGCCTGCGGCGGCTGTTCGATCTCGACATGGAGCCGTGGGTGATCGCCGAACACCTCGGCAAGGATCGCCGTTTAGCGCGCTACTTGCGCGCGCGGCCCGGCCTGCGGGTGCCTGGCGCGTTCGATACGTTCGAAGCGGCGTGTCGAGCCATCCTCGGTCAGCAGGTGAGCGTCGCCGCGGCCACGACTCTCGCTGGACGATTGGCGCGCGCGTACGGCGAACCGCTCGAAACGCCGCACCCAGAGCTCGCACGACTCACCCCGCGCGCCGCACGCATCGCCGGCGCTGACGTGCGCGAGCTCGCCGCCCTGGGCATCACCAGCGCGCGCGCCCAGTCGCTGCAACGGCTCGCGCGCGCGCTCGAGAACGGCAGCTTGAGCCTGGACGCAGGCAGCGACGCAGAAGTCGTCGTGCGCCGCCTACAGGAGTTGCCGGGCATCGGTCCGTGGACGGCAGAGTACGTGGCGATGCGCGCGCTCTCCTGGCCGGACGCGTTTCTCGATGGCGATCTCGGCGTCCGGAAAGCTCTTGGCAGCATCGGCCCGCGCGCGGCGCGCGCTCTCTCGGAACCGTGGAAACCCTGGCGCTCGTACGCCGTCATGCACTTGTGGACGAGCTCAGTATGAGGAGAACATCATGCCACAGAAACTCAGCTGTTCGGCGATCCCGAGCCCCATCGGACGATTGACGTTGCTTGGCGACGGTGCAGGCCTGCATGGCATCTACTTCGAAGGTGCCCGTGCAGAGGCGCTGAGCGCGACGTGCGCCCGGGATGCGCGCCCTTTGCGACAGGCGATTCGCCAGCTCGAGGAGTACTTCGCGGGCCGGCGCACGGCGTTCGATTTGTCGCTCTCGCCGCGGGGGACGGCATTTCAGCGGCGTGTATGGCACGCGCTCTCCGAAATCCCGTTCGGCGGCACCTGGAGTTACGCAGCCGTCGCGCAGCGCATCGGTGCTCCTGGCGCCGCACGCGCCGTGGGCGCCGCGAACGGCAAAAATCCGCTGCCCATCGTCGTACCCTGCCACCGCGTGATCGGCGCCGACGGCTCGCTCACCGGCTTCGGCGGAGGCATGGATCGCAAACGCTGGTTGCTCGATTTCGAAGCCTCGAGCGCCGCGCGCGCTGAGTTCGGCAAGTCGCGTTCCGGTGCGCTGAGTCACGCTTCGTAAGGGAAGCGTGAATTCGACTCACACGTCCTCAGCGTTTTTTCGTTTGCTCGAGGGCGAGGCGCAAGCCTTCCGGGTCGAGGCTCACCCCGGTTCTTCTCTGATGCTCGCGCGGCAACCATTCGCACACTTCGGCGATGTTTTCGTGCATGCGCATGGCGAAAGCACGCGGCGCGACCATCCGCATCCCGGTGATGAGGCTGCGGACGGTGCTCGCCCAAAACCCGCTGCCCTCGAGCACCACGGCGAGGCAAGCCGTGTGCGGCGCGTAGCGGGCCATCATCTCGCGCAACGCGGGGCGGACCTCGGATGATGGCAAGCCGATGTCGCTCGCGGCCAGATGTATGGCGGACACGCTCGGGTAAATCGCGAGCAAGTCATCGCTGATCTTGGACAGGTGCTTGATCGCGGCCAGATTGATCGACTCGTGCCACGAGACGATCATGACGTTGTTCCAGCCGAGACAACGAAACGGGCAGACTTCCGGGTGCAACAAATTCAGAGCTGGAAGTGTCACGCCCTCGGCCTCCACCCGTACACATCTTATCAGTCTCGAGCGACTGAGCGAAATCTCGCAGAGCGGTTCTTTCCGCGGCCCTCGCACGCGGCGTCGGGCCCGTTGTTGTAACCATTGAAGATCACTTATATTCTGGCATTCTCCAGAAAGAGAAACTTTCCGCGACGGATCGGGACGGCAGCTTCGTTGAAGCAGGTGAGGCCAGCAAGTTTGGCCCCGATACAAGGAGTCCAAGTAGTGAAGAAGAAGAAGATGCAAGCCGCTGGTGTCGCCGTCCTGCTGACCACGTTGAGCGCCGTGGCGTTCGCCCACGGCGGTCGCGGCAAGATGGACACGAATGGTGACGGCAAGGTGACGCTCGCAGAGGCCCAGGCTGGCGCCAAAGCCAAGTTCGAGCGCATGGACAAGAACAAGAACGGCGTCGTGACCAAGGACGAAGTCGCAGGCAAGCGCGCTCGCTATTTCGAGAAAGCCGATGCCAACAAGGATGGGCAGGTCACCCTGGCCGAGGCCCAGGCGAAGGCTCAGGGCTGGTTTCAGAAGCTCGACACGAACAAGGACGGCGCGGTGACGAAAGAGGAGTTTCGCGCTGGCCACAAGGGCAAGGGACACGGCAAGCGCGAGTCTTGAGCCTCGCGTGTGACCGTTTCAGATGTCAGCGCATCGGCCCGGAATATTCGTTCCGGGTCGATGTGTATTCGAGAATAGGTTCCATCCGTGTCCCGGGAGCGCCGTGAAGAAAGCTTGGAAGATGCCGAGCTCGTGGTCCGCGTGGGCGAGGGCGACGTCGCGGCGTACCGAGAGCTCGTCCGGCGCCATGGCAAGCGCTTACACCACTATGCATCCCGCATGCTGAACGAGTCGACAGAAGCAGAGGACGTCGTGCAGGAAGCGTTTCTACGACTATGGCAGCGAGCAACGAGTTACTCTCCGGATGCGCGCGTGACGACCTGGTTACACCGCATCGTGCACAACCTCGCTGTGGACCGGCTGCGCAGCCGTGGCCGCTGGCAGGCGCTCGACGACGACAGCGATGCGCCGGTGTCCGCGCCGCAGGGACGGCAGCTCGAGGCGGCGCGCCAAGCGGAGGCGCTCGAGCGCGCTCTGAATCTGTTGCCCGAACGCCAGCGCGCGGCGCTGCTCCTGGTGCATCTCAACGAGCTGTCCGGCAAAGAGGCAGCGCGCGTGCTTGGCGTAACGGACACGGCCCTGGAATCGTTGCTGTCGCGCGCACGGCGCGGCCTGCGGCAGCTGCTCGAGCGGAACACGCGCTCGGAAGCGGCAGGCCATGAGCCGAGCGCCGCCGGAAAGAACGGATCATGAAAGCGCTATCCCTTGCAGAATTTAGCGAGCTGGTCGCGGCATACGGCGCCGACCCCGAGCGCTGGCCCGAGGCGCTGCGAGATCCGGCGCGCGCGCTGCTCGCGGCGTCGGCCGAAGCGCGGGCGCTCTCGGCGCATGAAGAAGAGCTGGACGCCGTGTTGCAGGAGTGCCTGCCGCCGCCTCTGAATCCTGCGTTCGAGCGCCGGCTGAATGAGCTCCCTCTGCGTGCCCGGCGCGGCGCGCGCTTCACGCCTCGCGCGTTGTGGGCACCCGCGCTGGCGTGGGCGCTCGCCGCCGTGTGTGGCGTGTGGCTCGGCACGGCCTACCCCGAGGAGCAAACCAGCGACGTTCAAGCGACCATCGAGAGCGATGATGCGTTGCTCGAGGTCGCATCCGGGGCATTCGTGGAGCTCGAGGAGGAACCGTGACGCCATTGGCGAAGCGTCTAGCCATCGGCCTCTTGATATCGATCGCGCTGAACCTGCTGTGCGCAGGGTTCCTACTCGGTCGTGGTCTGCGCGGCGGTCGCGGGCGCCAAGGACCGGCCCGGTCGCTGGAGGACGGGCAGGCGCTGCGCCACCCCGCTCTGCGCCGCGCGTACGAGGCCGAGCGCGGACATGTAAAGGGTCGGCGTGATGCGGTGCGCCAGGCTCGCGCACGTGTCAGCGAAGCGCTGCGCATCGAACCGTTCCAGCCAGCCAGATTGGAACAGTCACTGGCAGAGCTGCGCAGTGAGACCACGAAGACTCAGGAGCTCGTGCATCGCGCGCTGGTGAAGGCCGCGCGTGAGGGAACTCCGGAAGCGCGTAGCGAGCTCAGCCGGGGATTCGAGCGACCGGCTCGCCGCCGCCGCTGAGCCGCCCTCGCGCGGGCGTGTGAACCCCCGCTCCCGGGCCCTGGAGCTCTGGAAGTCCGTGGAGCTCGAGCGCGCGACGCTTGGAAAAGGAGGTCTCCAATGCCGCCCGAGCGGACTGGGGACGCAAAATAGTGACCGGGCCGCGCACGAAGTAGCAACGTCGCTGCCGCTTGCGATATGACTTTGCACGATGCAGGCAGCGGAGTCCCTGGTAGAGCAGGTCATCAAGCAGTGTAGGGAAGGGCGGTTCACCGGCCTGCTGCGCGTGCGCGCCAAAGAGGGTGACGGGGAACTGCGGTTTTTGTCGGGTATTCGTGACGACGCGCGGTTCGGCGTCAGCACGGGAGATGAGGCGCTAGAGCGCTTGATGCGCGCCACGAGCCCTAAATTCGAGGCCGTGCCGCGTCTGCCGGGCCTGAGCGGAGGCTTCAAGACACGCCTCCCCCACGAGGGCGCGCTCGGGGAAATTCGGCCGGTCGATCTATTTCGCTACTGCGAGACGTACGCGCTGACCTGCACTCTGGAACTGAACAGTCGCGGCCGGCAGGCGCGGGCGGTGTACCAGATCGGCGAGCTGACCTCGCTCGAGACCGACGCTGCCGGAGAAGACGCGGTCGCAGCGATGCTGGACGCGACGGAAGGCAGCTACCGCTTCGAGCTGCCCCCGCTCGAGCTCCCGGAGGGCATCTCGGTTCATCTGTCGCAGCCGCCGCCCGGGGTCGAACCGACCTCGACGGACTTTCGAGCACCCGTTTCGAGCGGTCGCCCTGCGGGCGTGCCGGCGTCGAGCGATGAGCCGGCGCTCGCACGCGCAGAACAGGAGCTGAGACGCAAGGCAGCGGAGGTGGCAGAGGCGCACAAGCGCTCTGCTACGCCGGCGGGAACCCCCGCGGCGAAGCTCGGCGATACGGACGCCGATCTCGTGCGAAAACTCGAGGAAGAGTCGCGCCGGAAGGCACAGGCGGAAGAGGAAGCGCGCAAACGTCGCGAGGAAGAGGAACGGCGCAAGGCCGCGCAGGCCGCCGAAGAGGCGCGCCGGCGCGCCGAGGCGGAGCAGGCGCAACGCAAGGCCGAAGAAGCACGGCGGCGGGCGGAGGAAGAGGCACGTCGCAAGGCGCAGGCCGAAGCCGAAGAAGCGAAGCGCAAGGCCGCCCAAGCCGAAGAAGCGCGGCGCAAGGCCGAAGCGGCGCGACGCGCCGAGGAAGAAGCCGAGGCGAAGCGCAAGGCGGAAGCCGAAGCGGCGCGACGCGCCGAGGAAGAGGCCGAGGCCAGGCGCAAGGCGGAAGCCGAAGCGGCCCAGCGCGCTGAAGAGGAAGCTGAAAAGCGGCGCAAGGCGGAAGCCGAAGCGGCCCGCGCAAAAGCGGAAGCGGAGGCTGCCGCGCAGCGCAAGGCCGAAGCCGAGCGAGCAGCGGCGAGCAGCCGATCGGCACCGACAGAAAAGCGCAAGCCGAAGGGCGCGCTAGCACGCCCCGAAAAGGCTCGAGAGGAAGAGCAGCCCGAGTTCGAGCGCAAAGGTGGCTCCGGCGGAAAGATACTCTTGCTCGTGCTGGTGCTCGCCGCGGTCGCGGCTTGGTTCTTCCTGAATCGTTGAGAACGCGCGCGGCGCGGGCGGCTTTTCCGAGCTATTCGCGCAAGTTCGGCGGTCGCGAGCGGCGCGATCGCGCGGGTCATGGTGCTGGTGTGTCGCCGGCGGTTGTTTTCGACCCGCGTGCAGGCCCGTGAGGTATGGTCGTCGCGTCATGGCGAGCGTTAGCCCCACTCCCGTCGATCGCGCGTTTCAGCTGGCTTATGTGTGTGCTTATCGAGTCATGCGCACGTACTGGTCGCTGCGACACCCCAAGACGCATGGCGCCCTGATCGCGCTCTTCAACGGCGGAGAGCTGCTCTTGGTGCGCAATTCCTATGTGCCTTATTATTCGCTTCCGGGGGGGTACGTGAACAGCTCCGAGACGGGCCGGGAGGCGGCGCGCCGTGAGCTGCGCGAGGAGGTCAATCTGACCGTCGCACCCGAACAGCTCGAGCTCGTGCTCGACGAGCACCACGAGTGGGAAGGCAAACGCGAGCACATCGAGATTTTTTCCGTCGAGCTCCAGGAGCGTCCCGTGCTTCGCATCGACAACCGCGAGCTCATCGACGCCTCGTGGTTCACACCTGAACGCGCCCTCACGCTCGACTTGTTCCCGCCGATCCGTCGCGTGCTTCAGGCGAAGAGCACCAGTTGACGCCAGCCGCTATGTAGTTGTGTGTAGGGGGTTCTGCTGATCTCGCCGCACGCGCGTAGCGCTTCATTTATGCCGAGCTCGGCCGTTTGACGCTCGGGGAAGTCGCCCTTTCCGCGTTTCAACATGCACGCCCAACGTTCCTCTGTGCTTCGACTTTCTGCGAGCAGAATGGTCGCACCGGTAGGGTTCGCCTCCGGGCTGCTCCGAGTTACGCTGTGCTTTACAGCCTGCGCGCGCCGCGCGCCTGGGTCCATGTCGCCTCACGGTTTTCGCCCATGAATCAACCGCTCAAGATCATGATCGTCGACGACGACGCCACGGTTCTCGAGGTCACCGCCGCGGTGCTCGAGCAGCATGGCTACGAGGTGCGAACGCGCGAGAGCGCGCTGGGCACGAGCATCGCGATTATCCGTGAGAAACCCGACGTGGTGCTCCTGGACGTGCACATGCCGGGCTTGAGCGGGGATCGCTTGGCGGAGCTCATGGCTCCGCGTCCAGGCCGCGTTTCGCCGCTGGTGATCCTGCATTCAGCCAGCTCGCGGAGCGAGCTCGAGCAGCTGGCCGCCGGCTGCGGGGCCGCGGACGTCATGGAAAAGACGGCGAATCCAGCCGCATTCATGAAACGCTTCGAGAGCATTCTGGTCAAACATGCGGGGGCCCTGCCGCGCAAACCCCCACCGTCGTCGCGCAGGGTCTAGCGGAGGCCTTCGTACGACGATGGGCAAGATCAAACTCAGCGCAGTCGTGCCCATCGCGGCAGCGTTCGCCGTGCTGGCGGTGATCGAGTTCCTGTACTTCCCCGGTAAGAGCCAGGAAGCGCATGAGCGCGCGCTCCGCGCCAAGGCCGTCGCGGTCAGCGAGTTGACCGCGCACAGCACCGGCCCTGCGCTGGATTTCGACGACAAGGAGGTGGTCGAAGAGTACTTCAAGGGTGCAGCGCGCGACGATGAGCTCGAGTACATGGCGCTGTTTTCGCAGCGTGACGAGCTGTATCATTCGTTCAATCGGGTCGGCGTTCCGCTCGAGAGGCTGCCGCGTCGGTCCGCAGAGACGACGCTGGAGCGCGTCGGCAATCACTTGCACGTGATCACGCCGGTGCGGGTCAGCGCGGGAGTCCAGGGATCGCTCGTCGCAGGATTTTCTACACGCAACATCAGCCTGAGACAGCGCGAGAACCAGCAAGCGGCGCTGCTGATCGCGCTCGCGATTTTTTTCGGCGGGCTCGGAGTCGCGCTCTGGAACGGGCGCGCCATGCAGAAAGTGCAGAACCTCGTCGAGGAGAACCGCATCGCGCGCGAACGTGCCGAGGCGGCGAGCAAGGCCAAGAGCGAGTTCTTGGCCAACGTCAGCCACGAGATCCGGACGCCCATGAACGGCGTGCTCGGCATGGCGTCGCTGCTGCTGACGACCGAGCTCGGCGCGAGGCAACGGCGCTTCGCTGAAGCCATCCGACGCTCCGGACAGAACCTGCTGGCGATCATCAGCGATATCCTCGATTTTTCCAAGATCGAGGCGGGTAAAGTCGAGCTCGACGTCACGGTCTTCAACTTGCGCAAGCTCGTGGAAGACGTGGGCGAGAGCTTCGCCACGCAAGCTCAAAACAAGGGGCTCGAGCTGGTCTGTCTGGTGGCTCCGGACGTGCCGTCCGTCGTGCGTGGCGATCCGGTGCGCATCCAGCAAGTGGTGACTAATCTGGTCGGCAACGCCCTCAAATTCACGGCAAAAGGCGAGGTTGCGATCCGCGTGAGCCTCGAGGCCGCGAGCGGCAAGCGCACGCGTATTCGCTTTCATGTGTTGGATACCGGCCTCGGTATCGCGAAAGAAAAGCAGTCCCAGCTGTTCAGCGCCTTCATGCAGGCGGACACCTCCACGACGCGGCTCTACGGCGGAACCGGCCTCGGGCTCGCGATCAGCAAGCGTTTGGTCGAGCTCATGAACGGTGAGATCGGCGTGGAGAGCGAGCTCGGCAAGGGGAGCCTTTTCTGGTTTGCGCTCGAGCTCGACAGCGCCGGTGTCCCCGAGGAACAGGAGCAGGCCGAGCGGCTGCGCGGGCTCCGTTTCCTGGTGGTAGACGACAACGCCACGAATCGGGATTTCTTGCGCGAGCTGCTCGCGAGTTGGGGCGGCGTCGTCGAAGAAGCCGCCGACGCGGAAGAGGCGCTGAGCGTGCTGGCCAGAGCGGCCGCGGGCAATTGCCGCTTCGACATCATCTTACTCGACATGCACATGCCCAGGATGGACGGTGCGGAGCTCGCCCGTCGCATCAGTCAGGACGACCGCGTGGCGGCGCCAATGGTGCTCCTCACCTCGATCGTGGATCAGACGCGCGAGGAGCTCGTCGCCGCGGGCATTCGCGCCTGGCTGCCCAAGCCGCTGCGGCAGTCGAATCTGCTCGAGACGCTCTTGCAAGTCCTGCGTGACTCCGCCCCGAATACCTCGCTGGCGCAAGCAGTGACGGGCGCCGCCTTCGACGCCACGTCCAGCAAGAGCCGCATCAAAAAAGGGATTCGGGTGCTGATCGCCGAGGACAACGAGGCGAACCAGGAAGTGCTGCTCGGCATTTCGGAGCACCTCGGCATAGAATCGACCATCGTCGGCAATGGCCGCGCGGCGTTCGAAGCGCTGGCACCTGATCACGCTTTCGACGTGGTGCTGATGGACTGCCAGATGCCGGAGATGGACGGTTACTCTGCGACACGCGCGATTCGCGAGCGTGAAGCGCGTGAAGGACGCCTGCGCGTGCCGATCATCGCCGTGACCGCCCACGCCATGCAAGGCGAGCGCGAGAAGGTGCTCGAGGCAGGCATGGACGATTACATGACCAAGCCCGTGGACATGGAAGCGCTGCGTCGCAAGCTCGAGCGCTGGGCGCGTTCGATTCCCCCGGAACCGGGCTCGGGCTCAGGAGAGCACGCCGCGGCGCCGCTCTGCGACGGACCAGAGGCTGTGGCGAAGGTGAGCGTCAGGCCGGACTCTCGAGCGCCGGCGAACGACACCGCCGCTGCGCAGGCACCCGAGAGCACCGCTTCGGCGACGTCGAACGGCTCGCTTCAGCCAGCGGCGCTCGACACCAGCGTGGTCGCGCAGCTACGAACGCTGCAGTCGCCGCGCAGGCCGCGATTCTTGGCGGATCTCGTGGGTAAGTACACCGCAGACGCGGAGCGCCACGTCGCGCGCATGACCGCCGCTGTCGAACAGGGAAGTCCCAGCGAGCTCCGGGAGGCGGCGCACGCGCTGAAGGGCAGCAGCCGCACCATCGGCGCGCAGCGAGTGGCGCTCGCGTGTCACGAGCTCGAGGCGCGCGGCCAGGCAGGCTCAGTCGAAATAGGTACGCTCCTGACCGACCTGCGCTGCGAGCTCGATCGAGCGCTACCCGCATTGCGCGACGCTTGTAATGAGCAAGCCAGCTGAGCTCTCGCGGCGCCTGGACGTCAGACTCGCTCTTCGCGTCTTGTTCGCCTGTGCGCTCGTGGTTCTGTCGAGCCGCTCGAGCAGCGCGCAGAGCGATATCGTGCCGGTGCATGTCCAGGCGGAGTTGTTCGCCAAGCTCGCGAACTACGATCGAAATTTCGCCAAGCGAGCGGGGCCCAAGGCTCGCGTCCTGATCGTCCAGGTGCCGCGCAACGCGGAGTCCAGTCTGTTCGCGTCTGCGATGAGCTCGGCTTTGGGACGCATCGATCGCATCGCGGGCCTGCCGCTCGCGGTGGCCGTCGTGACCTATACGGGCGCTGCCGCGCTGGCCAAGGCGTGCCAGGGCGAAAATGTCGCCGCGGTGTATCTCGGGCCCGGCCTGGACGGCGAAATGGCGCGCGTGCGCGCCGCGCTCACGGGCGTGAACGTGATCAGCGTCGCTGCGAGGCGAGAATACGTGCCGCTCGGAGCCGTGCTCGGCTTCGAGCTCGCCTCCGGCAAACCCCGCGTCCTGGTGAACCTTCCACAAGCGAGAAAGCAAGACGTGGACTTCCGAGCCGACGTTCTCAAGCTGATGCGGGTCTACCGATGAAGCGGCTGCGCCGGGCGACGCTTGCCGTCATGGCGCTCCCGCTGTGCGCGCGTGGCGCCCGCGCCGACACCGCCGAGCTCCGTGGGCTTCTGAGCGAAAGTGTCGTCACCACGGCGTCTGCCGCCCCGGACAGCGCCTCGAGCGCCCCGGCCACGTCCGTGACGATCAGCGCAGAGGAGCTCCGGCGCTACGGCATTCGTTCCCTCGACGAGGCCATCGACTTTCTGGCGCTCGGCGTCGTGACCTCGGATCCGCTGCGCACGCCGGACATCGGCGCGCGTGGCGTGATGCTACCGAATGACAACGGCAAGCATTTCCTGCTCCTGGTCAACGGGCACGCCATCAACGATCCGCTCTTCGGCGCCGCCCGCTTCGACACGGGGGCCGGAGTTCCGGTCGAGATCATCGACCACATCGAGGTGATCGTCGGTCCGGGATCGGTGCTGTACGGGTCGAACGCCATGCTCGGGGTGATCAACGTGATCACGAAGCGCGCCAGCGATTTCAGCGGTGGCCACGTCATGGGTGAATACGAGCCGGGCGGAAGCTTCCGGGCTGGCGCCGGCGCCGGCTTCACGTTCTCGCTCGCGGGAACGCCGGGCGAATTCACGTCGTACGTCGCGCACGCGAGCCGCTTTGGCCCCGATCTCGACTTCGAGCTGCAGCCGCTTGCGCGGACACCCACCACCAACGAACCCATCGATTACGGGCCAAACTCGCGCACGCTGGGGCACTGGGGCGGTCAGCTCGATCACGCCTACTTCAGCGAGGCCACCTCCGCGCTACTCCGGCTGCGCCTCAGCGACGTCGAGGTAAATTTCCTCGCGTCGACCTACGAGCAGGGTATTCCGTACAGCAACAACGCCGTGGTCGTGGATTTCGATGATCCACACAGCGACGAACGCGATCGCGCGCTGCGCATCGACGTGAAGCACGGTGTACAGCTCACCCCGCTCGTCGCCCTCACGTCGCGGCTGTACGCGGACGGCTTCGACTATCGGCGGCGCGTGAACCGTCGCGCCGACCTGATGTGTCTGGAGAACTCGTTCGATACGTGTCAGTTCTACCAGGCGAGTGTCGCGCACTGGGTGGGCGCCGAGCTCCGACTCGGCCTGAACTGGCTGGAAGACTCGAGCTTGCAGACGCAGATCGGCTTCGACGCGCGCCTGCGGCGCGTGCGTTCGAAGGAGGACGCCCTCGATGCAGACACCGGGCAGCCGTTCGATCGCACGCGCGGCATCATCGACGACGAGGGCCCGCTGCTCAGTCCGTATCTGGAGCAGACGTGGAATCCGACGCGCTGGCTCGCGATGAGCGGCGGGGCGCGCCTCGACGTGGATCCTCGTTTCAGCCCGATCGTATCACCGCGCCTCGCGGTGAGCGTGAAGCCGTTCGAGAAGACGACCGTCAAAGGCGTCTACTCACAGGGCTTTCGCGCGCCGGCCTGGGCGGAAACCGAGACCGTCGAGAGAAAACAAATGCCGTCCGCCGAGCTCGCGCCCGAGTTCGTGCGCTCGGTGGAAGGTTCGATCGAGCAGCGCTTCGGCGCGAACCGGGTGATGTTCGGCGTATTTCGCTCGTGGTGGGACGACCTCGTCGAACAGCACATTTTGAGCCAGGGCGAGATCGACGCCGCTCGGTCCGCAGGCGAGTGGTCGCTCGCGCAGGGTGGAGCCGTGCGCTACCAAAACATCTCGGAGCTTACCAACTACGGGTACAACGCGAGCCTGCGCGGATCGCTCAGCGAGGGACAGTTGAGCTACGGCCTGAACGGTACGGCCGCGTACACGCGCAGCCGCCACGGGAGCGAGAAGCGAGTCCTGCCGGTCGCGCCGCAGGTGTTCGGGAACGGCTTTGCCGCGTACACGTTCTCCGAACAGTTGCCGACGCCTGCGCTCGCCGTGCAATACGTCGGCGAACGCCTGATCGACCGTGCCTACGAGGTCGAGTGGCGAGATCCGCGCTACGTGTCCGGCTTTGTCCGCGTGCGCGCGACGCTGTCGGGCGCAGTGCCGGGAGTGCCTGGCCTCGACTACCGGCTCAGCGCAACGTACAGCACCGCTTCGGAAGGTCCGTACGTGGTCGGCCTGCGGCCCTATTCGCGCAATACGGGCCCGCAGCCCGTGTACGGGAACCCGACGGACACGGTCAGCGCCTTCTTCGGGCTCAGTTATCACTTTCTCGGCGATGAACGCAGGAACGAGGTGGTGCCATGAAACGACGCTCAGCAGCGCTGCGGGCAGTGGCGCGCGCTGCACCACTCCTGCCGGCGGTGTTCGCGGCCGGCTGCTTGGACACCAAACCGCTCGACTTCGAACCCGTGTCTGCCGACGCTGGGACGGACGCTCCCGAGGACCCGATCTGCCGGGAGTGCCTATCGAGCGATCAGGGGCAGTGCCAAGCCGCCTACGAACAATGCCGGCAAGATGAAACGTGCTGGACCGTGATCAATTGCGCGCTCGAGCGGAGCTGCATGAACCCGCCGAGCTTCGAAGATCGCTTCACCTGCGCGAACCCGTGCCTGCAGAGCGCCGGTCTCAATACCCCGAATAACCCGGCCATCGATACGCTCCTGACCTTGAACATCTGCGCGAACGACAGCTGCCGGAGCTCGTGTATAAAGTCATGACTCGAGCATGAACCTCGCGACGCTGTCGGACCGGAACCTCGAGGAACACGGTGAATACGCGCGTCTGATATTCGAGGATCGCAGCTATACCAACCGAGAGCTCCACGATCTGAGTCGCACGCTCGCACAGGCCCTGCACGAGCTCGGGATCGGCCCCGGCGACAAGGTCGTCATCATGATGCCGAACTGTCCCGAGGTGCTCGTCAGCTACGCCGGGGTGTGGCGGGTGGGCGCGGTGGCGATCCCGGTGTTGTTTCTGCTGGACGCGCACGAGCTCGCCTACATCCTGGAAAATTCCCGCGCTCGCGCCGTGATCACGGCGCCCGACGTGTACCCCAAGGTCGCCGAGGCCATGCGGCAAGCCCCGGCCGAGCGGCACGTGCTCATGGTCGGCGCGCCGGAGAGTGTTCCGGCAGGCTGCTTGTCGCTGGAGCGGCTGCTCGCAGGCACGGCGCTGCGCGTCGAGATCGCGCCGCGCGCCGACGAGGATCTCGCGACGATCCTGTACACGAGCGGCACCACGGGCCGTCCCAAGGGAGTGATGCAAACGCATCGCAACCTGTTTGCCCACGCCATGAACTCCTGGCGCACCGCCGGCGAGCAGAATAGAAGCCCGCGCAGCCTCGTGGTGTTGCCGCTGGCGCACAGCTTCGGCCTCGGGCTGCTGGTGAGCGGGTATTTGTTCGGAGGCCTTGGCGTGCTGATGCGCTGGTTCAATCCGAAAGAAGCGCTGGCGCTGATCGAGCGTCACCGGTTGATCGGTATGGCCGGCGTGCCCACCATGTTCCTGTACATGCTGGCAGATCCCGATGCGGGCACGTACGATGTCTCATCGGTGGAGCGCTGGCTGGTCGGGGCGGCGCCCATGGCCGCCGAGCAAATTGCGGAGTTCGAGCGTAAATTCGGCGGCAAATTGCTGGTTGGCTACGGGCTCACGGAGGCGTGCCCCGGCATTTCCGTGGAGCGCGATGAGCTCCCGCGCAAGCCCGGGTCGGCCGGCGTCCCCATGGAGGGCGTCCAGGTCAAGATCGTGGACGAGCAAGGTCAGGCGCTGCCTCGCGGACAGCGCGGCGAGATCTGCGCTCTCGGCGAGAACGTCAGCCCGGGGTACTACGGGCTGACGGAAGCGACGCGCGAGACCTTTCGCGACGGCTGGCTGCACACGGGCGACATCGGTTACCTCGACGAGGACGGCTACTTGTTCATCGTCGGCCGGAAAAAGGATCTGATCATTCGCGCGGGGCTCAACGTCTATCCGAAAGACGTCGAAGAGGTGCTGTCGAGTCATCCTGCGGTCGCAGAGGCAGCGGTCGTAGGCGTGAGCGATCCGCTGATGGGAGAGGAGGTCTGCGCGTTCGTCGTGAAGAAGCACGGGGCGCAGGTCAGCGCCGAAGACCTCGCCCTGCACTGCCAGTCGCAGCTCGCGAAGTACAAGACGCCGCGATACCTGGAGCTCACGAGCGCGCTCCCGAAGAACAACCTCGGCAAGGTGCAAAAAACTGCGCTTCGGGCGCGGGCACTCGCGAAGTGGCCGCCGAGTCCAATGCGCCGGGGCGGCTGAAAGTACGCATTTCCGCGGTATTGAATCGTCCGCGGCGCTGCGCGCCAGGGTGCGCCCACGCACGGGTTCGAACGCTATTGACCTCGCGAAGGATCGCCCGTGATGCACCAGTTGGTGTCACCCCTCACGCACTCGACGGTGATCCAGCAAACCGGGAATATTCAAGCGAAATTGGCGAACATTCGGCGTGTCCCCGCCTTTGGCTGCGGAAGTGTTCCAGTACCAGCATCAACTCGTGTTACACACGGCCGCCGCAATGCAAAAGAGACCGCTCTATTTCGAGATATTTACGACAGCACTTGGAGGTCTCCTGCTGGAGATCTCGTACACGCGCATCTTCTCGTTCAAGGTCTTCTACTACTTCACGTACGTGATCCTGGGCATGGGGCTGCTCGGTATCGGCGCGGGCGGTATTGCGATCGCCACTTCGGAGCGGCTCCGGCGCATCGATCCAGAAAAGCTCATCAGCGTGTGCGCGTTCGCCGGAGGAGCGAGCGTGCTCGTGGGTTACCTGATCATCGGGCCCACGCAGATGAACATCGCCGAGTCCATCCACTCGCCGGTGGAGATCCTGAAGCTGCTCATGGTGATGCTGCTTCTGACTTCATCGTTCTTCGCGGTGGGTCTGATCATCTCCACGATCTTGAGCGTTCAACCGGACAACGCGAGCCGGTTGTACGGAGCGGACCTGCTCGGAGCGGCTCTCGGCTGCACGCTCGCGGTGCCGCTCATCTGGTGGCTCACGCCGCCGCGCATCATCATTCTCTCCGGCCTGATTCTGGCCCTCGGCGGCCTGCGTCTGGCGGCCCGCATCTCGAAGCCGCTCTTGATCGCGGGCGTCGTGACCTCGGTGGTGCTCGCCATCCCGGTCGTGGTTCCGGATCTGCTCGACGATCCCGTCGTTGCCCAGGGCAAGTCTTACGAAGAGTTTCGCCGCGACAAGCTGGTCCGCTTCACCAAGTGGAACCCGGTGTTCCGCATCGACGTGATGGACCACCCGTTCTTCCCGGGTAAAGAGTTCATCCTGTTCCACGACGGGCAGCCGGGGTCCGGCATGCGCCGCTTCAACGGCGATTTCGCGCAGTTTCATCACCTGGAGAAGGACTCGCGCTCGATCCCGTTCAACGTGCTCGAGAAGGAGCCCAAGGTCCTGATCATCGGCGCGGCCGGTGGACACGAGATCGTCTCGTCCTTGTACTTCAAGGCCAGTCACGTGACCGGCGTCGAGCTGAACCCGGTCACCTACTCGCTCCTTACGGACGTGTACGCGGACGTCACCGGCCACCTGCCGAAGCATCCGAAGGTCACGCACCTGAACGGCGACGGCCGCTGGTTCCTCAAGCAGAGCCAGGACAAGTACGATCTGATCTGGTTCGTGGCGCCGGACTCTTACGCCGCCATGAACGCGGCCACGGCCGGCGCGTTCGTGCTCTCGGAGAGCTATCTCTATACGGTGGAGATGATCCGGCAGAGCCTCTCCCACCTGACCGACAAGGGCATCATCTGCACGCAGTTCGGTGAGCTCGCCTATGCGACCAAGCCGAACCGCACCACGCGCTACTTGTCGACGGCGCGCGCCGCGTTCAAAGATCACGGCATCCCGAATTTCGAGAAGCACGTGATGGTTTCGAGCGCCTCGGGCTTCCCGCCGTTCCTCGAGTCCGTCGTGCTGCTCGGCAAGCAGGAGTTCTCGCCGGAGCAAATCGAGACGCTCAAGGCGCAGACGGCCAAGGTCAAGGGCGGCGCGGTCCGCTACGTCCCGGGCATGTCCGCGGACGAGTCGCCGGTGACGCAGACCATCCTCGTGCCGGAGGGTCAGCTCGACGAGTGGTACAAGAGCCAGCCCTACGAGCTCGACCCAGTGCGGGACGACGCGCCCTTCTTCTGGCACTTCGCCCGCTTCAAGGACGCCATGACGGCGCCCCTGCCCGTGAAGGGCATCATCGATTTCGAAGACTCGATCGCCGAGCAGGTCACGCTCGGGTTCTTCTTCGTCGTGATGCTCTTGGCCGGCGTCTTCCTGCTCCTGCCGCTCTTCACCATCCGCTCGGTGTGGAAGAAGCTGCCGCACAAAGGTAGCGCGCTGCTCTACTTCGCGGCGCTGGGGCTCGGCTTCATGTTCCTCGAAATCGCCCTGATCCAGAAGCTCACGCTGCTCTTGGGTTACCCGACGTACGCCCTGTCCGTCACGCTGTTCGCGATCCTCGTGGCCTCCGGCATCGGCAGCTTGCTGACCGCGAAGTACGCGCACAAGAGGAACCGCGCGCTGTTCACGATCCTGGGCATCCTGGCGGTGATCGTCGTGATCAGCCAGGCTGCGTTGCCGACCTTGATCGACACCTTCGTGGGCAGCGCGCTGCCCGTGCGCGTGACGGTCGCCGTGCTGATCATCGTCCCGATCGGGCTCTGTCTCGGCGCCTTCATGCCGATTGGCCTGTCCACGATTGGACGCACCACCGACCATTCACGCGAGTACGTCGCGTGGGCCTGGGCGGTGAACGGCTTCTGCTCGGTGATCGCGTCGATCCTCGCCACGATCTTGGCGATGGTCATCGGGTTCAAGATGCTGATGCTGGTCGCGCTCGGGGTCTACGTGGTCGGCGTGCTCGCGCTGACGCGCATTCCGGAAGGGTCCGGGCGCAGCGCTGAGGCGTGAGCCGCTCTTCAGCGGGTGAGCTGGTGGCCGCGGCGTCTCAGCGCCCTCGCCGCCACCAGCACGCAGACGAACAGCGCCAGATTCGCGCCGCGACCGGGTAACCTCACCGGTTCGGCGGCGCACCAGCCGCCGCTGCCGGGATCGAACGCGCACTCCGCGACGAAGCCGTTCCGCGGCGCGAAGTCGCCGCAGACCGCGGAGGGATCCGCGGGCGTGGCGTACATGGTGCAGAGCGCGTCCAGGTCATCCGCGCGGAGCGCGCGCAAGTCCGAGCCAGCTTGGTAGTAGCGGTGCATGATCGACAGCGAGCGCGGCTCGTTATTGTGAGCGATACCCAGAAAATGCCCGATTTCGTGCGTGAGCACCGACTGCAGGTCGTTCTCTTCCGTGGGAAGCTCCGTCGTGAATTTGAAGTCTGCGTTCATTTCGATATCGGCGTCGACGAGCTCCCCCGTGGCGATCAGATACGTGACGACCGTGTGGCCGAGCTCGTCCGGGTCATAAGGCCAGTTCTTGCGGAACGTGATGATGTTGGCGTTGCCCTGGGTGCTGTTGTACTCGGCGTGGCCGCACAGCACGGGGCCAAAGGCGTCCCTCAAGGTGATCGCGGGGGCCAGCGAGGTCCCCGGACAACGCGCGTGCTTCGTCCAGGTCTCGAACGCGGCGGTGAGGATGTCCCGAATGGGGCCGACCTGCTCGCTGCGCAGGTTGGAGATGTCGAGACTGAAGCTGACGCAGGGGCGCTTCCAGATCACGCGCCGGCAGCAGTTGTCCCGGCAACTGGGATCGGTGCGTTCCGGTGGTAGATCGCACGTGCTTTCTTCGCCGTCATCGGGGTCTGAATTTCTGCAGGTCGTGGTGCGGCAGAAAGCGCTGGCGCGCCCCTCGAGAGCACCGAGCAAGAGGAGCGCGACAGCGGCCGTGCGGGTCACTCGCAGAAAGGTGGGGAAGGCTAGTGTCACGGCTCTTGGTGCCTCCAGCGCCTCTGGTCCTTCAGCCCTTCATGCGCCGTAGCAGGACGGCTGCCGCGAATACCAGCACGAGCACCCAGTGCGCTCCCCGCCTCGCGAGGCCGGGGTGCTTGGCCGCGCACCATCCCCCGCTGCCCGGATCGAACGCGCACTCGGCAGAAAAACCGTTCAGGGGCGCGAAGTCACAGGTGGTGGTCTGCACGCCGTAGATGTCGCAGACCGCGTTGACGTCGTCGGCGCGCAGCGAGCGATAGTTCTCGCCTGCCTCGTAGCGCGTCAGCATCACGGTCTCGGGCCTCAGGTTGGAGTGCGCGACGCCGAGAAAGTGTCCGGCCTCGTGCGTGAGCACGGACTGCAGATCGAACCCGAGCGCCGGAATCTCCTCAGACGTCGCGAACTTCACCTCGTTGTTGACCTCGATGTCCGCGTCCATGATCTCGCCGGTGTCGACGATGTACGTGACCGTCGTGCGCGCGAGCTCGTCGCCGAGGCTGACGTAGGGCCACACGTCGCGGAACGTGATCACGTTGGCGTTGCCCTGTGCGCTGTTGTATTCGATGTGCCCGCACAACACGGGTCCCCACTCGTGGCTCAAGCTGAGCTCCGGCACGTCGCCGCTCTGCGGGCACTGGACGGTGGTCCAGGCTTTGAAAGCCCGTGTCACGATCTGCAAAATCGGGTCGACCTGCTCGAGGCGAAGATTCGACGAATCCAGGCTGAAGCTGAGGCAGCGGCGCCGCCACGCCACGGCGATGCCGTCCGTGACACAACCGGTGAGCGGGTCGATGCTGCAGGTTTTGGTCGGATCTTTCGCGTTGCAGGTCGTGGTGCGGCAATAGGCGTGAGCGTTTTCCGACGCTGCCAGCACGAGCCAGAGCGTTGTGAACGCCAGCGCGAGCCGGCGCAGGTCGCGGCGGCGCGTGCTCAAAATACGAACTCCCCGAACAGGCCCGCCTGCGCGTAGTCGTCCGTCGCGCTGCCGGGGCTGTCCTTCCGCGCGGGAATCGGCGCGAGCTCGAAGAAGAAGCGCGTGTACGAAGCGCGCGCTCCCAGGTGGAAGTGCCGGCCGGTACGCACCGTGGCGCGCAAGTCCATCTCGAAGCCGGCTTGCCAGCCCTGGGGCTTCCTTTGACCGAGCCGCGCGACCGAGAGCAGATGGATGTAGCGGACCTGAGACCCGACGGAGACGTCGGCGCCGCGCACCTGAACTCCGACGCCGGGTTTCAGCATGTCGTACCTGGCCAACGGCACGCGGCCCGTCTCGGAAGGCGCGTCGAAGGCGAACGTCCAGCGGCCATAGCCGAGGCTCATGAGCAGCCCCCAGTCCTCGACGCCGTAGCTCAGCGGCACGCGTGTCGAGAAGCCTCCGCCGAAGCGATACCAGCGCGTGTCCACCGTCGGATCTTCGTTTTCCTCGGGCTTGGCGATCGCCGACGTCAACCCGACGGTCGTGGCGTACTCGGCGTCGATCGAGAAGTATTGCCAGATGACCTCTTCGCTCGCGACGAACGGATACACGCGGAGCTGCGCCACGCCGCTCGCCATGCCACGGACCGTGTACGAGCGCTCGCTGCGCGTAGCAGGCTCGCTGTGCTTGAAGAAGCGGGCGCCCCACTCCACCCCGACTGCCAGGTTCAGCCAGTTGAGCGCGTCGCGGCCGCCTCGGGCTCGCGGCCTGCGCGCGCGGCTGCTTACGCGCTTCCGTTTCGGAGCCGGCTGCGCTCTGGGCTTCTCGTCGGCTTTCGCCGCCGGCGCTGGCGCAGGCGGGGGGGGCTCGACCTTGCGTGGCTCTGCTTTGGGCTCCGAGCTCTTCGGCGCGGGTCTCGGTTCGGGCTTGGGTTCTGGCTTGGCGGTGGGGGAGGCAGAGCGCGTGGGATCGGGCTTCGGCGCCGCGGGCGTCTCGGGTTTACGTGGCGCAGGCTTCTTCGCGCCCAGGAAGTAGGGGTTCTCATCGCGACCCGCGAATCTCGGATCCGCGGCGGTTCCGGCGCTGGCCGCGTCTTGTTCCGCGATCGTCGATTCGAGCACGCCGCGCCAGCGTTGCTCCCGTTCCTCGGTGGTCTCCGCTTTCACGAAGATGCGTTGCTCGAGCAGCAGGTCGGGTTTGCCGCCGTGCACGATCAGCAGGCGTTCTTCGTGCTTCGTGCGGCCGCGCGGACCCAGGTACACGATGACCGCGCCGTCGGCGCCTGCCTCGTTCGCTGCGCGTGCCACCTGGCGCAGCCATGCCTTGCGTCGCGCCGGTTGCGCCAGCACGACGCCGAAAGCGGGCCGGCGCGGCTTCCTGATGCGAGCGTTCCGTATGATCGGAATCGAATTGGGAATCGCCTGCGTGAGCTCGCGGCGCGCGCGATCGGCGCCTGCGCCATCCACGTAGATGGCCATGCCGCGCGCCCAGCCCTGCGGCGCCTGCGCCCAGGCGACGCGGGGGAGTGCAAGGACGGCAAGAAGCGCAGCGCACACCAAGAAGAAACGCGCCGCGCCGGCGGATAAAAGCGAGGACAAGGGGATGACGTGCGCCTTGCTTGACGCGAGTACCCAGCCGGAGGCAAACGCCCGGCCGAGAGAGACGCTCGGTACCCTCCGGTTTAGCTCAGACGGCGTGCGATGTCGCGCTCAATTTCCCGCGTTATTGCGTGCAAACGCGGCAGTCGGGGCGGGCTTCCTCGGAGCAGCGGAACACGTCGAGCGCCTTGGCGACAGGGCTACTCGCCGGACCGCCTGCGGCATCGATGACGTCTGCGCACGGCCCGCGGCTGCCGTCGGCGCGGAAGTAGCAGTCGACGCCCGTGCACCCCGCGTTCGTGCCGCACGTAAAAACGCTGGTACAGGCGCTGTCCTGACGGCAGGCGCTGACCTGACTCTCGCAGCTCGTGCACAGGCAGGCCTGACACGCGTTCGGCGCCGTCGAGCAGACACCGTTGCCGCCGACGCCCGCCGTACCAGCGGTTGCGCCCGCCCCGCCACTCCCGGCACGCCCGCCCGAGCCGCCGCTGCCGCCGGTCCCGGACGGCGCCGAGCACGAATCGCCACAATGCCCGACGGCGCACCACTTGACCGTCTCGAACTGCTTGAACCACTCGCGAGAAAACGGACGTGCTCCGCGCAGATCTTCGATCTCCGTTCGGCATTCGTTCATCAAACAGTCGCGGTAGGCCGACCTGCAAATCAGGTAGCGATGCAGATGCCGGCGGCCGTGCCGAAACTCCTCGCTCGACTCTCCAGTCTCGGCGTCGTCGGCGGCGCTACAGCCGGAGAATCCGAGCACGCCGCTAGCAATCAGGCAGGCGGAAAAGAGAAAAGAAGCAATCGGTCGCATGGCTCGTCTCCTTCACAGCGCTGCCGCGCCGAGTCAACTCGTACGGCCAGTGATGCACCGCGCGCCTGTTCATATCCGTGAGCGCGGCACCTCACGCAAGCGAGTAGAGTACTTCCATCAGCACTGGAGCTCACCCGGAATGTGTCGGCCAGCCGAATAACGGTGCGGGATGTGCTTACCTTTCCGCATGCGTGCCCCGCGGCTCGCATTCCGCAGGTTCGAAATTCTTCTCGCGTTGCGCTCGCCTTGTGCTCGCCTCGCGCGTAAGTGCGATCGACAGCGAAAATTTCTAGCCAGCGTACAATGAGAATCGCACCCGTCCGGCCTGCTCAGGATCGGGCCGGATCCGCTTTTGGAATGCGCACGCCACGCAGTAGCAACACGCCCGGCAGGCTCGAGAGCAAGCTGAGCATTCCATAGACGACGGAGATGCTCGCCGCGGCCTCCACATCCAGACCGGCGAGCGCGTAGACGCCGACGGCGGTGAGCTCGCGAATGCCCCAGCCGCCGAAGAACCCGGGGACGCTCGCGGCGATCAAAATCCAAGGTACGAGGCACAGCGCGCGCAGTGGCGACAGATCGGCTCGAGCAGCGCCGGCGCAGCAACAGAACACGGCGATCAGCAGCAAGACCGATGTCAGCGATAGACCCGCGTGCAAGACCAGCTCGCGCGGGGCGAGCAGACGCCTTAGCAAAGGTCCGAGCTCCGCGCGCACTTCCGTGACCCAGCGACTGCGCGCGAGGACCGCATACAGGGCGAGCGACGCGAGAACGATCGCGAGGCTGACTGCAAACAGGGGTGGCTTGAACGCCAGCGCCGGCCAGGAGAGCCACAACGGCAGCGTCGCCAGCGCGAGCGTCCAGAGCGCGAGTTGGCCCCCGATGCGATCACACAGGAGCGCGAGCACGACGCGTGTCTTCAAACGGGGCTCGGCGCCGCCGGCGCTGGCTCGTGCGCTCTGCACGTGGCGGAGCGCCCGCAGGCCGTCGCCGAGCACCCCGAACGGAAGCACCTGATTGAGCAGCGCTGACAGGTAATATTCGCGGAGGGCTGCCGAAAGCGACAGCGGTACGCCGAGGGCGCGCGCCCAGTGTGCCCAGCGCAAGCCGAGCAGCACGAAATGCGCGGACGACAGTGCAAGGCCCGCCGTAAGCCAGAGAGGGCTCAGATGCGCGAGCCGCGCGAGCACGTCCGTAGGTCCGATGTACGCCAGCGTGACGCCGAGCACGGCGGCGCTGGCCAGAACGCCCGCCGTGCGCCGCGTCGCGAAGCGAGGCCGCTCGCTCGTCACTGGGTGAGTGTCCGTTCGTAGCTCGCGCTGGCCACGTGCGACTCATGGAACGTGACGCGCAAGGCGCTCAGCGCTTCGCTTCCCGGTCCGAGCTCCCGCCGCGCGATGCACTCTTTCAGCCGATCGAACAGCCAGCGCGTCAGAAACTCCGTCGTGGTGTTCTTGCCAGAGAACGCCTCGATCTCGTCGAGGTTTCTGAAGTTGATTTCGGCGAGCGTGCGCTCGAGCGTCTCGGTGGCACGCGCGATGTCGACCACCACGCCTTCGGCGCCGAGCTCGGGCCGTCGAAATTCCACGTCGACGACGTAGGTTGCGCCGTGCAGACGCTGGGCAGGACCGAACAGCTCACCGCGGAAGCTGTGTGCAATCATGACGTGGCTTCGCACCGAGACGCTGTACATCGCCCATAAAGATGCCCGAAGCGCTGGCAAATTCAAACGTAACGCACGCGCTGGCAGAGAACGCCGCTCCCGGGGCGGAAAATGCCCGGGAGCGCGGCAGGCAGCGCCTCGAAGCGTAAGTCCGCGCTGAACAGCGCGTCGAGGGCCGTGTCGCGGCACAGCTCGAGGGCGAGCTCCAGCCGTTTTTTCCGGGTGAAGCGCGCGCGCGCGTGGGGACTCAGCTGGCCCACCTGGGACCCGCGCAGCGTGAGCCGACGCACGTGGAAGTCTCGGCCGAGCGGGAGGCTCACGTCGGTGTTTCCGAACCAGCTCAGCTCGACCACGCGGCCGTCTCGGCCAGCCAGCGCAAGCGCCGTGCGCAAACCTTCGGCGCTGGCGCTCGCGTGGAAGACCAGGTCGCGCTCCGGGGAGGCGTTCGCGGGCAGGGCGAAACGCGCTCCGAGCGCTGTCGCGATCGCCGCGCGCCCGGGGAGCACGTCGATGAGCTCGACCTCGACGCCCGGGACGCGCGCCGAAAGAAATGCGCACAAGCAGCCGACCACGCCAGCCCCGACGACACTCACGTGATCTCCCAGCCGGAGCTCGGCATCCCAGACGGCGTTGAGAGCTGTCTCCAGGTTCGCCGCGAGCACGGCGCGCTCGGCCGGTAGGTCGTCGGGCAGAGCCGCAATGGCCGCTTCGGGTACGGCGTAGGCCGTCTGGTGCGGAAACAGACAAAACACGTCGCGGCCGAGCAGCGGCGAGGACCCCGCCAGCACACGTCCCACGTTCGCGTAGCCGTACTTGACGGGGAAGGGGAAGTCTCCGCCCTGGTGCGGGCAGCGCATTCGCTCGAATTCGCTCTCGGGGACCTGGGCGTTCCAGACCAGCGCCTCGGTGCCGCGGCTGACGGCGCTGTACAGCGTCTGCACCAGCGCGTGCCCCGGAGCCAGCGGCCCAAGCCGTTCCGTGCGAAGCTCCGCCGTGTGCGGTGCGGTGATCCACAAGGCGCTCGCCACACGCGGTAGCTCGGTTGCGGTTTTGTCGTCGCCCATGCTCGAGAGGCTCGAAATTGAGGACAGGGTAGCGCATTTCTCCGGTGTCTCTGGTGACTGATGAGTAGCCAGGTCGAAGAGCTCGATCCGACGTGGACGCGAGCGCATGCGGTTTGGCTGCTTGCGTCGTGCTTCGCCGTGGGCGCCGCCGGGCATCCCTGGCCGCTTGCCGCGGGCGCGCTGCTCTCGTTCGGAGTGTTTTGCGTGCGACATGCGCCGGCCTGGCGCGCGCGCCAGCTGCTGCCCAACGCGGTCACGCTGCTGCGACTGGTCGGGATCGGGGCGGCGCTCGCCGTTCTGCACGGAAGCGGGGCGCCGTTCGCGATCGGGCTGGTCGTGGCCTGGGCGCTCGACGGGCTCGACGGGCTCGTCGCACGGCGCCTGGACGCCGAGTCGCCGTTCGGCGCGCTGTTCGACGCGGAAGCGGACGCGTTTCTGGTGCTCGCGGCGACGGTCGAGTTGTGGTCGAGTGGGAAGCTCGCGCTCTGGGTGCTGCTCGGCGGCGTGCTGCGTTACGCGTACGTGCTCTGTCTCGCCTGGTTCCCGGCGCGCGCAGGCGGCGTGCCGCGCTCGCGGTTCGCGCGCTACGCGTTCGGGGCGGTGGTGTTGGCGCTGGCGCTCGCGCTGATCGTGCCGTCGCCGTTCGATGCGCTGGTTGCCGCGCTGGGCACGGCGTGGCTGACGCTCTCGTTCTTGCGCTCGTTCATCTGGCTTTACCGACGCCGCGCCTCAAAGGCCGCGTGACTCGAGCTCTGCCATGAATTCGCCGGCGACGGTGCGCCACGAGCGTGGCGCGTAACGCTGAGAGAGAGCGCGCTCGATGCGCCGCGCATGCTCGGCCGGATCACGCGCCAATCGTATGCAAGCGCGAGCGAGCGCGGTATGCGTGCTGACGAGCTCTCCGCCCGCATCGGGATCCACGTGCGCGGCGCTATGACCGCCTGCGTGGGCCAAGAGCGGGACGCCCGCCGTGCGCGCTTCGGCGAGCGCCATGCCGTAAGACTCCTGAACCGAAGCGGAGACGAACGCATTGCCGGTGGCCATGGCGCGAACGGCCTCTGGCGGTGCCAGCTCGCCGCGGAACGACACCCGCGCGCGCAGGAGCGGGCTGTTTTCGACGGCATCGAGGCAGCGTCGCGCGTAGGGCGGGTCGCGGGTCGTCCCGCCCACGACGCACAGGCGGAGCGCGTCGCGGTCCTGGAGCTCGCGCGCGAGCTCGACGAGCAGCGCGTGAACGCCCTTGCCCGGCACGACATTGCCGATCATCACGGCCAATACCCCATGCAGCTCGGGTTCCGGGCTCGCTGCGCGAACGCGCGGCCGGCCAGGTTCGACGACCAGGATGCGCTGGCGCTCCGCGCCGAACCGACTTGCCGCATCGCGCAGGGTGCGGCTCGGTACGAGCAAGACGTCGGCTTCAGCGAGGGCGCAGCGTTCGGCGGCGCTCAGGTCCGCGGTCGTCGCCGCGTCCCCGTGCGCGACCAGCGTCGGCAGGTAGTGCAAGAGCACCCCGAGCTGCTGGCGCGCCCCGCGGGCGCGGAGAAGCTCCGAAAACGCATCGAGATACAAGCTGTCGACCCAGTACGTGCCGGGCGTCCCACGCTTCAGGATCGCGCGTCCGCGTTCGAGATCGACGCGCTGGAACACGAGCCGTCGTCGGTCGAGCGCGCCGAGCAGGCCGCGGTTGTACAGAGTCCCGCCGGATAGCGCGCCGCGCAGCGCCGGAACGATGAACCAGTGCGGTGAGTCATCCGGCGTCATGCGCGCTGAAGTCGCAATCGAACAGCACGTCTTGCCCCAGATCGAAGCGCCGAGCACTGGGCCGCCGGGCTTGGTCGAGCTGATCGATGCCGGACAGCACGATGCCCGGGCTCCCGCTGCCGATGAAGATCGGACTGATCGTCACGTGCAACCGCGAAAGGGCGCCGGCCTGCAGGAAGCGGGAAACCGTGACTCCGCCGCCCTCGACGAACAAACGGCCGAGGCCGCGCTCGTTCAAGGTGCGGATGATCGACTCCGGCGCCAGCGCTCGAGCCGAGCACGGGACGGCGACGACCTCGGCGTGACCGACGCGCGCCGCGCCCTCGGCGCACGCGGAGCTGCACAAGATCAAGGTCGGCGCTGCGCCGTCGCGATAGAGGCGCCGATCCTTCGTGGAGCGGAGCGTCGGATCGATCACGACGCGCGTCGGGTTTTCGCCGGGGACGAGGCGCGTGGTCAGCTGAGGATCGTCCGCCTCTACCGTCTCGGCGCCGACGAGCACGGCGTCGCACAATGCACGCAACCGGTGCATGTGTCGGATGTTTTCCGGTCCGGTAACGTTCTTGGACGCTCCGCTGGCCGTGGCGATCTGCCCGTCGAGGCTCTGGCCCACGTGCGCGATGCAGAGGCGTCCCGCGTATTTGCCCGTGCACAGGGGTAGATAAAGATCGAGCAGCTCCGCGGCGCCGGCGCCCAACGCGCAGGAGGTCGTGAACGAGCGTCGACCCACCGCTGTCAGGTCGATCCACGCCGCGCCAGCGTCCGCGCGCTCCAGACCTCCGTTCGAGTCCAGCGCCAGGCGCCGTGCGCTCGCCGCCGGTCGTGCGCGGCGCGCGCGGTCGGCCAGCTCGAGGAGCAATGCCCAGGCGCGGGCTTCGTCGAGAACGACGCTTGCTGCAGAAGCCGTGCTCATCAGCCCTGCTTCTGGTTCGGCGAAGAGAACGTGCGTAGCAGCTCCGGAAGGAACTGTCGCATGCCCATGCGCCGCGCAGCGGAGGTCGGAACCATACCTGGCGTGTAGCCGCGGGCGCGGAACGCGTCGATGAAAACGCGCCGCCGGCTGACCACGTGCACCGGCACGTCGCGGGAATCGCTCTGCGTGATTTCGCGCGGCGGCTGATGATCGCCCAGAATGATGATCAGCGCGTCACCCGCAACGAATTCGGCCAGATAGCGCATCAGGACGTCGAAATCGTAACTCAGGGCGCGCACGTATGCTGCCGGCGCCTTGTCGTTCAGCTCCGGCCAGGTCACGTCGAAGCGCACGGCAGGGAGCCTGGAATAAATGGCCCCTTTTCCGATACTTTTCCAGTCTTCGACGAGCGGCGGCTGGATGTCCCAGGGCGTGTGGCTGGAGACCAGCGCGTACTCGATGAACAGCGGTCGCGTGGCGGTCGCCACTTCACGCCGGTGCACGAAATCGACCACGAACTGATCCGGCATGAGCGCCCAGCTGAAGCGCGGACCCACGTACCCGTATTGCCAAGCGTAATACTTGGCGTGAAACCGGTACGCGTCACCCTGACGGAAGGGTCGCGTCGTGCCCGGCCCTGCGAGCACGGTGCGGTAGCCGGCGCGGCCGAAGAAGTAGGCGAGACTGAGAGGCTCGCTCTCGAGCACGAGCCGGTACGCTAGCTGATCCGTTGTCTGGACGCCGGTGGCCAGCGTGGCGTGCGCGAGCCACGACCGGCCCGCGTAGGTCGACGACTCGAGCCACGCGGATGCCGTCTGGTAGCCGTGTTTGCCGACCGTCTCCTCGAAGCGCTGCCAGACCGCGCGCATGCCTGGCGCGAGCAGCGCTTGGTCGACGGCGGCTCGGCCATATGACTCCACCACGAACAAGAACACGTGCTGCCCCGCCAGACCCCGAAGGTCTTGCGGCGTGCGCTCGAGCTCGCGGCGCACGCGTCGAATCTCGGCGCGGTGGCTCTCGGCGACGGGTGCGGAGCGCGCCGCGAACACGAGCTGTTCGGCGAGCGCGGGCATGGCGCTGCTGACGAGCGCGCCGGTCGCGAAGCGGTCTGGACGTTGCGTCGGGGTCGCAACCGAAAGCGACGCGGCCAAAAGCGCCGCGAAGACCGCGACGTGACGCCCTGTGCGCAGATAGTGAGCGCTGTAACGAAGCGCCCCGCTCGAGGCCAGGCCGAGGGCGACCAGGCCGACCGCGAGCGCCACGAGCGCTGCGCAAAACTTCCAGAGCGGCAACGTCGAGTGCATCAGCCGAACCAGCTCGGGAACGAGCGGCAGGTCGAAGAACGCGTTGAACTGGCTGTCGAAGTAGCGATGCTGCACGCCTTCGCCGAAGCGCAGGACGCGAACACAGAACAACAACACGACTAGCCCCACGTGCAGCGCGCGCGGTACCGTGCGCCCGGACAGGCCGATCGCCGAAAACACGCTCAGGAGGATCACCACGTCGAGCGCAGGCAGCACGTACCATAGCTGTGGGTCGTGCTCGGGGTAGCGCACGTTCACGACGGAGTTCAGTAGCGCGAACGCGATCACGAACGCCGCGCTGGGCCGGGCTTTTTGCCACAGCTCCTTGGCGCGCGGCCTGGGGTCAGGCACTGCCTTCCGCTTCGCCGGCCTCCGCGAGCTCGGCTTCGACGGCTTCCCACTCGCTCATCCAGCTCGCGATTTGCGCCTTGAGCTCGCCTTGCTCGCGTTCGAGCCGTGACAGCTCGCTGCGCTCCGTGCGTTCGAAGAAGCCGGGCTCGGCGTAGCGTGCCAAGAGCGCCTGCTCCCGCCTTTCCCCGTCTTCGATCAGGCTGAGCAATTTGTCGCGCCGCGCTGGCAGGGCATTCAGGCGATTTTTGCGCTTCTTTTGCTCGGCCCAAGCTTCCTTGCTGGTGTCGTTCTGACGGAGCGCGGCTTTTTGCGTCTTGTCCTTCAAGACGACGGCATCGGCGTCCAGGTGGTCGTCTCCGCAGCGTTCCAGATACTCTGCGTACGTTCCCGGAAAATCGCGCGGGCCGTCGGGCGTGATCTCGAGGACGCGTGTCGCCAGCTCCGAGACGAAGAAGCGATCGTGCGAAACGAAGATCACGGTGCCCTCGAACGCGTTCAGCCCCGAGATGAGCGCTCCGATGGCTTCCAGGTCGAGGTGATTGGTGGGCTCGTCCAGGATCAGCACATTCGGCTTTTCGACGATGATGCGGCAAAAGATCAGCCGCGCCGCTTCGCCTCCGGACAGCGCTCCCACGGGCTTTTCCACGTCCGAGCCCGAGAAGAGCACGCGTCCCAGCTGGCCGCGCACGAACGACGACGGCTCGCTCGGGCACGCCTGCCACACGTACTCGAGCGGCGTCATGCGCTCGTCTTGCAGGAGCTCGTGGTGATCCTGCGCGAAGTAGCCGATCCGAACTTCGTGCCCGAAGCGCACGCTTCCCCGGTCGGCGGGGAGCCGGCTCGTGACGATCTTGAGTAGCGTGGATTTGCCGAGGCCGTTCGGCCCGATCACGGCCAGCTTGTCGGTCCGGCGTACGTGCAGAGAAATGTTCTCGAGCACGCGCTTGTCGCCGAAGGCCTTGGACACGCCGCTGACCTCGAGCACGTCTCGGCCGCTCGCGCGCTCCGGCGTAAAACGGAAGAGGGGAGTGCGGCGCGAGCTCGACACGAGCTCCTGAACTTCGATTTTTTCGATTTGCTTCAGACGGCTCTGGGCTTGCTTGGCCTTGGTCGCCTTGGCGCCGAAGCGCTCCACGAACGCGCGCTTCTCGGCGATGATCTTCTCGGCGCGCTTGATCTCGGCTTCTTTGCGCTCGTACGCGGCCTGCTTCTCGGTCGAGAACTCTGCGTAGTTGCCCGGGTACGCGGTGATGGTGGCGTAGTCCACGTCCAGGATGTGCGTCGCGACGTTGTCGAGAAAGCGCTGATCGTGAGAAATCACCACCGCCGTGCCGCGGTAGTTGCCCAGGAATTTTTCGAGCCAGCGAATCGAAAGGATGTCGAGGTGATTGGTCGGCTCGTCGAGCAAGAGGGCGTCCGGTCCGCCGAGCAGCACCTGCGCCAGCAGGACGCGTAGCTTGAACCCGCCAGAGAGCGTGGCCAGCGGCTGCGGATGCGAGACACGGGGAATGCCGAGCCCCTCGAGAACGGAAGCCGCGCGCGCCTCGAGGGTGTAGCCGCCCGAGGTCGAGAGCTTGTCCTCGAGATCGGCGAGCTCCGCGGCGTCGCCTTGACCGTGGTCGATGATCCGTGCGCGCTCCTCGAGCAGATTGAACACGGGACGATCGCCCATCATCGCCAAGCGCAAGATGAGCTCGCCGTCGTCCATCGAGAGATCCTGGCGCAGCACGCCGACGCGTGCGTTCTTTGCGATCGTCACCGTGCCGTTCGACGCGGGCTCGTCGCCAGCCAGGATCTTCAAGAACGTGGTCTTGCCAGAGCCGTTCGCGCCGACGAGCCCATAGCGCGCGCCCGGATTCAGCTCGAGCGTGACGTTCTCGAACAAAGTGCGGGCGCCGAAGGACTTGGCGAGCTGCGATACGCGGATCATGGGAAAGTGGGCGCGGATCTAGCGCGACTGACGATTTGCGCCACCACTGTGCTGCTCTCGGTCGGCCGAGGTACCTACGGCAGGTGCTCGAGGACCTTCAGAATGCCCTGCTTCATGGGGGAACGATGATGCGACGCGCCTTTGCGTGAGAGGATCTCTTCGCGATGGGCCACGTAATAATCGTAGCTTTCGCAGATCATCTCCTCGTTGCTGAACTTCGGCTGGTAGCCGAGCGCTTCCTGCGCGGGCTTCAGATCGAAGTACATCTCGCGCCCGTACATCAGCGAGTGGTATCCGCCAAGAGGCGAAAGTCCCAGCCGGCTCGTAATTTCCATGGCCTTGATCGTCAAACCCATGGGTAGCGATCGCACCTTGCTGCCGGTCCCGGCGTGGCGCACCAGCGCTTCGAGCAGCTCGCGCATCGTCCCGTAACGATCCGTGCCGATGTTGAACGTCGCGGGTCCGGGCCGCTCGCCGGCTCGGATGCACGCATCGCACAAATCGTCGGCGTGCACGAACTGGTACAAATTGTTGCCCTGGCCCATCACGAACACGTTTTTGCCACGCCTCACCCACTCGAACAGGATCTGAAAGATCCCGAGGCGACCGTGACCGAGGATGGTGCGGGGGCGGATGATCGAGATATCGAGGCCGTGATCGCGCACGTAGCGGTGCGCCAGCTGTTCAGCCTCCAGTTTGGCTGCGCCGTACTCCTCGCGCGGGGCCGGCTGGACGGTGTGGTCAACAGGATTTCGGGCCGGAACGCCAAAAACGGCGCTCGAAGACACGAGCACGGTTTTCGGCACGCGGTGTGCTCGCAGCGCCTCCAGTAGATTCAGGGTGCCGTCGACGTTGACGCTGTGGAACAGCTCCTTGTCCTTGGCGATGGGAACCTGTGCCACGTTGTGGTGCACCACCGTGACGCCCTCACAGGCTCGCGAAATCGCGGCGCGATCTCGGATGTCACCTTGGAAGAATTCGACGTCCTTCGGGCGATCATCCACGTCTACCAGGTCGAAAACTCGCACTTGGTAGCCGCGCTCGCGGAGCTCCTTGACGACTGCGCATCCGAAATAGCCAGATCCCCCGGTAACTAGTGCTCGTCTCATGGTAAACGCCTACTACCAAAGTCCGCGCGCGGTAACCTATGCTCAAATGAGCCGGAGGCTCGGCAGCCTGATTGTGCCCCGCCTCTTCATATGGATAGGGTCCCGTGTCCGCCGTGCGGGAAGGACCTCGTGAGCCCCGTCGCCTCGTCCCGGAAAACTGCGTCCCTGATCAGCGCTCTTGTCGGCGTAGGCGTCAGCGCCCTGCTTGTCTACCTCTCCGTCCGTCGCATGGACGCGGACGCCGCCTTTGCCGCGTGGCGCGCCGTCAAACCCATGCCCTGGGTCCTCGTTGCCGCGCTGTTCTATCTGGCAGGCCACGTCGTACGGGGGCATCGGTGCGAGCTCCTGGTGCGAGGGCATGCGCCGCTCCCCCTGGCGACAGCAACGAACGTCGTGGTCGTGGGTTACGCGAGTAACAACGTGCTGCCCGCGCGCATGGGCGAGCTCGTGCGCGCCGGTCTGCTCGCCGAGCGCACGGGTATTCCGGTCACCCAGTCGCTCGTGGTCACGTTCATCGAGCGGCTCCTGGATGGCATCGCGATCCTGATGCTGCTCATGATCGCGTCGATCAACACCACCCCCGCGCCCTGGATCAAAGGGCTCGCCGAGGTCGGCGCACTGATTTTCGGTATCTCGGCGCTGGTGCTCGCCGTCGGTGCCGCCTATCCGTCGGTGCTCGTGTCCATCGTCTCGCGGGTGACGATTCGCCTCGGCTCGGCGTGGCACGACCGCTTCGTCCGGCTCACGGTGCTCGTGAACGCGGCGGCGAGCAATCTGCGTCGCCCGCGCGTCGCGATCCCCATCTTCGTGACGAGCATCATCGTGTGGCTGTTCGAGTCGGCGATGTTCGCGTCGCTATTCGCGGCGCTCGATCTACCGATCTTGCCGCTGCCGGCGATTATCGTGATGAGCGTGACGAACCTCGGTATCCTGGCGCCCTCGACTCCGGGATTCATCGGCACTTTTCACTATTTTTGTTCGGAAGCGTTGATCGCGCAGGGCGTCGCACCGCCCGTCGCCCTCGCTTACGCCGTGATCGCGCACCTCACCTTTTTCGTGCCGATTACGATCTGGGGCGCGCTGGCGGTGCTCTACTACGGCGTTCAGGTGGGAGACGTCGCTGCGCTTGCCCGCCAGGCTCGCGCTCCCTCCGCCGTGCGTGAGGTGCAAGGCGTCAAGCTGCAAGTCATCGCCTCGGGAGAGAGCGTGGAAGCGCCCGCTCAGGCGTCGACCTTCATGCGCAAGCTCGTGGAGGCGCTGGTGGCCGTCCCGGGAGAGCCGCCCGCGGATCCGCACATAGTGGACGCCGCGGCTCAGTTCACGAGCGACGAGATCGGCGCTCTGGATCGGCGTCTGCGCGTCGCGTTCGCGCTCGGCATGTTGACTTTCCGCATCTACACGCGCTTGCGATTCTTCCGCGCTTTCGAGGCGCTCGATCTGCCGCGCCGGCAAGCCGCGGTGAACGCTTGGGCGTACGGACGCGTGCAGCTGTTCCGTCAGCTGTTCCGACCAGTGCGCAGCCTTTGCCTACTCGCCTTTCACGAGCTGTCTGCTGAAGGAATGCGCGGTCAGAAGGTGCCGCTCAGACTGGTGGCCCATGGCTGACCACAAGACGCAGGTCCTGATCATCGGCTCGGGTGCAGGCGGCGCGGTTACCGCGCACACCTTGGCGGGCGCGGGTCTGGATGTGACCGTGCTCGAGGAGGGCGCGCGTCACACCGACGCAGAGTACGGGAAGAACCCGCTGGAGGGGATGCGAAACCTCTACCGCAAGCAGGGCATGACGCCGATTTTGGGCAAGGTACCCATCGGCTACGTGGAAGGCGCGTGCGTCGGCGGTAGCACGGAAATCAACAGCGGCTTTTGGCACCGCACACCGCCCTCCACGCTCCTGCGCTGGAAGGCGCAGTACGATCTCGATGCGACGCCCGAGGAGCTGGCTCCGCACTTCACGTGGGCCGAACAGATGCTCGGGGTTTCGACCTACGGCCGCCCGCTGCCGAAGAGCAGCGAAGTCTTCGCCAAAGGCATCGCCGCCATGGGCTGGTCGGGACAGGAAGTGCCGCGTGCCGCCACGCGTTGCCAGAGCACGAACGCGTGTGCGTCGGGCTGCCCGACCGGCGCGAAGCCGGGCATGTCGCGCAGCGTGCTGCCCGAGGCCGAGCGTTTCGGTGCGCGCGTGCTCACTCGCTGTCGCGCACACCTGCTCTTGAAGCGCGGCTCGCGCATCAGCGGCGTGCTCGCCGAGATCACGCACGAGGACGGCCAGCGCGAGTTCGTGCGCATCGACGCGGATTGCGTGGTGGTCTGCGCAGGGCCGACACAAACTCCGCTGGTACTGCGCCGGAGCGGCATTCGTTTTCACGTGGGCGCGACGTTTCAGATCCATCCCATGTTGAAGGTGGTGGCGCGCTTCCCGTTCGAGATCGACGCGCACGAGAGCGTGCTGCCGTTGCTTCAGGTCAAAGAGTTCTGGCCGGACATCTCGCTCGGCGGCGCGTTCTTCTCGCCCGGTCACCTGGCGATGATGCTCAGCGACAACTGGCTCGACACTCGCCATCACATGCGCGACATCCGGCGTATGGCGGCTTACTACGTGGCGGTTCGCGGCAGCGGACGCGGGCACGTGCGCACGCCCACCTTCGGCAATCAGGGCATGTGCGTGTACGAGCTCTCGCGCAACGACCTGCAATATCTCGCCAAGGGCCTCGGGCACCTGGCGACCTTGTTGCTCGCCGCGGGGGCCGAGGAAGTGCATCCCACGGTGCAGGGACTCGGACCCATCCGCTCACAGGTGGAAGCGGTGCGCTGGTTGGATGAGGTCTTGCCGGCGTCCAAGCTCAGCCTGACGACGGTGCACGCCTTCTCCACGTGTCCGGCGGGCGAACGGCGTGACCGAACCGCCGTCGATTCATTCGGCCGCGTGCACGATTTCGACAACCTGTACTTGAATGACGCCAGCATGCTGCCGGATTCACCCGGTGTGAACCCACAAGGCAGCGTGATGGCTTTGGCGCGGCGCAACGCCTTGCGCCTGAAGGAGACACTGCAGTGACGATAGCGCTGGTTACCGGGGCTCCGGGTTGGTTGGGCACACGCTTGGTCGAGTGCCTGGTGCAGGGCATGGACGAAGTGGCCGATTTGAGCTCGCCGCTCGGCGAGCGCGAGGTGCGCTGTCTGGTCTTGCCGGGCTCGGACACGCGGGAGCTCGCCGCCATTTCGCCGCGCGTGCGCGTGATGCAGGGCGACCTCGGCGATCCGGCGTCACTCGAGCCCTTCGTCCAGGGAGCGCGTGGCGCGACGCTGTTTCACGCCGCGGGCGTGATTCATCCGACGCAGGGCACGAAGCAGCTTTATGCCGTGAACGTCGAAGGCGCGCGGCGGCTCCTGGAGCTCGCCAAGCGGGAGCAGGTGCGGCGCTTCGTCCACGTCTCCTCGAACTCGCCGATCGGCACCAATCCGAGCTCGGACCACGTGTTCGACGAGTCGTCTCCGTACAACCCGTACATGAAATACGGGCACAGCAAGATGCTCGCGGAGCAGCTCGTGAACGCCACTGGCCGCGAGTCGGCGCTCGAAACGGTGATCATCCGGCCGCCGTGGTTCTACGGGCCGCGCCAGCCGCCGCGGCAGAAGCTGTTCTTCGAGATGATTCAGGCGGGTAAAGCGCCCATCGTCGGTAACGGCGAGAACCGGCGCTCGATGGCGTACGTCGACAACATCTGCCAGGGGCTCTTGCGCTGCGAACGCGTCGATGCGGCGCGGGGCGGCACGTACTGGATCGCGGATGAACGGCCATACTCCATGAACGAGATCCTCGACACCATCGAGCGTGTGCTGGAGCGTGACTTCGCGTTGCCCGTCGCGCACAAGCGCATGCGCCTCCCGGGCATCATGAGCGAGGTGGCGTGGCTCGTGGACAAAACGCTCCAGACGCTGGGCCTCTATCACATGAAGATCCACGTACTGTCGGAGATGAACAAGACCATCGCCTGCTCGATCGAAAAGGCGAAACGCGAGCTCGGCTTCCGGCCGCACATCGCTCTCGAAGAAGGGATGCGTCGTTCGATCCTCTCGCTCGGCATGGGCACGCCCCAGTTCGCACCCCCCTCGGCACGCGTTGTCCCACGCCAGGCGACCAACGGCGTGCTCGCAGCGCACTGACGGCAGCGTGGTTCACGGCGCGTAGCATCGGCCGCGCTGGTAGTGTCGGCCGTATAGGTAGGTTTTATAGGTAGGTTTTTTGGCCGCCATGACGCCATCGGACGCCAAGACCTCGCCACCAGATTTTTGGGTTGAGCCCTGTGCGGCTGAGGGAGTCGATCAAACGACGGGGCACGTGAGCGCGTCCAAGCCGTTTGATCGACGGGAGTGTCGAGCAAGGTTCAACCCCAATCCCCAATCTCCTGGCGAGGTCTTGGCGTTTCCTCGGCGCCGTGGCGGCAAATCAGAGCGACCGGATGAGCGGCGGTATGGGTGTGCGGTCGGTGAGGCGTGTTGGGTTTGCGGTGCGGGTGGGGCGTCCATGACGTTTAGGAGGCGCCGGCGAGCTCGTGTTTGGCGCTCTCGGAAATCGCGATCACGGCGGGGTGTTTGAGCCGGCGGTCCACGGTGATGGCGTAGAAGCGCTCGCGGAGCGTGTCGGCGACGCCGATGGTCTTCACGCGGTACTGGCGTGCCAGCTCGTCGGCGATGATGGTCGGGGCCGCGAACACGCCGGCGCCCTCCTGGCCGAACGAATTGAGCAGAGCGCTGTCGTCGAATTCGCCGACGATGCGCGGGTGGATCTCGAGCGCGCGGAACCATTGCTCGAGCGAACGCCGCAGCGACGTATTCTCCCCAGGTAAGAGGAAGGGAGCGCCGTCCAGCGAACGCGGGAACTCGCCCCGGTACGAGCTCGCCAGGTTCGGCGCAGCGAGCAGCGTGACGGACGACTCGCCGAGCAGATGATTGAAGGCGCGCACGCTGACATTGTTCCCGACCGGGGCGTCGGAGAGCACGACGTCCAGCGTGTGCAGCGCCAGCTCCGCGAGTAAGCGATCGGGCTTTGCCTCGCGGCAGATGAGCCGCACCGGTTGACTCAGCTGACGTGCCGGCAAGAGCAGGCGCAGCGCGATCAGCTTGGGCACCACGTCCGCAATGCCAACCACCAAGCGTAGCGGGCGTCCCGTCGGCCTGCCACGAATCGTGTCGAGCAGCTCGCCCCCGAGCGAAAAGATTTCGTCGGCGTATCGGTACGCGATTTGGCCGACCTCCGTCGGCACCAGACGGCGGCCCTGTTTCCGGAGGAGCTGCTCACCGAGCGCGGCCTCGAGCGCGTGAATCTGCTCGCTGACCGTCTGGTGGGACAACCGGAGCTTCTGGGCGGCGGGCGCCAAACCGCCCTCGCGCACGACAGTCCAGAAGTAGAGGAGGTGGTGGTAGTTCAGCCATTCCACGGCGCTTCTCCGGAGGACAGCATGTCGGAAAAACCGACATGTAGCGTGAAAACTTCCTGCTGGTCCGTCATTTCACGAATGCGCATTGTAGCCCGTGCATCAGCCCCGCCAGGCTGGCGCAGGTCGCTGACGATCCGCTCGTCGGCCTGGAACCCGGCGGGGTGGCTGTGTTCAACGCCTCGAAAGCCATGAAGAATCAGATAAAAACCATCGTGCTGCTGGGCGCCCTATCTGCGCTCGTCGTGGGTGTGGGGAGGGTGTTCGCACCCGGTTTGACCTATGTTTTTGCGGCAATCGCCGCCCTGATGAACCTGGGTGCGTACTTTTTCTCGGACCGCCTGGTGCTCACCCTGCATCGCGCACGGGAAGTGGCGCCGGGCGAAGCGCCGGAGCTGCACGCCATGGTCGGCGAGCTGGCCGAGCGCGCGCGCATCCCGAAGCCGCGCGTCTTCGTCATTGCCGAGCAGCAGCCGAACGCGTTCGCCACCGGTCGGAACCCAGGGCACGGCGTCGTCGCCGTCACTGCAGGCATCGTCCGCCTGCTGACGCCGCGGGAACTCCGCGCCGTGCTCGCGCACGAGATCGCTCAC